>CAYLKV010000001.1:0-206076 GCA_964384545.1 uncultured Proteiniphilum sp.
CTAAACTTGAAAAGAACCTTGGTTCTATTCAGGATATGACTCGTCTTCCTTCTGCAATTTTTGTGGTTGACGTAATGAAGGAGCAGATTGCTGTAAAAGAAGCTCAACGTTTAGGTATTCCTGTATTTGCAATAGTTGATACAAACTCAGATCCGAAGGATGTAGATTTCGTAATCCCTGCAAATGATGATGCAGCAAAAGCTATAGATCTAATATTAGGCACTCTTTGTGATGCTATTAAAGAGGGTCTTGAAGAGCGTAAAGTTGAAAAAGCTGACGCTGCAGCAGCAGAAGAACAAGCTGAAGGAGCTGCTCAACACAGAGAGCGTAAAACAAAAGCTGCAAGAAAAGAACGTGTTAAGAAAGAAGATTCTGAAGCGATGAAAGCAGCTGTTGTTAGCAAGTTTGCTAAAGACGTAGAGGTTGACGAATAATTATAAAAAAATGATATATTAAGAATATGGCAGTAACAATGGCAGATATCCAGCATCTTCGCAAAATGACAGGTGCAGGAATGATGGATTGCAAAAACGCACTTAACGAGGCAGAAGGTGATTTCGATAAAGCAATGGAAATCATCCGTAAAAAAGGACAGGCAATAGCAGCTAAACGCGAAGATCGCGATGCATCTGAAGGATGTGTACTAGCGAAAGTAGAGGGTGGCTTTGCAGCTGTTGTAGCTCTGCAGTGTGAGACCGACTTTGTAGCAAAAAATGAAGATTATGTTGCTTTAACTCAACAGATTCTTGATGTTGCACTTGCTAATAAACCTGAATCACTAGAGCAGTTACTTGCGCTTGAACTTCCAAATGGAACTATTTCGCAGGTAATCACTGATAAAATGGCTGCTACAGGTGAAAAAATGGAACTTGGATTCTATGAGCATATTTCTGCTCCATATGTAGCTTCATATATCCATTTAGGAAATAAATTAGCTACTATCGTTGGTTTCAATAAAGAGATTGCAAATGAGCAGGTTGCAAAGGATGTTGCAATGCAGATTGCAGCTATGAATCCTATCTCAATTACAGCAGATAGCATACCTGCTGAAATTAAAGAGAAAGAACTTGAAATTGCTCGCGAAAAAGCAAGAGAAGCTGGTAAACCTGAAAACTTACTAGATAGAATTGCAGAAGGTGCTCTATTGAAATTTTACAAAGAGTCTACTTTACTTCAACAGGATTATGTGAAAGATCCTAAGAAAACTATCGAACAGTTTTTGAAAGAAACAGATAAAGAACTTGAAGTGGTATCGTTTAAACGTGTATCATTAACAGTATAATATAACTGAAAAGATATATTAAATCTAAGAACGCTCCGGAAATCCTGGAGCGTTTTTTGTGTCTATTACCCAGGTGAGCACATAGGAGGGGTGGACTTCGTAATTTATTTTATAATAGTGCTTTTCTTCTGTCCTGGATTCTTGCGCTTCAATAATTCCGCTTAAAACTGGTTCGAATGGAAAAATATAGAGTTGCTTTTTGAAATCGACTCCTTGTTCATTTATTATTTTATACAGACACTCTTTTGAGGACCAATGTAGTAAGAGGTGTGTTGTTTTGTGTTTCGGGTTTATATATTCCTCGGAAGAAATAAATCTTTCCGCAATATTTTCTACTCTATCTGATATGGTTTCGATGTCTATGCCTACTGTGTGTTTTTCATGTAGCATGATTGCTACATAATCTTTTGTATGTGAGATGCTAATATGATATGACTTATCATCGAGATAGGGCTTTCCGCTCTCATGATTCAATATCACTTTTACTTCACCCAAAAGCTCAAGCAACATAATTCGACTTGTGAGATATTCAAGTGCTCTCCTCTTTGAACCTATACTTTTGATACTTTTCTCAGCATCCATTCGAATTTCTGCAGGTAAAAGATTAATGAGTTCGCTTATAGTTTCGTCCATTTTCCAAATACCCATCAATCCACCATTGCTGAACTGTTCTTTTCTGATTAGCATAATTAAATAGGGAAATAACGCACTTTTAAAATCCGCTTTTTACTCATCTCCTCAGCCTGAAATTTGTGCTTTTTGTATGTAAAGATCTCTTTTCTTTTGGGGAAGTCGCCTTTAAGTTCCAGGAGTAGACCTGCAAGTGTATCAACTTCATCATTCATCAACTCGAAATCTTCTTCAGGCAAGTTTGTGATTTTTATAAAATCTTCTAAAGGAGTTTTACCCTCAAATATGTAGGAACCATCTGCAGCTATAGTATATAATGGAAGTTCCTCGTCATATTCATCACTTATATCACCTACAATCTCTTCAAGAATATCCTCCATTGTTATTAAACCAGAGGTTCCACCATATTCATCTACAACAATGGCCATATGTATTTTATTCGACCGGAACTCTTCCAGAAGATCATCAATTCTTTTAGTACCTGGTACAAAATATGCAGATCTGATAAGGGTTTGCCATTTAAAATTGTGTGGTTTACCAATATGAGGGAGTAGATCTTTTACATAAAGTATTCCTGTTATATGATCGGGATTCTCTTTATAAACAGGTATTCGTGAATATCCAGCTTCAACAATAAAACCAATGACCTCTTCAAATGGGGCTTGCGAATTTATTGCAATCATATCTCCCCTAGAGACTTTAATATCGTCAACACTTTTATCTCTGAAACGAATTATTCCTTCGAGCATCTCTTTTTCCTGTTCACGAGAGATCTCATCCGATTCAGAGAGTACATTTTTAAGTATTTCTAAAGAACGGTTTTGAATGCTGAATCTGTTTAGCAATCCTATTTTGTAAAGGAATGCTGAAACGGGACTTATTATTCTGTTTAAAGAACTAATTATTGATACATTTTTTATGGCAAATCGCATAGGATCTTTTGATGCGATTTTTTTAGGCAATAATTCTATGAAAAATAGTATAAGACAAATTGCGATAAGAACTTCTAAGAGGAGAGTCTCTTTGGTGTTAGCTGCAAAATATGGCAATCTATTAAGCAAGTATATGGTTAATACTGTAAGAGTTGCATTTAGAGTATGATATATTAATACTAATGAAGCTAATAACCTTTCCGGATTTTTAAGTAGATTAAATACTTTATTCTTTTTATTTATCTCCGAAAATTTAAGATTATCTGGCAAGTTCTTGTTTAAAGCAAAGTATGCTTTTTCTGATCCTGAGACTATTGCATTAATAATTAAAAGCAAAAGCAGCATAATTATTAATGCATAGTCTAACAGTTCTGGAGTGCTTACCACCGAATTTGAGATTGATAAGATTGAAGGGTCAGGGTCCAAGTGGCGATTTATTTATTAAAATGGTAAATCATCTATCTCAGAAGACTCATTTAAGTCTGGCTGATTACTAATCTGTTGATTCGGTTCAACTCTAGGGGTGTTCTGTTCAAATTCTCCTCCACCTTTACGGCTTAGTAATTCAATACTATCTGCAATGATTTCAGTAACGTATCTTTTTACACCGCTTTGGTCGTCATATGAACGTGTACGTATTTTACCTTCTACATATACTAATGTACCTTTTTTTATAAATTTCTCTGCAATTTGTGCTAATCCTCTTCTGCAAACAACATTATGCCACTCTGTTCTATCTGGTATTTGTGTACCACTTGATGTTGTAAAGCCTCTTTCGTTAGTTGCAACTGAGAAGTTTGCAATTGTATTGTCATTATCAAAATACTTTACCTCCGGGTCTTTCCCTACATTTCCTACTAAAATAACTTTGTTTACAGACATATCTATAACTTTAATTGGTTTATATAACAGCATTTCGCTTAATAGCAAAATTAATAATTATTTCATAATTAAACAACTCGATTTCAATAGTAGATTTATAAATCATTATCTAACTGCTTTCTAGTTTATTAGATAGCTTTTATTGCTAAAATTGACAAAAAAGGAAAAAATTACATACTTTTATTTTTAGGGATGAGAAAAAAGCTATATATTTGCAGTCCAAAATTTTACTAATTGTAGTTGGTGTAATTATTAATAATATAAATATAAATAAAATGACTAAGGCAGATATTGTAAACGAGATTGCAAAAAGGACAGGTGTTGATAAAACATCAGTTTTAACAACAGTTGAATCTTTTATGGATGTTGTGAAGGATTCATTAGCAAATGATGATAATGTTTATTTAAGAGGTTTCGGTAGTTTTATCGTTAAAAAAAGAGCTCAGAAAACAGCACGCAACATTTCAAAAAATACAACAATAATTATACCTGCTCACAATATACCAGCTTTCAAGCCTTCAAAAACATTTGTAAGTCAGGTTAAAAAAGTGAAAATAGATTAACTTAATTAATAGGAGATTAACAACATGCCAAGCGGAAAAAAAAGAAAAAGGCATAAAATGTCTGTCCACAAGAGAAAGAAAAGACTAAGAAAAAACAGGCACAAAAAGAAAAAATAGACCTGTAGTCTTTACTTAAAAATATACAGGAACAAACTTATAGTAAAACCTTTATGGTAATAAGTTTGTTCTTTGTGTATAAAGTAAGTAATAGGTTCAAGAGAGAACCTTTTTTCTGTTGTGACGACAGAAGCCCAAAATTATTATTAAACATTTAAAACGAACAATTGTGACAAGCGAACTTGTTGTGGATGTTCAACCAAAAGAGATTACTATTGCTGTTCTTGAGGACAATAAACTAGTTGAATTGCAACAGGAAAAGCAAGATGAATCATTTTCGGTTGGAAGTATCTACATGGGCAAAGTTAAGAAACTTATGCCTGCCCTTAACGCAGCATTTGTGAATGTGGGACATAAAAAGGACGCTTTTCTTCACTATTTGGATTTAGGGGTTGAATTCAACTCGATTCTGCAGTTTCAGAAGCAAGTTGAAGACAAAAAAAAGAATTTGCAACTTCAGAAGATGAAGTTGTTGCCAGAAATTGAAAAAGAGGGATTAATAACTGATGTTCTTTCAGTTGGGCAAGAGATATTGGTGCAGATTTCAAAAGAACCAATATCAACAAAAGGTCCAAGACTGACAGCAGAGATCTCTTTTGCAGGAAGATTTATGGTTTTAATTCCATTTATCAATAAAGTTTCAATTTCGCAGAAGATTAAGTCAAGGGAGGAGAGAGCACGCCTTCGTCAGCTAATTCAGAGTATTAAACCTAAAAACTTCGGAGTTATAATACGTACAAACGCTGAAGGTAAAAAAGTTGCTGACCTCGACGGAGAACTAAAAGTACTGGTTAAAAGATGGGAGGATTGTATAGGTAAAATACAGAAAGCTAAAGCTCCTTCTCTGGTTTATGAAGAGACAGGACGTACTGTAGCTCTGTTACGTGATATATTTAATCCATCATTTGAACAGATTCACATCAATGACAAAGATGTGGCCAAACAGATTGCCGAGTATGTTAATTTAATTGCACCCGATAGAAAAAATGTCGTAAAGGAATATAAAGGTGCATTGCCAATTTTAGATAACTTCGGCATAACAAAACAGGTTAAATCGCTCTTTGGAAAGACTGTTACATTTAAAAATGGTGCTTATCTTATTATCGAACACACGGAAGCATTGCATGTTATCGATGTAAACAGTGGAAATCGTAATAAGACTAAACTCGATCAAGAAGACAGCGCATTTGAAGTAAATGTGTCAGCTGCAGAAGAGATTGCCCGGCAATTGCGATTGCGTGATATGGGCGGCATTATAGTTATTGACTTTATCGATATGAACAAAGGTGATCATCGAAATAAACTGTTGTCAATAATGCAGGAATTAATGTCGAGTGATAGAGCCAAGCATAACATATTGCCATTGAGTAAATTCGGACTTATGCAGATAACTCGACAGCGAGTTAGACCCGAAATGGAAGTTACCACAAGCGAAGTTTGCCCCACTTGCTTTGGTAAAGGAAAAATAAAATCATCAGTCCTTTTTACAGATACATTAGAAGGAAAGATTGATTATTTAGTGAATACTCTCAAAGTGAAGAAATTTAGTCTGCACATTCATCCTTATGTTGCAGCTTATGTTCAGCAAGGTTTCATTTCATTAAAAAGTAAATGGAAGAAAAGATATAAAGCAAGTTTGAAAATAGTCCCAAATCAAAAATTGGGTTTCTTGCAGTATGAAGTTTACGATAAAGATGGAAATGAAATTGATCTGAAAGAGGAATTTGAAATGAAATAACATCGTTTAGGCGATGAAAAATATTAGAGAACCGATATTCCATAAAGGAGTATCGGTTTTTTCTATTTTTAGTCTTTTATAATCTATCTACATCGTAATAAATTTGTAAATATTTAAATTCACTATTTTCACGTATCTGCAATTCAACTTCTTTAAGAAATTCTCTAATTTTTAGTGCAGATATATTACTATCAAGTTTAAGAAGAATTTCTCTGATATAATATTGCTGTATACGGCTAATTACAGCTTTATTCGGACCTAATACCATGTTAACTAAAGATGGCTTAATTTTACTGACAAAAAGATCTGCGCATTTCTCAACCCTACTCTCATTTTTATCTTTCAAAACTATATATATTAATCGTGTAAAAGGAGGGTATCTAAAAAGTTGGCGTTCCGAAATTTGTGAAGAATAGAAACCATCATAATCATAATTTAAAATACTGTTATATATTGGCTGATTAGGATCGCTGCTTTGTATAATTACTTTGCCCTGTTTTTGACTCCTTCCTGCTCTACCAGCTGCTTGCATCATTAATTGAAAACCTCTCTCGTGAGATCTGAAATCAGGGTAATTAAGTAAAGAGTCGGCAGAAATTATTCCAACCACTCCAACGTTCTCAAAATCCAGCCCTTTTGAAAGCATCTGTGTTCCCACTAATATATTTATCTGATTCTCTTGAAATTTCTTTATAATTCTATCATAGGACTCTTTTCCTCGTGTTGTATCCATGTCCATTCGTCCTACAATAAAATTTGGAAATATTCTGCCTACCTCTTCTTCTAACTGTTCTGTACCTATTCCTATAGTTTCTAAATTATCCGATTGGCATGATGGGCATATTGTTGGGACTCTATATGTGGTGTTGCAGTAGTGGCACACCATTCGATTTCGATTTTTATGATAGGTGAGTGTAACATCACATTTTTTACACTTAGGATTCCATGCGCATTTATTGCATTCAATAAGTGAAGAAAATCCACGTCTATTACGGAAAAGAATTACTTGCTCACCTTCTTCAAGTGCTTCTTGCATTGCATTTTGAAGTGCTGGAGAGAGTACAGATTTCATTTTCTTCCTTTTTATTAATTCGAAAGTGTTTTCTATTTTAATCTCAGGCATTAATAGAATGTTATACCTATCTTTAAGACTAACAATTCCATATTTTCCAATTATTGCATTGTTATATGTTTCAAGTGATGGTGTAGCTGAACCTAAAACTGTTTTTGCATCATACAATTGTGCTAACATAATAGCTGTATCTCGTGCATGATACCTCGGTGCAGGGTCATTTTGTTTATAACTGGCTTCATGTTCTTCGTCAACAATAACAAGTCCTAAGTTTTTGAAAGGGAGAAATAGAGATGATCGAACACCTACAATTATATCATATGGATCATCTGATAACATCTTTTGCCATATTTCAGCTCTCTCGTTGTCATTGATTTTAGAATGATATACACCTAATTTACTTCCATAAACTGCTGTTAGTCTTTGTTTTAGTTGTGAAGTAAGTGCGATTTCAGGAAGTAGATATAATATCTGCTTTCCTTGTGCTCTAAATTGCTCTATTAGATGAATATAAATTTCTGTTTTACCACTAGATGTTACACCATGAAGTAAACAAGTCGGTTTCTGTTTAAAAGAATTTATTATATCATTAAATGATTTCTTTTGTATTTCTGAAAGATGGTAGGGACTTCTCGTAGCTTCTATTTTATTATCAATACGATGCACTTTTATACTAATCTCTTGTAATATATCTTTCTGAATCAAACCTTTTAGTACAGATGAGGAATAGTTCTCAAATGTAGAAATTTCAGCTTTACGTATTGTTGTGATGTTTTTATTGACGAAGTAGTTGAATATCTGGTAATAAAGAGCTAATTGTTTTTTTGCACTTTTAATTAGTTCAGGAACTCTATTAGGGTCAATACTACTATTTATCTTAATGTGGGTTTCAGTCTTAGGTTTATAATTGCTTTTTATATCATCAGATTTCATTGAAGATGGCATTGCTGCATTATAAACATCTCCTAAAGGTGACATATAATAAAAAGAGATCCATTCCCATAACTTAAATTGTTCGTCATTCACTACCGGGTGATTGTCGATAAGGGAATAGATCTCTTTTGTGTTGAAATTACTTGGCGAGTTATTATGAATCTGCTTTACAATTGCAGTGTAATGTTTTCTTTTACCAAAAGGGACAATAACTCTAAATCCTTTTGCAATCTTATCCTGCATTGCCGTTGGAACAGCGTAAGTGTACACTTCTGAAAACGGAAGAGGAAGAATTACATCTGCAAACATTAACTAGAAATAAATTGTAGCGGTTATAGTCCAAGATTCATTTTTACCATTTAAAGGGTCACTCCAGTTAGGAATATTTTCTGAATAGTTATCAGTAAGTATTACACTGTAGTTTAAGCCAACTTGTAACAATTTTAATACTTCTACACCAAAGCCTATATTGGCTCCTGCCTGAAATTCTTTAGCTTTAATACCTTGCGTAATTTCATCAATATTTAATTTGTCTCCATCTATTAAATATCCAGCCCAAGGTCCTGCTGTTCCAAAAACTCTTAATGGAAGCATTCCTAAACCAAAATTAATCTTTGCATTTATCGGAAGATTCAAATAGCGATTTGAGATTTCTGAATCACCTCCTTGACCTTGTAGTCTAGAAATTGTCATTCTGTTATCGTTATACAATAAAGCTGTTTCAATCCCAAAATCTGCTGTTCCAAGTGGTAAAAACATAATTTCAATTGCAGGTCCTATACTGTAGCTAGTCATATTTTCTACACTAAAAGTTTCTCCTATTGTTTTAAAATCAGGATTATTGAGCCCTATATTGCCTTTTACTCCAAACCTCACTTGTGAGTTTGCAGGTGTACTTAAACCTAAAAATAAAATCATTAATACTAAGCTTGTAATCAATTTTGTTGTTTTCATACTAGTTTATTTTGGTAATCAATTTTTGTTTCCTAATTGTATCTCAGATTAATTTAACTCTTATGACACTCTAATTAAACAAAGAAGACTGGAATTGTTTTACTAAATATAGTTAATAGTTTCTGAAAAAAGCGTTCTGAGTCCTAAAAAAGGTCACAGAACGCTTTAATATATTTGGACTTTGCCTAATGCTTAGTCTTTAAATTTGGCTTTTAAGTATTCGCGGTTAAGTCTTGCAATATTTGAGATAGAGATATTTTTTGGACATTCTACTTCGCAAGCACCAGTGTTTGTACAGTTACCGAAACCTAACTCATCCATTTTGGCAACCATAGATTTAGCTCGTTTAGCAGCTTCAACCTTTCCTTGTGGGAGTAGTGCCAATTGGCTAACTTTAGCTGATACGAATAACATCGCAGAACCATTCTTACATGCTGCAACGCAAGCTCCACATCCAATACATGCAGCAGCATCCATTGCCATTTCTGCATCATCGTGAGGAATAAGTATTGCATTAGCATCAGGTGTACCACCAGTTCTTACCGATGTATAACCACCAGCCTGTATAATCTTGTCAAAAGCGGTTCTATCCACAATTAAATCCTTGATTATCGGGAATGCTGTTGATCGCCAAGGCTCAACTGTAATAGTGTCACCATCTTTAAATGTTCTCATGTGTAACTGACAAGTTGTAATATCTTCATCAGGTCCATGAGGATGACCATTGATGTAAAGGCTGCACATACCGCAGATTCCTTCACGACAGTCATGATCAAATACTACAGGTTCTTTACCTTCATTAATTAGCTTTTCATTTAGAATATCGAGCATCTCTAGAAATGAACTACCCTGTGAAATTTTTTCTAATTGGAACGTTTCAAAATGTCCTTTATCCTTAGGTCCGTTCTGACGCCAGACTTTTACTTTTATGTTGATATCTTTATCCATGATTGTTCTTTTTATTTTTTTACTGCTATATTATCAACAGATTAAGATTTGTAGTTTCTCTGCTGACGAACGATAAATTCATAATCTAGAGGTTCTTTGTGCAATACTGGAACATCTTCACCTTTATATTCCCAGCAAGACACATATGCATATTCCTCATCGTTTCTTAAAGCTTCTCCTTCAGAAGTTTGATATTCTGTACGGAAGTGACCTCCGCAAGACTCATTTCTGTTAAGAGCATCACGAGCAATAAGGTCTCCAATTTCTATAAAGTCGGCTAAACGCAACGCTTTTTCAAGCTCAACATTAAGCGTGTTTCTATCACCTGGGATACGAACATTTGTCCAAAATTCTTTCTTAACTGTTTCAATTCTTTTTATAGCCTCTTTAAGTCCTTCCTCATTTCGACCCATACCAACATATTCCCACATAATATGTCCAAGTTCTTTATGGATACTATCTACAGATCTTTTACCTTTTATACTTAGTAATTTATCTATACGATTATTGATATCTTTTTCGGCTTTTTCAAATTCAGCATTATCAGTTTTAATTCTAGGAACTGTAATCTGATCTGAAAGATAATTCTGAATTGTATATGGTAGTACAAAATATCCATCTGCTAATCCTTGCATCAAAGCTGAAGCACCAAGTCTGTTAGCTCCATGATCTGAGAAGTTTGCTTCACCAATTGCAAAAAGTCCTGGAATAGTAGTTTGTAACTCATAATCAACCCATATACCACCCATCGTATAGTGAATTGCAGGGTAAATCATCATCGGAGTTTCATAAGGATTATCATTTACTATCTTTTCATACATTTGGAAAAGGTTGCCATAACGTTCCTCTACAACATCCTTACCTAATCTTTTAATTGAATCTTCGAAATCAAGGTAAACTGCGAGACCTGTATTTCCTACACCATAACCTGCATCGCAACGCTCTTTTGCAGCACGAGAAGCTACGTCACGTGGAACAAGGTTACCAAATGCCGGATATCTTCTTTCAAGATAGTAATCTCTGTCTTCCTCTTTAATCTGAGTTGGTCTTAATTTACCTTCTCTGATAGCTTTAGCATCTTCAATATTTTTAGGTACCCAAATGCGTCCATCGTTACGAAGAGATTCAGACATTAAAGTAAGTTTAGACTGGAACTCTCCATGTACTGGGATACAAGTTGGATGTATCTGAGTCATACAAGGGTTAGCAAAATATGCTCCTTTTTTATAGCATTGCCATGCTGAAGATCCGTTTGAATTCATCGCATTTGTTGAAAGGAAGAATGAATTTCCATAACCTCCTGTTGCAATAACAACTGCATGAGCAGCAAAACGTTCTAATTTTCCTGTTATTAAGTTACGTGCAATGATACCACGAGCGCGACCATCAATTATAACAAGGTCGACCATTTCGTATCGAGTATATAGTTTTACCTGTTTTTTATTAACGGCTCTACTTAATGCTGAGTATGCACCAAGGAGAAGCTGTTGTCCAGTCTGTCCACGAGCATAAAAGGTACGAGATACTTGTGAACCACCAAAAGAGCGGTTGTCGAGCATGCCACCATATTCTCTCGCAAAAGGAACACCCTGAGCAACACATTGGTCAATAATTCCATTTGAGACTTCGGCAAGTCTATAAACATTAGCTTCACGAGCACGGTAGTCACCACCTTTAATTGTGTCATAAAACAATCTGTAAACAGAGTCTCCATCGTTCGGATAGTTCTTTGCAGCATTTATACCTCCCTGAGCAGCAATAGAGTGAGCTCTACGTGGAGAATCCTGAATGCAGAAATTCAAGACGTTAAAACCGAGTTCTCCCAAAGTTGCAGCAGCCGATGCTCCACCTAAACCGGTACCAACTACTATTATATCAAGACGTCTTTTGTTAGCAGGGTTAACCAGTTTTTGGTTGTTTTTATAATTTGACCATTTCTCGGCCAACGGGCCTTTTGGTATTTTAGAGTCTAATTTGTTCATAATGTTTGATTTTCTTTAGTTAAGCTAATAGGTTAGAAAAGCCAAGGTGCATCATTATTGCTACAACTACAAATGCCAAGCAAATAAGTGTTGCGAAAATGTTTCCAACCATTTTTATTCTTTTCATCCAGATGTTATTATTCCATCCGATAGAGTGAAGTGCACTCCAGAATCCATGAGTTAAGTGAAACCACAATGCAATAAAAGCTACTACATAAATCACTACAGTCCATAAGTTTGAGAAAACCTCTTCTACAAGTTGTGCGCTGTCATGTCTTGCGCCTTCAATCATAAAGAGTTCTTTAAACTGCATCTGATACCACATTTGGTATAAGTGCAATAAAAGGAAAAGAATAACAACTAATCCTAATACAAACATGTTTTTTGAAGACCATGAAGCATTATCACCAGAAGTTGCATATCTTACGTTTCCTCTTGCTTTTCTGTTCTTGATAGTCAAAATAACAGAGTATACAAGATGAACTCCAAACCCGTAGAAAATTAAAATTGTTCCAACAATTGCCCACCAATTTGCTCCAAGCACTTCATTCGCAAGGAAATCGTAGGTTTCATAATTAAAAAGAAGTACCACGTTCATAGTTGCATGAAACATCAAGAACAGTATCAGAAACAGTCCAGATGTACTCTGCACGAACTTTCGCCCAATAGACGATTTAGCTAACCAACTCATAAATTTTGATTTTAATGATTATTTGATTTTGTAAATTATATTTGTCTGTAATAAATAAGACTTTTTTGTGTTGTTAAAAAGTGTTCGCTGTGTACGAGTCTAAATGCTTATACAGGTACAAAAATAATACTTTTTCTTGTCATTTAAGAATGATTTAAAGAAATATTTCTTTAATAGAATCGTTCTAAATAGGCAACCAAATTTTTACTGGTTTGAGGAAAAAATATTGATAAACAATATGAATCAATAACCAAAGATATGATTTATTGATAAAGTAAACAACTGTTCTTTTACTATTTTTTTTACCTTTGTAAGCTATTAGAAATAGAACAAAAATTATGGATATAGTATTAAGCGGCATTCGATCTACAGGTAAGTTGCATTTAGGTAATTACTATGGCGCACTTCAGAATTTTATAAAGATGCAAGAGGATAATAAATGTTATTTCTTCATAGCAGATATACACTCACTTACAACTCACCCGGATCCGAAGTTGTTACATGAAAATGTAAAAAATGTACTTGTCGACTATTTAGCAGCAGGTATAGATCCTGAGAAATCAGTAATCTATGTACAGAGTGATTTAGTAGAAACCACAGAATTGTATCTCTATTTAAATATGCATGCCTACCTCGGAGAACTTTCAAAGACATCATCTTTTAAAGAGAAGGCAAGAAAGCAACCAGAAAATGTAAATGCAGGATTACTTACATATCCAACATTAATGGCGGCTGATATTTTAATTCACAATGCTGATAAAGTACCTGTTGGTAAAGATCAGGAGCAACATTTAGAGATGACCCGACGCTTTGCAAGAAGGTTCAACCATTTTTATGGAGTAGAATATTTTAAAGAGCCGGTAGCATATAATTTTGGTCATAAATTAGTAAAGATTCCCGGACTTGATGGTAGTGGTAAGATGGGTAAATCAGAAGGAAATGCGATATATTTGAGCGATACTCCAAAAGAGATAGAGAAGAAGGTGAAGAGAGCACTTACCGATTCAGGACCAACAGAACCAAATTCAACTAAACCCGATTACATAGAGAATTTATTTACCATTCTTAAGGTTGTATCATCACTCGAAGTTGTTAAGTTTTATAAAGAGAAGTGGAACACTTGTGAGATCCGTTATGGAGATCTTAAAAAACAGCTTGCCGAAGATATTATTAAGGTAACCACTCCAATTCGAGAAAGAATGCTAGAGATTGAGAAAGACGAAGAATATCTAAAGAAAGTCACTCGCGAAGGAGCAGAAAAGGCAAGAGAAAGCGCCTCGAAGACAGTTAGGGAGGTAAAAGATATAATGGGGTTTAAGAAGTTTTAATTAACCCTCTGAAAAGACGGAATGATAATAAAACAGTCATTCCGTTTTTTATTTAAACTTTTCTCATCTACATTTGTTCAATCTGCGTCAGAAAACAACTATATGATTACATTTAAAGATATTGAACTAGAAGATAGAGAATTAATTAATTCACAGTTACAGTCTCAGAACTACAGAGCCTCAGACCTTTGCTTTACAAATTTATATGCATGGGGTAAAAAATTTAATACACAGTTTGCTGTAGCCAATGATTGGCTCCTAATAAGGTTTAAAGATAATAATGGTCGCAATTCATATCTGAAACCTATTGGAACCGGTGATATAAAAGAGGGTATAGAGATTATTCTAGAAGATCACAAACAGTTCGATTCAATTTTTCAAATCCGAGGTATGACCAAAGATATGATTGAGGAGGTTGAATTAGCATTTCCCAATAAATTTGATTATAAGCTGAATCTGAGTGTGTCAGATTATATATATACTGTTGATAAGCTGAGAGATCTGAAAGGAAAAAAACTTCAGCCTAAGCGCAATCATATCAATAGATTTAATAGAGAGAACGAATGGAAATATAAATCGCTCACAAATAATCCGGAGCTGGTTAAAGAGTGTAGGATTATGTTAGATAAATGGATGGAGTTGAATATCGAAGAAAAAGATCCATCACTTATTCATGATGATTTTGCTACAAATATAATGCTGGAGAATTTCGATAGACTAAATCTGAGAGGAGGATTAATTTGCGTTGACAATCAGATTGTAGCATTTTCAATAGGAGAACCATTAACTAAAGATACAATTGTTGTGCATGTAGAGAAAGCCTTTACCTCAATTCATGGTGCATATACAATTATAAATCAGCAGTTTGCCGAGAATGAAACAGAGGGTTTTACCTATATAAACAGAGAAGAGGATATGGGTGTAGAAAATCTCCGTCGCGCAAAACAATCTTATCACCCTGACATCTTATTAGAGAAATATAATGCGAGATTTAAGGTTTAAGCACTAAAACAGGGTAGAGATATGATACAATTGGCAGATGATTCAACTAAGCTTGCGGTCAGAGAAATGTGGAAGATCTGTTTTAACGACTCAGATGCTTTTATGGATATCTACTTCAACAGTAAATATCGAAACAAAAATACACTTGTATATATAGATGATAATAAGCCTGTTGCATCACTTCAGGTGCTGATATATAATTTCACATTCCATGGAGTTGAAATTCCTATAGCTTACCTTTCAGGATTATGCACCCTTCCCGAATATAGAAAAATGGGTTATATGGGTAAACTTATTACAAAGAGTTATGATATATCCCTAGAGCGAGAAATTCCTTTAATGTTGCTTGTTCCTCAGGATGATTATGTTATAAACTATTATGAGAAATTTGGTTTTATACAGACATTCGATGAAGATACTGAAATACTTCCCGAACTGCAGGAATTGATTGTGTCAAGTTCAGGAGATATTCAAAAAGCATATAAAACATTCGACTCGCTTTTCAGGAAAAATGAGATGACTGTTCAAAAATCTTTTGACGATTTCGAGACAATTTTAGATGATGCCAAATTGTTTAATTATCCTCCTAAAAATAGGCTAAAAGGTATGGCACGAATAATTGATGTAAAGAAGCTAGTTTCTATTTATGCCAGAAGATATCCTAACAATAGATTTATATTAAAAGTAAACGATAGCCTGATTCCTGAAAACAATAGACTCTTTTCCATTTCACAAGGAAAAGCAGAAATTATGTCTCCAGAATCAATTTTTGAATCAACTTTCGAATCAGATATTTTAAATATTGATATTAACGAGCTAGCGCAAATGCTCTTGGGATATCACACATCAGAGAAAACAAAACCATTTTCAGATCTCTTCCCAGAAACAAAACCTGCCATGCACTTCATGTTGGAATGAAATGCAGATAGGTATTAATTAGTAAATTAAACAGTTATAGCCACTTCTTCTTTCGGAAGTAAAAAAGAATCAGTAATGAAGAGAGCACCATTAGCAAAAGTGCAATCGGATATCCCCATTTCTTATCGAGCTCAGGCATAAAGGCGAAGTTCATACCATAAATACTCGCAATAAGTGTAGGCGGCATAAAGATTACAGAAACTATGGTAAATATTTTAATTATCTTATTCTGTTCAATATTAACATAACCGAGGAATGCATCCTGTAAGTAATCAAGCCTGTCGAAGCTAAACTTAATGTGCTCAACTAATGAATTTATGTCCTTTATAATTATAGTTAGCCTTGGTTGAAGTTCTTCCGAAATAAACTCACTTCTAAGCATACTCGAGATAACACGCTGCTTATCAATGATATTTTCACGCATCAACATATTCTTTTCCTGAAGGTTCTTAATCTCAGATAGAAGTTCCTCATCCGCCTCCTTTAGAGAAAGAGAGTTACTCAACTGAGTAACCTTTTGAGTCATATTCTCAATCATATCGGCATCGAAATCAACTCGAGTTTCAAGCAACGCCACAAGAACATGAGCTCCAGTAGGATAGTTTTTAGGGTGTGCCGATATTTTCTTTACAGTCTCATGAAACGAAATTAATTCCTCTCCGCGGACTGTAACAAGTATGTTATTTTTTAATATAAAAGAAACCGGATCCGTTTCAAAATTAGATAAAAGAAAGTTCGAATTAACTACCAGTGTGTCATTTGTTTCGATATATCGAGATGACATCTCAATCTCAATCATCTCTTCCTCTTCCTGAATGTAAATCTTCAGGAAATCCTCAAGTTCATTTTCTACCTCCTCGTCAACATCGTTAAGGTCGATCCATAAAAAATTATGAATAGGATTAGATTTCAGAAATTCGAGGCTGCGACTTAATCTCACGATTCCGTCTTTATGATAAAATAATTTTATATCCGCCATGATCTCTTTTTTTTATCAAAATTAAAATCAGTTGAAAAATAGTATGACTTTATTCTTTTTTCTGCCAAGTCAGTGGCTCCAGCATGTTCGTCAATTGCTCAAATTGTTCAATTGATAACTGCTCTGGCCTTTTCATAAGCAAAGGATCGTCGGGCATCGTACTATCTTCAGAAAGTAATTGTTTTATTGAATTGCGAAGCATCTTTCTCCGCTGATTGAAGCTCGTTTTCACAACTGTTTTGAATAATTTTTCATTACAGTTTAGCTTCACCCTATTATTTCTTGTAAGCTTAACAACTGCTGATTTTACCTTCGGCGGAGGGATAAATGCCTGTTCATTTACAGTAAAAAGATATTCAATATCATACCAAACCTGCATCAATACACTAAGTATACCGTAAGTTTTACTTCCCGGCGCTGCAATCATGCGTTCTGCAACCTCCTTCTGAATCATACCCGAACAAAAAGGAATCAACTCCTTATTATCTAATACCTTAAAAAATATTTGAGATGATATGTTATATGGATAATTTCCAATAATACAAAATTCAGAATTAAAGCAATCTTCTAAATTTAGCTTTAGAAAATCTTTCTGAATAATTCTTCCTCCAAGTTCCGGATGATGCACATTGAGATAATCGATAGACTCAATATCAATTTCAACAACTTTAAGGTCTATGTCTCTTTTTAATAGGAATTTAGTAAGCATACCGGTGCCTGCACCAATCTCTAATACTGGGAGCATTGGAAAATCATTTAGAGTTTCTGCCACACGGTTAGCTATATTTTCATCTTTGAGAAAATGCTGTCCGAAGTTTTTCTTTGCTTTTACCGAAAACATTGCTATATGCCGATTATTCCATATCTTTACAGTCGCAAAGGTAATATTTAATTACAAATAACTGTTCATTGAGCAGTGGTTATTTACTAATGTAAATCTATAACTTATATAGAAATAAGGTGAAAGATGTACTAAAAACACTACTTTCTTTAATGCTCGGATTGTTAATAATCTTGGCAATGTATCGAAATACCGATCTAGGTGAATTGTGGGAGATCGCCAAATCTGCCAATTTCTTAATAATAGGAGCTTCATTAATATTTGGTCTTATTGGGAACATCATAAGAGGGTTACGGTGGGAGCTTTTTGTTAATTCACTCGGTTATCATCCTCCGAGAGCCAGTCTCGTATATGCAACTCTTGGTAATTACGCTGTAAATTTTGTTCTTCCACGTGCGGGCGATTTATGGAGATGCGGAGTTGTAAGCAAGTATGATAAGATCTCATTTTCAAAAACATTCGAAACATTTATAATCGATAAAGCAGTTGATATAATTGCCGGTTTGTCTATAATATTCGTTAGCATAGCCCTTTATATAGATTTTTTTGTTTCATACTTAAAAAACAATCCTCAATTTTCAGAAAGTTTATCAAGACTGTTTAGTTCTGCATGGATCTATATTATTCTTTTTGCAATAGTTTTTTTATGCATACTAATGTTAACTGTATTCAGAAAAACCTCCTTTATGCAAAAGGTCTATAAATTTATATCAACTGTAAAGTACGACCTGAAGCTGATCTCAGTTATGAAAGAGAAAAAACGTATAATTATTTATACGTTACTACTTTGGTTATGTTTTTATTTGTATTTTTACATATGCTTTTTTGCATTTGACTTCACAAAAGATTTGGGTCCACTTGCAGGACTAATAGTATTTGCAATGACAAATATTGGTATATCGGTTCCCGTACAGGGAGGAATTGGTCCTTGGCACTTTGTGGTATCATCTTCATTAGTTATTCTTGGCGTTGCACAAAATCAGGCCCTTGCATTTGCCGGAGCCGTTTTCGCAATTCAGTCTGTTTGGCAAATCTTATATGGTCTTTATGGAGTGTTGGCTATGCCTTTTGTTAAACGAAACAATTAAATAATATATAAACAGATAATTATATGTCTACTTCAGAAATTCTTAATTTAGCCCCCGAAAACGTTTGGAAATATTTTCACGAACTAACTAAAATTCCACGTCCTACTGGTCAGATGGAAGATGTTACTCAGTTCGTTATCAATTTCGGGAAATCTCTAAACCTCGAAACAGTACAAGATAAGGTAGGAAATGTGTTGATTAATAAGCCTGCATCAAAAGGATATGAAGCTGCCAAAACGGTAATTCTTCAATCACATTTGGATATGGTTCCTCAGAAGAACTCAGATGTAACACATGATTTCACAAAAGATCCTATCAAAACATATATTGATGGAGGATTGGTAAAAGCCCGTTCAACCACATTAGGCGCCGATAACGGTATCGGTTGCGCCATGATGATGGCAATTCTTGAAGATAATACTCTTGAGCACCCATCAATTGAAGCTCTTTTCACTATCGATGAAGAGGTGGGCATGGATGGTGCCAATGGTCTGGAGAAAGGTTTTTTATCAGGTAGCATGATGATTAATCTCGATACAGAAGAGGAGGGCGAACTTTGTATTGGTTGTGCCGGTGGTAGAGATGCAAATATAACTTTCAATTTCAAACCCGATATTGATGTTGATAAAGGAGATGTAGCATATAAGATTAGCTTAAAAGGATTAAAAGGTGGACACTCAGGAGTACAAATTCACCTTGGCCATGCCAATGCCAATAAGCTGATGAACCGCTTCCTTAAGGAGGTTGTAAGAAATTACGAAGCAAGAATTGCTAGTATTGATGGAGGTTCACTCAGAAATGCTATACCACGTGAATCATTTGTAGTACTTACTATTCCTGAGCAGTTATCAGATGATCTGATTGATTTGGTTGATGAGTATGAAGAACTTTTCAGAGAAGATTTTTCAGGAATCGAGAATGGAATATCTTTCAAAGCAGAGCGCGTAGAAATGCCTAAATCGCTATTACCTGAAGAGATACAGGATGATCTTATTAATGCTATTGAGGCTTGCCCAAATGGTGTAATTAGTTATCTGGCCGACTTCCCCGGTGTTGTTGAGAGCTCTCTGAATCTGGCATTGGTAAAATCAACTGAGGATACAGTCGAGGTTAAACTTTTGATTCGCAGCTCTTCTGAAAGCCGTAAAGATTGGATATGTTCATCAATTGAGAGTCTGTTTAGTTTAGCCGGTGCTAAGGTTCAATTTGGAGGTGATTATCCTGGATGGCAGCCAAATGCTAATTCAGAATTACTGAACCATATGATTAAGCTATACTACGAAAAGTATGATGAAAGACCAACTGTTATGGTAATACATGCCGGTTTGGAATGTGGTATAATTCAATCTAATGTAGATCATAAATTAGATATTGTCTCTTTCGGACCAACTATCACCGGTGCTCACTCTCCTGATGAGGCTGTTGAAATAGAGTCGGTTGGAAAATCTTACGACTACTTAATTTCCGTTTTGGAGAACTTGAAATAATTGATATGAATAACTCACTTATCATTTATGCTTCAGACCATGGTACAGTAGAGAAGTGTGCCAAAGAGTTGTTTTCTCAATTGGATGGTAAGGTAGATTTATGTAATTTATATAGCAGAGAGGTTATACCAAACCTTTCTGCTTATGATACTATTATCATTGGTGGATCAATTCATTCGGGGAAAATTCAGAATGTAATTGCAGAGTTTTGTGAGTTAAATCTTTCGAAACTTGTTCAAAAAAATGTCGGACTTTTTATTAATTGCTTATACTCCGGAGAGAAGGCAATAATGCAACTCGATGATGCATATCCAGAAAAGTTATCAAAAGTTGCTGTTGCACGCGATTATTTCGGAGGTGAAATTGATGAGCTGAAGCTCAATTACATAGAAAGGATGATAACTAAACAGATGATTGAAGAGGAGAATTTAGTTGCAAAACTATCCAAAGAGAAAATAATTCAATTTGCAAAAAAAATGTCAGGTGTAAATGAAAAGTAAATTAAAAAGACATATAGTTATACCATTGCTTCTATTTATCTATGTTATAATAATGGTGGTGATGGCATACCCAAAATATCAGGAATCGGGCAATTGGAGTGAATTTATAATAGTTCTCGCAATCTGTTTAATTCTAATTGTTGCTCTATTTTTTATATACAAAAAGAAAGAGAGAATTAGAGATAACTTTAAAAATAAAAGCTGAAAAATGAAGTCTTTCTCTGCTGTATTATTTATTATAACAACACTCTCACTTCTAATTGTAAAAACTGATTCTGTTTACGGGAAAAGTCACGAACAGCCTCAAAATTTCGATACTCAATATTATAAGTTTAGAGTGTTTATTAAAGATAAAGGTCACAACGAGTGCACATTAACAGACCCATCGCATTTTCTAACAGAGAAGGCAATCGAAAGGAAAAAGATTCAAGGAGTTGTGATAGATGAAAGAGATTTGCCAATTTCAAAAGACTACTTCAATCTAATAGAAAAGGCCGGATGTAAAGTTGTGTCGCATAGCAAATGGTTTAGTACTATAGTAGTTAGAGTTAGCGACAGCTTAAAGATTAATAATATTAAGAGTCTCAGTTTTGTAGATTCGGTACAGTATGTTTGGAGAGGATCTGTTGGGAATTATAAAAAATCTTTACGTCCACGTTTAGACCATTTTATCACTGATGAAGAATTTCCTCTCGATACTATATATGGATATTGCGAGCCACAGTTCAAAATGCATAACGCCACCATACTGCATGAGTCGGGTTATAGAGGCAAAGGAATTGAAGTAGGAGTTATTGATGCCGGATTCACCAATTTTGATGTAATTCCTGCATTTAGTACAACAAATTTTTTGGGTTACACCGATTTTGTGCCAGAAGGAGATATATTCTCATCAAGCAGTCACGGCACCAAAGTACTGTCTACGATGGCTGTCGATCTACCAGGATTGATGGTTGGCTCTGCTCCTGAAGCCTCCTATTATCTATTGCGATCAGAAGACTCTAAAAGCGAGTTTCCAGTAGAAGAGGATTATTGGGTACGTGCAATTGAGTATGCCGATAGTATAGGTCTAGACATAATTAATACCTCACTCGGATATTCTCACTTTGATGATAAAGCGTTGAGCTATACTCATAATGATTTAAACGGCGAGGTCTCAATTATGTCGCGTGCAGCCGATCTAGCATTCGAAAAAGGTATGATAGTTATAGTCAGTGCAGGCAACGAAGGTGAAGATGAGTGGCAGAAATCTACTCCCCCCGCAGATGCAAAAAATGTAATAGCTGTAGGCGCCGTTAGCACTGATAGTGTTATTGCACCTTTTAGTTCACACGGTTTTATGGCCGATGGCCGAATAAAACCGGATCTGGTTTCAGTAGGAAGGAGAACTATTACAATTGGGGAGGATGGAACTATAGGAAGAACCAATGGAACCTCTCTCTCATCACCTTTCCTTGCAGGATTAATAACATCTCTGTGGTCGGTTAATCCGGAATTGCACCGTTCTAAATTACTTGATATAATTATTAAAAGCGCTGATAGGTATGAAAACCCTGATACAGTTTACGGTTACGGAATACCTGATTTTCAAAAAGCATTAAGAGAAGTAGAGAAGACACTTCTGATTGACCAAATTTTGGAAAATCAAACAGAAAAAAAATAGTCGAAGGCAAACAATGACAGTTAACTCTCTATCATTAACAGAGCTAAACGGAAGGGTAAGAAATGCTGTTCAGCAAGCACTACCCGAAACATATTGGCTACGTGCCGAGACAAGTGATGTACGTCGCAATAGAAACGGCCACTGTTATCTCGAGTTTATAGAGAAGAATACAATTACAGATTCAATAATTGCAAAAGCAAGAGGTGTTATCTGGTCAGATACTTACGAGATGTTGTCGCAATATTTCGAAAGTGCAACCGGTAAGCAGTTGACATCCGGACTAAATGTTTTGGTTTGTGTGTCTGTAGACTTTCACGAACTTTACGGTTTCTCGCTCACAGTTGTAGATATCGATCCTTCATACACTATTGGCGATATTGCCCGTAACAGACAGATTGTTATAAACAGACTTGAGGAGGAGGGTGTGCTAACTCTTAACAAAGAGCTTGAATTGCCTGAGATAACTAATAGAATAGCTGTAATTTCATCTCCAACTGCTGCTGGATATGAGGATTTCTGTCACCAGCTTGAGAAAAACAGACCGGGATTTAAGTTTTATGTGAAACTTTTTCCGGCGATAATGCAGGGTGACAGGACGGAGGCTTCTATTATATCGGCACTCGAAAAGATCTACATGCATAAGGATCATTTTGATGTTGTTGCAATTATTAGAGGTGGAGGAGCTTCAGCCGATTTAAACTGTTTCGATTCATACCTCATAGCAAATAATATTGCGCAGTTTCCTCTTCCTGTTATTAGTGGTATTGGTCATGAGAGAGATGTTACAGTTGCAGATATAGTTTCAAATACGCGTGCAAAAACTCCCACTGCTGTAGCAGAGTTTATAATAGATCATATGAGTGTAACAGCTTCAGAACTGATCGATATTCAAAACAGGGTTATAACCGAGAGCCAAAATATTATTGAGAAGGAAAATAACTCACTGGTTTTTGCATCAAAGGAGGTAATCCACAGTGCAAAGATATTGTTGCAGAAGCAGTTTGCTGTAGTAGATAAATATTCTTTATCCATTAAAAACGGTGTTAGAGAATCTATTAACACCAATAAGTACTATCTAGAGAACAGAGAGCAGTTTGTAAATATGGTCTCTCCCGAGAATATACTTAAACGGGGATATTCGCTAACATTAAAAAATGGAAAGGTTATTACTTCTGTCGGTGATTTTGAGGTGGGCGATAAGATAGAAACCAGATTAAAAGATGGTTCAGTTATATCTGAAATTACTGAATTGCTGTAGTAATTAATATTAAAATGTTATGATTATGGAGCAGGATGATACAATAAAAATGAGCTATTCACAAGCAAAGAAAGAGCTTGAGGAAATAGTAGCAACCATCGAATCGGGCAATTTAGATATCGATGCACTGACAAATAGTGTAAAGAGGGCCTCTGAGCTAATAGCTTTATGTAAAGAGAAACTTACCAAAACAGATAGTGAGTTGCAGAAGATTTTAGATGAAATTGAATAGATTTGTTGTTGATTAATGAGTGACGATAAAAAATATAGTGTTGTAATTGTAGCGGGAGGGAAAGGCTTTCGTGTGGGGGGAGATATACCCAAGCAGTTTATTCCAATTGGTTCTAAACCAATGCTAATGCATACAATTGAGGCATTCTATTCATTTAATAAAAATATTCGCATAATAATCGTTCTGCCAAATGAGTTTGTGCAGCTATGGCAGCAATTGTGTGATGAGCAGAATTTTACAATAAAACATTCTATTGTTCTTGGAGGAGAAACCCGATTCCATTCAGTGAAAAATGGGCTTAATGAGGTTGCACCTGATGAGATTGTTGCTATTCACGATGGTGCTCGGCCTTTTGTTACACCTAAACTAATTGAAAACTGTTTTAATGAAGCTTTTAATAGTCAGTGTGGAATAATTCCGGTTATAGATGAGATAAACAGCGTACGACGAGTAACAGCAAACGGCAGTGAGATTGTTGATAGAACTGAACTAAAACTGGTTCAAACTCCTCAAGTATTCCCTGCACATCTCTTACAAGAGGCATATCAAATAAAATATAACTCCTCTTTTACTGATGATGCATCTGTTGCAGAAAGAAATGGCATAGAAATCAGACTTATACCTGGTGAAAATTCAAATATAAAAATAACTACTCCACTCGATATTATTATTGCAGAATATTTGCTTCAAAATTTATCAAAACGATAAGTTTATTACTGTTATTGCTGTTTTCCCATTAATATGTTCGCTAAATTCAAAAATAACCTTCCATTTTGTCATTATATAGTATAATTTTATTACTTTTGTAAGAATAATACAAAAATCCTACAGATGGAAAAAATTGATAAGCTAGACAGGCAGATTCTTGAGATTATTACTCAAAATGCTCGAATTCCCTTTAGGGATGTGGCAGAACAGTGCGGAGTATCACGTGCTGCAATCCATCAGCGCGTTCAGCGTATGATTGAGAATGATATTATTACCGGATCTGGGTATCATGTAAATCCTAAAGTACTTGGATATGCTTCAAGTGCATATATAGGCGTAAAATTAGAGAAAGGCTCTATGTACAAGGATGTAATCCCAGAATTTGATAAAATCCCTGAGGTTACAGAATGTCATTTCACAACAGGACCATACACACTATTAGTTAAGCTATATGCACGCGATAACGAGCATCTGATGGATTTGCTGAATAACAGAATTCAAGAAATAACAGGTGTTGTGGCTACAGAAACTATGATTTCTCTCAGCCAAAGTGTTAAACGCGAAATTCCAATAATGAAAGCTAAAATTGAACAGTAATTAGACTGTTACTGGAATAAAGAACTAAATCCTGCAAGATACTTTCTTGTGGGATTTTCTTTTTTTTATACTAATTGAATGAGTTCTTATTTTTAATTTATAAAGTAGTATTTTTTCTATGATAAAAACATTTCTGTCGGGATGAGAAGACTCGAACTTCCGACCTCCACGTCCCGAACGTGGCGCGCTACCAACTGTGCTACATCCCGATAATAATGATTCTTGGTTTTCAGTCTGCAAAGTTAACTATTATATAATATTAAATTAAAATTTTGGATAAACTATTTTCATGTTTTAAATCGCTTTTTGTTTGCAGCAATTTCTTACAAACTACCTACCAACTCCAGACCAGCTCCCTACCAACTCCTAATTAACTCTGTATATATACATAGATGATTAGGAGTTTGTGTGGGTTAGGTAAAGCATTTGTAGACCTGAGATAGAGATTAGGTTGGTTAGAAGTTCTGGGTTTAAAACAAAAAAAACATCTGAATATTATATATTCAGATGTTCTTTTAATGTGGTGCCACCAAGAATCGAACTAGGGACACACGGATTTTCAGTCCGTTGCTCT
The DNA here is from genome assembly GCA_964384545.1 of uncultured Proteiniphilum sp. GTDB lineage: Bacteria > Bacteroidota > Bacteroidia > Bacteroidales > Dysgonomonadaceae > Proteiniphilum. Next base: position 25,900 of record CAYLKV010000001.1, read on the forward strand.
ACCAACTGAGCTATGGCACCAACTCTTATTATTTTGAGAGTGCAAAGATAATCGCTATTTTGATATTTGCAAAATCTAATAAGATAAATTGCAAAAATTATTTCAAATTGTTTTGTTTAACCGGCTATAGGATTCCATCCCTGAGCTCTAAGTTGAATTTCAGCACCGTCGCGTGTAACCATATAACAGCCGTTTTCGGGCTTATTAATATGGCCAACCAGATGAATACCTGATATATTGTTCATTTTTTCGTGCAGGGTTAGAGGAACAGTAAACAGCAGCTCATAATCTTCTCCACCATTTAGAGCTACAGTAGAGACATTCATATTAAATGTTTCAGCCATTAGAGCAGTTTGGTAATCAATTGGAATGCGCTCTTCAAATAGCTGACATCCTACATTGCTCTGTTTGCATATATGAAGCAGATCAGATGAAAGTCCATCTGAAATATCAATCATAGAGGTTGGTATAATATTATTTAATCTTAATGCTTTAATAATATCCTTTCGAGCTTCAGGTTTCAATTGTCTTTCCAGAATGTACTCCTTGCCGCCAAAATCGGGTTGAAATGAATTGTCGCTCTTATCATCAAAAACATTTCTTTCTCTTTCGAGTAGCTGTAATCCCATATATGAAGCACCCAGATCGCCAGAAACATAAATCAGATCGGTATCTTTTGCACCATTTCGATATACAATCTGATCTTCATCGGCTATTCCCACACATGTAATACTGATAGTAAATCCTGTAAGAGAAGAGGTGGTGTCACCTCCAACAAGATCTACCCCATAAACTTCGCAGGCAAGTTTAATACCGCTATAGAACATCTCAAGATCTTCAACTGAAAACCGTTTTGATATTCCTAATGAAACGGTAATCTGCTGAGGGGTACCATTCATTGCATATATGTCGGAGAAATTTACTACGGCCGACTTATATCCTAAATGTTTAAGTGGAGAGTACATCAGGTTGAAGTGAATTCCTTCAAGCAGCAGATCGGTTGTAATTAATGTTTGCTTACCATTATTATCAATAATTGCGGCATCATCTCCTACACCTTTTTTAGTAGTTGGTTGAGTTAGTTTAATATCTTTGGTTAGATGCTCTATTAATCCAAATTCACCTAATGTTGCTATTTCAGTTCTTTGCATAATTATAAAATAATGAAGAGGTCTTAACAGTTGCAGAAGCACTGTTAAAATCGACCTCTTGTAATTTAATTGATTGAAATCAAATTTCTTGTACAATAGTACGCATAATCTCTGCCATCTTTGGCTGAGCTATTTTGGCTGCTATTTGTACCTCTTCGTGAGATACCTCAACAATTTTACCAATAACACCAAGATCGGTAATAATTGAGAAAGCAAGTACCTTCATCCCTGCATGATTAGCTACAATAACTTCGGGAACTGTAGACATACCAACTGCATCTCCACCAATTATTCTTAGATAATTATATTCTGCAGGAGTTTCAAAAGTAGGACCTTGCAGACCAATATATACTCCATGCTGAAGCTTTATATTTTTCTTATTGGCAATCTCCATAGCTTTTAGTCTCAATTGCTTATTATAAGCCTCGCTCATATCAGGAAAGCGTGTACCTAGTTCATTGAAATTTTTTCCATGAAGTGGATGCTCAGGAAAAAGGTTTATATGGTCTTCAATAAGCATTATATCGCCAACATCGAAGCTTGAATTCATACCACCTGCAGCATTCGATACAAACAGATATTCAATGTTAAGTGCCTGGAATACTCTTATTGGGAAGGTTACTTCTTTCATTGTATATCCCTCATAGTAGTGAAAGCGACCTTGCATTGCAAGTACTTTCTTACCTCCGAGAGTTCCAACGATTAGCTTTCCGCTATGACCCTCTACTGTTGACACCGGGAAGTTTGGTATCTCGGTATATGGAATGTCGGTTTTATCCTCAATTTCATTTGCCAATTCACCAAGACCTGTTCCAAGAATTATTGCAGTATTTGGTATTTCACCTATTCTACCTTTTAGATAATCAGCTGTTTGCTTTATTGTTTCTAACATGTTCGACTATTTTTTTATTAAATGAATATTGTTCCTGACTATTTAAGAAAGTCACTACAACCGGTACATAATATATCATCTTCTTAATATCTTCTGAAATATAATTGAGTGATCTGAATCTTACGGCATCTTTTTCGGTTGTAAGTATTATTTTATTCTCTTCATCTACATCTTTTATCTCATCCACCATTTCTGATATCGACTCAATATCCTTTCTTGTGAAATTGTGGTGATCGGGAAAGAATTTAGTGTAAAGATTATATGTTTTATGCTCAAGCTTTCGGACTAATGGTTCGGGAGATGCAATTCCTGTTACTAAGAAAATATGCTTCTTCAGCAGACTATTCAGGTCGATCTCTTCTCCGTTTATTTCAGGAAATACCGGTTTTATCTCATCATAATCGAATGATGTGAAATAGAGACTTTGATATGGATAAAGTTCTAAACCGTTTGAATATATCCTGAAATCTATTGGTTGCAGATCGGGATGACATTTGGTTACCAACACAATTGACGCTCTATCCTTGCCTTTTAGCGGCTCGCGTAGCAAACCCGTAGGTAATAGCTTATCTTCATAGACCGGGCGGTTACTATCGACCAGTAGTATCGACAGTGATGGTTGTACACTCCTATGTTGAAAGCCATCATCAAGGAGTATCACATCGGGTTGCTTTTCCTTTTCTAATTTGAGCAACTTTTCAATTGCATTAACCCTGTTCTTGTCAACTACAACCATTACTGATGGGAACTTCTTCTTTATCTGAAGAGGCTCATCTCCTGCTTCTCTTACGGTTGAGTTTACTTCAACATACTTAAAACCTTTACTCTTACGCTTGTATCCTCTGCTAAGTACTGCAACTTTATATTTTGGGGATAATAAACGAATAAGATATTCTATGTGTGGAGTCTTACCTGTACCTCCAACAGTTATATTACCTACGCAGATAACAGGGAGTTTAAAACTCTTTTGTTTGAGTATCTTTTTGTCATATAGCCAGTTGCGGAAATTCACTCCAGCACCGTACAACCAAGAAATTGGTTGCATGTAACGTCTAACTTCAACTTCTGGTAGTTTCATTAATTATCTAATATTCAATTCAAAAGGTATTCGTGCCTGGATATAATCCTGGTCTTTTATATTTTTAAGCATCATAAATAACTCATAACTCTCTCCAAGGTAATTTTTCATAGTTTTAATTGCCAACTCTTCTTTTGCAGGTTTGAGAAGTTCTTCAATTGGCGATATTAACTTTGGATATTCAAATACAACATAACTCTTACCAAGGTTGGCCCTGTCTGCTGCTATCTCAATTGCTTTTTCTATTCCTCCTAATTCATCAACAAGTCCTATCTCTTTTGCCTGATTGCCTGTCCAAACTCTACCTTCTGCATATTGAGCGAGTTTTTCGATATCCATCTTTCTGCCTTCAGCACATCTTTTCAGGAAGAGGTCGTAGCCTGTTTCTACAAAATGTTGCATCATCTGTTTTTCGCTTTCATTAAAAGGACGGGTCAGATTACCAAAATCTGCAAACTCATTGGTTTTTACTGTTTCTGTATTGATTCCAATTTTCTTTGTTGTTCCTTCAAAATTGGGTACCATTCCAAATATTCCTATAGAACCTGTAATTGTTGTTGGTTGTGCTACAATTACATCTGCATTACAAGAGATATAATAACCACCCGAAGCGGCTAAGTCGCCCATCGAAACAACTACAGGCTTTTCTGCTTTTAGGTCGCTAATAGCCTTCCAAATCTGTTCTGAAGCATATGCGCTTCCCCCACCGGAATTGACTCTGAATACTACTGCTTTAATATCATCATCTTTTCTTAGCTTTTCAATTTCGTTTACTAAATATTTATCCTGAATGCCTGAAGAGCCATTTCCTGAACTTATATTTCCATTTGCATAAAGAATGCCAATAGTATTATCTGTCTTAACTACATTCTTTGTTTTGACAGACTTCATATTTGCAACTGTGGCAGCAGGTATCTTTGCATCAACGTCCAAATCTAATAACTCTCTGAGATAGTCTTTCAATTCTGTTTCATAGAGCAAAGTGTCTACCAAATTTGAAGCTAACAGAAATTCTGTCGATTGAAGCACCGGCATCTGATTGGCTAATGTATCTATTTGATCTTCAGTAAGTGATCTTGACTCTGCAAAGTCTTTTTTCATGAAACTCCATGCATCATTCAAATATGAGCTAACCTGCTCTCTGTTTGCTTCACTCATCTCATTTTGGGTAAATGGTTCTACTGCAGATTTATATGTGCCGACTTTAAAAATCTGCATCTCTATTCCAAGTTTGTCTAACGCTTCTTTATAGAACATTGGGTTTGAAGATAAACCATGCAGATCTAACATCCCCTGAGGATTGATTGCTATTTTATCCGCAACAGATGCAAGATAATAGCCTCCCTGGGTATATGAATCGGAATATGCTACAATAAACTTACCGCTTTCTTTAAATTTATTGAGCTCACTTCTAATTTCTGCAAGTGTAGCCATTGAGGCAAAAACCATTCTTGAATCCAGGTAGATTCCTTTAATATTGTCGTTGCTTTTAGCTTTCCTAATTGCACCAACTATTTCATTTAATCCCATTTCAGAAGGATATTGAGAGCCAAGCATCGAAGTAATTGGGTCGGGCTCTGCAACTCTCTCTACAATACTTCCGTCTAAACGCAAATTTAAAACAGAGTTGTTCTGCAATACAAAGTTCTCTGAAGATACTGAACTAAATAGAGATCCGGCAGCTCCGGCAAATATAACTATTGCAATAAAAGAGATTAAAATTTGTGCGATGAGAAAACCCAAGGCCGACGCGATGATTATTTTTAGAAAATCTTTCATAATGGGGTTTATTTATTTGAATAATAGAACAAAAATATATAAAAAAGAATGGCTAAACAATTTAAAATTACACATTCTTAATTAATTTCAGTTGGAAAATTATTGTTATAACAGTAATTTTGAACAATCAAAGAGGTCATTCATATAAAAAAGCATATTTATACTTCTTAATAAATGGTAAATTGTGATAAAAAAGAGGGGGCAATGCGCAACGTTTTCTCTCTAAAATCATCTATACATTAACTGCGAAAAGAATGGATGAATCGCAACTGATAATAGCGTGTAAGAAACAGAACCGCGATGCACAGAAGGCATTATATGAGAAATATGCTCCTGTAATGATGGCTGTGTGTATTCGATATTTGGGTGATGTTGAGTCGGCACGCGACTTATTGCATGATGGATTCATTAGGGTTTTTACGCAGATAAGCTCATATTCGGGCAAGGGATCTTTTGAAGGATGGCTAAGACGTATATTTGTGAATTTGGCGTTGGAAAATTTTCGTAAGGAAAAGAAGAAGAATCAGTTTATTGAGGAGTATAGTTATATATTGAACAATGAAGATGATTCCCAGTCTGATGATCTTATTGAAATAGGTGATATTCCTCGTGAGCAAGTATTAGATATGATTAAATCACTTCCACCCGGATACAGAACTGTTTTTAACCTCTATATATTTGAGGAGATGTCTCATAAGCAAATAGCTGAAGAGTTAGGTATAAATGAAGCAGCATCACGGTCGCAATTCTTCAGAGCTAAAAATCTGTTGAAGAATAAGATCTCTGCTGTCCTTTCAAGAAAAAAAAAAGATAGTTACAATGGAACTAGATAATGAAATAAGGAAGCAATTTAAATCGAAGTTCGAGGATTTCAGAGTTCCCGTGCCGGAAGATGGATGGGAGCTTATAGAGAAATCTTTGGACGCGGCTAAAATTGTTCCAATAAACAGGTTTCACAGAGTTTGGAAAATTGTGGGTTCCGTGGCAGCTGCAGCTGTTCTGATTTTTGGAAGTTTATTATTCCTGAATAAACCAATTGATAATAATGAAAATTATTTTTCAGAAGCAGCTGATTCAAATCTTCAATTTAATAACGAAAATTTAGTATCCGAAAATAACAATTTCCTTTCAGAAAAGTTAAATCCAACTAAAGATGAGTTGTTTGTTGAAAGGAAAAAGAGTGTAAATATAAGAAGTGTAGATCAATTAGAACCAATTAAAGTTGAATCTCTATTTAACCAACAAAATAATAATGCTCAGGGAACTGACACTGAAAAAAGTACTGATGGTGAAAGAACCGAAAAATCAACAAATGATATAATTTTCGAGGAGATCTCTATTAATGCTCAGGATCAGCAAATTCTATTATCGCATCGTAATTTTGATGATGATGAAGAGGGATTAGTTGTTTCTATGGGCGGAAGAGGAGGATTGTCCTCTTTTTATCAGACTGTTAATACTCCTATGACTTTGAGAAGTTTAAGTGTTGTTAGTGATAAACAGTTTTTAGAAGAGGCCGAGAAATTGCCATTTCAGCAAAATAAATTTAAGGATAATATTGCTGAGATGGAACATGATCAGCCTGTTTCATTTGGAATAACAGTCTCTAAACCGGTTATTGATGGTTTATATATAGAAACAGGATTAGTTTATTCTTATCTATACTCAAGAAGTAAAAATGTAAATGATGTTTCACAAAACCGCCAGACACAAAGTTTACATTATTTGGGAATACCATTGAATCTTAATTATAATCTATTCTCTTTAAGGAATTTGAATGTTTATGCTTCTTTAGGTGGAATGATTGAAAAAGATGTTTATGGTAAATTCCGAGAAGAGGGAGAGAGTCAATCAATTGATGATACTGTGAAAGCAGAACTTTTGGTAAATGAAAAAATATCTCAAAGAAATCCTCAGTTATCAGTCAATGCCGGTTTAGGTTTATCATATCCATTATATAAAAATCTTAAACTTTATGGTAAGATTGGTGGAGCATACTATTTTGATGCTAAAAATGATTTTAAAACAATATACTCAGACAGTAAAATAGTTATGGATCTGAGTGTTGGTATAAGATATGAATTCAAATAACACTATAATAAATTATTTATGAAGAAATTGATTTTATTTTCAGCAATATTAGGTGCTGTTCTTTTTATGACTTCTTGTTTTGGAGAGATTAGCAGTAATTATTCAGATACAACTTTTGTTTATATTGATAACGACGATTCAGGTACTACATATGGAAAAACAATATCATTATATTCACCTACTCGTTTAATTACAGCTAATGAACTGATATTGATGATGCCGGGTTCATTTAAGATTATGAGCTATAAATGGGAAGAGAATTATGGTAATAAACCTATTTTTGTTGATGGACAATCGTATAAAGCAGATAATGTTAGGCTGACTGATGAGTTTATTGATGTTGATACAAAAGGTTTAAATATGTATTCGTTGCCTGAGGGTATGGTGTCTCAGAAATTTGTAGAAATAGCACATCCTATATTCGCAAATTCTGCTGATTTTATGGGAGATAATTGGTTAATTCAGTATACATATGATGTAAACAAAGGGTTAACAAGTAGTGTGGAGTTTTATAAAAGAGATGGTTTAGATGCTAATGATAATATAGTAATTGATGTCTATTTGAGTCATACAGGTACGCCTAATGGAACAGTAGTTGAAAGAAAAACAGATTATATCGCAGTAAATATGTCTTCTTTGAGATCTGAAAATGTAGGTAAAGATAGCTACAAAGTAAAATTTGTCTATTACTTAAAAGATCGTACAGAACAGATTGAATCACAATCATACACCTTATTGCTGAAAGAGAATTAAGATTTTCTTATTAGCTTTAAAAAAGCAGCAACATCTACTTAAAGGTGTTGCTGCTTTTTTATATGTAGCTTATTCTCAATATTAAGTGGAATTAACTAACTTTGCACTCCAAAATCAAATTATAATGTGGAGAGATCTTGTAGGAATTATTACACGACTTCTTGTTGCAACACCAAATGCGTGGAAAAAAATTTATCGAGAGAAAGTAACGCTTGATGAATTTCTTTATCGTTATTTGCATCCAATATTTGGGCTAATAGCATTCACATCTTTTGTTGGAGAATTAATGTTTACTCCAGGTGGAAATTTTGAGAGTGCATTGAAGAAGATAATAATTGCAGTGGTTGCAGTTTACGGAGCATTTTTCATTTCATCTTATATTTTAAATGAGATGGCTGAGAAGTTCGGCTTGGTGAAGAATATGAATATGTTCAAGAAGTTTGTTGGATATTCTTCAGTAGTTATTTATCTATTATATTTGATTGTTCCATTTTTCTCTAATTTTATTATAATTTGGCTGCTTGGATTTTATACTGTTCATCTTATAAATATAGGAGCTGAATTATATTTGAAAGTGGATAAGAGTAATAAGTCGAATTTTTCTATTATATCTTCTGCTGTTATCTTAATTACACCAACTGCTATCAACCTACTTTTTTCTATTTTAATTAAATAATGAAACAGTCACCTATCAACATAAAAAATAAACGTGCCACATTCGATTATGAATTAGTGGAAACTTTTACAGCAGGTATTATGTTAACAGGAACAGAGATAAAGTCGATCCGTTTAGGTAAAGCAAGTCTTGTCGATACATACTGTCAGTTTGAGGTTAATGGTTTATGGGTCCGCAATATGCATATAGCTCCATATTTTTATGGTAGTTATAATAATCCTGATTCACGCAGGGACCGAAAGTTATTGCTCAATAAGAATGAGTTGAGAAAACTCAGAAGATTGACTAAGGAAACTGGTTATACTATAATTCCTATTAGACTGTTTATCAATGAGAGAGGGTTGGCGAAAATGGTTATTGCAGTGGCAAGGGGTAAAAAGCAGTATGACAAACGTCAATCTTTAAGAGAGAAAGAGGATAAACGTTCTATAGATAGAATGTTTAAGAAGTAGTTACTACTCTTTTTATTTGTTTTAGTGTTATCAATTTTTTTGAATCTTCATAAGATGCAATTTAGTAAAGATGTTTTTATTCCGGCATTGAAGAAGTCTGGTACAACTTCATTATGGCTATTAAAGATGATCCTGCCCATATCTCTAGGAGTTAGGCTGTTAGATTATTACGAGCTTTTGGCATATATGGCTACTATTCTAGATCCTCTTTTTGTTTATCTGGGTCTTCCGGGTAGTACGGCAATAGTTTTCTTAACTTCAATTTTCCTCCCTCTATATGCTCCTATTGCTATAATTACTTCAATGAGTATTACATTAAGAGAGCTAACAATATTGGCGCTTATGTGTCAGATTGCTCATAATCTTCCTGTTGAAAGTGCTATACAGGGAAAAACAGGGACTACTTTTAAGGGAATGACTATCTTACGTATCTTTATGGGTATTGTTGCTGGGTTTATACTTAATTTGGTTCTTCCAAAAGAGATGGGGATGCCTCTTTTCAATCAGACAGATATTATAGCTATAAATTCAATAGGTGAGCTATTAATTGCTTGGTTGAAGAGTTCTCTAAAAATTGCACTTCTTATTGCAGCAATTGTATTCTCTCTTAATCTTTTATACAACATATTAAACTCCTATAATCTTGTTGAAAAACTTAGTAAAGGTCTAAATCCTATTCTAAAGTTTTTTGGTCTTCCGGAAAATACTGGCTTCTTACTACTAATAGGATATATTGTTGGATTGGCATATGGTGGTGCATTAATGATGGACCAGATGAAAGATGGAAAAGTTTCTAGAACAGAAGCAAATCTACTTAATCACCACTTGGCTCTTTCTCATTCTGTTATTGAAGATAATCTACTTTTTGTTGCTTTGGGAGTATCTATCTGGTGGATTTTAGGAGTAAGATTGTCTCTGGCATGGATTGTTGTATGGACTAGAAGGTTTTTTCTCAATTTGAAAAGTGGAAAATTAAGGTTTTCAATTAAAAGGAATGATATTTAATTATATTGGTTAATTTTGAATTTGTAATCAGTATGATTTATTGAATAGTTTTATTCCATATAACTGAAAACATATTAGTCTCTCTGTTTGTCTAGAGAATGTGTTTTTTTGCCTGATAAATAATAATAATAAGAAAAAAATGAATTTTGAAGAATTATTATCCAATCGTATCCTCATTTTAGATGGTGCGATGGGGACTATGATACAACGATATAATCTCACCGAGGAGGATTTCAGAGGTGATAGATTCAAGGATTTTGATGTTCTGTTAAAGGGTAATAACGACCTATTGTCACTAACGCGACCTGATGTTATTAGTGAAATTCACAAAGAATATCTCGAAGCGGGGTCTGATATTATTGAGACTAATACTTTTAATTCAACCTCAATTTCAATGCAGGACTATAAGATGAGTCATTTAGCGAGGGAGTTAAATCTTGCTGCTGCTAAAATTGCTCGTGAGGCTGCTGATGAATATAGTGCGAAAAATCCTGATAAACCTAGGTTTGTAGCTGGCTCAATTGGTCCCACAAACAAAACTGCATCTATGAGCCCAAGAGTTGAAGAGCCTATGTTTAGAGCAGCGACTTTTGATGATTTCAAAATGGCATATAAGGAGCAGATTTTAGCACTTTCTGAAGGTGGGGTAGATTTGCTTCTTATTGAGACAATTTTCGATACTCTTAATTCAAAGGCAGCGATATTTGCGGCAAAAGAGGTTGCAGCAGAGACCGGAATTAATCTTCCAATTATTATTTCTGTAACACTTTCCGACAAAGCAGGGAGAACTCTGTCTGGTCAAACATTAGATGCTTTTGTAGCATCAGTTAGTCACGCTAATCCATTGGCAATTGGACTCAACTGTTCACTTGGAGCTGCAGATCTAAAACCATATATTAGAGAATTAGGAAACATAGCTCCTTTTTATATTTCAACATATCCTAATGCAGGCCTTCCTAATCAATTGGGTGAATATGATGAAACTCCTGAAAAGATGGCAGTTCAGATTAAAGAGTTTATCGACGAAGGGTTGGTAAATGTTATTGGAGGTTGTTGCGGAACAACTCCGGCACATATTTCAAAGTATGTAGAACTGGTTAAAGGTGCAAAGCCTCATTTAAAAGCAGAAGAGCCATCTTATATGCAATTGTCGGGTTTAGAGATGCTTGAGGTATCACCCCAGATTAATTTCCTAAATATTGGAGAGAGGTGTAATGTTGCAGGATCAAGACGTTTTTTACGTCTTATTCAGGAAAAGAATTATGAAGAGGCTCTGAATATAGCACGAAAACAGGTAGAGGATGGAGCTCAGGTTCTCGATATAAATATGGATGAGGGGTTGCTAGATGGAGTTCAGGAGATGACTAATTTCTTGAATATGTTAGCTTCAGATCCAGATGTGTCAAGGGCACCTATTATGATTGACTCTTCCGACTGGAAAGTTATAGAGGCAGGACTCAAATGTGTTCAAGGAAAATCTATTGTAAATTCTATATCTCTTAAAAATGGAGAAAAAGAGTTTATTCATCATGCAAAACTTGCTCAAGGATACGGAGCAGCAGTTGTGGTAATGGCTTTTGATGAGACAGGCCAGGCAGATACATTTGAACGTCGTATAGAAATTTGTAAAAGAGCGTATAAACTTCTCATACAAAATGGATTCAATCCAAAGGATATTATCTTCGATCCTAATATACTTGCGATTGCAACAGGAATGGATGAGCATAAAAACTATGCAATAGATTTTATTAATACAGTTAGTTGGATAAAAGAAAATCTACCTCATGCCAAGGTGAGTGGAGGAGTAAGTAATTTGTCTTTCTCTTTTAGGGGCAACGAGTATTTAAGAGAGTTGATGCATTCTTCATTCCTATTTCATTCTATAAAAGCAGGACTTGATATGGGGATTGTTAATCCTGCACAATCGGTTATATATGAGGATATTCCTGTAGATGAAAAAGAGCTGATTGAGGATGTTATATTCAATAGAAGAGAAGATGCCACAGAACGACTAATGGCTTACGCAGAGAAGATAAAAAGAGAGAAGACACCTGAACAAGAACAAACTAAATCGGAGGAATGGAGAATTTTATCTCTTGAAGAAAGATTGAGTCACGCTTTGGTTAAAGGTATAGGCGATTATATGGAACAGGATCTGGCAGAAGCTCTTAAAGTATATCCACGTGCAGTTGATATTATAGATAAACCTCTTATGGAGGGTATGAATAGAGTAGGCGAACTCTTTGGCTCAGGTAAGATGTTTCTTCCTCAGGTAGTAAAGGCTGCACGTGCAATGAAGAAAGCAGTTGCAGTTTTACAGCCAACTTTGGAAGCTGAGAAATCTTCTGATGGAGGTTCAATGAAGGCAGGTAAGATATTACTTGCTACTGTAAAAGGAGATGTTCATGATATTGGTAAAAATATAGTTTCTATAGTTCTATCATGTAACAATTATGAGGTGATAGATTTGGGTGTTATGGTTCCTCCTGAGAAAATTATAGAAACAGTATTCGCAGAGAAACCTGATATTGTTGGGCTTAGTGGTTTAATCACTCCTTCTCTGAGTGAAATGGCGGTAGTTGCAGAGATGATGGATAGAGTTGGTTTAACTGTTCCTTTATTAATTGGAGGTGCAACGACTTCAAAGCTTCATACTGCGCTAAAAATAGAGCCTAAGTATAATGGAGGTCCGGTTGTTTATGTTAAAGATGCATCAATGGCACCATCTGCTGTATCAAACTTGATGAGTAGTGATAGCAGAGAATTGTATATAAAAAATCTTAAAGAGGATAATGAACGACTACGTGATAATTACTCTCAGAAAGTAACAGAATTGGTCTCAATAAATGAAGCCAGAGAGAATGCTTTTAAAATTGATTGGGATACATTTAATCCTGAAAAACCAAACAGATTGGGTAGATATATTTTGGACAAGATTAATGTCACTGAGATAATTCCATATCTCGATTGGAAATTCCTTTTTCCTGCATGGAATCTTTCGGCAAGATTTCATACAATAACAGAAATAGGCACAAGTGAGGCTGAACGATCTGAATGGTTGAAAGGATTTCGTGAAGATGATCAGGATAAAGCATTAGAGGCAATAAAACTTTATGATGACTCAATTGCTATGTTGGCTAGTTTCTCAAATGAAGATTTAGACTACATCAGGGCCGTTTATGGTATTTACGAAGCTTATAGTGAAAATGATACGATCTTTATAAAGAACGAAAAAGGTTCAGGTGAATATGAAATTGTCGAATTCCCATTTCTACGCCAACAGAAGAAATCGAAAAAGAATGAATATTATTGTTTAAGCGATTTTATTGCACCAAAATCATCAGAAAAGAGCGATTATATTGGAGCTTTTGCAGTTACAGCCGGAGTTGGCGCAGAGTCATTAATGGAAAAATATAATAACGAAGGTGATGAGTATAACAGCCTTCTTATGAAGTCTCTGTTAGATCGATTGGCAGAAGCAGCTACAGAATGGCTACATGCAAAAGTTCGTCGTTCAGAGTGGGGTTATGCTTCAAATGAAGATTTATCTATAAAAGATATGTTGGCTGTAAGATTTAGGGGAATTCGTCCAGCTGTTGGTTACCCTTCTATTCCCGATCAAACAATAAACTTTGTTTTACATCATATGTTATCTTCTGAAGATGTTGGTATTACATTGACAGAGAATGGTGTAATGTATCCAAATGCAGCTGTAAGTGGTCTCTTTTTTGCACATCCTGAATCCAAATATTTTGGTGTTGGTGAAATAGACGAAGAACAAGTTGCCGATTATGCCGTAAGAAAAGGTGTAGATGTAAACGATATTAAGAAATTTCTTATAACCAACCTAGGGTAATTTATTTCCTATTTTTTTTATCATCTATATTGTTTAATTGTTCCGAAAAATTGATTCAAAATAGAGTATCTTTGTATAAATAATTTTATAAGACTTTATGAGAAGTTTTGGTAGTGATAACAACTCTGGCGTGCATCCAATAATTATGCAAGCTCTAAATGATGCTAATTGTAATCATGCAATTGCATATGGTGATGACAAATGGACAGATAGAGCAGTAGAAATTATAAGAGAGATATTCAATTCCCCGGATATCAATCCGCTTTTTATTTTTAATGGTACAGGGGCTAATGTTTTAGCTCTGCAAGCATGTACTAAACCTTTCCATTCAATAATATGCGCAGCAACAGCTCATATTGCTGTAGATGAGTGTGGAGCACCAGTAAAAGCAACTGGTTGTACAATCAAAGAGATAGTAACTTCTGATGGAAAACTTACACCTGAACTTGTTAAACCTCACCTGCATGGTTTTGGATTTGAACATCATTCTCAACCAAAAGTAATTGCTATTTCACAAACCACAGAGTTAGGTACTGCTTATACACCAGATGAAGTGAAAGCACTTGCAGACCTAGCACATCAACATGATATGTATCTATTTGTTGATGGAACAAGAATAACAAATGCTTGTGCATTTTTAGGTATTGGACTTAAAGAAATGACTGTTGATTGTGGTGTTGATATATTCACACTTGGTGGCACAAAAAATGGACTGATGTTTGGAGAAGTTATAATTCCTCTTCGAAAAGAATTGTCTGAAAACTTAAGATATTATAGGAAACAACTTACTCAGCTATACTCAAAAATGAGGTATATCTCCGCACAATTTATCCCCTATATTGAAGAAAATATATGGCTTGAGAATGCGACAAAATCTAATAATTCCGCCCAAAAACTTTTGTCTTCAATGAAAGATATTAAGGGTTTAAAGATTACACAAAAAGTTGAATCAAATGCTGTCTTTTTCATTCTACCCAAAGATATTACCGATAAACTAAGAGAGAGATATTTCTTTTATGACTGGGATGTTAATCTAAATGAGATGCGTTTAGTCTGTTCTTGGGATACAACAGATGATGATATCGATGCATTCACAAATTATCTGAAACAGATTACAACTGATATATAGATCCAAATATTGATTAACTGTGCAAAGATGTTCTTAAATTGCAACTTTATTATTTTTAAGTACTTAATATCAAAAAATATTCACAATGTTTGATTTTCTTGATGTATATCCCTGGTTACTTCCTGTAGTTATATTCTTCGGAAGAATTATAGACGTTTCACTAGGTACACTGCGTATTATTTTTGTTTCTAAAGGAGAAAAGAACAAAGCTCCATTAATTGGTTTTATAGAAGTATTTATTTGGGTAGTTGTAATATCGCAAATATTAGCTCGTGCAAATGATATGGTTGCATACCTCTCATATGCTGCAGGATATGCATCAGGTAATTATATAGGCCTTCTTCTTGAGAACAGAATTGCATATGGTATTGTATTATGCCGAATTTATACTCAGAAAAATGGTGATGAACTGATTCGAACACTAAATAAATTGAATATTGGAGCAACTATGACTCACGGCAAAGGATCAACTAATGAAATTGATATAATTGAAGCTGTAGTCGACAGAAAAATAATGAAATCTTTAGAAGCTGCTATAAATGAGTTTGATAGTAATAGTTTCTATGTAATTGAGGATGTACGTACAAAGAAGAATGGTATTTTCCCAAAAAGAAAGAATATTTTAGAAAGGTGGAGAATAGGAAAATAGATTACTCATTCTCCCTCTTTTTTGCTTCTTGCCAAATCAACTCCATTTCCTCTAGTGTGAGTTGATTTAATTGTTTACCCTCATCTTTTACTTTCTGTTCCATATAATTGAAACGGTAAATGAATTTTTTATTTGTTCTTTCAAGGGCATTGTCAGGATTTATTTTATAGAGCCTTGCTGCATTTATAATACTAAAAAGAAGATCTCCAAACTCCGCTTCTGTTTTATCAATATTCATTTTCTCAATCTCTTCCTCCAGCTCTCCCAACTCTTCTTTAACTTTAGCCCACACATCATGTCTTTGATTCCAGTCGAAGCCTGAGTTGCGCGCTTTATCTTGTATTCGGTAAGCTTTTACTAGCGAAGGTAACGATGATGGTACACCCTCTAAAACTGTTTTATTTCCACCCTTCTCTTTTAGCTTTATCTGTTCCCACGACTGTTCTACTTGTCCAGCAGTTTCAATATTTATATCACCAAATACATGAGGGTGCCTGAATATCAATTTGTTACAAATTGCGTCGCAAACATCAGCTACATCAAAAGCACCCTTCTCTTCTCCAATCTTTGAATAGAAAACTATATGCAGAAGAAGATCACCTAACTCTTTTTTAATATCCTCATTGTCATTATTAATGATAGCTTCCGTAAGTTCATACGTCTCTTCTATTGTATTTGCTCTTAAGCTTTCATTTGTCTGTTTTCTATCCCATGGACATTTCTCGCGTAGCTCGTCCATTACATCAAGTAATCTGCCAAATGCTTCTAGTTTCAATTCTCTACTATTTATCATCAATAATTGGATATTTTATTCGAACTTGATTCAATAAATTAGAGACGACATTTTGCTGTCTCTTTTATTATCTCTATTGTTATTTGAAATTCTTTAAACCTTTTTGTAGAAAGTCGATATAACTCTCCACATTTTCATCATATGCATGAGATGGAGAAAGAGGTTTTCCCTGATGGTCGAGAACTACATAAAATGGTTGAGATTGAGTTCCAAATTTATGCCTTTGAAGATAACTCCATTTGTCGCCAACAGTTCTAAGTCGAGAATTTCTGCCCGATTCTTCAACCTCCATTATTTGTGGAAGTTTTGTCCTTTCATCAACCATTAACACTATAAATACAAACTCCTCTTCAATAAGATTTTTTACTCTTTCATCAGCTAAAACAGTTGCATCCATCTTATGACAATTTACACATCCATGACCACCAAACTCAAGAAGAACCGGTTTTCCCGATTGAGCCGCATAAGCCATACCAGTTTCATAGTCATCAAACACTTGTTCCATAGAGTTATCAACTAATTTGAAGTCCTGTGTCGACAAAGGAGGAATAATTGAACTTAGGGGTTTTAAAGGTGCACCCCATAACCCCGGAACCATATATATAGCAAAGCTAAAGGATATCATAGCTAAAAATAGTCGTGGCAACGAAAGATGTTTTAAATCGCTATCACCTCTAAGTTTTATCTTGCCTAATAAATAAACACCAAGTAAGACAAACAGCACAATCCAGATCGATATAAATATGTCACGGTCAAGTAGGCCCCATCCACTTGAAAGATCTGCTACTGATAAGAATTTAAGTGAAACTGCAAGAACTATAAAGCCAAGTACAACCTTCACTGAATTTAACCAGCTTCCCGACTTTGGAAGAGATTTCAGCCATGATGGGAAAATAGCAAAGAGTGTAAATGGGATAGAAAGTGCAAGTGCAAAACCAAACATTCCTATTGCCGGAGCAAGGAGGTTGCCATGTGTAGCTGCATCAACCAGTAACCATCCGATGATTGGACCTGTACATGAAAAAGAAACCAATGCTAAAGTAAATGCCATAAAGAACAGGCTGATCCAGCCTTTTGAACTATCAACTTTGCTATCCATCTTATTTGTCCAAGAAGCAGGCAGAATAAGTTCGAATGCCCCCATAAATGAGAATGCAAAAGTAATTAACAGAGCAAAGAAAATTAGATTGAATACAGGACTGGTTGCAATATTGTTAAGTGCACTAGCACCAAAAATAGCAGTAATAATCAGTCCTAAAGTAACATATATAAATATGATAGAGATACCATAAATGGTTGCATCCTTAACAGCTTTCTTGCGACTCTTTTTGTTCCTGTTTAAAAAGAAGCTGACAGTAATAGGAATCATTGGCCATACACATGGAGTAAGTAAGGCTGCGAAGCCCCATAAAATACCCTTTAATAGAATGTCGATTAGTGATGCACCGGCTAAATCATCTCCTTCACTTAACGATTGAAGTTCACTAATAACCGGAGTCCACAATATTTCACTATCAACTGTTTGTAAACCTGCAGATGCAGTTAATTTACTGTTTTCACTTTCAGACAATTCGTTTGATATACCAGCTGAATTGATTTCTTCTGCAGTAGAAGTGCTATTATCTCTGACATCAGAATTAACAACTAAAGATGAAGGAAGCTTATTAGCTCCGAATTCAAAATCTATAGGTAGTGGAGGTGTGCAAGTGACTTCATTACATGCTTGTGCTCTTACATTTCCCAGAACTGAAAAATTTGTTTTATCTGTAATCTTAATTTTCTGCTTAAAAGTAACTGAATTTGTGAATGAGCCAATCTCCATCTGAAAAACTTCATCAAATTTGACTTTAGCTTTTTTATCAGATGCCTCAAATTTGCCTGATAAAATAGCCCCTTTAATTTCGTCAAACTCAATTGTTGTAGGATTTGGTCCACCCTCAGGGATATTAGTATCATACATATACCATCCCTCTTCAATAGATGCTTTTGCTACTATATTCACCTCGCCATTACCGGCATCTTCTAAAGAGAAATTCCAAGAAATAGGATTTTGAGCAAAACCTGAAATTATTGTCAGGATAGCTAAAGTTATTATAGATAAAAATATTTTTTTGTACATGTCGCTACCTTTTATAGTAATCAAATAAGTTTCAAAGATAATAAAAAAGAAAATCTACCCGATAAAGAGGGCAGATGCAATTATATGAGATTATATTGTTTTAAGTACACTTATAACATTTAAAGGGAAGAAAATGTTTCTCCCCTTTAAATGTAATTATATTTAAAAAATTAAAACTTATTCAATACCAGCTTTCTCTAAAGAGATACCAAGAGCATCTGCAACGCCTCTACCGTAAGCTGGATCTGCCTTATAGCAATTGCCGATATGACGAATTTTTATTATTTCATCGCAATCGCCCATGTTACGAGCAGTATTGTCAAACAGACGCTGTTGAGCATTAGAATCCATCAAGCGGAATAATTTGCCAGGTTGTTCATAGTAATTATCATCATCTTCACGGAAATTCCAACGTTTGATATCACCATAAACCTTTTCAACCGGTTCGTTATGTTCTTGATTTTCTTGCCACAAATTATAGCTGTTTGGCTCATAATGCAATGTTGCACCATGATTACCATCTACTCTCATCTGACCATCACGATGGAAAGAGTTGTAGCTTCCATCCTTAACTCCTTTTGGTTGATTTACAGGAATCTGATGATGATTTACTCCAAGTCTGTAACGTTGAGCATCGCCATAAGAGAAAAGTCTGCCCTGTAACATTTTATCTGGAGAGAAGCTAATTCCCGGTACTACATTAGCAGGATTAAATGCAGCCTGTTCAACATCATGGAAATAGTTATCAGGATTACGGTTCAGTTCAAATTCGCCTACAGGAATAAGAGGAAACTCGCTTTTATACCAAACTTTGGTCAAATCAAACGGATTATAAGGCATATTGTTAGCCTGTTCCTCAGTCATTACCTGAATAAACATTTTCCATTTTGGGAAGTTCCCGTTTCCAATTGCTTCAAACAGGTCGCGCTGATGGCTCTCTCTATCATTTCCGACAATTGTTGCAGCTTCACCATCTGTCAAGTTCTCAATACCCTGTTGTGTTACAAAATGAAATTTCACCCAATGTCTTACATTTTCACTATTGATAAAGCTGTAGGTATGACTTCCAAAACCATGCATATGTCGATAACTCTTTGGGATACCTCTATCGCTCATAGTTATAGTAATTTGATGGAGTGCTTCCGGTAAGTTAGTCCAGAAATCCCAGTTGTTGTTAGGACTGCGCAAATTGGTGTGAGGGTCACGCTTTACAGCATGATTCAGATCAGGGAATTTTAGTGGATCGCGAAAGAAGAATACAGGTGTATTATTTCCAACAAGATCCCAGTTACCCTCTTCAGTATAAAATTTCATTGCAAATCCACGAATATCACGTTCAGCATCAGCCGCTCCTCTTTCACCTGCAACAGTTGAGAAACGAACAAACATTTCTGTCTCTTTACCTATTTCAGAGAATATTTTTGCTTTTGTATACTTACTAATATCGTTTGTTACTTTAAATGTTCCAAATGCACCTGAACCCTTTGCGTGCATTCTTCTTTCCGGAATCACTTCTCTATCAAAGTGAGCAAGTTTTTCTAAAAACCAAACATCCTGAAGCATCATTCCTCCACGAGGTCCGGCAGTCATCGAATCTTGATTATTGGCTACAGGTGCACCGGCAACAGTAGTCATTTTCTTCTGATTCATTTTGTCTTTCTGTTTTTTAATCTCTTCTGCGTTCATAAAAACTTAATTAAGTGATTGTTCTTTTATATACAGGTTTACTATTTTATATTAATCTATTCATTTCGTTGAGGTTAAATCTTAAGGTCTTTACTTTTCTATTTATCGATTACTATTTATATCACTATTTTATTGTGTATGTGTGATGTAAGTATAAACTTATAATGATTCTCAATTGGAACATATATTTAAATCATAATGATCGATTTCTGTTACAATTATAACAAATTCATTTGTAATAATGAAATGATTAAGTAAAACTGTGTAAATAAAAGTCCTATTTCTATTACAATTATAACAAATTATTTTGTCATAATGAAATTATTAAGTAAAACCGTATAAATCAAAGTTCTATTTGTATTAATAAAAAGTTTTCAACACCTTTGTTAATAACTTTTAGGTAAGTAAACTTAATAAAATTGACCTCACAATAAATTAGTGCCTAACTTTACAGACATTAAAAATAATTTTGAAACTAAATGGAGAAGCAGGTTAGAAAACCTTCAGTAAAAGTAGTAGAAAAGACCGTTACCGGTCCCGATATTGGCAAGTTGCCACCTCAAGCCAGAGAACTTGAAGAGGCTGTTTTAGGTGCTTTATTGCTAGAAAAAGATGCTTATTCTATTGTTAGCGAGATCTTAAAGCCCGAAAGTTTTTACGATCCTGTCCATCATCTTATTTATGGAGCAATTCAGGGATTATCGATGCAACAAAAACCTGTTGATGTACTCACTGTTGTTGAAGAATTAAAACGAAGAGGTGAGTTAGAGTCGGCCGGTGGAGCATTATATATTGCAGAACTATCTGAAAAGGTTGCATCTGCTGCCCATATTGAGTACCATTCAAGAATTATTGCACAAAAATATCTTGCGCGAGAGTTGATCACTTTCTCTTCTCAAGTTTCTCAAAGTGCCTTCGATGAAACTGTTGATGTAGATGACCTGATGCAAGAGACAGAAGGTAAGCTATTTGAGATTTCTCAACGAAATGTAAAAAAAGATGTAATCCAGATTAACCCTGTTATTAAAGAAGCATTAGAAAATATTCAGATTGCCGCTAACAGGAAAGATGGTATGAGTGGCCTGCCAACCGGTTTTAAAGAGTTGGATACTTTAACCTCAGGATGGCAAAAATCAGACTTGGTAATTATTGCTGCAAGACCTGCAATGGGTAAAACTGCATTAGTCCTCTCAATGGCTAAGAATATGGCACTCGATTTTGAGCAACCAATTGCAATTTTTTCTCTTGAGATGTCGAATGTACAGCTAGTTAACCGATTGATTGTAAATGTTTGTCAGATTAAGGGTGAGAGCATAAAGAGTGGTCGTTTGTCAGATGATGAGTGGGAGAGACTCGATAAAAATCACAAGATGTTATACAACTCACCAATCTATATTGATGACACACCCAGTTTGTCGGTATTTGAGCTAAGAACCAAAGCCAGACGTCTTGTAAGGGAGCATAATGTAAAAGTTCTAATAATCGACTACCTTCAGTTGATGAATGCAAGTGGAATGAATTTTGGTAGTCGTGAGCAGGAGGTAAGTATGATTTCCCGCTCTCTCAAAGGATTGGCTAAAGAGTTGAATATACCAATTATAGCCCTATCTCAGTTGAATCGTGGAGTTGAGAGTCGTACAGGTAATGAAGGAAAACGCCCTCAGTTGTCAGACCTTCGTGAATCGGGAGCAATTGAGCAGGATGCCGACATCGTATGTTTTATACACCGACCTGAATACTATAGAATTACAGAGGATGAAAATGGCAACTCTTTAGTTGGTATAGCAGAGATAATTGTTGCAAAACATAGAAATGGTCCAACAGGTATTGCACATATGAGATTCGACAATGAATATGCAAGGTTCCAGAATCTCGACGAATTTTCTGTGAGTCGCAATTATGTTGAACTGCCTTCGAAGATGAATAAAAATACAAAACCTTCCGATTTTAATGGAGTTTCAAAATCCTCATCTTCCGAGTTTTTATCAAACGGAAAAGATCCATTACCATTTTAATCTGCTGTTTCAGGGTAACTTATAAATCAAATGATTAAATAAGAATAGAACTATAATTGTGTTTAAATTGTTCTAAATACTGTCAAACAGGGAGTAAGATGCAAGATCTAACACCGTAATTGTAAATAATATTGCTATTTTTGTACGTTAAAATTTGTATACGATAATTCATATAAATATAGGTAAGCATGGGTAACACTCAATTTATGACAAAGATATTATCCTTAGTGTTCTTGTTTTCTATAGTGACAAGTAAAATAGAGGCACAAGCACTGCAGTATGAAACGGTCACGGTAGAAGGTAAATCTTATTACAAATACAGAGTGCAGCCAAGTGAAGGACTATACGCTATTTCAAGACTTTTTTCTGTTACAGTTGCTGATATTTTAAGAAGTAATCCGGATGCAAATAAAGGTTTGCAGATAGGACAGGAGTTACTAATTCCTGTTGCACAGAATGTTGTTGTTCGTGAGCCAAATAGAGATAATTCGGCAAATACCACACAAACCGTTTCACCTACTAATCCAAATCAAGCAAGTGTCACAGATCAGAATATAAACTTTAATCATACGGTTGTAAGTGGAGAGACTGTTTATAGCATCTCTAGAATGTATAATACTTCGGTTGACGAAATATATCGATTGAATCCTTCTGTGAAAGAAACAATTGAAGTTGGACAGATATTAATTATCCCTCAGAAAAGAGTGTTAAGCGAAGAGAAAGAGGAGAATTATAGATTTCATACAATTTTACCCAAAGAGACACTTTATTCAGTATCCAAAACATATTCACTTAAACCAGAAGATATAATTGCTGCAAATCCGGGGCTGTCTACCGAAACATTTCAGATAGGAAAAACCATACGTGTACCATTTTTCGAATCATATCAGCTTGTAACCCCTTTTGAATCACAATCTTCACAATTAACACACAAGGTTGAGAGAGGAGAAACTCTATATAGCATATCTCGCAGATATAGTGTAGAGGTTGGAGATATTGTTAACGCAAATCCTATATTAACCGGAGGGTTAAAGCCAAATATGGAGTTAGTTATTCCTGTAGAAGGTAGCTCACTTGAATTTGCAAAACAGCGTTTAGAGAACGATGTAAATAGTCTACTTACACAAATGCCAAATCCAGAGAAGGTTGGAGTTAACAGAGTTGGACTTCTGCTTCCTTTTTTAGATGAAACCGGTGGAGGTCACCTAAGACTACAAGAGTATTATGAAGGATTTCTTCTAGCCGTAGAGGAGATGAAAAATAGAGGTGCCAATCTCGAACTATATGTTTTTGAAATAGGGAAAGGGAATGATGTAGGAAAACTGCAGAGCCTACTCCAGACATTGGAGATGCAATCTTTAAATTTAATTATTGGTGGAGTTAACGATACTCAGATAAAAGTAATATCCGACTTCTCTAAAGAGAGAAATATAAAGTATGTTGTTCCTTTTTCTCAGAGTAATGGAGAGATTCTAAACAATGGAAACATTTTTCAAGTCAACCCTCTAACTAAGTCGCAAATTGATAAAGCATCATCAAAATTCATCGAAAAATTCAGAAATTCAAATGTTATATTTGTAAGTTGTGGGAATAATAACAAGATTGAATTTATAACGCAACTTCAAAACAGCTTAAGAACCAATAATATCAGCTTTGAGTCTGTTGGTAGTGTAAGTACACTTGACAGTTTTCTGCTGTCACTTTTGAAACCAGACAGAGAGAATATAATTATTCCAACAAGTGGTGAGATGAGTGATGTTTCAAGTATAATAGATGAATTAAAAACATTACAAGAATCCAATTCACAGATTAAAATTCGTCTTTTCGGATACCCCGAATGGCAGACCTACAACAGTTTGATAGGTGATTTTCACCATTTCGATACTTATATTTACTCACCTTTCTTTGTTAATGAAAATAGCACAGAGGTCCAGACCTTTAAAGATAAGTTCAGCAGATGGTATAATAGAAGCCTGTTAGATACCAACCCCGGATATGGAATGTGGGGATATGATACGGGTTTGTTTTTCTTGACAGCAATTCAGCAATATGGGGTAAATTTCGAACAGAATATAGATAAAGTTCAAATCAATTCTCTTCAGTTCCCATTTAATTTTGTGCGACTTAACAACTGGGGTGGTTTCTTCAATACCGGTCTTTACTTCATTAATTATGAAGCCAATGGACGACTAACAAAAATTGATATAAGTAAATGAAACAGTTTATATTAGTGCTTGCTATATCACTGTTTGGTATAAGTAATCTTTTTGCTCAAAGAAAAACATTTGATGATAAGCTCTATTTTGGAATAGGAGGAGGAGCATATTCATCCACAGTAGATTTTATTCCCAGAGTTCCTCAAATTCAAAAAATCGATTACTTCGGAGGTGTTTCAGCAAAGTATATTTCTATGGAGCATCTTGGACTGATAATTGAGGCAAATTATTCACGTAGAGGATGGGAAGAAGAATTTGATGAAGAATCTGACTTCTCATATAAACGAACATTGAATTATATCGAAGTTCCATTTATGACCCACGTCTACTTCGGCAATAAAACTCGTTTCATTGTTAATGCCGGTCCCCAAATCAGCTTTTTATTAAACGATCTGCAAGAGATGAGCAGTGCACTTGCAGCTGAGGTTGAAGATCGCAAAGCGTCTAACCCCGACCTACCAATAGGAACTCAATATGGCTCATTCGATCAATTAAAAAGATTCGATTATGGCATAGTCGGTGGTTTAGGATTAGAATTCAATACAGGTCTTGGAGTCTTTGATCTTGAAGGTCGCTACTATTTTGGTTTGGGCAACATATTCGAGAGTCGCCGCAGTAAAGACTCATATTTTGGTCGCTCGGCACACCGTTTATTTGAAGCCAAGCTCACTTATTACTTTGGAGTTAATTAAGCCTAAAGCATCTATTTGGTATTAATAAAGTCTTACCTTGCTCTACTGTAAATGGAGTTTAAAAGAGCAATATAAGGCCAATATAAGGCCAAGTTAAGGTCAAGTTAAGGCTAAACTTAGAGATTTGTTTGAGCAAAGTCATTAAACATGATGTTTTGTCCTTTTCTTGTCCAGGAAACGTTTTACTCATAGAGTAAATAAAAATCAGAATAATAGTTTTTGAAAATTTAAAAAAAATAGAATATTTAATTGAACAAATATATATGAATATATGTTCATGTGTTTGAATGATGATAAAGAATATGGAAACTGAAAAAATAGATAAACTAGATTTTATTGAGCTAGAAAATGTCAAAATGTATCGCACTCAACTTGAAGAGGCTGCATACATATTGAAAGCTCTTGCCAATGAAACACGTTTATGTGTTATCATGCAGCTCTCGAGAGGAAATGAAATGAGTGTAAGTGAACTGCAGGAAGGTGCAGATTGTGAGCAATCGTTGCTTTCACATCACCTTACAGATATGCGTTCAAAAGGGATTCTTACTTGCAGAAGAGAGGGAAAAAATAACTACTACTCACTAAGAGATAAACGTATCACAAATGTGTTGAAATGCATTATGAATTGTGATTTGGTAATAAACGGATCAAATAAATAAAGTTATGAAGAATTTTCTATTAAAACATTGGATTAAAATAATGGGTGTTGTTATAGGTGCATTAGGCGGATACTTATACTACTACTTTATTGGTTGTGTTAGTGGTACATGTGCTTTAAAATCAAACCCATATATAATGATATTTTATGGCTCACTAATTGGTTATCTGCTCTTTGAACTGATTTCGGATTTTGTAAATGGCAGATATAAAACAAAAACGAGTGAGATTTCAAATGATAATGAAACTATGGATAAGAATAATTTATAATGAAAAGAAGGATAACGGTAATTTTAGCGGTGGTATTTGCAATTACATCAACTTTAATTGGTTGCAGTAACAAAGGCGAAAAAAGTTCAAACACTACAGAAACAAACAATAATAAAACAGAAGAAAATATGAGTAAAAAAACAATCAACTTAACAAGAGCAGAATTTTTAGAAAAGGTAGCTAATTTTGAAGAAACGCCCGATAAATGGGTCTATTTAGGTGATAAACCGGCAATTATTGATTTTTATGCCGACTGGTGTGGTCCATGTAAGATGATTGCTCCAATTCTTGAAGAGCTAGCTGCTGAATATGAAGGACAAATTTATATTTATAAGATTGATACTGAAGCAGAGCAGCAATTAGCTGGTGAATTTGGAATAAGAAGTATTCCTACAATACTTTTTGTGCCTATGGGTGAAGAGCCTCAGATGGCACAGGGAGCACTTCCTAAAGATACTTTTAAAAAGGTTATTGAAGAGGTTTTGTTGAAAAAACAGTAATAAATATTTATAGATGGAAACAATGTTTTTTGAGAACAGAAGTAGATATAATTTTGATGAAACATTAAAACAGCTTACAGAATTAGTTGTTGAAAATGAATGGAAAGTAATTCATGTACATGATTTACAGGAAACTATGAGAAAGAACGGTAAAGAGGTTCTTCCTGTTAAAGTTGTGGAGATATGTAAACCTGATTATGCTTATCGTTTACTATCGGATGATTCTTTAAGGATATATTCTAATATGATGCCATGCAGAGTTTCTGTTTATATGAAAACGGATGGTATAACCTATATTTCTCGAATGAATTCAGCAATGTTTGCTTCTCAAATAGGAGGTGTAATGCTTGAAGTTAT
The DNA here is from genome assembly GCA_964384545.1 of uncultured Proteiniphilum sp. Lineage (GTDB taxonomy): Bacteria > Bacteroidota > Bacteroidia > Bacteroidales > Dysgonomonadaceae > Proteiniphilum. Next base: position 52,716 of record CAYLKV010000001.1, read on the forward strand.
GGGCAAAGCCTTTGATGATGTAGAACATATGATAAAGAAAATTGTATTTGAATAGAATTTAATCATAACACTAATCTTTAGGGTATATTCGAAATGAATATGCCCTATTTTTTTGTTAAAACCGCTTTTAGATCAATCATTTTGAATATATAAAACTATATTTGAGTATCGAATGCCTAAATCTTCGCAAAGTGATTAAACATTCAGAATAAATAGTGAAAAATTTAGAGTGAGACATCGACTTTTTTCAGGTTTATAATAAAAAATGAAACGCATACTTATCCTTATAGACTATTCCAGTGAATTCAGTAGACGACTTCTAAAAGGTCTTATACAGTACTCTCAGGATTATGGACCATGGATGTTTTATCGATTACCAGCATATTATAAAACATTATATGGAACTGAAGGTATTGTTGAATGGGCTAAAGAGTGGAAAGCAGATGCCATTATTGCCCGTTGGGATCATGATGGAACAAATCTTCTGTCGAGTTTAAATATCCCGGTTCTACTACAGAACTATAAAGAGAGGAGTCCCCATTTTTCAAACCTAACAGGTGATTATATTGGCACAGGAGAGATGGCAGCCAAGTTTTTTATAAAACGTAGATATCGCAATTTTGCATTTTATGGAAATAAAGGTGTAATATGGTCTCAGGAACGAGCTGAGGGATTCCGAAGGGAGGTTGAAAAAGCTGGAGTGAACTACTACTATTTCGAGAGTGATAATATCAATGGAGAGGAGTGGGGTACAAGTTATATAGAGCTGGATAAGTGGTTGTTAGATCTTCCAAAACCTGTGGGCCTGTTTGCCTGTGACGATAATTTTGCTTTACGTATTTCACAAATATGTACTATAAACGATATTAAGATACCTGATGAAATTTCATTATTGGGAGTTGATAACGATGAACTGATTTGTCAGCTATCCGATCCACCCATTTCTTCAATAGTGACCGATGTTGAAAAGGGAGGATATGAAGCCGGTGCTTTAATCGACCGTATGATAAACAGAGAGATTGTTGAACCATTTAATATCATTATCAAGCCTACCAGAATCGAACTTCGTAAATCGACTGAGAAATATGATATTTCGAATGAGTATATCTCTAAGATTGTAAATTATATAGAGGATAACTTCACTACAGATATAGATATTGGAGGTCTTATAAAAATGGTGCCCCTCTCACGACGCAATCTTGAAGTAAAATTCAAAGATCAAATGGGTACATCAATCTATCAGTTCATATTGAATTGCAGAATCGAATATTTTGCAAACCTTCTGCTCACTACCAACCGAACTCTTTTCGACCTGGCATTAGAATCGGGGTTCAACGATTGTAAGAATATATCACGTATATTTAAGAAAATAAAAGGGTGCACACCTGTAGAGTTCAGAAACAGATATAAGGACTACCATTAATAACGATATTTGAAATCTTAATTACGTTATTAAAGCAATTCTGAGTAAGCCAAAAAATACTTTTGTATAATCATAATACTAAAATTTGTAAACAATGACTGCGACCCCTCAAATTACTCAAATTAAAGACAAAAGCACAACTGTCAAATCGATGATTATTTTAGCCTTACTATTCTTTATCTTCGGTTTGGTTTCATGGGTTAATACAATATTAATTCCCTATTTCGAGTTGACCTTACAACTGTCTCGATTTGAATCTTACCTGGTAACATTTGCTTTTTATATTGCATATTTAATAATGGCCATTCCATCATCGCTGCTTCTCAATAAAATAGGCTATAAAAAAGGGATGATGTATGGATTATGGTGTATGGCAATTGGTGCATTACTATTTGTACCGGCTGCTTATGGCAGAATCTACCAGATTTTTCTTATAGGATTATTCCTCCTTGGAGTTGGGTTAGCCATTCTTCAATCGGCTGCTAATCCATATGTTACAATAGTTGGTCCAATTGAGAGTGCTGCAAAACGATTGAGTATTGTTGGTACCGGAAATAAACTGGCAGGTGTAATAGCAAACATAATATTTGCAGCAGTCGTAATTCGCCAATCTGACAAAGTCCTTATGCAGGAAATTGAGGCCGGAGTCTATACCGGAGCTGATTTGGATGCGGCATTAGATACTCTGATTCAAGGGGTGATAACACCTTACCTTGTTTTGGCAGTAGCACTGTTTATATTCGGAATTATCATACGCTACTCAGTATTACCAGAGCTGGATCCAAGTATGGTAAACAGACAGTCGGACGAAGATGTGAAATCGCAAAAATCTATCTTCCAATATCCTGCATTGATTTTGGGAGTTGTAGCAATGTTTTTTCATATCGGCACCCAAATGATTGCATTGGGAACAAGTATTCAATACGCAGGAACAATGGGTGAAAGTCTTTCAGGTCCCGCTCATAATATTCCTTCTTACACAATGCTGCTTACGTTCCTGGGCTATTTTATAGGTATTGCATTGATTCCAAAATATTTGAAACAGCGTAATGCTCTTCTAATTTGTTCAAGTATTAATTTGTTATTATCAATATTAATAATAACAGTGTCGGGAACAGTCAATTTTCTGGGTATGTCAACAGATATCTCCTTGTGGTTTTTGGTGATGATGGGATTACCAAATGCATTGCATTATGCTGGCATCTGGCCATTGGCAATCAATGGACTCGGAAGATTTACAAATCTGGGCTCGGCATTTTTAGTGATGGCATTGAGTGGCAGTGCTATTATGCCAATTGTTTACAATTCATTTTTTGAAATGAACAGCGTTAGTCTGCCGGCATTTGAGTCGATGAAGAATTCATACGCAGTGCTAATCCCATGCTTTGCATATATTGTATGGTATTCGATTTGGGGATATAAGATTAAATCGTGGAAGCGAGTTAAATCTAATTGAAAAAAAATAATAAGATGAATAAAAGAACTATTATACAAAATGGAAAAGTAATATTCTCTGATAGAATAGAGGAGAAGCTTACAATTGTTTGTGAGAATGGAAAAATATCAAAAATTTTAAATTCTGAGGATATAATTCCTACAAACGAGGATATAGTAATTGATGCGCAAGACAGCTATATATCAGCAGGTTTTATTGATATACACACTCACGGAGGTGGGGGACACGACTTTATGGATGGAACTGTTGAGGCATATCTTGGTGCAGCAGAAAAACATGCTCAGCATGGCACTACTGCGTTGTTGCCAACTACCTTAACGAGTACTACTGATGAGTTGTTGAAGACTTTTGCCATTTTTAAAGAGGCTAAAAGGACTAATACAAAAGGTGCTAAATTTTTAGGATTGCACTTAGAGGGGCCCTATTTTGCATACAACCAGCGTGGGGCGCAAGATCCTAAATATCTTAGAAATCCAGAACCCGAAGAGTATAATATGATACTGGCTGAATCGGATGATATAGTTCGTTGGAGTCTTGCCCCTGAACTTCCCGGTGCCCTTGAATTTGCAAAAGTGCTTAAGGAGAAGAATATATTAACAGCAGTTGCTCATTCAGATGCAATTTATGAAGAGGTGGTTGAAGCGTTTGATGCAGGATTCACACTTGCAACGCATCTATATTCAGGGATGTCGACAATAACCCGACGAAATGCATATAGATATGCAGGTGTTGTGGAGGCAGCATATCTTATTGATGATATGGATGTTGAGATTATTGCCGATGGAGTACATCTTCCAAAATCGCTACTTCAATTTGTATATAAATTTAAAGGACCTGACAGAACAGCGCTCTGTACAGATTCGATGAGAGGAGCCGGAATGCCTGACGGTGAGTCAATCTTGGGTAGTCTTGAGAAAGGTCAGAAAGTAATAATTGAAGATGGAGTAGCCAAACTTCAAGATCGAACAGCCTTTGCCGGAAGTGTTGCTACAACCGACAGATTAGTTCGCACCATGGTAGAAGTAGCTGAAATTCCGTTAATTGATGCAATCAAGATGATGACCCTTACACCTGCTCGAATTATGAAAATTGACTCCCACAAAGGGTCAATTGAAATTGGAAAAGATGCGGATTTAGTAATTTTCGATAGTAATATTAATGTTTCACATACAATTATAGAAGGAGATGTCGTTTACAAAAGATAATAATGATGTAATAAGCTTCAACAAAGAGTTTTTGGAAGTAAGAATTTTTCCTAATAGGGAAGAGATGGGCAAAGAGGCTGCCATCAATGTATCTAATGCTATTCAGAAGTTGCTTGAGGTAAAAGAGGAGATAAACATGATATTTGCCGCTGCACCGTCGCAAAGTGATTTTATGAAAGAGTTGATAGCAGACAAAAATATCAGATGGGAAAAGATAAACGCATTTCATATGGATGAGTATATCGGATTAGAAAAAGATGCACCACAAGGATTTGGTAATTTCTTAAGAAGACATCTTTTTGATCAGGTACCATTTAAATCAGTTAATTTTTTAAACGGTCAGGCAGAAAATCCAGAGGCAGAATGCATTCGCTATTCCGATTTATTAGAAAACAATCCTGTAGATATAGTTTGCTTAGGAATAGGGGAGAATGGACATATTGCATTTAATGATCCACCAGTGGCAGATTTTAACGACTCAAAACTGGTTAAGGTTGTAGAGTTGGAATGGGCCTGCAGACAGCAACAGGTTAATGAGAAGTTGTTTATAAGTATCGACCATGTGCCGACTCATGCAATGACAATTACAATTCCTGCATTACTGAGAGGTCAGCAAATGTTTTGCATGGTCCCTGCCAGAAACAAGGCTGAAGCTGTTTACCGAACATTGAACGGTGAAATTAGCGAAGAGTGTCCTGCAACTATTTTGAGAACAAAAAAATGTGTAATACTATATCTGGATAGAGATAGCGCATCATTATTAGAAAATAATATTTAAAAAAATAGACAGATGAAAATAAGAGTTATTATTTCAGCCATTTTATCCCTCTTTCTACTTACATCACAAGCACAAGTTAAAGTCGGTATTATTGGATTGGATACTTCACATTCAATTGCATTCACTAAAGAGTTGAATGGAGCAGATAAAAAAGAGCAGTATAAAGATTTTAAAATTGTAGCCGCCTATCCATATGGATCAAAAACAATTAAGTCGAGTTACGATCGTATCCCAAGCTACATTGATCAGGTAAAAGAGTTGGGAGTAGAGATAGTTCCATCTATTGATGATCTATTGAAGAAAGTTGATTGCGTTTTATTGGAAACTAATGATGGAAATCTGCACTTGGAGCAGGCCCATGAAGTATTTAAAGCAGGCAAACCAATGTTTATTGATAAACCTCTTGCTGCAACACTTGCTCAATCTATAGCAATATATCAGCTGGCTCGTGAATACAATGTTCCAATTTTCTCATCTTCTGCCGTAAGATTCACTCCACAAAATCAGGAGTTTAGAAACGGTAAATTGGGAAATGTGCTTGGTGCTGATACATATTCTCCTGCAACAAGAGAACTTACTCATCCAGATTTTGGATGGTATGGAATTCATGGTATTGAGGGTCTATTCACAATTATGGGAACAGGCTGTATTGAGGTTAATCGCATGTCATCCGAAGGAACCGATGTTGTTACAGGTTTATGGAGTGATGGACGAATAGGTACATTCAGAGGTTTGCGTACAGGTAAAGGTATTTTTGGTGGTACTGTATTTACAGAAAATGGTGCTGTTCCAGCGGGAGGTTTTGAAGGTTATGGCGTATTGTTAGATCAAATAATTGAATTCTTTAAAACTGGTGTATCACCTATTTCTGAGAATGAGACTCTTGAAATATTCACTTTCATGGAGGCATCTAACGAAAGTAAACGTCAGGATGGAAAAATTATTCTTATGGAAGATACTTATCGTAAAGGACTAAAAGAGGCACAGCAGCTCCTTCAGCAATTAAAATAGTCACTCTAAATTGTTCGTCGTTATTTAGGTCTCTTCAATGGTAAATTGCTATTAATCATAGTTTTGCAATGAATGCCTTTCTATGTTTCGTAAAGAGATATAATCTGTATAAATATTTTACAAATTCAGATATTGCTTACAGATATCTTTCATACGAGTATAGAAAGCCTTGGAAATTATTATAAATAATATGAATTTTTAATCCATGATATAATGAGAAGAAACTTTCTGATAATCTTATGTTTAATTCTTAATACAGCTTTACTAAGTGCACAGTCGTCTCGTAAAGAGTATGATGTTGTAATTTATGGTGCAACTTCTGCAGGAATTTCTGCAGCAATACAATGCTCACGAATGAATAAAACAGTTTTGCTTATTGAGCCGACTAATAGAATTGGAGGTCTAACAACGGGCGGATTGGGTGCAACTGATATAGGTAGCAGAGATGCTGTTGGAGGTATTTCAAGAGAGTTTTACAGGAATATAAAAAAGTATTACGACAAATCGGAGAGTTGGTCCAGACAAGAAAAAGAGAGTTATTCTCAATCGAGAAATATTGAAGGTGAAGATGTTATGTGGACATTTGAACCATCTGTTGCCCTTAAAATCTATAAAGAGATGATGGCAAAAGAGAAGATTGATTTAGTCTACAATAAGAAACTTCTTCGTAATGGAGGAGTGAAAAAAGATGGAACCTCAATTTCTGAGATAAAAATGGTTTCCGAAGAGGTATACAAAGGTAAGATGTTTATAGATGCAACCTATGAAGGTGATTTGATGGCAGCTTCCGGAGTTAGTTATACAGTTGGTAGAGAATCGAATAAGCAATATGGTGAAACACTTAATGGTGTTCAACTGGACAAAATAAACAGTACTATTACAAAAACAATTTCTCATAATGCAATGCATCATAATTTTATAAATAGGGTAGATCCATATATTGAAAAAGGTAAACCTGAAAGTGGTTTACTTCCATTTATCTCTCCTGAAGCACCAGGGGTTGATGGTGAAGGAGATAATAAAATTCAGGCTTATTGTTTTAGAATGACTTTAACAGATCACCCTGAAAATAGAATCCCTTTTGTGAAACCTGATGGTTATAAAGAACTTGATTATGAACTGCTTTTCAGAAATTATGAAGCTGCAGAAGGGCCAATTGAGGAGATGTATAGTTATGGCGATCCATTGGTTCCATGGATTAATACTCCAATGCCAAACAGAAAGAGTGACACAAATAATCAGAAGGGCTTCTCAACTGATTTTATAGGTCAGAATTATGCATACCCCGAAGCAACTTATGAGGAGAGAGATAAAATAGTTGAGGCTCATCTTAATTATCAAAAAGGATTGATGTGGACCCTTGCATACCATCCCCGAATTCCGGAAAAGGTAAGAAATGAGGTTTCTAAATGGGGTGTTTGTATAGATGAATTTACTGAAAACAGTGATAATTGGTCTAGACAACTCTATATTCGCGAAGCTAGAAGGATGGTTAGTAGTTATGTGATGACTCAAAAAAACTGTGAAGGAATAGAGGTGGCAAATGATCCGGTTGCTATGGCTGGTTATGGAATGGATTCACATCATGTACAAAGATATGTTGATGTAAATGGTTATGTTCGGAATGAGGGAAATGTTGAGGCAAGAGGATTTCCGGCCTATCCGGTAAGTTTCCGATCGATAGTTCCGAAAAAAGGGGAGTGCTCTAACTTACTTGTACCTGTTTGTATTAGCGCTTCACATATTGCATTCGGGTCGCTTCGCATGGAACCCGTATTTATGATATTAGGCCAATCTGCAGCTATTGCAGCAGCTCAGGCAATAGATTATAATCAAAACATTCAGGATATTGAATATCCGAAACTGCTTGAGACCTTATTGAATTACAATCAGATAATAAATAAACCTTAAAATTGATTCAGACTCAGATCAATCAAATAGTTAATTATAAATAACCATCGAAAGAGAACTGACTCTTTTTTTGTACTTTTGCATTTTAAAATCAGAGCTACACAATGAAACTGAGGCAAAATTACGAAATAATGTCACCGGCCGGCTCCTATGAATCACTCATTGCAGCTATTCAGGGAGGAGCAGATTCAATCTATTTTGGAATTGAAGGGTTGAATATGCGTTCAAAATCTTCAAACAACTTTACAATTGATGATCTTCACAAAATTGTTGCAATCTGTAAGGAGCACAATATAAAGAGTTACCTGACTGTAAATACTATAATTTATAACAACGACATGACGCTTATGCGCAAGGTTGTTGATGCGGCAAAAGAGGCAGATCTTTCTGCTATTATAGCTGCAGATGTTGCAGTACTTATGTATGCCCGATCTATTGGTATAGAGGTTCACTTATCAACTCAACTTAATATAACCAACACAGAGTCGCTTAAATTTTATGCTCAATATGCAGACGTAGTGGTACTGGCGCGTGAACTTAATCTCGAGCAGGTGGCAACGATACATAAAGATATTGTGGAGCAGCAGATAAAAGGGCCAAAAGGTGAACTTGTTCAGATTGAGATGTTTGCGCATGGAGCACTCTGTATGGCTGTTTCAGGTAAATGCTATTTAAGTTTACATGAGAAGGATCTGTCAGCTAATCGTGGTGCATGCAATCAAATCTGCAGAAGAGGCTATATTGTAAAAGATAAGACAAGCGATATAGAGTTGGAGATCGACAATGAATATATAATGTCACCAAAAGATCTTAAGACTATTCATTTTATGAATAAGATGCTCGATGCAGGTGTAAAAGTCTTTAAGATTGAAGGTAGAGCACGAGGGCCGGAGTATGTTAGAATTGTAACTGAATGCTATAGAGAAGCTATAGAAAGCTATTGTACCGATACTTTTACACAAGAAAAGATTGATGTTTGGAATGATAAGCTCTCTACAGTTTTTAACCGAGGATTCTGGGATGGCTATTATCTTGGACAAAGATTGGGCGAATGGACACATCGCTACGGTTCTGGTGCAACAAAAAGAAAAGTTTATGTTGGAAAGGCTATAAAACATTTCACAAAACTTGGAGTGACCGAATTTCTTGTGGAAACACAGTCGGTTAAGACTGGTGACGAGTTGCTGATTACAGGCCCAACAACAGGTGCAGTTTTTTTTACTGCTGATGATATAAGAGTTGACTTGAAAACTACAGATGAGGCTGTAAAGGGTGAGTTTTTCTCAATTAAAACAGATGAGAAAATAAGACCTAACGACCAATTGTATAAAATGGTTGAGGCTAATCGACATGGTACTGATCATGAGCGCTAGGTTTAAAGAGAATGACTATTCCTCATTCTCTTTAAACCAGCTTGAATACATTAGATAGTTATTGGCTATCTTTTGGTTCATCTCTTTTGATTGATCAATATCGACCTTCTTTACAAATTTTGCCGGTACTCCCGCATAAATACTGCCTGGCTCTACAATTGTTCCACTTAACACAACAGAGCCGGCAGCAATAATTGATCCCTCTCCAATAACAGAATGATCAAGCAGTATTGCACCCATTCCAATTAGGGCTCCATCCTTTACTTCAGCCCCATGAACTACAACGTTGTGACCTATAGATACATCGTTGCCAATTATTGATACCGATTTTTGATATAGAGTGTGAATTACAGTTCCATCCTGCACATTTACTCTGTCGCCAATTCGAATTGAGTTTACATCACCACGAAGTACTGCATTAAACCAGATGCTGCAATCTTTACCGATTATCACATCTCCAATTATAGTTGCGTTCTCTGCTAAATAGCAATTTTCACCTATTTCGGGAGTGAATCCCCTAACTGATTTTATGAGAGCCATAATATAAAGATAAAAAGTCGGGTATTGTTTGTAGTAAACAGTTACACCGACTTTTGATAAACTATTAAAATAAATTATATTGGAGCTGTTTTGTTTTTAAGCCAAGCCTTTTCCTCCTTACTTAAATGATTCTTAAGTCTCTTATATACCATTTTGTGATACTTATTGATCCACTTTACTTCATTTTTTGTAAGTAATTTCTTTAAGATAGGCTTAGTGTCAATTGGACAAAGTGTTATTGTTTCAAAATTATAGAATGTTCCAAAATCTTCTGTCTTTAGATACTCCTGTGTAACAATAAGGTTTTCTATACGAATTCCATATTTATCGGCACGATAAACACCTGGTTCGTTTGAAGTAACCATTCCAGGTTTTAATATAGTTGGATTCTCTTCAAGACGAATGTTTTGCGGTCCTTCGTGTACATTCAGGAAGTGACCAATACCGTGACCGGTTCCATGCCAATAGGTAACACAGTTGTCCCATAAAGCTTTTCGTGCAAATGCATCAAGTTGAGAACCCCTTGTGCCTTCAGGGAAAATTGCAGTAGCAATAGCAATATGACCTTTAAGAACATTTGTATAATCAACTTTCATCTGTTTGGTAAGTTCGCCTACAGCAACAGTTCTGGTAATATCGGTAGTTCCATCTTTGTACTGACCACCTGAGTCGATTAGGAGTAATCCCTCCGATTCAACAACCTTACATGTTTCAGGCATTGCATGATAATGTACAATTGCACCATTGCCTTTGTAGCCTGCAATAGTACCGAAACTTTCTCCAACATACAGATCCTGTTGTGAACGAAATTCTCTTAGTTTTTCCTCAATAGTAACCTCTTTTACTTCACCTGTTGGAACTGCTTCTTCAAGCCACATAAAGAACTTAACCAAAGCAACTCCATCCTTAATCATAGCATTGCGAAAGCCATTAATCTCAGTCTCATTCTTAATGCTTTTCATCAAATCAACAGGGGATGGGATATCCACTATCTTGCATGTTGCAGGAATCGATTGTAGAAGCTTCCAGTTTATTTTATTTCCGGTAACACAGATCTTTTGTCCTTCGGGAAGGAGTTTGACATATTCAAAAATATCGTCGTAGCCGGCAACTTTTATACCCTGCTCTATATATGATTGTGAAACCTCATAGCTAATTTTATCAGGGTCTATAAATAGAATAGTCTCTTTTTCGGATACATATGCATATGCAACAGCAACAGGATTGTAATCAACATCATTACCTCTTAAATTGAAGATCCATGCAACTGCATCAAGAGTAACAATAATAATTCCGTCTGCTCCTATCTTTTTGATTTCAGCATTAATTCTATCAATCTTGCTCTTAACCGATTCTCCGGCAAACTCAATGGGAAGTGTGAAAACCATGTTCTTTGGGATTTCAGGTCTATCGGTTCTTATTTTGGAGAATGGGTCGAGAGTGGTGTTTAATTTAATATTATTGACTGCTAATTTATCTTTAAGCACCTTAGCTTCAGATGCAGCATAAACAAGCCCATCAATTCCAACAGTACCATTACTTCCAACCTGTTCAATGATCCAGCTGGTCATATCAGGTGTGTTTGATTGTCCCATTTTAAACAGATCGAAACCAGTATCTTTCAACTCTTCTGCAGCTTGAATAAAATAACGGGAGTCGGTCCATACACCGGCACTATTTTTTGTTATAACTGCTGTTCCAGCTGATCCTGTAAAACCGCTAATCCACTTTCTGGATTCCCAAAATTTAGGGGGGTACTCGCTTAGGTGAGCATCAGTGCTTGGTACTATAAATGCATCTATATTTTCTTCATTTAAAAATTGACGCAATGCTGCCAGTCGTTCAGGGATTTCGTTTCTTTTCATGTACTGTAGTTTATGAAATTGTTTAAAATTGCCTTTCACCAATAATTTTGAATCTCAAAGATAAGCCTCAAAGGTTGAAAGACAATACAGTTTTAAAAACAACAAATATAACAAAATGTTCTTATATTTGAGTTTTAAAAACCATTCAGAATAGATGAAGACAAGAATTAATCTTTGTAATATGAAATTTCGTGCTCTCCATGGAGTTTTACCTCATGAAAGTATAGTAGGGGGCGATTTTGTAGTTAATATTATAATTGATGCAGATTTGACTGATGCTTGTGAATCTGATGATGTAAGAGATACTATTAGTTATGCAGATGTTTATGATATTGTTAAAGCTGAGATGGAAACTCCCTCGAAATTGCTTGAGCATGTAGCATCAAGAATTTTTAAAAGATTAATAGACCAATATAGTGAGATAACTTCACTTGAGGTTAGAGTTGCAAAATTTCACCCACCAATGAATGGAGAGGTGGAAAAAGCGGAGATAGTGATTACTAAGTGATTATTAACTGGTAACTTTTTCATATCTTTGTGCAAATTTTCATACTGATGAGCGAACATTTACATGAAATATCTGCAGCTACCGATTTAGAGGAGAGTGTTGCTGTGAATGAAACAGTTACTGAACAAAGTGAGAGGCTAATGCTTCGCACTAATAACCTTGTGAAAAAGTATGGCAAGCGTACTGTAGTTAGTCACGTATCTATAAATGTTAAGCAAGGCGAGATAGTTGGATTGCTTGGCCCCAACGGTGCGGGAAAGACCACAACGTTTTATATGACAGTTGGTTTGATTGTTCCTAATGAGGGTGATATATTTATAGGGAAAGAGAATATTACAAAATATCCGGTATTCAAACGTGCACAAAGCGGTATAGGTTATTTAGCTCAGGAAGCTTCTATATTTCGTAAAATGAGTGTAGAAGACAATATCAAATCGGTGCTTGAGTTTACAAGTAAAACTCCTAAAGAGCGAGAACTTAAATTAGAGAGCTTAATAGATGAATTTGGTCTGGAGAAGGTTAGAAAGAATACCGGCGACAGGCTTTCGGGAGGTGAGCGCAGACGTGCAGAGATTGCAAGATGTCTTGCTATTGACCCAAAATTTATAATGCTTGATGAACCATTTGCCGGAATTGACCCTATAGCAGTTCAGGATATTCAATCTATTGTGGCTCAATTGAAGTATAAAAATATTGGTATACTTATTACAGACCATAATGTTGATGAGACATTAAGTATAACCGACAGGGCATATCTGCTTTTTGAAGGTAAAGTTTTATTTCAGGGAACTGCTGAGGAATTAGCTGAAAACCCTATTGTTAGAGAGAAATATTTAGGTCGCGACTTTGAGCTTCGCAGAAGAACTTTTGATGCACCATAAATTTTAATGGCAAGGTTATTATCAATTGATTACGGTAAAAAGCGAACCGGTATAGCTGTAAGTGATCCGCTTCAGATTATAGCCAATGGGCTGACAACTGTTGAGACCTCAAAACTTATGAGTTTTCTTCTTGATTATCTTAAAAAGGAGGAGGTAGAGACAATTATTGTTGGTTTCCCAAAACAGATGAATGGAGAGCCTTCTGAAAATATGAACAGGATAGAGCTCTTTGTAAAGCAGTTAAAAAAGAATTTCCCTGAAAAAAATATAGAATATAGCGATGAACGATTCTCATCGAAACTTGCTCATAGAGCTATGATAGATGGAGGTTTAAAAAAGCAGGATCGTAGAAATAAGGAGTTGGTTGACGAAATAAGTGCAACTATAATACTTCAGGGTTATATGGAAACAAAAAGATTAAAATTATGATATTACCAATTTACATATATGGTCATCCGATACTTAGAAAGGTAACAAAGGATATAGACCCTACAAATTATCCCAACTTGAAAGGGTTGATAGACAATATGTTTGAAACAATGTACCAGGCTGATGGAGTAGGTTTAGCAGGGCCACAGGTTGGTTTAGAAGATAGAATTTTTGTTGTGGATTTAACACCACTTGCCGACGAAGAGCATCCTGAATTTGAAGGGATGAAGAAAGTTTTTATCAACGCACATATCATCGAAAGAAAAGGTGAAATGGCTGTAGTTGAAGAGGGTTGTCTAAGTATTCCCGGAATTCATGAAAAAGTGAGTCGCGAAGAAGAGATTCGAATCCAATATTTAGATGAGAACCTACAAGCACATGACCAAGTTTTTAATGGTTTTCTTGCACGAGTAATTCAACATGAATATGATCATTTGGATGGAATCCTTTTTACCGATAAGATTTCTCTACTACGAAAGAGAATGAATAAGAGCAAACTTGCAAATATGGAGAAGGGTAAAGTTGCATGTGATTATAAAATAAAGACTGTTAGATAAATTGGATTTAGGTTAATCCAATTTATCTACAATTTGAATCATATCATTATCCCAGCGGCGTCTGTATCTAAGAACCAGTATAAATTGTCAGTATCCGGTTGTACAAGTGCTGCCGGATATTTTTTTTCTGCCTCTTCTGGATTCTCTATGATCTCTTTGACCTTTTCCGCTTTATTTTTACCTGTTACCAGAAATACAACATTTTTAGCTGCATTAATAACTTTTCCGGTTATGCTAACTCTTACCTGTCCACTTACAGGGTGGTTGGCTGTGACACAATTGTTTTCATTATTCCAAAGCTCAATTTCATGAGGAAATATTGAAGCCGTATGGCCATCATCTCCCATACCTAAAATTATTATATCAAAAACTGGTGTCCCGTTTTGTAGTTCAAGTTCTCTATTTAATAACTCTCCATACATCTTTGCTTCATGCGCTGGATTGTTCTCTCCTTTTATGCGAAAAATATTCTCATTAGGAATCTTTATATTATCTAACAGATTCTCTTTCGTCATTTTGTAATTACTGTCATTGTCATCTGGAGGAACGCACCTTTCATCTCCCCAGAATACCTTAATCTTTGTCCAGTCAATATCTCCTTCAGGCAAAGAGGACCAGTAGTTAAACAGCGATTTGGGTGTTGATCCACCTGATAGTGCAATAGTTGTCTGTTTTTCTGAGGAGTTGATTTCTTTAAACCATTCAGTAAAAGACTCGTTAAGCTCTTGCAATGAATTAAAAATAAGTATATCCATTTAAATATATATATTCATTTTTATTTATAACCTTTATAACTCACAATATATACCATCTTCAGCAAGATTCTTACATGGATATCTCCATGTATTTTCTTTGCCTTCAATCAGATCATCAGCAATTTCCGGTCCCCATGAACCTGATGGATAACCATGTAAAGGTGCATCTTTATCATTTTTCCAATAATCGAGAATAGGCTGAACGAATTTCCATGTCTCTTCTGCTGCTTCACCATGCATATACAACATATTATCACCTGACATACAATCGAGTATCAATCGTTCATAAGCACTTGGTATATAATGATCAACCAGTTCTGAGTAATGAAAATCCATATTTACAGACCTTACCTCATATCCACTGCCTGGTACTTTCATGCCTGTTTTTAATAAGATTCCTTCATCAGGTTGAATTCGAATAATAAGCTGGTTGTCAGAGTTGGTGGACTCATCAAGCTGTTTGAAAAGCTTTTGAGGAGAAGGGTTAAAATGTATCACAACCTCCGAAACATTTGTTGGCAAACGTTTACCTGTACGAATATAAAATGGAACACCCTGCCAGCGCCAATTATCAATATAGATTTTAAGCGCAGCATAAGTCTCTGTTCTAGAATCAGGATCGACATTTTTCTCATCTCTATAACTAATGTAATGTTTACCTCTTACATTTGCTTCTGTATATTGTCCCCTGATTACATTGTTTTTAAGATCATTTTCACTAAAAGGACGTAATGATCGAAAAACTTTCATTTTTTCATATCTGATATCTTCAGCAGTTAGTTTAGCCGGTGGCTCCATAGCAACAAGTGACATAACCTGAAGAAGGTGATTTTGTATCATATCTCTTAAAGCCCCTGCCCGATCATAATATCCACCTCTATCTTCAACTCCAATACTTTCTGAAGCAGTTATCTCCACATGACGAATAAAGTTACGGTTCCATAAAGGTTCATAAATGCCATTTGCGAACCTTGTTACCATAAGATTCTGAACGGTCTCTTTACCCAAATAGTGATCAATTCTATAAATCTGTTCTTCCTGAAAGAATTCAAGAATCTGTTTGTTAAGTTCTATTGCTGATTTTAAATCATGGCCAAATGGCTTTTCAATTATAATTCTGCGAAACCCTTTTTGCTGCAATGTAAGCCCATTGCCATATAAGAATTTAGGTATTGTATTGTATAAAGCAGGTGGAGTAGAGAGATAAAAGATATAGTTGTGATCGAGTTTGTATTTTTTATTTAGTTTGCTTAGTTTTTCTTTCACCTTAGCATACTCTTCACCTTTTGCCGTATCTATACTTAGATAGAAAAGTTTTGATAGAAAAAGATTGATATTTTCTATCGGTGCATCTTTGTAATGTGCAAATAGGCGAATACCCTCTTTCATTTTTTTGCGGAACTTTTCATCATTTAAGTCGGTTCTGCTAACACCCAAAACTACATATCCCTCGGGTAGAGAGTTATTCATATATAGATCGAAAACAGCAGGGATAAGTTTACGGTAAGTGAGGTCTCCTGATGCTCCAAAGATAACCAGTGCCTGGTTAATTTTTTTCTTCATTCTAATACATTCTACTAATTAATTTATATAGAGAACAAATTTAGATGTAAAAAGTTGAACAACCTCCAATTTAAAGGGTTTCAACAAATAAAATAAATTTTAGATATAAAGTTATGTAAATTACTACTTTGATTATAAGATAATTTGTGTTATCTTTGCCGCTCGAAAAATTAGAACTATTTTTATCTAGCTAAAGCAGTATAAAACAAGTTTCTTTGTATTTATGCGACAGCAAGTGATAGTCTAACTTTCGTGAAATATTAATTTTTATCAACAACAAATTAATTTAGTATGAATAATTACGAAACCGTTTTCATTTTAACTCCCGTTTTATCTGACGTACAGATGAAGGAGACGGTCGAAAAATTCAAAAATCTCTTGAAAGATCAGGGTGCTGAAATTGTCAATGAAGAAGATTGGGGTCTGCGTAAGCTTGCTTATAGTATCGACAAAAAATCTACCGGATTTTACACTTTACTTGAATTTACCGCTGAACCTTCAGTAATTGAGACTCTTGAAATTAACTTCCGTCGCGACGAACGAGTTGTGAGATTCTTAACTGTAAAACAGGATAAGTTTGCACACGAATATGCTCTGAAAAGAAGAAACAAGAAAGGTGGAAAGAAAGCTGATGCTGCCGTAAAGACCGAGAAAGTAGAAACAGAAGTAACCGTTAACGAAAAGGAGGACTAAAAAATGGCTAAACAATCAGAAATTAGATATTTAACACCATTATCGGTTGATGTAAAGAAGAAAAAATATTGCCGATTCAAAAAGAATGGTATCAAGTATATCGATTATAAAGATCCTGAGTTCCTTAAGAAATTTCTAAACGAACAAGGAAAGATACTCCCTAGAAGAATTACTGGTACTTCGTTGAAATTTCAACGTCGTATTGCTCAAGCTGTGAAGAGAGCTCGTCATATAGCTTTACTTCCATATGTAACCGATTTAATGAAATAAGAAGGAGGAATAGAAATGGAAGTAATATTAAAAGAAGATATTCTGAACCTTGGATACAAGGATGATGTAGTGAATGTAAGAAAAGGTTACGCACGTAACTATCTTATTCCTCAAGGAAAAGCAGTTATCGCAACTGAGTCTGCAAAAAAAGTACTTGCTGAAAATCTAAGACAGCGTGCTCATAAGATTGCTCAGATTAAATCGGATGCAGAAGCTTTAGCTTCAAAATTGGATGGTGTTACACTAACTATTGGTGCTAAGACTAGTTCAACAGGAACTATTTTCGGTTCTGTAACTAATATCCAGATTGCTGAAGCTCTTTTAGAAAAAGGATTTGAGATTGATAGAAAAATTATTGTTATCAAAGATCAGATTAAAGAAATTGGCAACTACTCAGCAGTTGTAAAACTACATAAAGAAGTTTCTGTAGAAATACCTTTTGAAGTTGTAGCTGAATAATATCAGAACAATATAAGACTATATTAAAAGGGGCTGTTCCAAAAGGACAGCTCCTTTTTTTATTCTTTATGCTGATATTTTCTGATTGTAGTTATTAACTGAAGAGAAATTTTTAAAGTTCACCCCTATTTTCACTAAAAATAAAATAACACCACCTTTTTGATCATATTTCCCTACCTTGTCCATGTGCTGGCCCATAGGACAAACATAATAATCTTCCTCTGAGTTATAGTTAAGTTTCTGAGAGAGAAAGCCATTCTTTTTAAATGCCCTTTTCTGTTCTTTATGAAAGTAATTAAACTTTACAAACAGCTAAATATCATTCTCCTGCATAAACTCATAATTCTCTTCACTGTTGAATGGAGTTGGTGGATCATCATCAGGGTTATTATCACCGGCTACACTTTCTTCTATCATTCCCAGTATTTTATGGATCTTTTCTTCTAATCTATCTTTGTATTTTTCAATGGACTTACGCCAGACAAAGGTGTAACGATTAGATCTTGATTCAATCTTGGTGCCGTCAATATAAGCCACTTCAAGACTTAAACAGCCCATTTCAACAAGCATCACAACGACCTGAGTAAAAACCTCATGTATTGAGTCTTTTAAATGAGAATAGCGAAAACAGTTAATGGTGTTGTGCTCAGGAGTCTGGTTGTCCGATAACCACATGAACCTGACCCTGGTTATAACATTTTATACAAAATATATTACAAATTATTACATTTACTAATATATAAAACATTATTGTATTAGTCTTGTTACATTTGTCTGTTTAATTGAATCATATTATATGATTTTGGTTTTTTTGCATTGAACTAATGGTCTTAGATTGAGATATTTATATGTTTGAAAAAACAATTAAAGTTTTCAATTATGAAGCTCAAAGAAATTTCCGGGTATTTATTACAATATTAAGGAAAAAAATCCATCTTTTACATATTTAAAATGAAGGATGATAAAATAATAATACAACAATCTCTGTTATTTACTTCTGTAATAGTAATTGTACTTATTGTTGTTTTATTATTAATTCTTTTGTCCGCCTATATTAAGAGTAGAAAAGAAAATAGAGTTCTTTATGACTTAATGAATAAAAGATCCGGTTTTTTCAGGAATATAATACATGAAATTCGCACTCCACTAACTGTTATTATAGGATTAAATAATGAATTAAAAACAAAAGCAATATTTAATTCAAAAGAATATAGATCATTCTTGGAAGCAATTGACAGGCAAGGTATTCATCTTATCAAGCTAGTAAATCAGTTGTTGAATATGTCTAAAATTAATGCTGGAATGGATAATATTCAATGGGAAAATGGTAATATTATATCTTACCTTGAGATGGTAATAGAATCATTAAAAATTTATGCAAAGAAAAAAGATCAATCAATATATTTTATAACTAATGAGTCGCACTTATTTATGGATTTTATACCACATTACATCGAAAATATTCTCCAAAACCTTTTATCAAATGCCATAAAATTCAGTCCCCCAAATAGTGTAATTCAAGTTTCAGTAAAAAAGAGTAAGGGAATATTTGTGTTAGAAGTTGCAGATCAGGGTATAGGTATTTCCATTGAAAATCAGAAGAAGATATTCGACCTGTTTTATCAAGTTTCAAATTCTATATCAGAAAATGGTAGTGGAATAGGGCTAAATTACACAAAGCAGATGATTGAAAATATGAAAGGACGTATTGAAGTTGAAAGTGAAGAAAATCATGGTTCAGTATTCAGAATATTAATGCCAATAAAACATAACAGCAAAACTAAAACTCCTCAAGAAAATAAAAGATCATCTGAAAGTACAAATATTTTAAAGAAAACCTTTTTGCAAATTAAAAAAACACAGCAGGAACAGGAGGTAGAAATGTCAGATAATACGAAAATATTGTTAATTGAAGATAATAGGGATGTAGTGCTTTATCTTCGCTCTTTGTTGTCTGTAAAATATGATGTAATTGCAGTGGATGATGGTATTGAAGGGTTTAATCTAGCAAATAATATTATACCAGATATAATTATCACGGATATTATTATGCCTTATAAAGATGGACTAATGTTGTGCAAAGAAATTCGTTCTTCAGATTTATTGAATCATATACCAATAATACTACTTACAGCTAAAAGCAGTGTTGATGATCGAATTAAAGGTATGCAGTCTGGTGCAGATGCATACATAATTAAACCATTTAAATCAGATGAGCTAATTGCCCAGATTGAAGCATTACTTGAAAATCGCAAACTGCTCAAGGAGAAATATATGCGCTCAATATTGAAGGGGGATAAAATATTATCCAATAATTTAAATATAAGTTTCTTGCAAAAGGCAACCGATATTGTTTATAGCGAGATGCATAATTCTCAATTTTCAGTCGTATCTCTTGCCGAGAAGCTTTCTATAAGTACATCACAGCTTAACAGAAAATTGACTGCTATCTCTGGATATTCTCCATCAAATTTTATAACAAGGCTTCGTATTGAGCATGCAAAAAAGAAATTGGAAAAAGATGACAAACCAATCGGTCTGATTGCAGAAGAATGTGGCTATTATGATTTGGCCTATTTCTCACGAATGTTTAAGAAAATGACAAATAAGTCACCTTCTCAATATCGAAGGTCACACCGGTAATCTCAAAATATTTGTATGTTTAAAATGCATGAATACTGATAGATAATAGATGGAGATGCAATAAAATGACAAGTTCCATAATTGTTAATGCGAGATTAATACAACAAAAAGATTTAATATTCCTAACATTTTTTTCCCCTGTAATGTAGATTTGTCTTGTCGTTTTATCAACAACTTTTAAAAATTATAGATATGAAAGCTCCAAAATTTTTATTTCTAGCAGTAATTGCTTTAGCAGCAGTTGTTGTATCAGGTTGTGAGAAAGAAGAAGTCCTTTTATTAACAGAAAGTGCAATAAATAATCCTACCAGTATGAATACTGAACAGGATTTCTCGGTTCCTATAGATAAAATAATGCCGATCCGGATGATTAAGGATGTGTCTAAAGAAGAAAATATTAGCGAAACAGATAATTCTCAATCAAAGGAATTTGTACCTGTATCAGAGAACAACAATTTACATTCAATAAAACAAGGTGAAGAAATTGCAGATTAAATTGCTTCGAAAAGCTATTTCACCTGATTTAAATTTTTCTCACTATATTTTGAAATAGTAAGCTCTTCTTTAGTAGGAGTTTTAAGCGATATTACCTATAATAAGAGCTTACTTATATTAACCTAAATACATCTATTATTTAAAACGATATATATTATTCTCGGTTTACTCTTGTAGCTTTTCCCGAAAAGTTTTTTATAAACACTTCACAGCTTTTAAGAATGTTGACCGCTGTTTCTGGATAATCTCCATCAAATTTTATAACAAGGCTTCGTATTGAGCATGAAAATAAGAAGTTGTATAAATAAGACGAACAATAGGTCTGAATGCAGAAGAATGTTGCTAATATGATTTGGCCTATTTATTACGAACGAAGGTTGCCCAAGTGATCAGGACGCATTTGCACATCTTAAATTCATAAATACAGACAGATATCTGATTTATATGCAATAAAAGCACAAGTTCTGTAATTGTTAACGCGAAATTAATACAACAATAATATTTAAAAATCCTAACAGTTTTTTTACCAATGATGTAAGTTTGTCATGTAGTTTTAATGACAACTTTTAATAATGACAGATATGAAAGCTTCAAAATTTTTATCTTTAACAGTAATTGCTATAGCAGTAATAGTTTTATCAGGTTGCGAAGAAGAAGATGGCCCTTTAGTAACTGAAAGTGCAACAATCAATCCTCCAATTATTAATGATCAGTATTTGCCAGTTCCTAAAGATAAAGCATTGCCTATACAGATAATTCAGGAAGCTACTAAGAAAGAAAATAATCAAGAATCAGTCTATTTTCAGTCTAAGTAGCATTTCCTGTTATCTGAGAACTAAGATTAATATACAGTAAAATTAATTGAAGAAATTGTAGATTAAATCGACTCGAAAAACTATTTCGCCTGATTTAAAATTTCAACTGTATCTCTTGCAATAGTAAGCTCTTCATCAGTAGGTATAATTAGCACTTTTACTTTTGATGAGGGTTTGCTTATAACAATTTCTTCTGCACGTACCGAATCATTTAGCTCTTCGTCCAGCTCAATACCCATAAATTCTAAACCTTCACACACAGCTCTGCGCAATGACGCTTGATTTTCTCCTACTCCTCCTGTGAAGACCAATAGATCAACACCTTTAAGAGCAGCGGCATATGAGCCTATATATTTTTTTATACGGTAACAGTAAGTATTAATACCAAGAATAGCACGTTCATTGCCATTACTGATAGCAACTTCAATCTCTCGCATATCTGAAGAAACACCAGAGATTCCGAGCATTCCTGAAAACTTATTCAATAGGGTAGTGATACCTTTTGTACCCATATTCTCTTTTTCCATAATGTATGAAATTACACCCGGATCTACATCACCTGAACGGGTACCCATAATAAGACCTTCAACAGGCGTCATACCCATGCTTGTATCGACGGATTTCCCATTTTTAATCGCGGTTACTGAACCACCATTACCAATATGAGCAGTAATAATTCTTTGCTCTTCATATGGGATATTTAAGAATTCACATGCACGCTTTGATACGTAACGGTGACTTGTTCCGTGGAATCCATATCTACGTATTCCATATTTTTCATATAGAGAGTAGGGTAGGCCATACATATAAGCATAATCAGGCATTGTTTGATGGAATGCAGTATCAAATACTCCAACCTGTGGAGTGTTGGGCATAAGTTCTTGTATGGCATAAATACCTTTTAAATTAGGTGGATTGTGAAGAGGAGCCAACTCTATACACTCATTTAGCATTTCTATTACCTCATCAGTAATTAATACGCTTGAGTTGAATTTCTCACCACCGTGTACAACTCTATGACCAACAGCCATAATCTCATCCAAAGATTTTATACATCCATATTTTTCACTCAGTAATACACCAAGTATATATTCAATACCTGCTCTATGTTCGAGGATTTCACCCTCCAGCATTACTTTTTGTCCATCCTTAAGAGTTAGTTTTAAGAAAGATCCTTTCATGCCAATCTTTTCGATTCCTCCTTGTGCCACCACCTCTTTGCTCTTCATTTCGAAAAGCTTATATTTTATTGATGAACTGCCGCAGTTTAAAACCAGTATCTTCATTTCAGTCTTTTTTCAATTTTTTATACTACTAATTAATAACAGCCTTATTTACTGAAATCGGATTTCCGGTTTCATCATATATATAGAATCCTTTTTTTGTCCTAACACCAATTTGGTTTGAGCGATATAGTTTCCACAACAAAGGATTTGGTTTATAATGTTTCTCCCCAAATTCGTTGAACATGGCTTCCATAAGTGTTACAAGTCTTTCAATTCCAATAATGTCGGCCATTCTGAATACACCATATCTTTGACCATAAATTATTGTGAAAGTCTCTTCAATATCATCAAATGAACAAACTCTTTCTAAAAGTATCTGACAAGCCTCATTTAGCATATTAACCATTAGCCTCATACTAACATTACCATTACTTTCGTTAATTTTATGAGGTTTATAATTTATAAGTTTTGCAAATACTTCCATTTTTTTATACACCTCTTCAGATGTATACATGCCGCTTACAATTTCAAGAATTCGGGCATCTGGATGTGATACAGGGAAGTATAAGCTTACACATCTATCTTTATGCATAAGATCTGCGGCTAGTTCACTTATAATAACTACAGAACCGTTAGTTGCAATTATTGCATCAGGTTCAAGAATATCTTCAAGCTTTTTGAAGATATTTTTTCTTAAAGGAGTACTTCTTCTTCCACCCTCTGTATACCTTGTACACTCTATAACCATGTCACAACCTGCAAAAGCTTCATATTCCAGTGTTGGAATTATACGGTTCATGATAATTTTCTTTTCAGTTTGAGTTAAACCCCAGCTACTGATTTTATTATTCATTATCTTTTCGAGCTCTTTGGTAACAAACTCTATTCTCTCAGCACTTTCTTCTAAAAATATTACATCCATTCCCGCAGACGCAGCCATGTTGATAATATTTCTTCCCTCTTTCCCAGCTCCTACAACTCCAATTTTTGAAAAGAGGGGTTTGTTTTTATTTTCAGTCGAGATATTTAAACCAAATTTCTCGATTGATTCAATAATCAATTCACTCATATAATATTTATTTCTTTATATCAGTTTTTCAGTCCAATTGCCTGGTTTGCTGTAATTATAACCATATTGTAAATGTCTTCTACAGAGCAACCGCGTGATAAATCATTAACAGGTGATGCCATTCCCTGTAGAACAGGTCCTATTGCTTGTGAATTTCCGAGACGTTGAACCAATTTGTATCCAATATTTCCAGATTCAAGAGTAGGAAAAACCAATACATTGGCATTACCTGCTATAGAACTTCCAGGTGCTTTTGATTTACCAACTTCACTTACAAGAGCGGCATCAGCTTGAAGCTCTCCATCAATCATTAATTCAGGATTTAGATTTTTTGCGATTTCTGTTGCCTCTTTTACTTTATCAACCATCTCATGTTGAGCACTACCTTTAGTAGAAAAACTTAACATTGCAACCTTAGGTTCAACACCGATCAAACTCCTCATTGTTTTAGCAGAAGATATTGCTATTGAGGCTAATTCTTCTGAATTTGGGTTAGGCATTACAGCACAATCGGCAAACAATAAAACTCCATTTTCTCCATACTGAGGAGTCTGTGTATACATTATGAAAGCACCGGATACAACTTTTACACCCGGTATAGTTTTAATTATTTGTAATGCAGGACGAAGTACATCACCAGTTGTGTTTTGTGCTCCTGCTATCTCTCCATCTGCATCTCCATTTTTTATCATCAAGCATGCAAGAAAAAGTGGATCTTCCACCAATTTAGCAGCCTTTTCTGGAGTCATACCTTTGCTTTTACGAAGTTCTACGAGAAGGTTAATATATTCCTCTTTTTTATCGTGCCCTTTTGGATTTATTAAAATAGCCTTACTAATGTTTGTAAGTGCCATTTGCTGTGCTTTTTTCTCTATTTCTGGAGGATCCCCTATTAATATTATATTTGATATCTCTTGGTTAAGAATTTTATCAGCAGCTTTAAGTGTTCTCTCTTCAGTGCCTTCGGGCAAGACTATTGTTTGTTTGTCTTTTTTTGCCCTTTGAATCATTTTGTTGATTAAGTCCATTATTATATTTAAATTTTTGGTTTTCCAGCCAAGATAACAAAATAAAAATTAGTGAAAATCTATGTTACAAAAGTACAAAAAAAAGGTATTCAAAAGATAATAATAAGGTTTTTTAAAATCAAAATGTAAGCTATTCTCTAATAAGTTTACCCCTATCAAGGATTGTTACCTTTCGTCCTTCTAACTTAATAATTCCATCATCCTCCATCTCTTTTAAGGATCTCGCCAGTGATTGTCGCTGTACACCAAAAAAATCTGCTAACTGGCTCCTAGATCTCTTGAGTGTGAAGCTGTTTTTTTCAATTGAGGTTTTTTCTATTAAGAATGTCGCAAACTTTTTCCTTAAACTTCTTAGAGATATCATCTGAAGTTTTTTTGTTAAATAAAGAGTTAAGTCCGCATTCAGAGAAAGAAAGTTTGTGAGCAATTGTCTGTTATTAGACATCTCATTAAGCCATGATGATTTAGAAATCTTTAAAATAACACAGGTTTCCAATGCTATAATATCAAAAGGATATTTGTTTTCAATACCATAAATAAAATATGGTGCGAGGGGTATAACTGCTTCTAGGATATCTATCTCAAGCAGGTTTCCCTCACTAGTAATCATTTCAGTTCTTATGCTGCCATGCACAAGTAATAAAACATAATTTATATATTCACCCTGCATTACTATTGTTTCACCTTTTTTGAAGGTCAGGATATCTTTAACATTTCTATCTAAAAACTGATCATGTTCAGTTTGACTTAGTCCTTTGAAAAGTGGACAATAACTTACTTTTTCCTGAGCTTGTGTAATATGATTGTCATTCTCATGAAATTTAATTTTGATATTATGTTCACTAAGCAGTTGTGTTAAATGGTCATGTGTATGGCCGCCCTCATTTAATTGTTTTTTCATAGAATATTTGAATATGTCACTAGGGTGACAATTTAAGTGTGCCGTGGAAATTATCTTTGTCCCATCTAAGTTAGTAATAAAATTTTATAACAAACAATTAAACAGAATATTATGAATGATCTTAATTACATGTCAAAAAACTATTTACTAAAATCAATAGTTGTCTTATTAATTTTTATCGTTTTATCAATAACGAGTACACAGAAAGTTCTTGCACATTGCGACTCATATGATGGTCCTGCTTTAATCGATGCAGAGAAGGCCTTATTGACAAATAATGTTCATTTAATCTTTAAATGGATAAATGCTGAAATGGAAGATGAGATTGTATCGTTATTTAATAAAACTTATGCTCTTAAAGATGGAGATAAAGATGTTTATGAGATAGTAAAGAAGCATTTTTTTGAAACATTTATACGACTTCACAGAGAAATGGAAGGAGCCTCTTTTACAGGCTTAAAACCTGCCGGTACTACTGCACATATTACTTTAATGAGCGACAAAGCACTTGAGACAGGTGATTTTAACAGCCTGCTCAAAGCGCTTAATAATCATTTAAATAAGCAACTGCAGGAAAAATATGACAAAACAAAAGCATTATATAGAGTAAGAGATAACTCAGTTGAAGAGGGTCGTGCTTATGTGAAAGCATATATTGATTATACACATAGCCTTGAGGCTGTACATGATATATTATCGAGAGGGACAGATGGGCATAATCATTAAAACTAAATTATAAGATTTGCTGCTTTCTCCATTTTCTGCTTAATCTCTTTTGTACAGAGATTACCTATACTTCCTGCATGTGTATGGTTGACACTTTTTTCTGAATGGAATTTACTTTCCTGTATCTCTTTGCCTACCTGTTGATATGCTTCGCGGAATGGTATTCCCTGCAAAACAAGATCATTGACTTTTTCTACAGTAAAAAGGTAGTTATATTTTTCGTCATCCAGAATATTGTCCCTTACTGAAATATGTTGAAGCATAAAGTGTGACATTTGTAATATTTTATGTAATGTTTCAATTGCAGGGAAAAGGACATCTTTTAGAAGTTGATAGTCGCGATGATAGCCATGAGCCATATTGGTTGTCATCAGGCTTATCTCGTTAGGAAGACTTTGAAGTCGGTTGCTATTTCCTCTGATTAATTCCCAAACATCTGGATTTTTCTTATGCGGCATTATGCTTGAACCGGTTGTCAACTCCTTTGGATAAGAGATAAACCCAAAGTTACCTGATAGATAAGTGCAATTATCAACAGCAAGTTTATTGAGTGTTGAAGCAATATTAGCCATACTTTGGGCAAGAATTCTTTCAGTTTTTCCACGTCCCATCTGTGCCGCAATTACATTATAGCTTATAGTATTAAACCCTAGTTCTTTAGTAGTCATTTCCCTGTCGATGGGAAATGAACTGCCATAGCCAGCAGCTGAACCCAGCGGGTTTTGATCTGCAACTTTCCATGCTGCAGCAAGAGTGTACATGTCATCTACTAATGTTTCTGCATATGCTCCAAACCATAATCCAAAAGATGAAGGCATCGCTATCTGAGCGTGGGTGTAACCAGGTAATAATACATTTTTATACTTTTCACTAAGACTCTGAAGTAATTCAAAAAGAAGAACTACTTCATCTTTTATTATTAGAATTTCCTCTTTTAGGTATAGTTTGATATCTACCAACACCTGATCGTTACGGGAGCGACCTGAATGTATCTTCTTGCCCATCTCTCCAAGTCTCTCTGTTAGTAATGATTCAACTTGAGAATGTATATCCTCAACATCCGGCTGGAGTTTAAATTCGCCTCGTTGTACCTCAGTCAAAATATTTTTCAGCTCAATCTGAAGGTCTCTTTCTTCTTCTTTGCTAAGCAATCCTATCTTGACCAGCATTTTTATATGAGCCATAGAGCCTTTAATGTCATGCTTTGCCAGTCTAAGATCAAGTTCACGGTCGTTACCTACTGTAAAATCCTCAACTATTTTATTTGCATCGAAACCTTTATCCCAAATTTTTGCCATTTAATTGAACTTTTTTTAGCTATTTTTCGATAGCTCAGTTATAAAATTTATATATCCATTAATACCCTGGTTTAGCTCTTCAATAAAAACGAACTCATCGGCCTGATGAGAACGAGCAGATTCGCCAGGCCCCATTTTTATAGCAGGACAAGTAATTCTCATCCAATCGGAAGTAGTTGGAGAAGTGTAAGATTCAATTCCAAGACGTTTTACACATTGTAAAAGTGCATGATTTGGAGGAGTAGCCGAACTTCTGTTTGTTAATGAACGAGCTACTAGTTTGCTCTTAACTTTTGGCTGCAGAATATCCATAATCTCACTATTCGTATATTGCTCTGTTGGTCTGATATCTACTACAAATCTACACTTATCGGGTACCACATTGTGTTGAGTTCCAGCATTTATTTGAGTAACAGTAAGTTTTATTTTCCCCATTGTTGGCGAAATTTTACTGAAATTTATTGATTGAAGTGTTAAGATATCCTCTAAAGCTATATAAAGAGCGTTTACTCCCTCTTCTCTTGCTGCATGACCACTAACTCCATTAGCCAATCCATCAATTACCAATAAACCTCTTTCGGCTATAGCAGCCCTCATTCCGGTAGGTTCTCCAATAATAGCCATATTAACCTGATCTGAAATCTTTTGCCAAAGAAGTTTCATGCCATTTGGACCAGAATTCTCTTCCTCTGCAGAAAATACAAGAATAAGATTAAAATTAAAATGAATATCTTTAAGATGAATAAATGTAAGAATCATAGATGTTACACTTGCACCTGCATCATTACTCCCCAGACCATATACAATATCATCGTTTCTAATAGGGTTGTATGGGTCTATGGTATATCCCGATGCCGGTTTTACTGTATCGAGATGTGAGTTCAGCATGAGAGTTGGTTTATTTGAGTCGTAGTGATTCTGTCTTACAATAATATTGTTACCAATACATTCTGAGCTTATTCCCCTTTCTTTGAAATAATTTACCAAAAAATCTTTTCTCAAGTTTTCTTCGCCTGAAAAAGATTTTATTGAAACCAATTTTCTGAGCAAGTTGGCTGCATTATCTAGATTCTCCATTTTATTTATATTGTATCATGAGGGCTATTGTAAACAATTAACAAGCCTACTTTAGTACTGTTCCTTTTCTTGTCAAAAGATTCTTTGCATGTAAAATAATAACCTCGGCAACACCATTATTAATAGCTTTAAAAGAGTTGTTAATTTTTGGAATCATACCATCAGATATTACACCATTTTTTTTATAATCTTCAGACTCCTCGAAACTCATTGAAAAAATCAGGCTTTCTGGATCATCGATATCTTTAAGAACACCCTCTTTTTCGAAACAATAATATAAAGAAGTAATATAATTTTCAGATAATCCGGTTGCTACTGTATAAGCGATTGTGTCGGCATTTGTATTAAGAAGTGAACCATTTTCATCGTGAGTAATTGCACAAAATACAGGAGTAATATCAGATTCTATAAGCTGTGAGATAAACTTAGAATTCATTTTTTTAGGATCTGGATCTCCAACAAAACCGAAATCAACAGGAAAAGGAGATCGTCTTAAAGAAGGTATAGAGTTTGCATCTGCTCCTGAAAGGCCTATAGCATTACATCCAATCTTTTGGAGAGAAGCCACAATATTTTTATTTATCCATCCTGAATAGACCATTGTTACAATCTTGAGAGTTTCCAGGTCAGTTATACGACGTCCTTTCTCCATTTTTGTCTCTATCCCAAGCTCTTTAGCCATTTTAGTAGCCATTACACCACCACCATGAACAAGAAGTTTCCTCCCATCTAAATTATTAAAATCATTTAGAAATGATTCTAGAGCTTCGGAATTATCTACAATATTACCTCCAATTTTTACTATCGATAGTCTGTTTTTTTCTTTTCCCATTTTACTTTAATTCAATATCCTATTCAAACTATTAACTCCAGAATTAAATAATAAGAACCTATTAATTTAATCATTTCCCCAAATCGAGTAGGATTTCCTTAATAACTGTTTGTGCAGATACAACTCTGTTTGCAGCTTCTTGAATAACAATAGACTGACTGCTTTCGATTACTTCATCTGTAACAATCATATTGCGTCGTACAGGCAGACAGTGCATAAAGTATGCATTATTTGTAAGGGCCATTTTTTTACTGTCAACAGTCCATTCCCTATCTTTATTTATAACTTTTCCATAGTTTGGATCTCTGTAAGGTGACCAGTTTTTAGCATAAATAAAATCAGCATTCTTGTATGCTTTCTCATAGTCATACTCAACTTTAGCGTTGCCTACAAAGGATTCTTCAAGTTCATATCCTTTTGGATGAGTTATAACAAACTCGTAATCGGTTGCATTCATCCATTCGGCAAATGAATTAGGTACTGCCTGAGGCAATGCTTTTGGATGAGGAGCCCATGCAAGTACAACTTTTGGACGTTCTGTTTTTTTAAACTCTTCAATTGTAATTAAGTCGGCGAAACTTTGTAGTGGGTGCCGAGTTGCCGCCTCCATACTGAATACAGGTTTTCCGGAATATTTTATAAATTGATTAATTATAACTTCGTTATAGTCATCACTTTTGTTCTCAAACTGGGCAAAAGAACGAACACCAATAACATCACAATATGATCCCATTACTGGTATAGCTTCGAGAATATGTTCAGGTTTATCACCATCCATAATAACCCCTCTTTCAGTTTCCAGTTTCCATGCACCTTGATTTATATCTAAAACAATTACATTCATTCCCAAATTGTAACCTGCCTTTTGAGTACTTAGACGAGTTCTTAAACTTGAGTTGAAAAATATTAGTAACAATGTTTTATTCCTGCCCAATTGTTGATCGGCATAAGGATTCTCCTTTACCCTTTTAGCCTTTTCCAAGGCAATCTTTATATCTCCTATATCATGAACTGAGATGAAGTTTCTCATATTTAATTGCTGATTTACAATGTTTTGTTTATTAACTCTGATAAAAATATGTCAATATCCTCTTTAGTAATTGAAAGTGGAGGTAATAATCTCATTACACCATTTTTTGCCCCACCTGTAAAGATATGACTTTCGAATAACAATCGGTTACGAACATCAGCATACTCCGATTGAAACTCAACTCCTAACATAAGTCCTCTACCTCTAATAGCTTTAACAGCTTTTATTTTGTTTAACTCAGATTGCAAGTATTCGCCCATTTTAAAAGCGTTTTTAACAAGCGACTCCTCCTCAATTACGTCGAGAACTGAAATTGCTGCCACACAAGCAAGATGATTGCCTCCAAAAGTAGTACCAAGCATACCTTTTTTAGCTTCAAACTCTGGTGATATCAACACTCCTCCAATAGGAAACCCGTTACCCATACCTTTTGCTGTTGTAATAATGTCAGGTTTAATTCTTGCATACTGATGAGCAAAGAATTTACCTGTCCTACCATATCCGGATTGAATCTCATCCAAGATAAGAGGTATAGTGTTAGTTTTGCATAATGATTCGAGTTGTTTCAGGAATTCATCTTTTGGTTGATATATTCCTGCTACACCTTGAATACCTTCTATAATTACAGCAGCCACATCTCCTTTAGATATCTCATTTTGTACAGAGTCAATATCATTAAGATTAATAAAAACCACCTCATGTCCTTTATTGAACTGCGACTGAATAGTTGGATTGTCTGTAACTGCTACTGCCCCTGAAGTTCTACCGTGAAAAGCATCTCTAAAAGCAATAACTCTACCTTTTCCTGTTTTAAATGAGGCAAGTTTAAGTGCATTTTCATTCGCTTCGGCACCTGAATTGCACAGAAATAAAGTGTATTCCTCATAGCCGCTTATCTTTCCTAATTTATCTGCAAGAACTTCTTGTAAGGTATTAAGTACAGAGTTCGAATAGAATGCTATTTCAGAAACTTGTTTAGAAATTGAATCTACATATCTTGGATGCGAATGTCCTATTGAAATCACAGCATGTCCACCGTACAGATCGAGATATTCGTTACCTTCTTTATCCCATAATCTACACCCATTAGCTTTAATAGGCTCAATATTCCATAAGCTATAAACATCGAATAAATTCATATTATTAATTCTATTAAAATGAACTCCCCTTTAACTTGAGACCGCATGTCTCTTCAATTCCAAACATAAGGTTCATATTTTGTATAGCCTGTCCCGATGCACCTTTAATTAAGTTATCGGTAATAGAGGTAATATGTATATACCCATTATGGAATTCGATATGAATTAAACATTTATTTGTATTTACTACCTCTTTAAGACTAATAGGGTCATCAGAAACAAATACAAAAGGAGATGATGAGTAGTAATCTTTAAATGCAGAAGTTACATCAGATTCTGATAATGATGAATCCCATTTTGTATATATACTGGCAAATATTCCACGTGTAAAATCACCCCTCATTGGAATGAAATTTATTTGAGGCAAAATTTTATTTCCACTATCAATTAATGTATTGCTAATCTCCTCAAGATGTTGATGAGTGAATGGTTTATACACTGATATGTTATTGTCTCTATAACTGAAATGAGTAGTTTCACCGGGTTTCTTACCTGCTCCTGTAGATCCGGTGATTGCATGAATATGAATATCATCTTTTAATAGGTTCTGGGAAGCTAAAGGGAGTAATGCAAGCATTATAGTTGTAGCAAAGCAACCAGGGTTTGCTACGTAATCAGCCTTAACTATATCCTTTTTATACTGTTCGCATAATCCAAAAACAAAATTCATTCCATTAAAGCTTGTGCTACTTCTGAAATCATTTCCCAAATCAATAATTTTACATCCTTTAGGTATTTGATTTTTTTCTAAATAATCTCGTGAAAGGCCATGACCTAAACATAAAAATATTATATCAGGGTTAATAAAGTTCTCACTAAAAACAAGATTAGTTTCACCAAGTAAATCACGGTGAATTGAATCAATCCTTTTACCAACAGAAGTAGTACTAATAACTGAATCAATATTAACATGATCGTGACGAAGCAGTATCCTGAGCAGTTCACCTGCAGTATACCCCGTACCACCAACTATACAGACTTTAATCATTTTCGTGTATTGTATAATATATTTTTAATGGGTTCGCAGTTACTTTTGTGAAGCCTATCACATCATTGCCTGTAAAGGATTTATTGCTTTCGCCATATTCTCCGAATTTTGAATTCATAAGATCATATTCACTTGAGCAACCTAATATTGCAAAATGATATGGACGGAGTTCTACCTCTACTTCACCTGTGACATATTTTTGTGTGTCATCTAAGAATGTTTCAATATTTCTCATTACAGGTTCTAAATATTGAGCTTCGTGCATTAATTGTCCATACCAATTTGATAACTGATCTTTCCAATAAAGTTGTTGTTTTGTAAGTACATGTTTTTCGAGAAGATGATGAGCTTTTACAATAATGAGTGGAGCAGGAGCTTCAAAAGCAACTCTTCCTTTTGTCCCTATTATAGTATCACCAACATGAACATCTCTGCCAATTCCATATTTGGAGGCAATCTCATGTAATTTGTGAATAAGTTCAATTGGACTCATTTTAATATTGTTAATTGAAGTTGGCTCACCATTATCGAATCCAATTTTGATTCTTTCAGGTTCAATTTTAACGACTTGTGATGGATAAGCCTCTTCAGGTAAAACTCCCGAAGATTTAAGTGTTTCAACACCGCCAACGCTTGTACCCCATAAACCTTGATTAATTGAGTATTTAGATTTTTCCCAAGAGAAATCAAATCCGTTTTCTTTAAGAAAGTCAATTTCTTGTTGACGTGACAAACTTAATTCACGAATAGGAGCAATAATTTTAACATCCGGAGCTAATACTTCAAAAACTAGATCAAATCTAATTTGGTCGTTACCTGCACCAGTACTGCCATGAGCCACAAAATTAGCACCCACTTTTTTAACATGTTCAACTATTGCCATTGCCTGAAAAAATCGTTCAGAACTTACAGATAATGGGTAGGTGTTGTTTTTTAGAACATTACCGTAAATAAGATATTTAATACCTCTTGAATAGTAATCTTCAACAGCATTTACGCATGTGTGAGAAGTAGCTCCTAATTTCAAAGCGCGTTCTTCTATTAAAGCAGCTTCATCATCTGAGAATCCGCCGGTATTTACAATTACTGTATGAACCTCAAGACCTTTTTCTTTAATAAGATATGGTACACAGAAAGATGTGTCGAGACCACCACTAAATGCTAAAACTACTCTCTTTTTCATTTCTTTAATTTTATTTTTTTTCTTGTTTTTATTATTGGCTTAACAACTTTCTTTGCGAATGGACTAGGTTGATGAGCATGCTGATCTTTTGCATCATAAAGCAGTCCAGTACAAAGGCACATTCTGAAATTATTTCTTTGAAGAATATCATAATTTCGACACCCTTTACAACCGTTCCAAAACTCCTCATCATCTGTTAATTCAGAAAAAGTTACCGGCTTAAATCCTAGCTCGGTATTCATTTTCATAACTGCTAAACCTGTTGTAATACTGAATATTTTAGCATTTGGGTATAGCTTTTTAGATAGTTCAAAAATCTTGCGTTTAATTCTTTTTGCAAGACCCTGATTACGATAGTTTGGGTGAACTACCAAACCGGAGTTCGCCACAAATCTTTTGTGACTGAAAGTCTCTATATATGAGAATCCCACTAATATGTCACCGTCAAGAGCAATTACTGCCTTGCCTGCATTCATTTTTTCTGCAATATATTCGGCACTACGTTTGGCAATACCTGTACCACGTGCTTGTGCTGATTCGTAAATTAAATCGCAGATTTCTTGTGCATAACCTATAAAACTACTGTTTGCGATATGAATTTCTACATTCATTATTATATAAAAAAAAGGTTGTTGTGTGATGAAGAAAACGCCTGTAGGCGTATATATACGTATAGAAATTGAGGGAGGTACAGCCAAGTTTTTGACTGTATTTTAAATCATGAGCATCGTCGGACAAAACCAACTACTATGAAAGGGAGTAAAAGCGATATATTCGTATTCATTGAGGTGCAAAATTAGACATAATATTTTAATAATACACTGATTTTGATAAATATTCTATCATAAAAGAGTTGAATTGTACAAATTGTTAATAAAAAACGGAATAAATGTAAAAGTGTCATAAATTCTTTGTCATTTTGATTCTTTTTCTATAAATTTGCTTTGAAGGTTTGAGTAATAATATATCTTTTGCCTTTCAAATGGCTGCAATAACTCCTCTCAATTTCAAAAAAGTTATCTAATAAGAATGTTATGGAAGAATTAAAATACAGAAATTATATACTCCGGAACTTTAAGGATTTACCTCAAATGAAATACCTTTCTGAAGAAGAAATAGAAGCAATTGAGGTTGTTGGTCAGGTTTTACCTTTTAAAGCTAATAATTATGTTGTAGAGCAACTTATTAATTGGAATAATGTGCCAAATGACCCTATTTTTACACTTACATTTCCAAGAAAAGAGATGTTGTCTAAAGCAAATTACAGAGATGTTAAGAATTTACTTTATTTAGATAATGAGGCTGGACTTAAAAAGAAGGTCTATGATATAAGAATGAAGCTTAATCCTAATCCGGCAGGTCAAGAGATTAATCTACCTCAAGTTGATGGAATTAAACTACACGGAATGCAACATAAGTATAGAGAAACGGTTCTGTTTTTTCCAAGTCAGGGACAAACTTGCCATGCTTATTGCACATTTTGTTTTAGATGGCCACAGTTTTCAGGAATGAATGAATTGAAATTTGCAATGAAAGAGGCCGACTTGCTTCATAAATATCTATTAAAGCATCGAAAAGTAACAGATGTCCTTTTTACAGGTGGAGACCCACTTACTGCAAAAACATCTATTTTGGCCAAGTATATAGAGCCACTTTTAACAAAAGAGTTTAATCATATTAAGAATATAAGAATTGGGTCTAAAACTTTATCATACTGGCCATATCGATTTACAACTGATAAAGATGCAGATGATTTATTGAAACTACTTGAGAAAGTTAAAGAAGCAGGTAAACATTTAGCATTTCAAGCTCACTTTAATCATCCGGTTGAGTTATCAACAGATGCAGTAAAACAAGCAATCATTAGAATAAAAAATACAGGTGCACATATTAGAACACAATCTCCACTTTTGAGACATATAAATGATGACTATAAAATATGGGCAGAAATGTGGAAGGAGCAAGTGGCTCAAGGGTTGATACCATACTATATGTTTGTAGCACGAGATACAGGCTCTAAAGAGTTCTTCGATGTTCCACTAGAAAAAGCATGGAATATTTTCAGAAAAGCATATAGTAATGTTAGTGGAATTTGTAGAACAGTTAGAGGGCCAAGCATGAGCGCAAATCCCGGTAAAGTTCAAGTGTTAGGAATTAGTGAAGTTAAGGGCGAAAAGGTGTTTGTGCTTAGATTTTTACAATGCAGAAATCCTGATTTAATAGATATACCGTTCTTTGCAAAATATGACAAAAAAGCAACTTGGCTAGATGAGTTAGTTCCGGCTTTTGGTGAAAAAGAATTCTTCTATGAGAAAGAAAACTTGCTGGGTAAAAATGGAAGAGATTCAGATTTTATATGGGAATAGTCAAAATGATATGCTTCTAAACTCAATTTATCAACAAAAACTATAACGTTTCAATTAATTAACACAAAAATATCTGATTTATTACTTATTTTGCCACAAAGTCTGAAAGTAATTTAGGAATGATGTTATAAGCCTAATACAGAGATGACTGAAATTGAATAAGTATGGGTAGAATTATTGCTTTAGCAAATCAAAAAGGAGGTGTTGGTAAAACAACTACAACTATAAATCTCGCCGCATCATTAGCTGCATTAGATAAAAAAGTTCTTGTTGTTGATGCAGACCCACAAGCAAATGCTTCCTCAGGTCTAGGTGTTGATATTAAAAATTTAGAATATACAATTTATGAGGGGCTTATAGGTAAGTGTGCTTCTGGTGATGCAATCAAAAAAACCCCATTTGAGAATATTGACATTGTACCATCTCATATAAACTTGGTAGGAGCAGAGGTCGAAATGGTACAAATGGAAAACAGAGAGAAAAGACTTCGAGATTTACTATTTCCTTTAAAAGAACATTATGATTATATATTAATTGATTGTTCACCTTCACTAGGCATTATTACTGTGAATGCATTGACGGCTGCCGACTCTGTATTGATTCCGGTTCAGTGCGAATATTTTGCTCTCGAAGGGTTAAGTAAACTATTGAACACAATCAAGATTATAAAATCAAAACTAAATACGATACTTGAAATTGAGGGATTTGTCTTGACAATGTATGATTCTCGACTACGTTTACATAATCAAATTTATGAAGAGGTAAAGCAACACTTTAAAGAGTTGGTTTTCACAACAGTAATTCAAAGAAATATAACATTGAGCGAATCACAGAGTTTTGCACAACCTGCGCTTATGTATGATGCCGGATCTAGAGGTGCCATAAATCATCTGCAACTAGCTAAGGAGCTATTAGAAAAAAATTCTTAACTTTGTAATTCTCACTGAACTAAGAATATTATGGCAAAAAAGAATGCATTGGGAAGAGGTTTAGATGCTCTTATTACATTTAATGAGAGTGATACACAAGGATCCTCATCTATCAATGAAGTAGAACTAAGTAAAATTACACCAAATCCTGATCAACCTAGAAGAACTTTCGATGGAGAGGCTCTACAGGAGTTATCAGCTTCAATAAAGTCTATTGGATTAGTTCAACCAATAACATTACGTAAGATTAGCGATGAGTCTTATCAGATAATTGCTGGTGAACGTAGATTTCGTGCTTCACAACTAGCTGGATTGAAGACAATTCCAGCATACATTAAAACCGTAGATGATGACGATGTTATGGAGATGGCGTTGATAGAAAATATTCAACGTGAAGATTTAAACTCCATAGAAATAGCACTTGCTTACCAAAAACTAATTAATACATTATTACTAACACAAGAGCAGTTAAGTGAGAGAGTAGGAAAGAAAAGAGCTACAGTAGCCAATTATATTCGATTACTAAAACTTCCTGCTGAGGTGCAGATGGGTGTAAAGGATAAAAAAATTGATATGGGCCATGCTCGTGCACTTGTTACAATGAATGACCCTGTTGATCAACTAACTCTTTACAATTTAATTCTTAAAGAAGATCTATCAGTGAGAAGAGTAGAAACAATTGTAAGAGAAATGAATGAAGGTAAATCTCTTAGTGAATTGTTAAAATCAAAAGATAATAAAACTAGATCATTTAATAAATCTCCTAAAGAAAAATTATCAGATGATTTTGAAGAATTGAAAAAACATCTATCATCATATTTTAATACTGATGTTCAATTCAGTTATAATAAAAAAGGAAATGGCAAGATAACTATACCATTCCATTCACCTGAGGAGCTGGAAAGGCTAATTGTGATGTTTGATAAAATGAAGCGGTCAGATGTATAATTTCATCTTAAAAATTGTAACATTAATGTGATGAGAATAGCTGAAGTGCTTATTTTTCTATTATTATTTACTGCTCAGTTAGAGGGGCAGGTCGCACAATCTAGGCAATTAAATCAAACTGTAGGGCTAGTTGAAAATGATACAATAAACAAAAGTGTAACAGGAGTTTCAGAAAAAGATAGTCAGACATTAGAGCAGATTACAGACAGTATTATTGATATTACTTCATCTGATTCTTTTACTGCACCTTCATATTTATTTAAACCTTCACCCAGAAAAGCTGTTATTTATTCAGCAATGTTCCCCGGACTTGGACAAATATACAATCGACAATACTGGAAATTACCTATTTTATATGGTGGTTTTGTAGGGTTTACATATGCAATAACTTGGAATAATGGTTACTATAAAGACTATCTTGGAGGATATCAGGATATGATGGATAACAATCCTGAGACCAATAGGTGGCACAATATGTTACCTTATGGAATGAATCCAGAGACAGTTGACCAGAAGTGGTTTGTTGATGTATTAAAACAGAGAAAAGACTACTATAGATATTATAGAGATTTAAGTATAATTGGGACAGTTGCTCTATATATGCTATCAATAGTAGATGCTTATGTAGATTCACAACTATATGATTTTGATATGAGTCCCGATTTATCTATGAGAATTGAACCAACTCTCTTAAGAGAGGAAAAAGCTAATTATTTAGGGAATTCATATGGATTACAATGGAGTTTTAGTTTCTAGAATTAGCAATAATTTAATAAGAAATACCTTACTAACAATTACACTCCTTTTAGGAAGTTTTGTTTCATTTGCAAATGCAAGTTTGTTAGGACATACTGAAATTGTTTCAGATACAGTCTATCAAAACGGAAAAATAAAAAATCAAACAGCTTTGAGGGACACTATTGTCGACAATGAGATTTTTTATCCGGAAAGTATGAGTGAAAAATTATCTGACCTGCTTGGTGCATGGCAGCTAGAGTTATCTGTTAGTGATTTAGAATGTATGATGGGTCAAAATGTGACTTTTAATGATTCTATTTATACTGAAAGATTGTATAATTTGCCTACTGAAATGGAGTTGTCTTACAATCAGGTAGTTAAATCATATATAGAAATGTATTC
Organism: uncultured Proteiniphilum sp.; assembly: GCA_964384545.1. Taxonomy (GTDB): domain Bacteria; phylum Bacteroidota; class Bacteroidia; order Bacteroidales; family Dysgonomonadaceae; genus Proteiniphilum. The sequence continues at coordinate 92,226 of CAYLKV010000001.1, forward strand.
CACTCGAAGAAGAGAACAGGTAAGTTACATGTTGGCATTAGGTGAATACTATTTCCCTATTTTTGAGGAAGTTCTTGATAGATATGGTTTGCCATTAGAACTTAAATATTTACCTATTATTGAGTCTGCATTAAATCCAATTGCTGTTTCGCGTGTAGGAGCGACAGGTTTGTGGCAATTTATGCTTAGAACTGCAAAAAGTTATGGCTTAGAAGTTAATAGCTTAGTTGATGAAAGACGTGACCCATTTAAGTCCACAGAAGCAGCAGTAAAGTATCTGAAAGATCTTTACACTATATATGGCGATTGGAATTTAGTTATTGCTGCATATAATTGTGGTCCTGGAAATGTTAATAAAGCAATAGCTAGAAGTGGCGGTAGACGCGATTATTGGGAGATATACTTCCAACTTCCTAAAGAAACAAGAGGTTATGTACCTGCTTTTATAGCTGCAAATTATATAATGAATTATTCCTCTGACCATAATATTTGTCCAGCACATAACAATAACAATGGAAGTTCTTTAGCATTAGACACAATTCATGTAAATGAACAAATTCATTTTGAACAGATATCAGGTGTACTAAATATTCCATTATCTGAAGTTAAAAGGTTAAATCCTCAGTTTAAAAGTGACAAAATTCCTGGAAACTTTAAGCCATATTCGTTAGTACTACCAAGTGAAAAGATGTTTGTTTATATAGATCAGAACGATTCAATAAAGAATTACAATAGGAATAAATATTTTACCCATAGAGTTAATACTGATCAATATATTAATGGATCTCATACTATAAATGATGGTAACACTACTAATGTATATTATAGTGTTAAGAGAGGAGACAACCTTTCATCTATAGCAAGAAAAAATGGAACGACTGTATCACTAATTAGATCTTGGAATAATTTAACTTCTGATAAACTTAGTGTTGGGAAACGATTGATTGTTGCAAAAAAAGCAATACCAGTAGAGCAAAAAGATGAGCAAATTACAGTAGCTCAATTAGAAGATGGCAGAAGCAGTAAAACTGTAAATACATATTATCGTGTAAAAAAAGGTGATACTTTAGGTGAAATAGCTAAAATGAATAGTATAAGTTTATCACAGTTGCGTTCATGGAATGGGTTGAAATCAACAAAACTAAGTATAGGTGATCAGCTTATTGTTAAGCAAGAGGTGGAGTATGAAGAAGCCGTAAGTCAGGACAATAGCCATGTCTCTGAAATATTAAATGAAAAAATATCGCCGTTAGATTTAGAAATAGGAACAAATATTATATCAGAATATTTGAATGAGCAGATGAATAAATCCATTAATTCTAGAATAGATTCGGTTTTAACAATAGGGGCCTCAAAAATTATTGAATGAATTAATAGACAAGTACTTTTTTACTTTGAATTGTTCCGTTAATTGTTTTTACCTTAACAATATATGTCCCTTTATGCATATGTGCTGCAGCCAACGATGCCCTATTTATACTCTTATTAGCTCTTTCCTGAGAATGTTTTTGACCCGTGATATAAAATATCTCCCACTCAACAAGGTCATTATTGGATTCAATAAATATTCTATTTACTTCACTTGAATAATAGGCTGAAACAGTAGTTTCTATTGTGTTATGGTCATTCTTTACTGAAACATCACCTATTCCATGTACAGCAATTAATAGAGATGTATTTATTGGATTTTCAATATTCTCAGAAGATCTAATCCAACCTTGTGATCCTTTCATCCATGCTGTTGATTCAAGGTTTGACCCTAGTTTACGAGGTTCTGTGTTTAACACAGAGAAGCCGTTTGGAATTCCATTTCTTTCAGAATAAGAGATATAGAAAGACCCTGAAATATTTATTGGATTTTCAAATTTTATATAGTTTTCTATGTTATATCTCATATCACGGTTTCCGTAATCGAATGTCGAACCGGTGTAATATCTGTAATTATAAATAAATGGAATTTCATAAAGTAATCTTTCTGGTCCTTTATCACCCGAATATACTTTTATAAATATTTGCTTTCCTTCGATATTGTTAACAGTAGGTGAAGCAATATAAATACCATAGATTTGAACATTGTCTTTACTAAAAAACTCTTCTGCATATTCAGTATAACCAAAAGTGTTGTTAGTTGCATACATCGGAACAGAATTAAAAAATGATTCAGTTATTCTTTCCTCCATTTTATAATTTCGACTTTTTGTAAAGGATTCATCTGAATATGGATTTAGACCATTTAGATGAAGTGTTCCTGAATCTTCCGGATCTAAATAATGTTTAATAGAATTTGGGTTGTCAAGTGAACCTTCGACGTTCCAGAATCTATTTAAAGATGCATAAATGTCGGCTCCCTTGATAGAACAATAAGAATTTCCAGCCGTTAAACTGCCAACAATCCGCTTTTCTTTATCAAGAAGTGGAGAACCAGAAGATCCTGCCTCTGTTGCAGCTATTTCCCAGTCCTTTACAATCCAAAATGAATTTGGTTCCATATTGTATCTAGCTACATCAAAAGAACCTATACTTAATGTACCATCATCAATAGCTACTTTCTTAACACCTCCATTTGGATGATGTATACCATGAAACGGTGCAGAAGGTGAAGATCCTGCATTCCAACCTAAATAAAATGGCTGAAATTCTTTTGGAGGAGACTGTTTGAATTTAAGTAATGATATGTCGTGCTTCTCACTTATCAGCACCGAATCTGCTGATGCCAAGGTCATCTGCAATGGGCCCCTAATATTCATTGAGCATGAAGGAGAATTATAATTGAAAAATGCAACAATATTTCCAGCTACTATATCATACATTCTATTATTTAAGAATCTACTATCGTAATCGTTGTTCAGACAGTGAGTAGCGGTAAGTAAATATGGTGTTCCATCTTCAGAACTATTGTTTACTAATGATCCGGTGCAGTAAGTAGTTCCATTAATTATTAGAGCAACTACTCCACTACCGGGTTCAATATCTTCTGGGTAGCAGACTAAATTTGGGTGACAATTTTGTACAGGATCTCGTGGTTCAGATGCTCTAAATAATCCAATATAATCATGATTCACTTCTCCTATTTCTAGTTCTCCACCATCTTCAAATCCAGTAGGCATTTGATACTCAACAATAATTTCATCTCCTCCTATTGGTTGAACTGGTAAAAGGTTTAAATCGGAATTATTTTCGTATGTATATGAGCCAAGTATTTCAGTTTGGTCTGAATTGTATACAAAAACTTTAGCTCCCTCTAAAAGCCTAAATTTAGAAAAAAGTATATTTAATGAATACGCACCTCGAGATCTAATGCCAACTCGCCATACTTTTAAATTACCATAATTAAATAATACTCCTGAATTATCCGGCCGAAGGTGAACATCAAACTTATGAGCAAACTCAAGACTCTTAAATTCTGATTTATCCTGTTGAGATCTCCATAATTCTGCTTGAACATTAAATTTAGGCATTTCAACATAAAGTTCTTGTTTGTCATTTAGGATTCTAGTAGTTGCATCTGCTGATAGAGGAATAGGTTTCCCCCCGTAACTTATTTGACCTATGGTGGATTGAAAAATTAAATTTAAAAATATAAATAGACAAAGCTTACGTTTCATCAACAGAAATAATTTGTTATAATATGTTTCTACAAATATAAGGTTTTTTAAGAAATAGTGGTAATTTTGTATTGGATAATTGAATTTATTATGACGAAATTGAAAGAACTGCTTGATGAAAAAGCAGCCTATTATAATAACCCATCATTCATAGAAAACGACCCAATTTCTATTCCTCACCTTTTCACATTAAATCAGGATAAAGAGATAATGGGGTTTTTTGCATCTATACTTGCATGGGGACAGAGGAAGACAATAATTAATAAATGTCATGATCTCATAAGGAGATTTAGTAATGAACCATACAAATTTATTAAAAGCCATAGCGATGAAGATTTGAAAAGCTTAATAGGTTTTAAGCATAGAACATTTAATGATACAGACCTTCTATATTTTGTAGATTTCTTTCAACGATTCTACAATGAATATGACACATTAGAAGATGCATTCTTACAAAATGGGTGTTTTAGCACCATTGAAGAATCACTCATTAAATTTGAAAAAAAATTCTTTAATCACCCAAATTCTCCTGCTCGTACAAGGAAACATGTTGCAACACCTGAAAGAAATTCAGCATGTAAGCGATTAAATATGTATTTAAGATGGATGGTGAGAAGTGACAATAATGGTGTGGATTTGGGTATATGGAAGAGAATTCCAAAAAGTGAGTTAATTTGCCCAATTGATGTTCATGTTGATAGAACTGCAAGGAAGCTTGGATTAATTACTCGAAAACAAACAGATTGGAAAACAGCAGTTGAACTTACAGAGAATTTAAAGATGTTTGACAGTACTGATCCTGTTAAATATGATTTTGCACTTTTTGGTTTATCTATTGATCCAATAAAAGATGATCAATAGATCTTATAATTGTCGATTTTTCCTTATAAATAGTATGTTTTTAGAATTTTCTTTAGTTGTAATATGAGGTTTTGCTTCTGAACCTATAATATAATCATGTCTATACATATTTAATAGTAACATAAACAATGACAGCAAAAGTGGACCGAAAATAATTCCCCAGAAGCCAAAAATAGCTAGTCCTATTAACACACCAAAAAATGTAATAAGAGGATGGATATTTGCTAATTTCTTTTGTAATATAAATCGTATAATAGCGTCTGAACCTCCAATAATAAGAAGTCCATATGCCAATAAAAAAACACCTTGAATTAAATTTCCGCTAAGAAGGGCTGAAATCCCAATTGGTACCCATATTATTGAAGTTCCAACAACTGGAATAACTGTTGTAAATGCAATAAGAACTGCAAATACAAGCGGAGAACTCACACCTATTGATAAATATCCGATATATGCCAAGACTCCTTGTGTTAATGCTACAACAGGTATTCCAATAGTATTTGAAATAATAATAGACTTTGTCTCTTGGCGAAGTATTTCTTTATTATTTTCACTAAAAGGAAGTATTTCTAGTATAACTTTTTCGAAATGGTCGAAACGCACAAGCATAAAATATAAAACAAAAATTGCTATAAAGCTATTGATAACCATTGAGCTTAGTCCTGAAACAATTGATTGCATTATATTACTCCATACTTTTGGAACAAATGAAAGATTTTTAATTACAAAAATCTCAATGTCAAATTTCCTTTCAATTAAAAGAGCAAAATTATCTAAAGCAGAGGAAATATCTCCAGGATTTAAGTTTATTCCAGATATTGTATCTGCAGCAAGAAACCCAATTCCTATTAGTGGAATCAGAATAAATACGATTGAAGCAAAAACTATAATTAATGCACTTAAACCTCTGCTTATTTTGTGTTTCTCTGTTAAGTTAATCATTTGCTTCTTAAGAAGAGAGTACATAGCAACGGCAGCTAATAATCCTCCTAAGTAGTATTTTATTTCCTTGAAAATTATTAATCCAAGTAATAAAATGAGTATAATTAAAACTGATTTATAATAAGGTTCTTTTTGAGATTTAATCTCCTCCATACTCCATGAGATATGCTTTTATAAAATTATCTATATCCCCATCCATCACCCCATTTACATCAGAAGTCTGATAATTAGTTCTGTGGTCTTTCACCCTTCTGTCGTCAAAAACATAACTCCTTATTTGCGATCCCCATTCTATTTTCTTTTTTCCAGCTTCTATTACTGCTTGGGCTGCTCTTCTTTTTTCCAGTTCAATTTCGTAAAGTTGCGATTTAAGCAATCTTATAGCATTCTCGCGATTGCCCATCTGAGAACGACTTTCGGTGTTTTCTATTACAATCTCTTGTTCTTCACCTGTGTCGGGATCTTTATAAATGTAATGCAACCTAACGCCAGTTTCTACTTTATTTACATTCTGTCCACCTGCTCCAGATGAACGAAATGTATCCCAACTTATATCAGCAGTATTAACCTCTATTTCAATTGAATCATCTACAAGTGGAACAACAAAAACAGATGCAAAAGAGGTCATGCGTTTACCTTGTGCATTATATGGAGAAACCCTTACAAGCCTATGAACACCATTTTCACTTTTTAAGAAACCATATGCCAAATCACCTTCAATCTGTAATGTCGCAGTTTTTATACCTGCATCATCTCCATCTTGCCAATTTGATATAATTGTTTTATAGTTTTTGTTTTCACACCATCTCTGATACATGCGAATAAGCATTGAGGCCCAATCTTGACTTTCTGTACCTCCAGCTCCTGCATTAACTTTAAGAACAGCTCCTAGTTTATCTTCTTCACGGCGAAGCATGTTCTTGAGTTCAAGATCATCCAAGAGTTTAATTACTGATTTATAATTATTGTCGACCTCTTCTTCTGAAATAATACCTTCTTTCACAAAGTCAAAGGCCAATTGAAGCTCTTCTGAAGCTGCCTTAACACTATTATATGAGTTTATCCAGAATTTTAATTCCCTAATTATTTTCATCTGCGCTTGTGCAGATTTAGCATCATCCCAAAAATCGGGAGATTGAGTTCGAAGTTCTTCTTCTTCTAATTGAATTAACTTTGAATCAATGTCAAAGATACCCCCTCAGCGCTGTCTCGCGCTCCAGCACATCTTTAAGCTGGTCTGCAGTAATCATAATTTATTATTTTAAAATTGACTTGCAAAAATAGATAAAAGATATGTATAAAATGTAGAAAGTTATTGATTATTATTTTAGCTTGGCAATCTGAATCATATCGCCGGATTTTAAAACTTTACTTAATTGTGGGTTCCATGAGATTAACTCTTCAACTGTACAATCATATTTCTTTGAAATTGAGTATAAAGTTTCGCCCATTTCTACAATATGAATTTTTAAAGGTGGTGGAATGAGAATTGTATCATCTCTAATAATAAAATCCGAATTATGTTCTAAAGAACTCTCCTTTTTATCTTTAGTGTCTTTTTCTCCATCTTTACTTTTCTCCTCTTTTTTATAATATTTGTCAGATTCAATTTCTATTTTGCTATTTACATCAGTATATAGAAAAGTACCGGTATCATTTTGAGCTATAATTTTAGTAGGAGATGGTGGATTAGGTTCTGAGTTTATAATTTTATAAGTTTTTTCAGTATTATCATAAATTTTATTTCCATCTAATACTCTTCCTCCTCGTAAATAACGAGAAGAATAATAAGGTTCAGTAGAGGAAGATATAATTACCCCACTTGTAGTTGATGAATGAATGAATTTGAAGATTTTATTAGAATAAACTTCTGTTACAATACCAACATGACCAACTTGCCCATTCCTACTTCTACCTTCAAAAAATACGAGATCACCAATAGCTAAATCTTCTTTTTTTGCAATAGTAGGAAATTGTCTGTCTTGACCTGAAGAACTAGAGTTAAGCTTATAACCAAAATTTCTGAAAACATATGCAGTAAAGCCAGAGCAATCGAATCCATTTGGATCTTTACCAGAAAATTTATATGGTTTTCCAAGATGCTTTTTGCTGAATGCAAGTATTTCGTCTTGAATAGTAGATGTGCTTTTAGTGTTTACTGTACTTCTTCCCACACTACATGAGGCAAGAATAAGAGAAATAAACAAATAAGTGATTGCTATTAAGTAGATTCTATTTGACCGATAATTCAATGACATAGTTATTCTTGAATAAATCACAGCTACAAAAATAAGTAAAACCTATGTTATAATGCAAGAAATCATATGTATTTTAACTTATGCATTGATTTGCCAGAGAAAATAATTCGAACAATTAAGAACAAAATTCGTTATTATATTTTTTAAATAGGGATAAAAGAATTATGAAGATACATAATATTATATTTGATTTTGGAGGAGTTTTAATCGATTGGAATCCGAGATATCTTTATTGTAAAATATTTGATAAAGAGGATGATATGGATTATTTCTTGAATAATATATGTAGATATGATTGGAACATACTACAGGATGCAGGCAGGCCTGTAACTATAGCAACTAAGATTCTACAAGAACAATATCCTGAATATAGTGAACAAATTTCATATTATTATGGTCGATGGGAGGAGATGCTTGGAGGTACAATTAAAGAGAATGTGAAGTTAATTAAACCTCTCAAGAAAAAATATAAAATTTTTGGTTTAACAAATTGGTCATCTGAAACACTTCCTATTGCAAAGGAGAAGTATAGTTTTTTTAAAGATTTGGATGGGATTGTAGTCTCTGGTGATGAAAAGATTGTTAAGCCGGATCCTAAGTTATACGAAATTTTGTTGTCTCGATATAAGCTAGATGCTACTACATCTCTTTTCATTGATGATAATGCTGAAAACATTGAAACAGCTATTAAAATGGGATTTAAAACATTACATTTTACAGAAAAAGTAGATTTGGAACAATTTTTTAAGTCCGAGAATATTCTTTAAATGGATTGTTTAAAATCATTTTAACTTTTATTTTTCAACTAGTATATTAATTCTTACTACTTTTGTATTCAATAAAACAGTGTGGATAGATTTGAACTGCTTGCAACCACAGAAAAAAATGCTAAAACGACATCTGCATTTTCCTCTATTACATATTTGCTGCAGTTCAAACGTTGTTTACTAATTTTATTTATGAATGGCGTTTTCTTTTTATTTATTTGAACATAAAATTTTTATTAAATGAGTTATTTATTTACTTCCGAATCGGTGTCGGAGGGACACCCCGATAAAGTTGCAGATCAGATTTCTGATGCTTTACTTGATGAGTTTTTAGCTTATGATCGTAACTCGAAAGTTGCATGTGAAACATTAGTAACAACCGGGCAGGTAGTTCTTGCAGGAGAAGTTAAATCCAAAGCCTATGTAGATGTATCGCAAGTAGCAAGAAATGTTATAGATGGAATTGGATATACTAAAAGTGAGTATGGATTTGAAGCAAATTCTTGTGGAGTTTTATCTAGCATACACGAACAATCTGATGACATAAACAGAGGTGTAGATCAAAAGAACGATCCTATGGATCAAGGTGCAGGAGATCAGGGAATGATGTTTGGTTACGCAACAGATGAAACAGACAATTATATGCCATTGTCTTTGGACTTAAGTCACGCATTATTAATAGAACTTGCTCATATTAGGAAAAATGAACCTCAGTTAATGCCTTATTTGCGCCCAGATTCTAAATCGCAAGTAACTATTGAATATTCAGATGATGGAACACCATTAAGGATTGATACAATCGTAATCTCTACTCAGCATGATGAGTTTGAGAAACCAAGAAAAGAGGGAGAAGACGCAGCTCTGGAAGCTGATGAAAAAATGAGATCGCGTATAGAAAACGATGTGAGAACAATATTAATACCCAGAGTTAAAGCTCAGTACAAAAGACGTAAAGGAGTACATATGTTATTTGATGGTGATATTAAGTATCATGTTAATCCAACCGGCAAGTTTGTAATAGGAGGTCCACACGGAGATACAGGTTTAACAGGTAGAAAGATAATTGTTGATACATATGGAGGTAAGGCTGCTCATGGAGGAGGTGCTTTCTCAGGAAAAGATCCTTCAAAAGTAGACCGTTCGGCTGCTTATGCTGCAAGACATATAGCTAAAAATATGGTTGCATCGGGCATCTCTACCGAAGTTTTGATACAAATTTCATATGCAATTGGTGTGGCTGAACCTATGAATATTTATGTAAATACTTACGGTAAATCTAAAATTGGTTTGTCTGATGCAGAAATTGCAGATAAAATAAAACTTCTTTTTGATTTAAGACCGAAAGCAATAGAGCAGCGTTTAAAACTACGCAATCCAATCTATTTAGAAACAGCAACATATGGTCATATGGGAAGAGAACCAAAGTTTGTAAAAAAGGAATTTAAGTCTCGTTATATGGACCACCCTGTTCAATTTGAAGTAGAATTGTTTACATGGGAAAAGTTAGATTATGTAGATAAGATAAAAAAGGCATTTAATTTGGATTGAAGTAGTTAGTATTAGATGTAAAGAATTGTAAATTGTCGAAAAGTGAGTTAAGCAGTGGCATATTTATTTCCAGAAAATCTAAGTGATTCAATATCTATCTTTTTGAGGAAAGATGATTTTATTCATAAAACAGACTCAATCAGTTGGGATTTTGATCAATTTGAATATTTGCCAACTTCTAATAATGGACTGCTATTTAATGGCCCTTTAGATAACTCTTATTCAGTAGTCTCAAATGGTTTTGATGGATTATCTCTCATTTTTCCATTACAGTTAGGTAGTATTTTTTTTATAGTATTTCTGTTTTGCTTCGCTATTTTCTCTTTTGTGTTTAGTAGAGAAAGAACTTCATTGACAGGCAATTTTAATACAATTATATCTTTCAGAAGTAGGTCTGCAACAGCTTATAAAGAACAAGTAACAACAGCAGAAGTCTGGGGTGAGTTTTTTATGATATTTCAAGCTATCCTGCTTTTTTCTATAATTCTTTATACCTACTTATTTGAACGGGATTTCTCTTTTCTTACATTAAGAAGCTTTACATTATACTTTCTTGTAATTTTTATTATTCTTTCTTTACTTGCCAGTCTCAAATATATTATTTACAGATCTATCTCATTTTTCTTTCTTCATGAAGATATTAAAAATTGGATAAACAAATATTTTCGATTATTGGAGATTTTAGGGTTAATATTATTTTTCCCTACAATTTTATATGTGTATCTACCTGAAATTAGAGATGCAATTCAGATACTGATTATTATAATTTTCATTTCTAGCAGACTAATTGTTCTGATAGAGTTGTTAAATATTTTTGTTAAAAATAAAGTAGGTGGTTTTTATTTTTTTGCGTATCTTTGCGGAACAGAAATTGCGCCCTATTTAATTTACTACAAAGGAGTTGTTTTATTAATAAGTATATCAGGAAATATTATCATATGAGTGCCCGTAAAGTAAAGAATATTCTTATTTCACAGCCTAAACCTAGCAGCGAAAAATCTCCCTATTATGATATAGCGGAGAAATATAATTTAGATTTACATTTCTACCCATTTATTAAAGTAGACCGTCTTTCGGTTAAAGAATTTCGTCAACAACGCATTAATATTTTAGATTTTACGGCAATAATATTCACTTCAAGAACTGCAGTAGATAAATTATTTTCATTATGCGAAGAGATGAAGATTTTGATACCAGAAGAGATGAAGTATTTCTGTATTTCTGAGACTGTTGCACTATATCTTCAAAAATATATAGTTTACAGAAAAAGAAAAATATTCTTTAGTCAGACCGGTAAAATTGAAGGACTCAATAATCCTTTTACAAAGCACTCTAAAGAAAAGTTTTTATTTCCGGTTCCAGAAGAACATAATGATGAAGTAACTCATTTTCTAGATCAAAAAAAGCTTAACTATACAAAAAGTGTAATGTATAGGACTGTAAGTTCTGAGTTCCCTGAAACTGAGAAAATGGAATATGATATGATCATATTTTTTAGCCCCTTGGGTATTCAATCTTTAGTAAAGAATTTCCCTGATTATAAACAAGGAAATGCAGCTTTTGGTTGTTTTGGAAGTACAACAGCAAAAGCAGTAGAAGATGCTGGATTTAGGCTTGATTGTGAAGCTCCACAACCAGAATATCCTTCAATGGTGGCTGCCTTGGATGCTTTTTTGAAAGAAAACCATAAGAATCATAACAGCTAAATTATATTCTTTTTTATAAAATCCGATATTAGATTTCAAAATGGATTATCTTTGTTGGAGAAATTGTATTCGAAAGAATGCTTTTGTCTATGAGCGAAAGAAACAGCTTTAGTTTTAATAAAGAAGAGAAGATTATTGGAGATAATAGGATTGATAACCTTTTTAAAAATGGAAAATCTTTTCTGTCTTTTCCATTAAGAGTTGTATATCTTAAAACTGATTATTCACTCCAATCATCGATCTCGGTACTCATCTCCGTGCCAAAAAAAAGAATAAAAAATGCTGTAAAACGAAATCGAATTAAACGACAAGTTAGAGAAGCTTACAGATTGAACAAGCAATATCTTAATAGTATTACAGAAAAAATAGGCTGTCATTTGGATATTGCATTTGTTTTTGTTAAGGATGAAATGATTGATTACTCTGCTATTGAAAAAGGTATGAGAAAAGGATTAACTGAAATAATTAACAAATTATCCAGTAATAAAGAAGAATGAAAATTTTTGTTATTATCAGTAGATTTATAACATGGCTATTACTTATTCCTGTTTATTTTTACAGAGTAGCTATCTCACCTCATTTTCCACCATCATGTCGATATACTCCAACTTGTTCGAAATATACAATAGAAGCTTTAAAGAAACATGGACCAATAAGAGGTTCATATTTGTCTGCTAAAAGAATATTAAGTTGTAATCCATGGGGTGGTTCAGGGTATGATCCTGTTCCAGAACCTAAAACAAAAAAAGTATAAGAAAGTTTAGGATATAATTACGTATGGAAATTTACGATATTCACACGCACAAAATTTACTCAGAAGATATTGATGATCCATATCATTCATGTATCTTCGATGTTTACTCCCTTGAATTTGAAGTAGCTAAAGAACTTCACCAACGACACTCCTTTTCATGTGGGATACACCCTTGGTATTCTGATGATAGTGATACACAAATGGCTTATCTAAGAGAAATTTCATCTAATTCACGAATAATTGCAATAGGTGAAACAGGTCTGGATAAATTAAAAGGACCATCATTCGAAGTACAAACTCCTGTTTTTAAAAAACATATCGAAATATCTGAAACTTTAGGCAAACCTGTAGTTATTCACTGTGTTAAAGCTTGGGAAGAGTTACTGAAAGTGAGAAAAGATACTAAACCCATTCAACCTTGGATTATTCATGGATATAGAGGTAAACCAGACTTGACAAAAATATTAATTAAAGAGGGCTTTTACTTTTCTGTTGGAGATAATATTAATGTTGATTCTATGCAATATATACCAATTGACAGACTTTTTTGTGAAACTGATGAAGGAGAAATGTCTATTTACGACGTATACTTGCAAGCAGCGAATTCACTTAATCTTGATTTAGTGGAGTTTGCAGATGCCGTAAAAGAAAATGTACATAAATTGTTCCCTACAATTCAGTCTCCCAAGCCATATTATCCTGAAATTGAAGAAGTAGAAGATTAATCTATTTTCTTCCAAAATCAGCAGGTATCTCTCCCCATTTTTTGGTTTCCCATTTAAGAATCTTATTGGAATATGTATTTGTTTCAAGCCATTTCTCAGCTCTATTAATCAGGTCAAAGATAAAAGTGTTTTTATTGTTTTTCTTAAGTTTGGTATTACATTTTTTGTCTTTGACCCATTTAATTGCATTTACACTATCTGAATAAATTGGTTCATTTTTTCCATTTTTATTTAAAAGGGCAAGTGCATGAACTATTGCTAAGAATTCTCCTATATTATTAGTGCCATCTTCTAATGGTCCCATATGAAAGATCTCAGTGTTATCAGCAACCTTCACACCGCGATACTCCAATAAACCGGGGTTGCCACTACATGCAGCATCAACAGCAATACTTTCAGCTATAATTTCATTAGCTGTAGATTCAATACTTCTGGAAGGTGTATTTTTTTTCGAATTTAAATATTTCCGGGGATTTTCCTTATATGCATTTTGAGCTTCTTCTATAGATGGAAAAGATTTGTATTGAGCGTTATTATAGCCATATATTTGTTCTTTACACTCATCCCAAGATTGATAGATTCCTGGAGTTTTTCCATTCCAAACAACATAATATTTTTTCTTTGCCATTGTTTAACCTTTCACAACGATTCTAGGAAATAAGATGTTATATCTTCAGATGTATTCAACCTAACAGGATCTTCTATTGCCACAATACTATCAACTATGAAATTTGTGTATCCACGCCAAGGTAATGTACCAAAATACTCTTTATAATGAAGTTGTACATTTTTGCCACTTGATATCATTAATATTTTTGCGATTTCTTCATCTACCACAGAAAACTCAAATTGATTTGATTGTATCCCTCCTGGTTTATCTGCTCGAAAACCTGTTTGTATCAGTTTACCTTCATAAGTTTTGAATATGACTCCTTTGTAAACAAGATAATTAAGTTCACCTGATTTAACACCAGTTCCAAAAACGTAATAATATCTTATATAAATAAATAAACTGAGTGACAATATTAATATGCCTACAAACCATCTAAATACTTTAAAGCTTCTTCTTTTACTTGGTTTTAAATCATCCATAATCTAAATTATTTAGGTAGCAAAGATACCTCTTATTTTGACTTATTCTGAATTTAAACTATATTTGTTATCTGGTTATAATGAGATAAATTATATCATTTTTTTATGTTTGTCTTATAAGTAAACTCTAATACAATTTATTAATTTGAAAATCTGTACTTTCAGTAAAACAAATATATTTAATAGAAATGAAAAAGTATTTAACAACCTGTTTGCTTCTTCTGATTTCGATTGCAATTTCAGCACAAGGAGCTTATATTTTCGAAGTGGTAAAAGAAAACCCAATTACTTCTGTCAAAAACCAAGCTAGTTCCGGTACTTGCTGGAGCTTCTCTGGAGTAGCATTTCTTGAATCAGAGTTGATAAGAACGGGAAAAGGAGAATTTGATCTTTCGGAGATGTATATAGTTAGGAAAAATTTCACTGATAAAGCAATTAAATTTGCAAGACTTCATGGAAATTTAAACTTTACACAAGGAGGTTCTTTTGCAGATGTTTTAGAAACCATAAATGATTTTGGTATACTACCTGAAGATACTTATAAAGGATTAAACTATGGTACAGAGACACACGATCATAGTGAAATAGAGAAAGGTTTGAATGGATACTTAAATGGTGTCGTTGAATCTCGTAATTTAACACCAGTTTGGGTAAAAGGATTTAATGCGTTGCTTGACACTTATTTTGGTGAATTACCAAAAGTTTTCATGCACAATGGTAAGGAGCATACTGCTCACTCATTCGCTGAGTATTTAGAATTGAATCAAGATGATTATATTTCTCTAACATCATTTACACATCATCCTTTTTATAAACCATTTGCTATAGAAGTTCCTGATAATTGGAGATGGGCTCTTTCATATAATCTACCAATTGATGAGCTAATGGAGGTTATGGAAAGTGCAGTCTCAAACGGTTACACTATTGCCTGGGCATCAGATGTAAGCGAAACAGGATTTTCAAGGTCAGGTATTGCTATAGTTCCTGATGAAAATTCTCCTCTAAATGCAGGAAGTGATCAAGAACGTTGGTTAGGTCAATCTTCTCGTGAACGTGATTCAAATTTGAGATCACGTACTGGTGTTGAAATTTTAGCAGAAAAAACAATAACCCAAGAAATGCGACAAGAAGCGTTTGATAATTATCAAACAACAGATGATCATGGTATGCAAATTTATGGAATTTCAACTGATCAAAATAATAATAAATACTTTATGGTTAAAAACTCATGGGGAGAATCTGGCCCATATAATGGATTGTGGTATGCATCTTTCCCATTTGTTAAGTATAAAACTTTAAGTATTATGCTTCATAAAGATGCTATTCCAGTAAAAATTGCAAAAAAACTTGGACTATAAGTTATCGATTGTAAAAACATGAATATCTCAGAACTTTATTCCATCTTCTGTAATTACCCTGTTGTAACTACTGATTCTAGAATGTGTATTAAGGATTCTATATTCTTCGCATTAAAAGGAGAAAGATTTAACGGTAACCTTTTTGCTAAAGAAGCATTGTTAGCAGGGTGTGCTTATGCAATTGTAGATGAAGGTAATGAAGAAGAGATAAAATTAAATGAACGAATAATTAAAGTTGAAAATGTTCTTAGAACATTACAGCAACTCGCAAATTATCATAGAAGAAAACTTAAAATCCCAATTATTGGAATTACAGGTACAAATGGTAAAACAACAACAAAAGAATTGATATCTATTTCTCTTTCAAGTGAATTTAAAGTAGCATCAACTTTTGGTAACTATAATAACCATATTGGAGTTCCTCTGACTCTGCTCTCTATGAATAAAACACATGAAATAGGTGTTGTTGAAATGGGAGCTAACCACCCTGGTGACATTAAAGAATTGTGTGAGATTGCTGAGCCTAATTATGGAATTATCACTAATGTCGGAAGAGCTCATCTCGAAGGCTTTGGGACATTTGAAAATGTTGTGAATACAAAAGGTGAACTTTTCGAATTCATTCGAAAAAATGAAGGTAAAGTTTTTGTAAATAGAGAAAACTCGATTCTATATGAAATGTCTGAAGGAATGAATCGTATATTATATGGAAAGAACGATCCTTCCTTATTCGCTTCTGGAACAATTGCTTTAGCTAATCCGTTCCTTGAATTTGATTGGAGTTTCTTTGACAGTTCCTATCGTGTTAAAACAAGACTTGTTGGTGAATTCAATTTTGATAATGCTATAGCTGCTGTAGCTGTTTCTAAATATTTTGGAATAAATGCCGAACGTATTAGCTCATCATTAGAGAGCTATGAGCCTACAAATCATCGGTCACAGTTCAAGAGGACTACAAGAAATGATTTAATTATAGATACCTACAATGCAAATCCAACAAGTATGAAAACTTCACTTGATTTCTTTCTTTCAATTCCTTCTTCTATGCCCAAAATGGCTATACTCGGTGAAATGAAAGAACTCGGTGAAACAAGTAAGAGTGAACATGAAAAATTGATTTCATATCTATCTGAAAAAACCAAACTTCAAACTTATCTTATAGGTCATAATTTTTACAATATTAATACCAATAGTAACTTTAAGTTTTTTGAAAATGTAGAAGAATTGAACTCTTTTATTAAAAGCAACCCTATTAATGGGTATTATATTTTTATAAAAGGCTCACATTCCGTACAACTCGAAAAAGTAGTTGAATTCTTATAGTTTAGTTTTGAAACTGAATATTTAACATAACAATTTCCGAAACAGTTCCTATGCGGTATTGTGGTCCAACCAACCCAATACCTGATGTTACATATAAATGGGTGCTATCTTTTTTAAGATACCCATATGCAAGTTCAAAAACTTTTTCTGTTACAATATTACCGGGAAAACTCTGACCATGATGAGTATGTCCATAAAGTGCAATATCTGCCCCAGCTTCTACCTCTTCATCTAAATTGTCTGGAGTATGATTTAATACGATGATTGGTCTAGATCTATCTATATTATAAATACTAAGTATTTCATTTAAAGATTTTCTGTTAGGAACAATTCTATCTTCTCTACCTATAACATAGAACAGACTATCAATAAAAATTGCTGAATCTCTTAGAATAGTTATTCCTGTTTTATTCAAAAGTTGTATCTTTTCTTCTGCATCATAACGATATTCGTGGTTACCGGTACATGAGAAAACCCCTAATGGAGCATTTAGTTTTGATAATTCAATATCTAAGTTTTCATCTAAAATTGGCTCAATATTGGAATCGATAATATCTCCTACAAATAATATTAAATCAGGTTTCTGAGCCATAATTAAATCAACAAATCGTATTGCCTCTTTTTTGCTAATCATCCACCCAAGATGAAGATCTCCAATCATTGCCACTCTGATTGTTTTCAATTCGCCTGCGCTTTTGTTAAGTGTAATAGGAATCTGTTGAACTACCGGATTTTGAAACCTTTTATTACCGTTATACATAATTGCTATCACAACTATAATAGTTGCA
The DNA here is from genome assembly GCA_964384545.1 of uncultured Proteiniphilum sp. Lineage (GTDB taxonomy): Bacteria > Bacteroidota > Bacteroidia > Bacteroidales > Dysgonomonadaceae > Proteiniphilum. The sequence continues at coordinate 109,953 of CAYLKV010000001.1, forward strand.
TAAAATGAGATGATTTTATATTTCATTGACTGTGCTCTAGGTTTCCATGATTTTCTTCTTATTAAATTAAAAATAAGATAAAGTATATCGCTTAATAACCATATTCCCCCAGAATATAAAAGAAAAAACATCCAACTTGTACCAATGAATCTAGTAATCTGATTTACATTCTCTGGGAGATTTCGGTAAAAAATAAAACCAAAGGTATATACAAATAGCTCTATTGAGAAAACACTAATAAGTATTATTCTAGATATTTTTTTTTGTTCAAAAACATGCAACCCCTTTAAAAATACAAGTATGTTAAGGGTAAAGTGTATAATCAAAGCATTTATTAGTGCCCTCATTTTTTTTCAATTAATTTTTTGACGGTTTTAAATCAAGTACTAAATATTCTGATTTAGTACCTATTCTAAATTTCCCTCCCCATATTCCTAGACCACTTGAAACATAAAAGTGGGTGTTTTCTATTTTATGATATCCATAGGATACATCAAATAGATAATCAGTTAGTAGAGATATCGGAAATATCTGACCTCTATGTGTATGTCCCGATAACTGAAAATCTATTCCATTAATAACTGCATCATTTAGTTTTGTTGGCTGATGATCTAATAAAATAGTGAATTTAGACATATCTATATTTTTTATTATATTCTTTAATTCATCTCTTTTAGAGTTTGAGTAGTCATCTCTTCCAATTATTGTAATATCATTTAAATTAATATAGGAATCCCTTAAAAGTGAAATCCCTGATTTTTTATATATATCAGTTGAATCTTTTATTGCATACATTAGATCGTGATTACCAGTGCAAGCATAAATTCCCATAGGAGCATTTATCCTATTGAATACTTTATTTAAAGAGTCTTTTAATATAGGGCGTGTATGATTGTCTATAATATCACCTGCAATAATTACAATGTCTGGTTTTTCATCATTAATTATACTAACCCATTTTGAAACCTCTTTACTTGTTATTGTATAACCAATATGTAGGTCACTAATTCCTACTATTCGTATAGGCGTTTCTATTTTATTTGTGAAAATAGATAGGTGCTGCCTTTTTTTATTATGATATTGAATATTCCCGATTACTAAAATTAAAGTGACAACACTAAATATAAATGTTGATGTTATTATGTTTTGATTGAAAATCAAACTAATCTTTTCATTATCTATGAAGTGAGTATACAAATTAATTAATCTGAGAATATCAATCAATAGTACTGCAATTAATAAATATAGGAAAATTATTACCCATGAGGTGCTGAATCTGTAAAGAATCCCCGATAATGCAATATTCATTTTTTCCCCAGCAGAAAAAAACAAGATTATACCTAGAAAACCTATAATAAACAATATGATTAATATAAATCTCGGAAGAAAGATGTTAGGCAATAACTTAAGTAGTCTAATCCCAGTATAAATATAAGTAACCAGAAATAATATAGTAATTGTTATAAAAATGGTTTTTTGATGCAAAGTATTAATTTTTTTAAATGATGATATTATTTTTTATTTAACGTATTTCGAAGTTAGAAAGTTTTTTCAGAAAATGAGAAGAAAAAATTTAAAAAAATATTGTTGTTTAGAAAAAATAAGATATATTTGTGATATCAAAATAATATCATAATAAATTTGTGTTTTATGGAATCAAAAGAATTTAATTTTAAAGGTTTTAAGTGTAATGGTTTTGTAATGTTATTCTTAGAGTTGTTTCTATTTGCCGTACTCATATGGTCTTATTTTCAAGGAATGTGGGGAGCAATTGCTGGCACTGTTTTATTTTTAGTGTTTATCTTCACTATAGCTGGTTTTACTAAGCTAGAGCCAAATGAGGCTGTAGTTATGATTTTCTTTGGAAAATATAGGGGAGTATTAAAAGATACGGGATTCTTTTGGGTTAACCCATTTATGACAAAAAAGAGATTGTCTCTACGTGCTAGAAATTTAAATCCAGATCCTATTAAAGTAAATGATAAAGTTGGAAATCCCGTTTTAATTGGATTAGTCATAGTTTGGAAGTTAAAAGATACTTATAAGGCAATGTTTGAAATAGATTCACAAACAATAGCTGCTTCAGGGCCTGGAAATGTTGGATCAACACATTTTTCTGTAAGTAAGCAAATGGACGCATTTGAAAATTTTGTTGATGTTCAAAGTGATGCAGCACTTAGGCTGATTGCTGGAAAATATGCTTATGATAGCACTCTTGTGACAGATGAAGAGGTGACATTAAGGTCCGGAGGTGATGTTATCAATGATGATCTTGAGAAAGAACTTAATGAAAGACTGTTAATGGCTGGGATTGAAATAGTAGAAGCACGAATAAATTATCTTGCATATGCTCCCGAAATTGCAGCAGTAATGTTGCGCCGTCAACAGGCAGAAGCGATAATTGCTGCCCGTGAAAAAATAGTTGAAGGTGCCGTTACAATGGTTAAGATGGCACTTGATAAGATTGATGAAGAAGGAATAGTTGAGTTAGACAGTGAGAAGAAAGCCGCAATGGTAAGTAATCTATTAGTAGTATTATGTGCAGATGAAGCGGCTCAGCCCGTTCTGAATACTGGCACTCTTTATCAATAATCAAATATATAAGTCCAATTAAAAATATTTGAATATCTAATTATGTGATATGCAAAATTTATGAAAATTTCAAAAGCTTATTTTCAGGAGATACAACAGCAAAGTAAGTTTGTTTGGTTCATTCTGTTCTTTGTCGATTCAATTTTTGTGATTGGTGTAATAAAACAATTAGTGTTTAATGAGCAATATGGTGATAAACCAATGAGTAATGCTGGATTATTAATAATAACTATATTGTTAATTTTAATTACATTGTTGTTGACTCTATATTGTAAATTACAAACATATATTGGGAAGGAGGGAATTTATGTTAGATATCTGCCGTTTCAACTGAAATATAAATATTTTGATTGGAATTCAATTGAAAAGATTTACATAAGGAGGTATAATCCTTTTACCGAATTTGGAGGGTGGGGTCTTAAGAAAACTTTAAAAGGTACTGCTTATACTGTTAAAGGTCGGATGGGATTACAATTAGAACTAAGCAATAAGAAAAAAGTGTTGATAGGTACTCAAGAGACTGAGTATATTAGGACTATACTTTTAAAACTTGGCAAGATAAGTTAATCATAAAATGGCAAAAAAAGAGAAGACGACAAAGAACTTTGCTTTACGATTGGATTCAGAAACCATGGATGCAATTGAAAAATGGTCAGCAGATGAATTTAGAAGTGTGAATGGTCAGATTCAATGGATTTTAGATCAAGCGCTCAAGAATAGTGGCCGCCTTAAAAAGAAGTAATAGATTTAGAGCTGTGGTTAAATATGATTAATGTATAATTACTCAATAATTTTAATCCATATTTATGTATACTTTTACACTATATTTTAAAATAGATTCAGAACTTTTATAAAAACCACATAATTTAATGAAATATTCATTTTTAGTTCTATTGAGCTTTATGTTTACATTAACAGTTTTAGCTCAGGGCATTTCTGTGACTGGTAAGTTAGTTTCTTCAGATAATAATGGACTACCATATGCTACAATTTCTATTGCAAATAGTACATCTCCAAGCGTAAGTATTAAAAAATTTGCTACAAAAGAGGATGGAACATTTTCAATAGACTTAGAAAAGGATCAATATATTTTAATATTCAATTTTGTAGGTATGGATGATACAGTTGAATCATTAGATTTAACACAATCAGAAAAAGCTTTCGATATGGGAATTATTTCGATGAAGGAGTCTTCAACTGAGTTGGAAGAGTTGAGTGTTATCGCCCAACGTCCACTAGTAAAAGTGGAAATTGATAAACTAACTTATAGTGTAAAAGATGATCCGGAATCTTCAACTTCCAATTTACTAGATTTATTGCGTAAGGTACCACTTGTTACTGTGGATGGAGAAGATGAAATTCAGTTAAAAGGATCATCAAATTTTAAAATCTATATTAACGGAAAGCCTTCAAATATGGTTTCTAACAATCCTTCACAGGTGCTAAAAAGTATGCCAGCAAATAGTGTAAAAGATGTTGAAGTAATTACAGACCCTGGAGCTAAATATGATGCAGAAGGTGTTGGAGGTATTATTAATATAATAACAGATAAGAGATTAGATGATGGATATTCAGGCTCTGTAGGAGCAAATGGAGATACTTTCGGTGGATATGGGGGTAATGCTTTTTTATCTACAAAGTATGGGAAATTCGGATTTTCCGGAAATGCAGGATATTTCTATCATAACCGACCTGAATCTGAGTCTAACTATATAAGAGAAGAATTTGAGCCTAGTCCAGTAAACAGACTTATTCAAACTGGTAATTCAAAAAATAACGGTGGAGGTTTGTTTCTTAGTGGCACTATGAGTTATGAACTAGACTCTCTTAATCTCTTCAATATTTCTGCTTCACGCTTTGGGGGTGAATTTAAATCTCAATCAAGTATGGAGGCTAGCTCAGAAGGTGTCAGAACATATTCCTATAATACAATTAATAATAGCACAGGTAGTTTTGGGGGAATGAACCTTTCTGCAGATTATCAAAGAAGTTTTAAAAAGAAAGGAGAGCTCCTAACATTTTCTTATCGTTTAGAAAAGAATCCTAATGATAGTGAATTCGAAAGTGAGTATGATAATGTAGAAGGTGATTTTTATTATGAATCGGGTTACAAATTAAAAAGTTCCAATGATGCAGGTGGTCAAGAGCATACAACTCAAATAGACTATGTAAATCCTATAAACATGAATCATACTATAGAGGGAGGTCTAAAATACATTTTCAGAGATAATTCAAGTAAAGGGAATCATACATATTTCAACGTTACAGATGGTGCTTGGTATCCCGATTTTGATCGTAAGAATAATCTCGATCATAAACAGAGCATATCCTCAGGTTATTTTGATTATGGCTATAAATCAGGAAATTTTGGTCTTAAAGTAGGACTAAGAGGTGAGCATACAAATCAGAAAATTGTATTTATGAGTAATATTACAGACTCAATAAATACAAGCTTTTTAGATATTATACCTTCAGCAACATTGTCGTATCAACTTGGTATGACTCAAAATATTAGAGTTGGTTATAATATGAGAATCTCACGTCCAGGTATCTCATTTTTAAATCCATATATTAATGATATGGATCCGAACAATATTAGTTATGGAAATCCAAATCTTGACTCGGAGCAGCAGCATAATTTTAATATAAATTATGGTACTTTCATGCAAAAAGTTAATTTCAATGCTACCTTAACATATTCATTTGCTCAAAATGCAGTTACTTCTATCAGTTTTATAGATGAAAATGGTGTAACTAATAATACTTTTGCAAATGTCGGAAAGAACCAAACTATTGGTACTAATATTTATGCAAGCTGGACACCTACTTCATCTATTAGGACTTATCTTAATGGAGGAGTTAATTATACAGATATAAAAAGTAATAATAATAGTGGTTTGAGTAATAGTGGTTTCTCTGGTCGTACATTTGGAGGTGTTACTTATACATTTCCAAATGATATAAGATTAGGATCTAATGTTGGATTGTTTATGAATCGTATTCAATTGCAAACAGTTCAATCACCTTTCTATTTTTACTCTTTTAGTATTACGAAAAGCGTCTTTAACAAGAAGCTAGATTTAGCATTAAATGTACAGGATGTATTTTCAAAAAACAGAGAAATTTCATCAACCACAACTGGGTTAGGTTTTAAACAAAAAAGCGTAAATTTAACTCCTGTTCGTAATCTAAGATTAAGTGTTACTTATCGTTTTGGAAATCTAAAAACATCTATGAAAAGAGTACAACGAACTATTACAAATGAAGATGTTATGCAGGGTGAAAGTGAATCTCAACAAGGTGGAGTATCTGGCACACCTGAAGGTTAATGTCATAAATTTATAAAGATATAAATATTATATATTTTTGTATTAAAGATGAGAATTGATATAATTACCGTACTGCCTGAAATGATTGAAGGTACTTTAAATACTAGTATACTTAAAAGGGCTCAAGAAAAAGGGTTAGTTTCTTTTGAACTTCATAATTTGCGTAATTATACACTCGATAAACATAAAAGAGTAGATGATTATCCGTATGGAGGTGAAGCTGGAATGGTTTTGCAAATTGAACCAATAGATAGAGCTATATCTCACTTGAAATCTCAACGAGTTTATGATGAAGTTATTTTCACAACTCCCGACGGTGAACAATTCGTTCAATCTACTGCAAATGAGCTATCCCTTCTAAATAATATTATTATTCTTTGTGGACACTATAAAGGTGTAGATTATCGTGTAAGAGAGCATTTGATAACTAAAGAAATATCAATAGGCGATTTTGTATTAACCGGAGGTGAACTTGCAGCTGCGATAATAGCAGATGCTGTAGTAAGAGTGATTCCAGGTGTAATAGGAGATGAACAGTCTGCTTTGTCAGATTCTTTCCAAGACAATTTACTTGCTCCACCGGTTTATACAAGACCTGCTGACTACAAAGGTTGGACTGTTCCTGAAGTGCTACTTTCTGGTCATGAAAGAAAAATTCAGGAATGGCGTCACGAGCAGTCTATAGAACGAACTAAGCTGCTTCGACCCGATTTAACTAAGAAAATTTAATTTAGCTAATTTACAAATAGATTATCTAAACTGTTTACAATACCTGAAAATTTATATCTTTGTCAAAAACAGTGTAAAAAGATTAAAAAATGAAAGGTATAGTTTTAGCTGGTGGTTCAGGTTCTAGATTATACCCCATAACTAAAGGGGTATCAAAACAAATGCTTCCTATCTTTGATAAACCTATGATTTATTATCCTATTTCAATATTAATGTTAGCAGGCATAAAAGAAATACTAATTATTTCTACTCCTTCAGATCTGCCAGCTTTTAAGCGATTATTAGGTGATGGGTTAGATTTAGGAGTAAAGTTTGAATATGCAGAACAACCTAGTCCCGATGGATTAGCTCAAGCTTTTATTATTGGCGAAGATTTCATTGGTGATGACTCTGTATGTTTAATTCTAGGTGATAATATTTTCTATGGACAGAATTTCAGATCAATGCTACATCAAGCAATTGAAGATACTGAAAAACAAAATCAAGCAACAATATTTGGTTACTACGTTAATGATCCTGAGAGATATGGTGTAGTAGAATTCAATGAAGACAGAAGAGTCTTATCTATAGTAGAGAAACCAGAAATTCCCAAATCTAATTATGCAGTAGTTGGTCTTTATTTCTATCCAAATAGCGTAATAGAAATTGCAAAAGGAATAAAACCATCTGCACGTGGAGAGTTAGAGATAACTGCTGTAAATGAAAACTATCTTACTTCAAATCAACTTAAACTTCAATTATTAGGGAGAGGTTATGCATGGCTTGATACAGGGACACACGATTCTTTATCGGAAGCCTCAACTTTTATAGAGGTACTAGAAAAGAGGCAAGGACTTAAAATTGCTTGTTTAGAAGAGATAGCCTGGAGTAATGGTTGGATTTCCAAAGAAGATCTTAGAAGAATAGCAGAGCCAATGAAGAAAAATCAGTATGGACAGTATCTTTTAAAAATAGCTGATATAGGATAATTATATGGAGGTTCTTGATACTGAGATTGAAGGTTTAAAATTAATTAAACCCGATTTATATTTAGACAACAGAGGATATTTTTTTGAATCATTCTCACAAAGAAATTTTAAGGAAGAGGTTTCTAATACTGTTTTTGTACAAGATAATGAAAGCTATTCCAAATATGGTGTATTAAGAGGTTTGCACTATCAAAGACCCCCTTTTGCCCAAGCAAAGCTTATTAGAGTAATCAAAGGTAAAGTACTGGATGTTGCTGTTGATATTCGCAATGATTCTCCTACATTTGGCAAACATGTTGCAATAGAGCTGTCATCAGAAAACAAAATCCAAATCTTCATTCCACAGGGCTTTGCACATGGATTTATAGTACTTAGTGAAGAAGCAATTTGTCAATATAAATGTGATAACTACTATTTTCCAAGTCATGCTGAAGGTATAAAATGGGATGATGAGCAGTTGAATATAGATTGGAAGTTACCAATTGAAGATATTATTTTATCAGAGAAAGATAAAATAAACCCCTCATTTAGTCAGTTATTTAGGTCACACTTGTAAAGTATACAGATTTAATTCCCAAAAACTAATTAAGGTAGAAATTTAAAGATTAAGATTATGGAAGGAAAAAACATATTAATTACCGGTGGAGCAGGTTTTATCGGATCTCATGTAGTCAGATTTTTTGTTAACAAATATCCTAACTACAAAATTATAAATCTCGACTTGTTAACTTATGCGGGAAATTTATTAAATCTAAAAGATATAGAGAGTAAGACAAATTATTCTTTCGTAAAAGAGGATATTTGTGATTTTGAAGCAATACAGAGAGTGTTTGCGGATTATGATATAAATGGTGTTATTCATCTTGCAGCAGAAAGCCATGTTGATCGTTCTATAACTGATCCTTTCTCTTTTGCTAAAACCAATGTTCTTGGTACATTAAATTTGTTACAAGCAGCAAGAGAGTATTGGAAAGCTGATTTTAATAATAAGCTTTTCTATCATGTCTCAACAGATGAGGTTTATGGAGAACTCGATTTTAATGACGCTCCATTTACAGAGAAAACATCATACGATCCACATTCACCATATTCAGCATCTAAAGCTTCTTCAGATCATTTTGTAAGGGCATATAGAGATACTTATGGAATGCCGGTTGTTATTTCCAACTGTTCAAATAATTACGGGCCATATCAATTCCCTGAAAAACTAATTCCTCTTTTTATTAACAATATTATTAATAGCAAACCTCTGCCTGTATATGGCAAAGGAGAAAATATACGTGACTGGTTATATGTGGAAGATCATGCTCGTGCAATTGATGTAATTTACCACAAAGGTAGAAAAGGAGAAACATATAACATTGGAGGTTTTAATGAATGGAAAAATATTGATTTAATTCATTTGTTAGTAAAAGTTTGCGATAAATTATTAGGTAGAGCCAGTGGTGCATCTGAACAGCTAATCACTTACGTAACCGATAGAGCAGGACATGATCTACGCTATGCTATAGATGCAAGTAAAATCAAAAATGAACTTGGCTGGGAACCATCTCTTAGATTTGAAGAGGGTCTTGAAAAAACTGTTCATTGGTATCTAACAAATCAAGACTGGTTAGATTTTGTTACAAGTGGGGATTATAGGAGTTATTATAAAAATATGTATGGTAGTAGAGGTATTTAATGTTTATTTACTTCTAATGTAAAAGTAGCTAATTTATATTGTTTACAAAAAATGGCGATTATGTAATGTTTGTCAGATAATTTTTTTAATGCTACATTTACGTATATCTAAAACTAATTATATCTGATTTAAATGAGTAAAGTAGCTTTGATAACTGGAATAACTGGACAGGATGGTTCATACTTAGCTGAACTCCTTCTTGAAAAAGGATATGAAGTTCATGGAACACTTAGAAGATCTTCATCTTTCAATACAAGTCGAATAGAACATCTTTATTTTGAAGAATGGGTTCGTGATATGAAGCAGAAGCGTGCTATAAACCTTCATTATGCTGATATGACCGATTCAAGTTCACTTATACGAATTATTCAATCAATTAGACCCGACGAGATTTACAATTTAGCAGCACAAAGTCATGTCAAGGTTAGTTTTGACGTACCTGAATATACCGCAGAAACAGATGCTGTTGGAACATTAAGACTATTAGAAGCAGTTCGAATTTTAGGGTTAGAAAGTAAAACCCGAATTTATCAGGCATCCACCTCAGAATTATTTGGTAAAGTTTTAGAGATACCGCAAAATGAAAACACTCCGTTCTATCCAAGAAGTCCTTATGGTGTAGCTAAACTTTATGGTTTCTGGATTACCAAAAACTATCGCGAATCATACGGAATGTTTGCTGTTAATGGAATATTATTTAATCATGAGAGTGAACGTCGCGGTGAAAACTTTGTTACTCGTAAGATTACATTAGCTGCTGCCCGAATTGTTCAAGGCTTACAAGATAAATTATATTTAGGGAATTTAGATGCTAAACGCGATTGGGGATATGCACCTGACTATGTCGAATGTATGTGGCTAATGTTGCAGCATGATAAACCAGAGGATTTTGTAATTGCCACAGGCGAAATGCATACTGTAAGAGAATTTTGTCAACTCGCTTTTTCAGAAGCAGGAATTGAGTTGAAATGGGATGGTGAAGGTCTATATGAGAGGGGTATTTGCTGCAAAACAGGAAAAGTCGTTATTGAGGTAGATCCAAAATACTTCAGACCTGCCGAAGTAGATCAGTTAATAGGTGATCCAACCAAGGCTAAAACACTTCTTGGCTGGAATCCAAGTGGTACATCTTTTAATATGCTTGTATCTAAGATGGTGAAGCATGATATGAGATATGTAAAAAAAAGACTCAATCTTTAACATACAACTATAATGATAAAGAAATCATCTAAAATATATTTGGCAGGTCACAAGGGGCTTGTTGGGTCTGCAATATTGAAGAATCTTAAAGACAGAGGATATACAAACATAATATGTCGAACTCATAGTGAACTGGATTTATTAGATAGTAGTGCAGTTTCACGTTTCTTTGAAGAGGAAAAACCTGAAATTGTTTTACTTGCGGCAGCATATGTTGGAGGGATAGTCGCAAATAATGTATATAGAGCAGATTTTATATATAAAAACCTACAAATACAGAATAATGTCATTGGTGAAAGTTTTAAAAATGGTGTAAAAAAGCTTCTTTTTTTAGGCAGTACATGCATTTATCCCAAAGAAGCTCTACAGCCTATGTCGGAAGATGCTTTATTGACAGGTCCTCTCGAATATACAAACGAGCCATATGCAATTGCTAAAATTGCTGGTCTCAAAATGTGTGAAAGTTTTAACATTCAGTATGGAACCAATTTCATTGCTGTAATGCCAACTAATTTATATGGACCAAACGATAACTTCGATTTGGAAAAAAGTCATGTTTTACCCGCAATTATTAGAAAGGTTTATCTCTCTAAAGCTCTAATGGAAGGAGACTGGGATACTATAAGACGTGATTTAAATGCAAAACCAATTGAAAAATTTAACGGATTAAGTAATATTGAAGATATTACTGCAATTTTAAATAAATATGGTATTGCTAATGGTTGTTTGACTCTTTGGGGAACAGGAACTCCAATGCGAGAATTTTTATGGAGCGAGGAAATGGCTGATGCTTGTGTATTCATTCTAGAACATGTTGATTTTACAGATTTAGCTAAAGATAAAAAAGATGTTCGCAACAGCCATATTAATATTGGAACTGGAGAAGAGATATCTATTCGGGATCTTGCATTTCTAATTAAAGAGACTGTTGGTTATAAAGGCGCTATTAAATTCGACAGCTCAAAACCGGATGGTACAATGAGAAAACTTACAGATGTTACAAAACTCAACTCACTTGGATGGAAGTATTCTATCGGAGTAAGAGAGGGTGTAAAGATGCTATATGACTGGTATCTCAACAATATTGAAAAAATAGATTAGGTTAGCTTTCTTATATGCTTAATCTTAGCTATTTTTGCATGCAGAACAAAAAATATTAAAATATGAAGAGAGATCCACAGATTTTTAGCATTATAGAGAAGGAACGTGAGCGCCAAATAAAGGGGCTTGAGTTAATAGCTTCAGAGAATTTTGTAAGTGACCAGGTATTGGAAGCGGCAGGGTCAGTTCTAACAAATAAATATGCAGAGGGATACCCCGGCAGACGCTACTATGGTGGATGCGAGGTCGTAGACTTGAGTGAACAATTAGCAATTGATAGATTAAAAGAGATATTTGGTGCAGAATGGGCAAACGTACAGCCTCACTCTGGAGCTCAAGCTAATTCTGCTGTTTTTTTAGCATGTCTTAATGCAGGTGATAAATTTCTTGGTCTAAATCTTTCTCATGGTGGCCATTTAACTCATGGATCTCCTGTAAACTTTTCAGGATTAATGTTTAATCCTCTAGAATATAATGTAAGAGAAGATAACCAAAGGGTAGATTATGAACAGCTTGAACAGGTTGCTCTAACAGAAAAGCCTAAACTAATTGTAGCAGGAGCTTCTGCATATTCACGTGAATGGGATTATGCACGTATACGGAAAGTAGCTGATGAGATAGGCGCAATTTTTATGGTTGATATGGCTCACCCGGCAGGTTTAATTGCCGCTGGTTTACTTGAGAATCCTCTAAAACATGCCCATATAGTTACCTCAACAACTCATAAGACTTTACGTGGTCCAAGAGGTGGTGTAATATTACTTGGTAAAGATTTTGAAAATCCATGGGGAATTAAAACTCCTAAAGGAGAAATAAAGATGATGTCGGCTATGCTTGATTCAGCCGTCTTCCCTGGTATGCAGGGAGGTCCTCTAGAGCATATAATTGCAGCCAAGGCAGTCGCTTTTCACGAAGCATTACAACCTGAATATAAGGTTTATCAACAACAGGTTAAGAAAAATGCTACAGTAATGTCCCAAGCATTTATTGATAAAGGATACAATGTAGTTTCTAATGGAACAGATAATCATATTATATTGGTTGACCTCCGTTCTAAATTCCCTGATTTAACCGGTAAAGTGGGTGAAAATAAACTAGTAGAAGCTGATATAACTGTAAATAAAAATATGGTGCCTTTCGATAGTCGTTCTCCATTCCAAACATCCGGTTTAAGGTTCGGTACACCTGCAGTGACAACCCGAGGAGCAAAAGAAGATCTTATGGGCGACATTGTAGAATGGATTGATACTGTTCTTTCAAATCATGACAATGATAAAGTAATAGCTTCAGTACGCGAAAAGGTGAATTTGACAATGAAGCAGTTTCCTCTGTTTTCATGGTAATGATAAAAGCATAATAAGTTCTGTAATAGACTTATTAAATAAGAATCGACGAGGGATAGTATTTCTATTCCTCGTTTTTATTATATTTGCATATACTTCATTTTATAATTTCAAATATATCCCCACTTTCTATTAATTAAAATGAGCATCCTACAAACTGATATTAAATTTATTCCAGGGGTTGGTCCAAAGAAAGCAGAAATCCTTAACAAAGAAATTGATGTTTTTACGGTGAATGATCTTATCAGATGGTACCCATACAGATATATAGACAGGGGTAGGATCTATTATATCCACGAAATTGATAGCTCTCTAGCATATATTCAGTTAAAAGGTGAGATTAAATCATTCGAAACTGTTGGAGAGGGACGAAAGAAACGATTGATTGCTCACTTTACAGATGGAACCGGATTTGTAGACCTTGTATGGTTTCAGGGAGTAAGATTCATAGAAAACAAATATAAGGTTAATCTGGAGTATATTGTCTTTGGTAAACCTACTCTCTTTAATGGCAAATGGAATATTGCACATCCAGAAGTCGACCCTTTCATAAATGAAGCAGATCGACCTGAAGGATTGATGCCTTTGTATAGTACTACCGAAAAGATGAAAGATCGGTACTTAAACTCAAAGGCTATGCATAAAATTATAGAAGCTTCGTTTGGTTTATTAAATGGCGAACTACCCGAATCATTATCAGAAGATATAATTGATAAAGCAAATCTCATTTCACTATATGAGGCAATAAGTAATATACATTTTCCTTCCTCAACACCAAAGCTTCGAGATGCTGAATATAGGCTTAAGTTCGAAGAACTATTTTATATACAATTAAATATTCTAAGATATACAGCTTATCGAAAAGAAGACCTTAAAGGTTTTATTTTTAATAGGGTAGGAGATAATTTAAATAAGTTTTATAAAAAGCATCTGCCATTTTCATTAACAAACGCACAAAAAAAAGTAATTAAAGAGATACGAAAAGATACTGCGTCTGGTAAGCAGATGAACCGACTTCTTCAAGGCGATGTAGGCAGTGGAAAAACATTAGTTGCTATAATGTGTATACTTATTGCTATTGATAATGGATTCCAGGCATGTGTAATGGCTCCAACAGAGATCTTGGCAACACAGCATTATGAAACATTTTCAAAAATGCTTTCAGAGATGAATATACGAGTAGAGTTGCTAACCGGATCCACAAAAAAGAGAGATAGAGACCAAATTCATTTAGGCTTAGAGTCAGGAGAAATTGATATTCTGATAGGGACTCATGCCCTTATTGAAGAGGTAGTTCAGTTTAAAAATCTAGGGTTTGTAGTAATTGACGAACAGCATCGATTTGGTGTTGCTCAAAGGGCTAAACTTTGGACAAAAAACGAACATCCTCCTCATGTATTGGTAATGACTGCCACACCTATACCAAGAACACTTGCTATGACAGTTTACGGCGATCTCGATGTTTCTGTAATTGATGAACTCCCTCCTGGCAGAAAACCGGTTCAAACAATACACAGATATGATAAAAAGCGGGGCGAACTATATATGTTTGTCAGAAATCAAATCAAACTTGGTCGTCAGGTGTATATAGTTTATCCTCTAATTGAAGAGAGTGAAACTCTTGATTTAAGAAATTTGGAAGAGGGTTTTGTACATATACAAGAAGTATTTCCCGATTTCACAGTTGATAAGATTCATGGACGTATGAAACCAACTGAAAAAGATGCTGTAATGCAGCGCTTTGCAAGTGGTCAAACTCAAATACTGGTATCAACAACTGTCATCGAAGTGGGAGTAAATGTTCCAAATGCGTCTGTCATGATAATAGAGAGTGCACAACGCTTTGGTCTGTCACAACTTCATCAATTAAGGGGAAGAGTCGGTCGTGGAGCAGAACAATCATACTGTATCTTGCTTACTCCATATGAATTATCTCCAACAACAAAAAAGAGAATTGAAATAATGACAGAAAGTAATGATGGTTTTCTAATTGCAGAAGCCGACCTTAAGTTGAGGGGTCCTGGTGATATAGAGGGTACCCAACAAAGTGGGATACCCTTTAATCTTAAAATAGCTGATATAGTAAGAGATAATGAAATTCTATATTTTGCAAGAGAGGTAGCTGAACAACTCATTGAATCCGACCCCAAACTGGATAAAGCTGAACATGCTGTTTTAAAACAACAGTTGAACCGATTAAGTGGTAATCGCTACGACTGGAGCAGAATCAGTTGAACTATTCAGTTGTTTTAATTAATAACTCATTACCTTTCAGCAACTGGTCATGATTAATAAACCAACCATTTATTTTTTCATTTCCATATTTTATCTCTTCAATTTTTTTACCTTCACCCTCTTTCTTTATTGTAAACTCTATACCATTTCCAAGAGTGAATTTTACTTCGTCAAAAATAGGAACAGTTACAATGTACTCTGTATCAGCAGGTGAGTATGTGTATAATCCTATTGCATTGAAAACATACCAGGAAGACATTTCTCCGGCATCATCCATACCGGCATATGCTAATCCGTCAGCTCCCATATCATAGAATCGATCCATAATACTGTCAAGTACACATTGTGCCTTTTCCTGTTTATCAATGAAATAATATGTGTATGGAATAGAATGACCAGGTTGATTGCCATGACAATAGTTGCCAATAAAACCAGTTAAATTATGTACTTCATATCCTCTCCAAGGTTCAGTAAAAAGTGAGTCAAGTTTCAGTTCTATTGCTTCATAACTAGGATATAGATTAATCATACCTTCAATATCATGAGGAGCAAAAAATAGAGATTGCCATGCGTTTGCTTCTCTATACATGTATGCAAAATAGGGGTAGTATGGATCAAAATCTTCAATCCAGTTACCATTTTCTATTTTGCCTCTCCAGAAACCGGTTGAAGGATCAAATAGATTCTTATAATTATGAGATCTCTCAGCAAGAATTTTATAATTCTCATCATCACCTAATTCTTTTGCAATTAAAGCTGTAGCATAATCATCATATGCATACTCAACTGTTTTAGTTACTGCAGCCTTATACTCATCAAAAAAAGGAACTTCTGTCGTATCCTTCTCAGCTATCCAACCTCTTTCAAGATATTCATCCAAATATGGTCTGCCTCCCCTACCAGGTACCATAGCATTTTTTAAAAGTAAATCATAAGCTCTTTTTAGATCAAAATCTTTTATTCCTCTCAGCCAGCTACCTGATACAAATACAGACGCATGGTCGCCATGAAAGAATGTAGGCATATAACCACCTCTTTTTTCACCCTTATCAATAATAGATTTTATAATATCTGTGGTTACATCAGGTGAGATCATTCCCAAAAGAACCAATTTATTCCTATAGTCATCCCAAAAAGATGGGTCGGTATAATACCTAAAACCTTCGTTTGCTTTTTCTCTTCTTTCATCAATAAAGTCACCATTTACATCACTTCTTAATGCTGGCCACAAAAATGAACGATATAATGTAGAGTAGAATAGACCTTTCTCTCTTTCAGTTCCTCCGTTAACTTTTATATGCGAAAGCAGAGATTCCCATGTATCATTAGCTTCTGCCTTAACTTGTGCAAATGTTTTATTTATCATCTCCTCTTCAAGATTAATCTTTGCATTTTCAACACTTACAAATGAAAATCCAATCTTTAACTCTAAAGGTTCATTTTTCTTATTTTCACCGAAATTTACTACAGAAACTTCATGTTGGTCATCTTTAATGTTTTCTATATTCTCTATTGGATAGTTTGTAATTGCATAAAAATGCACTCTTTCTCCTGTATCTTGAAAACCTGAAAAACTATTATCATCTATCTTTTCAATATTCCACTCTCTTACTCTATTATTAGTACGTGTTAAGTCGACCAACACCTTTTTCTTTTCTCCTTTTGGGAAATGATATTTATGATAACCACTTCTTAGTGTAGATGTAAGCTCAACATTTATTCCATATCTCTCAAGAAAAACCTGATAATAACCTGGACGAGCCGATTCATTATCGTGGCTATATCCAGAAACAAAATTACTTGGATCTACGTCTCCCGTAACAGGTAGCATTGGTACATGAAGCAGATTCCAGTGACCTTTATTTGTATGAGAAAATCCATAAATGACAGTATCTTCATATTGATATCCTGCTCCACTTCGGTATTGCGTAACCGGGCTTAACTGAACCATTGCATTTGGTAGAGAAGTACCTGGAAAAACTTCTGCACCCCAAGTTCTTTCTTTCCAAGTTCTTGTATAACCTAAATCTTCGGGTTCCCATAATGTTGCTGTTCCTAAAAGAGGATTAACATAATCTGTAAATCCCTTCTCTGAATTTACATTACAACTTGCTAAAATGATAGTTAGGATAATTATAGGTGAAAATAATTTCATCTTTTCGTGTTGTTTAAAGATTGATAAATATTAAAGCTAATATAATAGTTTATTAGTTGTTTGTCAATTATTTAATAAACCCTTCTTTTTGTAAAAAGGCCATCGATTCTATCAACATACAGCCACTTAGTTGTTCTGTCAAACCAGTAGAGCTACCTGGTTTCATTCGCCAGTTTGGACCAAAAAGTATACCTTGTGTATTTGTCCCATTAATCCAAAGTGTTTCAGCATTGAAATTAATAAATTGAAGATACCTATCTCTTACTGGCTTATCGAGTCTACCTTGAATAATTAATTGTGTGAAATATCTTATAAAGATACCCTTAAATAAACCTCCATCACCGGTTCCTTCACTTTTCAAGACAGAGTTCTCAACCAGACTGCTCAAAGTATAATCAGCTGCCAATGAGGCATCAATCAGATAACTTTTCTCGTTTGTGATTTTATGAAGTTCTACTGCTGCTCCTATATAGGTCCCCTGGTTATATGTAAAAACCCAATCTTTTTTTATCTCTCCGGAATTTGAGTTTATATTATCCCAAACTGCGCCGGTATTGAGGTTGACTAGTGTCGATTTTTGCCAATTATATATCTTGAATGCCCACTCTTTATCATCTTCATTTCCAAATTCCTGATATAGTCGAGCGGCTAATATTGCTGCAGGTCCGTTCGAACATGCATTTTTACTATACTCCATTCCCTTTTTCCAAGTTATACCTCCTCCGGCATTATCATTCCATCCCTCTTTTATATAACCCCAAAGTTCGAGTGAAGCATCTTTATATTTTGTGTCATTAGTGGCTTTATATGCTCTTAGCAGGGCAAGTGCATTCCACTCCATGTCATCATAGTACTCATTTTTCCAACTATTACCGTTTTTAGATTTTACACCTACATACCATTTATCAAAATAGGACTTATATGAATTGTCATTAGTACGTAAATATGCGTCAATTAATACATCCAGGCCATGCGCATTAGGCCAGTATTGAAATGTTGTATTTCCACTATTGTCTGTATTAAAATATTGTCCTCCGTTATTCCAGAAAGATGTAATTAATGCATTACTACTTTTATTTGCAGCATCATTCCATTTTATTTCAGTTTTATCATCATCATTATTATCATCATCCTTAATTGGTAAATCATCAGATTCACAGGACAACCAGAATGGTATTAAAAGTAGTAATGAATATAAAAATTTAGTTTTCATAATAGCGCTTTTTAAAACAGAAGAATGAAGCTGCAGAATTGCAGTTTCATTCTTCTAATTATATAATTTATGGTGCCACAACCGAGTGTGTATATGGTTGGTCTGCTTGCAAATATAGAGTATATACTGCAGGTTTTCCATCAAATTCACTCTTCAATTTCCATTTGTTGTCCCACTGAGTAAGATTTACTATTTTTATGTAATAGTATGAAGCCGGGGTACTTGCATCAGGTGATGAATCGGTTTGGTTCAATGTGCCGAATTCCATCTCTTTTTCTTCACTGCTACCATCATCTTTAACGAAAAATCTAAATTTATATCTTTGATCTCTTCCCCAACCCTCTTGTTTGAAGGTTACAGTTTCTGTCGCTTGAAAAACTCCATATCCTATATAAGGTAAATCAAATAAAATTTTGTTTTCCGGGCTAAAATAGAATCCTACCCTTGTTATTAATGTAGTTGTTGATGCTCCGGTATTAAAGTCTAATGTGAATTTATATATACCATCTGTATCAACTGTTGATTGACCAGCATTCTTTACAATATTATCAGAAATCGAAAAGCTCTTTGGAGATCCAGTTTTGCTATCAACAAAGTGGAATGGTTTGTTTGCTTTTACATAGGTGTAAACTTCAAATTCACCCCCCGAAACAGCTTTCATCTTATGAGCTTTACTTAAATCTGTTCCACCTTCCGATGCTTCACCGGTCACAAACAGGTCAACCGGAATATCCTCTTCAGGAAAACCGGCAAGTCTTGTTATGGTTATATTATTTTCAACAGAAGATTTCAATGTTTTTGTACCTTTAGAAGAAAATATAGTCCATTTTAATGTTCCTGTTGCAGAAGGATTAACACCTGCCATTCCTGCAATCTTGTTTAACTGCTTATGTGAAAGAGTTACATTATTTGCAAACCCATTATTGTTTGAGTTTATAACATAAAGTGGGTCAGAGAAGTCTCCATCTATTTTATCAAATGCAATTTGATAAATTGCAGGGCCACCATCTACAATTACTGCATGCCCCCATTCAAAATATTCAGAAGCAGAAGTTGCAGGCTGAAGAGTCAATTGCTTACCATCTAATGGTTCTATCAACTCCTTAACATCTGTGATGTAGCTATCAGTTTCACCCATATTATCGCTACATCCGTTTACAAAAATTGCAAGGATTGCAATTAGATATATTTGTAAAAAGGATTTATTTAATTGTATCATATGAATTTATTATTTAATAGTTAGATTATGGGTATATTCTATTTCAGAATTTAAAGAGAAAATAAAATCATATGTCTTATCACTCCATCCCGTAGTAGAAGGATTTTTCCATATTTCTCCATTAGTCCATTGATCAACATTGTTTTTTTCAACCATATAATAATAGGCGTCTGCACCCGAAGGTTTACTATCATTACCTGGTGATCTCCACTCAGTTTCACCTGCTGAACTTTCCATTCTAAATTTATACCTGTCGTCAGAATTATCATTTCCAGTTAGACCAGTAATAGTATGGTTAGTTAATTCCCAAATACCCAAGCCTTTATAAGGAAGTTCTATTTTTCTTTGCGACCAACATAAGTATAGATTAACTTTTGTAATTTCCTTAACTGTAAATGATCCAATATTAAAATCAAGGTAGTATTTATAAATACCGGTATTTTCAACAGTTGAAGTACCACCTTCAATTAGCTTTTCTCCACTCAATGAGAATGTTAAAGGTTCACCTGAATTATTACTTACAAATTGGAAATTTTCTCCACCTTTAAGTTTAGTATATATTTCAAATTCTCCATCATTAATCTTTTTCATCTTAATGCTGTTTGAAATACCACTGCCTAATTCAGTAGCAGGACCTGAAATAAATAACTGATCTGGTATATTTGCCAGTCCTGCAAGTCTTGTAAGGGTAATTGTTCTCTCCTGTTTTGCCTTCACCGGATTAATTCCTTTAGAAGAAAATACAGTCCATTTCAATGTACCCTCTTCTGCAGATTCTATTCCGGCAGCAGCTGCAATCTGATTTAATTGCTTATGAGAAAGAGTAGCATGATTACTTCCTCCATTATTATCGGAAGCAATAACAAATATAGGATTAGAGAAATCTCCATCAGCATTGTCAAAAGCAACTTCATAAAGTACTACTCCACTATCTTCAGCTCTCGATGGTTCCCATTCGAAATACAACATGGCCGATGCAGATGACTGTAGAACCAATGTTCTACCATCAACAGGTTCATAAAGAGTATTTACAGGAGTTACCCCCAAGTCCCTAACTTCTCCTTCACTACTACATGATACAGAAATGACTATTAGGGATATGATAAATGTTATATGTAAAAATATTCTTTTCATAATTTTATTCTTAACTGTTTATTTTTAAATAATATCAATATCCCGGATTTTGAGTTAGATTCTCATTAATATCTCTCTGTGATTGAGGAATTGCGAAAAGATAATCACGTTGAGCATCAAATCTTCTTTCTTCAAGTTCAATATATTGACTATTATTTGCAGCAAATTTAGCTCCGTGTGGTTTGCCATTCATTACTGTTTCAATAGTACCCCATCTTCTGATATCAAATAGTCTTAATCCCTCTATGGCAAGTTCAGAGCGACGCTCTCTTCTAATTATTTCTCTCATATTTTCACCCTGAGGGTAATTTAATGCAGCACCATCAGTAAAACCTGCACGTTCTCTTAATGGACGAATTGTTTGATTCCAAACAGTCTCATTCATTTCTCCCAATTCATTTTTAGCTTCAGCATACATTAGAAGTACATCAGCATAACGCATCAGAATTAAATTTAGTCCCGAATTCATACCTTCTGGAGCAGTTGGGTCGAAATATTTTCTGATATAGTATCCTGTTGCAGTAGAATTCTGTCCAGGACCTGAGTACTCATCTAAGTTAGTTGCACCTGCAGTTGCAGATGATCCTGGTTTAATATATATTGTAGATACATTTCCATTACCATCTTTCCATTGATATCCATCGTAAACTATTGTTGCATTAAAACGTGGATCTCTATTAACATACGGATCATTTTCGTTATACCCTGATTCTGCTTCATTTATGGGTTTACCATTTCTCATGATATAGTTATCAACCAGCTCTTGTGTTGGAGCAAATGCATTAATTCTCCCTCCTTTTGAAATTGGGATACCATCATACATCTCCATCCATGTTCTTAGCTCAGGAACATAACCCATATCTAAAATTACCTCATTGTTAAATTCATTTTCAGGAAGGAATAGACCTTCATAACTTGGAAAAAGCTCATAGTTGCCAAATTCACCCGAAATTATTCTCTGTGTTATTGAAGCAACGTTCGACCAATTGTTTTCATAAAGATATGTTCTTGCCAATAACATCATAGCAGCACCTTGAGTAATTCTACCCTTATCTTTATCGCTATAACCATCTTTTTGAGGTAAACTGCTTACAATTGATGTTAGTTCGGTTCTAACAAAATCAATTACTTCCGATTTAGGAGTACGTGCAATACTGTTTGCCTCTTCGCGTGAAATACTATAATCAAACAGAGGTACATCACCATAATGGCTAGCTAATCTAAAAAACAAAGAAGCTCTGATAAATCTTGCTTCAGCTATCATTCTTTCTCTAACCTGTGCATCCATATTTGGGACCAATTCTACATTATCCATAAAAATATGTGTAGTTTTGATACCTTCATAGCATCTTCTCCACTCGTCGGAAAATCTTCCTAAAGCAGCATCTGCCTGACCTGATGTTATTATTTTTTCACTTGAATTACCTCTTCCTTCATAAAGGTTATCCGATAACTTTTCATTTGCAAAAAAGTAATCTGAGCTAAACATCTGGCTATAAGCCATACTTAGAACTGCAGCAGCTTTTTCAGTAGATGTCCAGTAGTTAGCATCAGTAAATCTATTTGTTGGTGCAAGATCCAGATCATTACATGAATAAAGAGCAGTTACTGCAATTAAAATTATTGTTATATATTGTATGATTTTTGTTTTCATATAGTAAAATATTAAAATTCAATATCTATTCCAAATCCATAATAAACAAGTGTAGGATAGTTACGTGCACTGTTTGCGCCAACTCCACCTATACCTCCCATATTATTTCCAAATTCAGATGATTCCGGGTCTATAAAACTGTTCTTAGTTAATGTAATTGGGTTTTGAGCATTTACACTAACTCTTAATTTTTCAACTCCAACCTTGTTAGTAACTGAGTTAGGTAATGTATAACCAAGTTGAACGTTCTTAACTCTCAAATAAGCTCCGTTAAGTAGATAAATGTCAGTACCACCTCTTCCCCAGTTATTCTGAGAAGATTGAGAGCTTGGAGAAATCAATCGAGGCCATCTTGCATCCGGATTTGTAGGTGTCCAGAAATCAAGTTGATGTGTATATATCGCATATGAATAGTTTGAATGGAAAGGTTCTACCAATTCTCCACGTACATACATATCTCTTTTTCCTACACCTTGTAGAAGTAGATTGAAATCGAAATTCTTATATTGCAAATCATATGTAAATCCAAATGTATATCTTGGGAATGCATTACCCAAAACAACACGATCTTGTTCGTCAATAACACCATCATTGTTCTGATCAACATACTTAACATCTCCAGGTTGTAGTGTAACACCTATTGGTAATGCGCTATTTGCAATTTCTTCCATATTTTGGAAATAACCATCGGTTTTATAACCAAAGTATGAACCTAGTGCTTCACCCTCTCGAATGATTTTAAATAATTGGTCGTTTTGATCTATTCTCTCTTCACCACCAAAATCAGTTACTTTGTTTTTAGAGTCAGAGAAGTTAAGATTAAAGTTGTGATTTAAATCACCAGTTTTCAATCTGTAGTTGATTGTTGCTTCCCAACCTCTGTTTCTCATTTCACCAGCATTCTCACTTGCAGCAGAGCTTCCGAATATTGATGATACCTCAGGTCTTAAAAGTATATCCCATGTCCTCTTGTTAAAGTAATCAAGAGATACATATAGGCTGTTACCAAATAGCCCTGCATCAACACCTATATTGAAGTTGCCCGATTTTTCCCATGTCAAATCAGGATTACCATATGTGAAACCTGTTCCGGGAACAGGTGTATTATTGAAAACATAACTATTAGTATACATTTGATATACTGTCTGATAAGAATAGTTTGCAACATTCTGATTACCCAATACACCATATGATGCTCTAACTTTCAAATCACCAACATCATTGCGATAATCACCCATGAAATACTCTTCAGAGACTCTCCAAGCTCCTGAGAATGAAGGGAAGAACCCCCATCTGTTATCTTTATCGAACTTAGAAGAACCATCATATCTAAATGAAACGTCGCCGTAGTATTTATCCAAAAAGTTATAACCGACACGACCAAAAATTGAACTAATACTTGTTTGGTCTGTATCATCATTTGAATTCTTATTTGCAGTATCCTGAATTGCATCATCTGTGGTTGGTAGACCTAAATCAGGATCTGTAAATCTCCATGCTATTCTGCTGCCTTTAAAAGTATATGATTCATTAGATACACCAACTAATCCCGACACATTGTGTGCATCATTAAAAGTCTTATTGTAATCGAGTAGGAACTGTGTACTTAATGTATATCTCTTATTATTATAATCTTCAGTTAATCTTGTCGGATTAATATTGGTTACAGGTGTTTCAAGATCTGCAGATGAGTAAAGAGGTACTTGAATATCTCTTCTGAATCTGTGGTGCTGAGTTAAATCAATACCAAGTAATCCCTTAGCAGTCAGTCCATCTGTGATATTAAAATCGGCATTAATACTACCAATAATATTATCCTCATCTTTATTTTCGTAACCACCCTCATTTAATTTGGCTAATGTGTTATCATCACCAATAATATTATTAATCAAGTATTTACCATCCTGTTGAAATTTATAATAATAATATGGAGGTATACGAGATGAGTTAATAATAACATTACCTGTACCACCTGCAACAGTGCGTTCATCTCTGCGGTTATAAGACATTAAAGAGGTTAGTTTAAATCTGTTATATTCAGTAGTAATGTTTGATCTGAAATTATAACGCTCCAATCCATATCCACCTACAAAGTTACTCTCTTGATTGAGATAGCCTGCAGAAACCATAAATGTGGTGTTATCGCTACCACCTGAAACATTTATATTATAGTTCTGTTGTAATCCTTTCTGCATTATCTTGTCGAAGTACCAATACTCTTCACTTCTATGATCATAAAGATCGCGAATTTGTGCTGGCGTAAAAGCAGGATCTTCTCCAGAGTTCATATTTGCCTGATTGCGAAGCATAGCATTTTGCCATCCCTCAACTGGTGTGAACAAAATTTTAGGATCCTGATAACCGGCTAGTCCACTGAATCTAACGACTGGCTTTTGCAGTTTTGATCCTTTTTTTGTTGTAACCAAAATAACACCATTTGCAGATCTTGAACCATAAATTGCAGCACTACCTGCATCTTTAAGTACAGATACACTTTCAATATCATTTTGATTAATGTTATTAAGTGTGTTTGTAGTAGAAATCAATCCATCAATAACGATTAAAGGATCATTATTTCCCATTGTGCTAACTCCTCTGATATTAATACTTAAATTATTATCATTGGGATTCATATTTTTCTGCTGGATAGTAAGATTCGCAGATGCACCCTGAAGAGCTTGTACTGCATTACTTACAGGACGATCTTCAAACATATCAGAAGCAACCTGGTCAACTGCACCTGTAATGCTTTTTCTCTGACGAGTGCCATACCCAATTACAATCAACTCTTCAAGAATTTTTTTGTCCTCTTCTAATATTATATTAAAAGAAGTTCTACCTGAAGTGTTTATAATTTGGTCAACATAACCAATATAAGTAATTCTTATTGTTGCATTATTAGAAATGCTAATGGAGAAATTACCATCAATATCTGTAACAGTACCATTAGTAGTACCCTCTTCAATAATGTTCGCTCCAATAATAGATTCACCATTAATATCCGATACTTTTCCGGTAATTGTTTTTTGATTTTGCTGTTTTACAGCTGTTTCCGAATTGATATCGCTTATTGTTTTATTAGATTTATCAGATTCATATATTACAATCTGTTTATCTATAATACTATATGTTAATCCTGTATCAGATAATACCTTATCCAAAATCTCATTAACATTTTCAGAATTGGCATTCAAGTCAACTTTCTTGTTAATTATCTTTTCACTGACATCTGAAAAAACAATAATATAGTCACTGTTTCTTTCAATTTCACTAAAAACATCTTTTATTAATACAGATTTTTCACTGAAATTAAACATTTGTGAGTAACCATTACTTGCTTGAGAAAACATGATGCCACAAAACAATAAAATTAATGTTGTTCTCATTATTTTTAAATAGTGTTTGTGATTAATGGGATCTTTACAATCCTTTTTTAGATTTATGTTCATAAATTCGAAAATTTAATTATTATTGAACTTTTTAGTTGTTACTAATTCATTTTACTTTTTCTTTAATTGATTCTTCTCATAGTTTTTTCTTAATAGTTCATAGGCGTTGCATTTTTATTTAAGTTCATTACTCTCATTAGTTATATAAATAGTGTTATTTTCTTTACTATATTGAGTTGACGTTAATAATGCTATAGTCCTCATAACATTGTCAAGATCTTCAGATAGATATATTTTTCCACTGCAGCTTCTGTTTTGAAGATTAACATCTCTATCAAAATTAAATGATAGGTTATAGTACCTCTCAATTTTTTCTAAAACATCAATCATAGGTGTTTTTTCAAGTGACAGATAACCATCTTTCCAACTTACATGATTTATTATATCAATAGTCTCTTTTCTGAATGATTGTGAGTCATTATTATATGTAGCCATCTCATTTGGCGTCAAATGAAATTCCTCAGTATCTCCAACTTTGATTAATGAAACACTCCCTTCAACAAGAGCAACCGTTGAATTGATGTCATTATATGATGAAACATTAAAGGATGTTCCGTAAACTCTTATTTTATAGTCATCTGTATGCACAAAAAATGGTTTACTGCTATCTTTTGCAACTTCAATATATATCTCTCCGGAGGTTAGAAAAATTTCTCTTCTATCTTTACTGAATTTAGTCGGGAATTCAATTGCAGATCCTGAATTAACCCATATTCTGGAACCATCAGAAAGTGTAATGGTAGTTCTCTTTCCATATGGTACAATCAATGAGTTAAGTTTTTCTGTGTTAGTATTTATATCTAGTTTTTCTGAGTTCTTGTTTTTCTGGGTGATTTCAACATTTCCCTCTTTGTCTAGTAAGATGTCAATATTTTCACTATATGCTTTGGCGCTTTTATCGGTAACAAACATTATATCTTCACTTTGTTGTAACTCTCCGGCAATAATCTCTTCATACGAAATTTCGGAGCTAATTCCATCACTTTTAGTGAAAATAGAGATACAAAAAACTAATAGAGCTGTTGCTACACACCCTGCAATTGTAAACTTAAGATACCTTACTGCATTTTTTCTGTTGTTCTTTAATCTATATGTTTTTAAGATCTTATTTAATAGCGCCTCTTTTTCTTGAGTGGTTAAGCTATTCCTATTAAAACTATTCTCTTTTAGGTATTTTATAGCTTTAATAATCTCATTTTCCAGGTCGGGATCATCTTTTATAAGATTATTCCAATAAATATCCAGCGATTCATCCGGGACTAACTGCCAATTGATGAATTTCGGATCTTTTAGTAAATCGGTATATCGCGTAGGGTTATGAATCATTTTTAATGATTAAAATTGTTTACAAATACTGGTATCTGTAATATAGACGATGTATGATTTAAAATATCCCCAAGGATTTGGAAAACTTTACGATTTTAACATTACTGGCTGTGGCAGTATGTTTGCTTTATTATATAATTAGAATTGCTAATAGATAAATAAACTTTTCTCTTAATGTTGATATGGCTCTCGACATCAGTTTCCTGCATCCATGTACACTTATTTCAAGTAACTCTGAAATCTCTTCATAGCTATATTCTTGAATATACCTTAGATAAATTATTTCTCGTTGCCTGTCGGTTAAAACATCTAGCATGTTTTGAAGATTATTTTTAATATCATCTCTATCTTCCTCTTTAATTAATAGATCTTCAATATTTACATCGATATTAAACTCAAGCTCATTATCAATATTAATATTGTCTAATGATATCTTTTTTCTTTCAGTTTTATAGGTATCCAGCAGTTTGTTTTTTAAAGATTTAAGCAGATAAAATTTTACATTTACAATATTAGAAAAGGTGTTTTGTTCAAAGGCTATTTTAACGAAAATATCATGTATTGAATCCTTAACAATATCACTATCAAACCCAAGATTTGTGCCATATGCGAATAAATCATCCACATATTTATTATAAATTATAGTAAGATTATCTGTCTTATCCACAACTATGCAATTTCTCTATAATAAGACCTGCTCAAAGTCTTTGAAATAGTAGTAACACAAATCTTGGTTGTAAAAGTATAAATTATCATAACCTATTTTTCTACAAAGCAAATATACACTTTTTATGATAAAGAAATGTATTAAATTACTAAGGTCTCTTTTATAAAAATAGAAGGAGGATAAACAAATTCCCCATCCATTTTAACAATTAAAATAGTTGGATGGGGATTCATAGTTTAATATTATATTTTAATCGTTAAACCTCCAGATAACCAAAATCCTGGTTGAGGAATATTTCCAAAATCTACCTGGTGACTATTTAAAATATTATTTGCATTTATAAAGAGGTTAATTCTTTCGAGTTTATAGTCAACTTTAATATCCACTATTCCAAAAGGTGTATACATTACAGATTCACCTGGTTTAAGATCGATATATTTAATATATGATCCAACTCTATCCTGCCATCTAAACTTCCACGATAAAGAAATATTCTTTGTCAGATTATGCTGCAGAGATGCAGTGAACTTTTGTCTCAAATAGTTTAGTCTGTAGTTTGAAATTAAATTTGTCTCTTTCATCTTTTGATCAAGATACATATAACCAAGTGATAATGAGTTAAAAGGCTGATTAGGTCCGATTGTTTTCTTTAAATCAAGATTAATATTTGTCTCAAATCCTTTTGTGTCAATTTTAGTGTGATTTCGTGATTCCCATAAAGCGTCTGCATCTGTTTTTACCCAATCAATCAAATTATTTCCCTTCATCAAAAAAGATGACATGGTAACTGTGATTGCCGGGTTAATATATTTCAGTCCCACTTCTAAAGATTCAGATTCTTCTGCCTCTAGATAGCTGTTCCCTATGTGAGTTGCAGTTGTGTAATAGAGATCTGTAAAAGTAGGCATTCGTGTAGATTTATTCCAGGAAGAGTAGATACTTATTTTATCAGTTGCTCTGAATGAACCGTTAATAGCAGGATAAAACTTGAATTTATCAATTATAGCTGTATTATAATTTAATAAACCTCCAAATGAGAGTGTGAGTCTATTATAAATATAAGTATGTTCTGTAAAATAGCTTAAGTTGGTCCTATTATCCGATTTATTATATTTTCCAATACTATTCACCATTGGTTTTCCTAGTACGTTACTCATAATTCCCTCGTTTCGGATCTCTCCTCCGAAATTTGTTACTCCATATTTAGAAGCATATTGCAAATTTAAATTCATTCCAAATATATCACTTTGGTGATAGTTATGTCCTGTATACCAAGATGGTACCTCGGGAGTTCCATCTCTTATAAGTTGGAATTCATCAAAGTGTCGATTCCAGTATAGATGAGGTATAAATTTTAGTTTTCCGGAGGTTTCACCTTTTACCGAGAAAATAATAGCTCTAGTATCATCAAATTGATTAGGGTAGGCTGCAGAATAAAAAGTATTAGCTCCAAAATTTTTATCATTCAATCCTGCATTAATATCAAGCGTAGATCCGTTTAGGTTGAATCTGCTTTGCCATAAAAAATTAATTATTTCATAATCACTATTTGAGATATATCCATCAGATCGTTTATATCCTGCCGACAGAGTATGTAATGAGGTCTCGGATTTATAAGCGCCTCTTGCTTCTGTAACTAAAAGGCCATACATACCCCCCTCAAACTTAGCATTTAAATTGGTCTCTCTATCTTTCTTTGTGATTATATTTACACCTCCTGAAAATGCACTTGCACCATAAATCAGTGATGTTGGTCCCTGAACAATCTCAATTCGTTCTATATCCGAAAGGTTAATGGGAAGATCAAAGCTGTAATGACCTGTGTGTGTGTTGGTTAGATTTATTCCGTTAATTAAAATGGCTGTTTGATCAAAAGAACCACCTCTTAGTGAGATGTCTGCTTGTACTCCATGTGGTCCTCTTTGTGAAATGTCAACACCTGTAACATATGTAAGAAGATCCTCAATACTCCTTACCGGCGCTCGCTCAATCTCTTTACTTGTAATTACTGTAACCTGTTTAGATGCCAAATTTAGAGGTAATTCAGCTTTTGATGCAGTAACTATCACCTCTTCTAGCTCTGTAGGAGGAATCGAATCTATTGATGTTTCAATAGCAATATGTTCAATTGAACTTACAGAAGATGCATGAGCAACAGATAGTGTGCAACCTGTCAACACTCCAATTGTAACAACCCTGTTTAGGCTATTAAAAACACTGTAGGTCTTACGTGCAAATCGTTTAAATCGAAATGACGTCAATTTTTTTAATTGATTTTTATTCATTTTTTCTATTACTTAAATTATGGTTAGTTGCAAAAAAATTGGAATTATTCCTGTACTTTAAAAAATGAATAGTGAACATTCCCATATACACGTTCATTGAGAAAATATGGTGCATGAGAAAAGTTTAATTTTCTTGAGTGTTCAAGTATGAAAATGCCACCAAGCTTAAGGAGTTTATTTTCAAAAATTAAAGTGGGAAGAGTGTCAATGTTTTTCATATCATAAGGAGGATCTGCAAAAATAAGATCAAACTGTTCCCTACAACTGCTAATGTACTTAAATGCGTCAGCTTTAAGTGGAAAAAGCTCGGTTGCATTTAGCTCTTCTTTTGATTTGCAGATGAATCTCCAGTGTAAGTTTTCAATCTCTACACATATAACTTTAGGACATCCCCTCGATACCATCTCTAAAGCAACACTTCCGGTACCGGAGAATAAATCGAGAGCTACAGTCTCTTCCCAATCAATTATATTGTTTAAGACATTAAATAGTCCCTCTTTTGCAAAGTCTGTTGTTGGACGTGCATTTAATTTGGCCGGTACTTGTATCCTTCTCGATTTGAATTTACCACTAATTATACGCATAGTGCAGCAATTAAGTCCGTTGGAACTCTATTCTTATCTTCTAAGGAAAGAGTAATTTTTGTAGTTAACTCTATATTCTCAATATTTCTAATCAAATTTTTAAGTTCATCTCCAAGTTTAATACGTAAATCAACTTTACCCGAAAGATAAAGCTTATCCTCATCATGATTAAAATTGAGTTTTTCCCAAATACCCATTACATAATATGTAATATTAATACTATTTGTTTCTGCAAAAGTGTTAGCAGAAATCAACCTATTTCCTGACAAACAGACTACTGTAATAAAATCATCATGAAAATCAATAAAACACTCTTTATCAACTATGTTTCGCTCAAATTTTTGAAATGAATGTATCAAAGATGTACTATGATGGTGAAAAGTTGGATTACATAAGTGCCTTACGAGAAATGAGTAAACATCTTCATCAAGATTGTATACAATATGATAATCATTTAATGATTTATCATTTAATATTATACCATCAGAATCATGAAAAGTAAACCTAAATAGTTTTTCTGATTGTTTCTGATCAAAATAGGTGTTAGGGATTAATGTGTAATTTTGAGAAACAACAAAAACAGAGCACCTATTAAAACTATTACTAAATACACCAAGGTCAAATACTATCTTCTTTATGCTTTCCAAATAAGAGAGTTTAGATCCTATAGATGTATCTTGAAAATAAAATACCGAAGGGTCGAAGGGAGAATCTATGCAAAAAGAAAATCCATTCGGCGCAAGCCGAATGGATAAACTATACTTTTCCGAATTAGCTAAATCTATATTTTCCGGTAAAAACATATCAATGGTTGAAACAACCGATTATTCCCAGTTACCGGCGTTGTTGTTAGCTACTTCTAATGATCCTACTTGCATTCCAGGATATTTGTTACCCGGACGGTCAAGTACTTCCTGAATCTTCTGACCCAATAGTTTGCTATCAAGATCTCCCAGATATGCTGAATATGGAGTCTTAGCTTCAAATACCTGAATTGGATATCCGGATGCTGTAACTAATGAGTCAACACCCATTTCAAATCTTGTATTTGCAGGTGCAAATGGTACGAATTGAAGAGAGTCAGCAACAAAATTAGTGCGATTAGGATATAGAACTTCCACAGCAGGAGAGAAGATAGAATCTCTAACTAGTTGAGGAGCATTGGCTTGTGCATCCCACAGACCTGCGTCCTTAATAGCCTTTTCATTGCCAGTTCTAATTATTTCCATTGCTTTCTTTTCATTCATTCCAGATTCTAACTGAGCTTCAGTAAGATCTCCAGATCTAACAATTGTAGCAATCTTTCCCTCTTTAACGAATTGAATTAAAGTGTCAAAGCTCGCTGTATATGAGCCTGTTTGAGATCGTAGTGCTACTTGAGCTGTACGTATATCCATTAAGCGCTGGATAACTTCTCTGTCTCGTTTTTCAACCTCTGCGTTAAAATCTATAGGGCCTTGGATACTTTTCCAACAAACCCAAGCTAAAAGAACAATGGCTAACGCTAAAAGCGTTCTCATTACAACTTTCATGGACTATTTTCTTTTAATTTATAATGTTTATTTCTGATTTCCGGATTTTAGACTACAAATTTAGAAAAAGAATGATAATTATGCTACTTTTACCAGAAAAATTACCATTAAATATGATAAATCGCTTCTTTATTGAGAAAATTAGTGAGAACTTTCCATTTGAATTTACAAACAATCAAAAAAAAGCTTTAGAATCAATTACTGAATTCCTTTTTTCTGACCAAGGATACCAAATATTTTTACTGACCGGTTATGCAGGTACCGGAAAATCTTCTCTTATTGGCAGCTTGGTAAAAACCATGTCTCAGTTTAAACAGAAATGCGTCTTACTTGCCCCAACCGGAAGAGCTGCAAAAGTATTTTCAGGATATGCTGATAATCAAGCATACACAATACATAAAAAAATATATCGACAACAGAAGTTTGCTGAAGGTAATCCACATTTTTCACTTTCAGAAAACATGCATAAACATACTCTTTTTATAGTTGATGAAGCATCTATGATTAGTAATGAATCACCCGATTTATCTCTATTTGGAACTGGCCGGCTTCTTGATGATCTGATTCAATATGTTTATTCTTCAGAAGGTTGTCGTATGTTACTCATCGGTGATGATGCACAGTTGCCTCCCGTAAAACAGGATTATAGCCCTGCACTTGATAGAGATATCTTGCAATCATACTCATTGAGTGTTACAGAAGCTACACTTACTCAGATAGTTCGCCAAGAGGTTGAGTCAGGTATTTTATATAACGCTACATCATTGAGAAACTCTTTACTGTTTGGCGAAATTTTCGATTACCCAAAACTAAAAGTAGATGGTTTTGCTGATATAAAAAGGGTTACAGGCAGCGATCTTATATCTGAGATCTCTGATGCATACAGTAAGGACGGGGAAGAAGAGACAATTGTTATTTCTCGTTCAAACAAGAGAGTGAATGCCTATAATAACGGCATTAGGAATTCGGTTCTTTATAGAGAGGAGGAGATCTCAACTGGAGATATTTTAATGATTACAAAGAATAACTATTTTTGGGTTGAGGAGTATGAGAATCTCGATTTTTTAGCAAATGGAGAATTTGTAGTAGTACAGCGTGTTAGAGGCGAAGAGACTCTTTATGGATTTAGATATTGTAATGTAGTTTTATATCATCGTGAATATGATATTGAATTCGAAGCAAAGATAAATCTTGATGTACTTCATACAGAAGTTCCGGGATTAACCAGAGAGCAAAATAATCAACTTTTCTCAAATGTAATGGAAGATTATCAAGAAGTTACACAAAAACGAGAAAAGTATAAAAAGGTAAAGAACGATCCATATTATAATGCTTTACAGGCTAAGTATGGATATGCAGTAACATGCCACAAAGCACAAGGTGGAGAGTGGAAAAATGTTTTTCTAGATTTGGGCTATATTCAGAAATCGTATATGGGTGAAAATTTTTATAGATGGCTTTATACTTCAGTTACAAGGTCCACTCAAAAGTTATATCTTGTAAATTTGCCAGCCGAATTTATTTAACTTTCTGAAATATGATTACATTTGTATGTAAAATAGTGAGTTATGTGCACATTGAGAAAAGTTTTGAGCAATTAAAGAACATAATTTGATGTCAGAAAATAGGAAATTATACATAGAGAAAATTTTAGCTGAGATAAAGCTGTTGGAAGACAGCACTCTTCTAGTAAAGAATAACGACTCATTGCCTTTTTCTTTCTTTCGTGAATCATTCGATAGAGTGCAGGCTATCTCATATTTATTGCATAAGTTAGAGTTTATGCAAGTTGATGAAATGAAGAATCAGATGGAAAAACTGGTCTTCTTTCTGTCTGAGTCTGAGAAAAAAGCAAAAGATAAGGAGAGGGAACTTCAGCAGGCTTTAGAGAAGCATCGAGTTTTAGTTGATGAACTTGAAATCGAGAGAAGGAGAGAGAAAATAGAGTTTATTCCTCAAGAGAGAGAGGTTGAGAAGATAATTGAAAAAGAACCAGAAATAGAGATACCGATACCATATATAAATATTGATAAACAACCAAATAATCAAAATGTAAATTCAGAAAGCTTTGCGTTGCCTGAATACCGTAATCCCTATTCTGAAAAATATTTTGGCAGAGAAAGTAGTTCCAAGATCGACAATGAGCCTTCTGTCTCTAAAAGTGTTAGTAATCCGGTTCATATTATAGATATAAAAAGAGGTGTTAGTTTAAACGATAGATTTTTATTCCAAAGAGAACTCTTTAGTAATAACAGAAATGAGATGAACAATACTCTCGAAAAGCTAAGTAGTTTTAGGTCATATGAAGATGCTGAAAAGTATATTCGTAACACCTTCTCATGGGATTTCGATAGTCAAGTGGTAAATGATTTTCTTTCAGTCGTAAAAAAAGGTTTTAAGTAAAAAAGAGATGGGAAAACTATATGTTGTGCCCACACCAATTGGTAATTTGGAAGATATTACATTGAGAGCAATCAATGTTTTAAAAGAGTCTAATCTAATTTTAGCTGAAGATACACGCACTAGCGGTTTCTTGCTTAAACATTTGGGAGTTGATACGCAAATGTACTCTCACCATAAGTTTAATGAGCATAAAACAATAGATAATATTGTCACAAGATTAGAGACAGGAGAAACAGTTGCACTAATTTCAGATGCCGGTACACCTGCCATCTCAGATCCCGGTTTTTTGTTAGTCAGGGCTTGTATTCAGAAAGGAATTCATGTAGAATGTCTCCCAGGAGCAACAGCTTTTGTTCCGGCATTAGTAGAGTCAGGATTACCAAATGACAGGTTTTGCTTTGAAGGTTTTCTGCCTCAGAAGAAAGGACGTCAAACTCGTCTTAAGAAACTTGCCGAAGAAGAGAGAACTATGGTTTTATATGAATCTCCATATAGAGTTGTGAAAACTTTAACACAACTTTCTGAGTTTATGGGTGAAGAACGATTAGCATCTGTATCACGTGAAATATCAAAACTTTTTGCCGAAACAGTTAGAGGAACATTAAAAGAGTTGATTTTACACTTTTCTGAGAACGAACCGAGAGGTGAGTTTGTTATAGTTGTTGCTGGAAAAGATTAGTATTAATAAATAAATATTGTTATTTATGAAGAATTTATGGATTTTACTTCTTGTGGGACTAGTGGTTTCATGTACAAATGTAAGAGAGTCTAAAGAGTATAAAGAGTTACAAGCTCAACGTGATTCTCTTTTGATGCAATCTTCTGAAAAAGAGAGCGAAGCTGCAGAGATGATGGCAGTTATTAGTGAAGTGGAAGCTAACTTCGAAAAAATAAGAGAGGCAGAAAAGTATATTTCAAGTCAATCATCTAATCAGGGTGAAATGAGTCAGGATACCAAAAATAGGGTTAGTGATAATTTCAATATGATTAATGAAATATTGCAACGAAATAAGAAGCAACTCGATGAGTTGAATAGAAAATATAGTAGTAGCAACAAAGAGGTTGCAGCAATGAAAAATACTATAAACAGATTAAACCAGGAGATGAAGACTAGTGCAGACCGTCTGGTAGCTTTGCAAACAGAACTTGCTAAGAAAGATGAACAAATTGCACAACTTTCTCAAGATATAACTTCTCTGGCAGTTGAGGCTGAGCAGCAGTCTGTTGCAATTAAAGAGCAGGAAAAAACACTAAATACTGCTTTCTATGTTTTTGGTACAATTAATGAACTCAAAGAACAGAAAATTCTAACAGGTGGATTTCTAAAATCAACTCGTGTATTTCAAGACACTTTCAATAAAGATTACTTCTTACAGATTGATATTCGTGAGGTTACACAAATACCTCTTTTCGAGAAAAAGGCTAAACTGTGGTCCACTCACCCTGATGGAACATATGAGTTTGATAAGGGTAACGATGGTAACCTTACTTTCAAGATTACTGATACTCAACGATTTTGGAGTTTAACGAAATATCTTATTATCGAAGTAGGGTAATAATTTTACTCCTCTAAGAGCGTAATAGAGGCATAGTCATACATCGGGGCCCGCCTCCACCACGGGGCAGCTCCGATCCTTCTATTGTAATTACGCATTTACCAATACCATTCAGGCTATATTGTTCTTCAATTATTTCTCTAGCCGTAACTATATCATATCCTTTTTTGTTTAACTCCTCAAGTGTGTGAATATTGCGTGCATATGATAGAACTTTGCCTGGAGCAATAGCAAAAAAGTTTGCTCCGCTATGCCATTGTTCCCTTTCCTGGTCCCAATCATCCGACTTCCCACCACAAACTATTGGTTCAATTTCCAAACCAAGCTTACTGGTTACAGTTAGGATATTTCTTACAGATGATATTTTTTCAACTTTACCATTATCTATTTGCATATGAACTGTTTGATATGGTGAGCTCTCTAGAATAAGCGGCTTGTAAACCATTGCTGTATTAGTGTTCAACATAGTAAAAACCATATCAAGATGGATAAAAGATTCAGGTGACTCAGGCAGCTGCTGAATTATAACATGCCTTCGGCCTGTACCTGTTTTACAGAACTCTTTTACCAACATATCGATACCCTGAGAAGTGGTTCGAGTTCCATTTCCTATAAGTAATATATCATCTCTAATTACAAGTACATCACCTCCTTCAATACTGACTTCATTACTGTTTTGCGATAATTCGTAGCCGTTTATAACTTTTGTGTCGAATGCCTGATCACTCCTGAATATTGCATCCATAATAAGTGATTCACGCACCCTTACACCATTTGCCATTTTGCAAATTAAGGCTTTGTTGCCAATAATAACAGAAGGGTCTCTTGTAAAATAGAAGTTATACAGAGGTTTAAGTGCATAATATTCTTCACGTAAAAAATCTGTAAATGTATTTATCTGAATTGGTAATCCCTCAATCAAGATTTTTGAAAGTTCAGGAGCCGATAAATCCATCAGATAATTTGTATACCCTGTAACTTGCTCCATTTCGCAAATTGTGTTTATCAGCTTTTCTTTCAAATCTTCATTTTCTAATAGATTAGTTAACAGATCAGATACTTCATAAACTTTGGAGCATTTTTTTAATACTCCAAGCAGCTGTTCATATTCTTTTCGTGCTATAGATAAATTAAGTATATCACTGTATAGTGCTCTCTGTGCATTACGTGGGGTCATATTTTCAACTTCAGGCCCCGGGTAATGTATTAATACAGCCTCGAGTTTTCCCACTTCCGACTGTACATTCAAGGTTATTTTCGAAGAATTCATTGCGATTTGAGAATAATTGTTTTAACAAAGATATTAATTTAATACAGGTTTTTCAATCAAAGATTGATTTCTTATCTTATTTTCGCTATTTTTGATTTTGCATAAATCAAAAAACTGTTAAACATTATAATGGGACTAATTACTTTAAAAGATATCTCAAAAGCACTTAATTTATCTCCTTCTACAGTTTCAAGGGCATTGCGAAATCACACCTCTATTAGCCTTGAAACTCGGTTGAAGGTGCAAAATTATGCAAAAGAAAATAAGTATAAACCAAACTTGCTTGCCTCGCAACTGAGGACAAATAAAAATAATACTATTGGAGTAATTGTTCCTGAAATTGTTCATTATTTTTTTTCAACAGTCCTCGATGGTATTCAGCAAGAGGCAGAGAAAGAGGGGTATAACTTATTAATAGCACACTCCAATGAAGATTATGAAAGAGAGGTGAGAAGTGTAGAAACACTTCTTGAAGCAAGAGTTTGTGGTATACTTGTTTCTCAATCTAAGACAACTTTAGAGTTTGATCACTTCCAGGATATATTGGATAATAATGTACATCTTATCTTCTTTGATCGTATCTGTACAGGGATAAATACCGATAAAGTTGTAGTTGATGATTATGCAGGTGCTTTTAATGCAGTAGAGTATCTGATAGAAACGGGATGTAAAAGAGTTGCATTTTTAGGCTCTACCTCAAAAATGCCAATATCAAATAATAGGCGCATGGGTTATGAAGATGCCCTTTTAAAACACAAACTACCTGTTGATAAAAATATGATGAAGGTTTGCGACACTGTAAGTCTGGCAAAAGAGGTTATCCCTCAAATGTTGGAAAAGGAAATAGTTCCTGATGCATTTTTCTGCATAAACGATGAGGTTGGGGCAAGCTGTATACAGATTGTTAAATCATATGGATATGATGTTCCCGGAGATATTTCCGTTTGCGGGTTCTCTAACAGCTCATTAACTGAAGTTACATTTCCACGGATGACGAGCGTAGATCAGCACGGATTTGATATGGGAAGAGTGGCAGTAAGACTTTTAATGAACAGAATTGAAGGGAAAGAATTGAAAGGTAAAGTGGTGAACAGGTTAATAAAAACCGAGTTGATAGTAAAGGAGTCAACAAAATGCAATTGTGTACAAAAAAAATATAATGGTTAGCTAGTCGCATAAAAAAACATCATAATATATCTTGTATATTTGTTTATAATTTAATCTAAACGACATGAAGAAAAGAAAATTATCCTTCTGGGAGATATGGAACATGAGCTTCGGTTTCTTGGGTATTCAGTTTGGTTTTGCTTTGCAAAATGCCAATGTGAGTAGAATTTTTGAAACTTTAGGAGCCAAAATTGAGGATATTCCTATTTTATGGATAGCTGCTCCAATTACAGGATTAATTGTACAGCCTATTATAGGTCATCTTAGTGATAAAACATGGACTAAGTTTGGCAGAAGACGCCCATATTTTATGATTGGTGCTATATGTACAACTCTTGCTCTTATTTTCATGCCTAATTCTCCATCTCTTTGGATAGCAGCAGGTATGTTATGGATCATGGATGCATCTATAAATATATCAATGGAGCCATTCAGAGCTTTTGTTGGAGATAATTTGCGTTCAGATCAGCGAACAATGGGATTTGCGATGCAGAGTTTCTTTATCGGAACTGGTGCTGTTATCGCATCGGCACTCCCTTACATACTAACCAATTGGATTGGTGTGGCAAATACAGCCCCTGATGGTGTTATTCCTCAATCTGTTAAGCTGTCTTTTTATATAGGAGGCATAGTTCTTATAGCTTCTGTTATTTACACAGTATTAACATCAAAAGAGTATTCACCAGATGAGCTTGCAGCATTTGAGGAGGAAGAGAAGAGATTGTCAGGAATTAATGTAAGTAAACAGCTTCCGGTTACCTCTTCTAAATTTTTGAAAAGTGGTCTGATATGGACTTTAGCAGGTGCCTTAATCACTCTAATTATAAAGTTGTTAAAACTTGATGTTGATAATGCACAGCTATACATTGTTTCAGGTTTGTTGACAGCATTTGGTGTAATTCTTATGATTTCAGCATTTATAAGCAGAAAGTCTGATGAACATGAAGGGCTTGTTGGTATAATGAACGACCTGTTGCAAATGCCTAAGACAATGGGGCAGTTAGCTGTTGTTCAGTTCTTTTCATGGCTTGCATTTTATGCGATGTGGATCTATACAACACCTGCAATTACACAACATATTTATAGAACTACAGATTCTACTACCGAATTATATAATCAGGGTGCTAACTGGGTAGGTGTTTTATTTGCTGTATATAATGGGGTTTCTGCAATTAGTGCATTCCTTTTGCCCATAATTGCTAAACGGATTGGTCGAAAGGCTACTCATTCAATAGCTTTGACAATGGGTGGATTAGCATTTATCTCACTCTATTTTATTAAAGATTCCAATATTTTACTAATCCCTATGATTGGTGTGGGGTTTGCATGGGGAAGTATTCTCTCTATGCCATATGCTATTCTCACAGGTTCTCTCCCGGCAAACAAAATGGGCACTTACATGGGTATTTTCAATTTCTTTATAGTAATTCCGCAGATTCTTGCAGCGAGTATACTTGGGTTTATAACAAGAGAGTTGTTTAAAGGTCAAGTTATATTTACATTAATGCTTGCAGGTGTGTCGCTTGTAATTGGTGCAATTACTGTGTTTATTGTTCAGGATAAAGATGATGTTTATAAACTAAGAAAACATTAGATCTATTAAAATAGATTGCACATAAAAAAACATCCCAAAATGAAGTTTCAGATTGGGATGTTATTTTTTTATTTTATATAGTATAAATAATTAAGCAAGAAATGGTTTAAGTTGTTCTACCCAATTAGAAATACGCTCTTCTGTCAATTCAGGTTCATAGTCATCGTCGAGAGGAAGTCCAACAAATTCTCCATCTACAAGTGCTCGAGAGTATTCAAAATCATAACCATCAGGTGAAACCTTACCAACTATTTTTGCTCCTTGCTTAACAACGATTTCATATAGAATACCAATAGCATCAACAAAAGAACTTGGGTATATTGATGCATCGCCCATTCCGAAAAGAGCAACTGTCTTACCTGTAAGGTCTATCTTTTCTAATTTAGGATAGAAATCATTCCAATCGTCCTGTAAGTCCTGAACACCCCAAGTGGAAGCACCAAGAATTAATACATCATGCGTATGAAAAGGAGTTTCATCTCCGTCATATATATCAACAAGCGTAGGTGAGTAATCAGCTAATAATTCAGCCATTTTCTCAGCTGCATCTTTAGTGTGTTCGGTACTTGATCCATAAATGATTGCTATTGACTTCATATGATTTTAGTTTTATGATTTTTGTTTATTTCAATATCAAAAAAGATATTGAGACTGTGATAATTCTATTTTAACCTATACACAAAGATAACATAAGTTTCAAAAATCCCAATAAAATTCTAACATTATACAAATTATAGGCCTATAACATATTTAATTATGTTTTTTGTTTATGATACTTTTACTAAAACATAACTTTTACTCAACTTTGACATTTCCTAATCCTTATCAATTCCCTATTTAAAGAGAGTTTATAGGGAGAAGGTAGGGACAAAGTAGGGTTATGATAGAGTAATCATGCGGAGAATGTCTCGAATTAAGAGAAATAAAATTGCTTTTAAATTATTACAGCCATATTTAATCCATAAAAGTACTGTAGATGTGGAAGCTATTTGCCGGTACATTTATAGTCATATTAGAAGATGTAACATTAATTGTTTCAGACTGATTCATATAGTTGTACCAAGTGCCGGTAACAGGAAATTTAGTAATTGCAGTTATTGGGGAGTTGGTAAAGTTGCCCACTACAACAATCTGCTTAGAACTTCCAAAAGAGGAGAGAGTTATAAATCTGCCCTGTTCCCAGGAAGTAGGGGTAACATCCCAATCAAGAGTAGCTGTGGAATTAAACAGCTCTTCGTGCTCATTTCTTAAATTTATAAGAGAACTATATGTTTTGTAAAGCTCATTTCTGGCTTCAATTCCCTGATATTCCCATTTCACAGGTTTTCTACCTGTTCTACCATTCTCTTCAATTGAGATATCATAACCAAGTTCACCAAATTGCCATATCATTTTTGGTCCCGGTACAGTAAAGAAGAATGCTGCATTAGTTTCAAGTTGCTTCATACGGGCATCAAGACTGGTTTTAATTATTCCATTACCCCATGTGGCTTGTTTATAAGACACTCGCTCTTCATCGTGACTCTCCATATAGCTCACCAAACTGTTTAAAGGTCTGGAAGAGGATTTGTAATATGTTCTTGTAAATTCTGAATCTTCTTTATAACCCATAGCAGATTGTCCATACTGCGAATTCACATTTCGCCACACCATCATACCATTTATGCTAAGCTCAGTCTCTTCGGGATCATCTGCAAAATGTTCAAGTATTACTATCGCATCAGGATTTACCTCTCTAATTGCTTGATTGTAATCTTTTAAAATTGCAACACGACTGGCATCATAGTTTGCAGCATTAGATTCAGTACTCTGCTTTTGAGTGAAGCCTTTTGTCAGGTCGAAACGGAATCCATCAATTTTATATTCCTCAAGAAGGAACTTCAGATTACGTTTAATATAGTCTCTTACGATGTACTTGCCATCAATCTGAGCTTCGTGGTTAAAATCGTGAAATACCGAATAGGGGTGGGGGGCATCAACATTGAAGAAAGGGTTATTTGATGTTGTTTTACTGTTGGTTGAGTTCCACCACATTCTTGCATATGGATTAGATCCTGAAGCATGATTATAAACCACATCAAGAATTACTGCCATGCCTCTCTTGTGACACTCATCGATAAACTCTTTATACATTTTGTCGGTTCCATAAGCTTTATCCATTGCAAAGAAAAATGCAGGATTATAACCCCAGCTATCATTGCCATCAAACTCCTGTACAGGCATAAGTTCAATTGCATTAACTCCCATCGACTCAAGATAATTGAGTCTGCTCATTGCTCCTTTAAGATCTCCCTCGGTGGTGAAATCCCTCAAAAGCATTTCATAAATTACGAGGTTATCTCTCGATGGTATCTCAAAATTGTCTACTTCCCAGTTATATGGCTCTTCTGCTGTTTTAAAAACAGAAACAACTCCTATTGCCCCATTCGGATAAATTCTATTAATTGATGGATATGTAGACTCTGGTATATATTGATCATTTGAAGGATCTAATATCTTTCGGGAGTAGGGGTCGGCTACCCTAAATGAGGTCTCACCGGTTTTCCCCATATAGTATTGGAAAGCATACTCTTTTGTTGGGTCTAATCCTGAAATAGTAAGCCACCAAACCCCTTCAACATCATCGCGATACATTTGCGATTTCTCATCATTGCTTAACATCCAGTTATTGAAATCACCAACAACATGCACAAAGTCTTTTCTTGCTCCATTCTTATCTTTATCAAACAGGACAAGTGTAACTTTAGAGTTATCTATTATATTAATTCCATGCTTAAGACCCGTTGGCATTGAGCCAGTTTTTGCAGCACCTGGCTGAAAAGGTTTATATTTACTGTCTACTATATTTTCAATAAAGAAATCTGCACCATCTTTATTCCCTTTTTTAGTGCCATCGGCACTTCTAGCTATAATGCCTATTTTGTTAATTGGTGTTTCACCGGAATTGAACCAGCTTCTTATTGATGTAGATAATTTAATGCTCCAAGCATTACTCTCACCTGAAACAGGACTCATTTTACATTTAGCTATGTTTGAATCCCAATCTGCAGGGACAAATCTCCAAATACCTTCATAAATCACTCCTAAATGCAGATAAACATCCCCTTTATAATTATAAAGATCTGAAGAAGAAGGTGCTTTAAAATAGATAGTTAGTTCTTTGTCAGCATCTGGTGTTGCAGGATCCAATGAAAACCAATCTTTTAGTTTTTGAGGTTCTTCAGGTTTAGGTTCTGGCTTATCCGGATTTACAACAGGATCATCTCCACATGAAGAGATGAATATGTAAATAAGCAGCAGAGTTAATAGTGTACCTACTTTTTTATATGTTCTTTTATATAAAGTATTCATAATAACGATATATTGGTTTGAGTTTTTATACAGTGTCCGCTCTGCTGTTTATTTTACTTTCTATATTTTTAAATCTACTCAAGAATTAAAATCTCTTTTGGAGAGAGTTTTAAAGTCTCACCCAAAGATATATTTTCTCCTGTTAGAAAATCAGTCATTTCACTTCTGTTCTTTATTGTTTCAGAATATCTGTCGAGGTTTATCTCCACTTCATTAGATGATCCGTTCATAAATATTATAACACTTTTATCATCATTATAGCGTTCGTAAACATAA
This sequence comes from uncultured Proteiniphilum sp., assembly GCA_964384545.1. Classification (GTDB taxonomy): domain Bacteria; phylum Bacteroidota; class Bacteroidia; order Bacteroidales; family Dysgonomonadaceae; genus Proteiniphilum. Next base: position 153,966 of record CAYLKV010000001.1, read on the forward strand.
ACTCCTTTTTGAAGTACATAATGTTTCATGCTGCCAAAGGCGATTATATCATTCCCTTTACGCCAGTGAAGAAGTTTGCTTAGAAAGTCGAATGCTTCATTTTGAATATCGTCACGACCATCTCTAGTGAATTGATTTACCTTATCATCAGGCCATCCACCCGGCACATCACGGCGAATATCACCATCACTTCTTCCTTTTGTTCCATTCATAAGCAGTTCTGTTCCATAGTAAATCTGAGGTGTACCTGGAATTGTCAGTAAAAAGGTAATACCTTGTTTCCATTGCGACAGATCGGTAGGATACTCTTTTAAAAATCTATCTGTATCGTGGTTATCTAAGAATCTAAGAACATTATAAATATCCGGATAGATAAAATCGTAAGTCATATGTTCAAATACCTTATGCAGTCCACCTCCCCATTCCGATGTATCCTCAAAGAATGCTGATTGCGATAGAGACATAAATTTAAAATCCATTACCGATTTTAGCTTGGTGTTTTTGGGATTGAAAGGACTATTTCTTTGCCAGAAAGAAGTTCCAATAGAATTGTTTACCCATGCTTCACCAACTATATTATAATTTGGATACTCCTTTTCAACTGCCTCAATCCAGTGAATCATCATGTCATAATCTGCATATGGATATGTGTCTTGGCGAATACCATCAACCCCTGAGAACTCAATCCACCAAATACTGTTCTGAATAAGATATTTAGCAACGTGACGGTTACGCTGATTAAGGTCGGGCATGGTTGGCACAAACCAACCATCTACCATCTTGTCCCAATCATATTTAGAAGCATATTGGTCGAAATACATCTCTTTCATGTGAGATGTTTGCACATACTCTTCATAGTTGTTGAACCAATCGGCCGATGGTAAATCATCTACCCATGGATGATCACTTCCACAATGGTTAAATATCATATCCATAACCACCTTCATGTCTTTTGAGTGAGCATTATCTATAAGATTTTTATAATCTTCATTTGTTCCAAATCGAGGGTCTACCTTATAATAATCTGTTGTTGCATATCCATGATATGAGCCTCGTTCCATATCATTTTCAAGAACAGGATTAAGCCATATTGCTGTAACACCTAAACCAGAAAGATAGTCCAAGTGGTTTGAGATTCCTTTAAGATCACCACCATGTCTTGAGCTATGATGTTCTCTGTCCACTTTATAAGACTGGCGCATCTCTATCTGATCGTTAGAAGGATCACCATTTGCAAATCTGTCGGGCATAATAAGATAGAGAACATCAGATGAGTTGAAGCTTTCAATATTAAGCCTTTCGTGGTTTCGTTCTTTAAGTTCATACTTAACTGTATGGCTTTCTTTAGCTCCTTTAAAAGTAATATTAAACTGTTCGGGCTTAGATTTAGATATATCGAGGTATATAATTTGATAGTTTGGACTATCTAGAGTTACCACCTCTTTGATTTTTATATTTTCAGAACTCACTACTGGCTTATAAGAGGCTATATCGGTTCCATAGACCATAAGCTGAAGCTCAGTTTCCTTCATTCCACTCCACCAAAATGCGGGATCAATCTTTATTTGTTGTGCATGCAATAAATTTGCCGAGATAATGAATATAAGCAGGAATAGATGTTTTCTCATTATTATTGTGTTTATAGTGTAATTAAAAAAATATGAGCTGTGTGAAGTTAAATATTTAATTTACTCTCAAACAGCTCCATATAAATTATTATAACTTTTTAAATCTTTAGATCTTCAATATTTTGTATTGAAATGGATCTAGCTTTAATACAGAAGGTATCTTCTCAACGGAATTGGTTATCAGATTCATTAAATCCTCTTGTGAGAATTCAATTGGAGTCTTTGCTTCAACCTGTTCATTTGTTGTATTTACAAATATAAGAATTGTCTCTTTCTGGCTCTTTCTAACAAATGTAACTACTTTACCATTCTCATATGTTTTTAGAGTTCCTTTTTTTAGAGCATCTGAATTGGAGTAAATGTTCATTATCTTTTTATACTCATTACGATAAGATGGGTTGCTGCTCCAATTCATATTTGTATTGGTAAAAAATGATATTTGTGTTGGATGTCCAATTTCTTGTGAACTGTAAATCATAGGAGAACCTCCTAAAGTTGCAGCTATCACAAATGCAGATATAGCTCCTCTTTCTCCCTTATATGCTTGAATTGGAGATTGCTGAGACGACATATCATGGTTTGTTGTATAACGCATTCTTTGTTTGCCTTTAGGAATATCTTTATATTCCTGATTATGTACTCCATATAAATTATTTACGGTGATTTTCCCTGCATACAGATCTTGTAATTTATATGCAAAGTCCCACCCATAAACCATATCAAAACCATTAGAGAGTAAACTGGCTTTACCTCCTTCGGCGAGCATAACTAAATCGTCACTTTTTAATTTCTTTAGTTCTACGATGGCATCTTTCCAAAAACTATCAGGAACACCTTCAGCATAATCACATCTGAATCCGTCAACATTGGTCTCTTTTACCCAATATGACATTGATGCGATCATTTCACTACGCATTTCATTGTTGTTGAAATTCAGGTCGGCAACATCATTCCACCCCATTCCCGGAGGTGAAACGATATTACCACTGTTATCCTGAGTGTACCAATCTTTATTAGGAATCCATATATTATCCCAAGATGTGTGATTTGCTACCCAATCTAGAATAACTTTCATTCCCTTGCCATGAGCTTTTGAAACAAGAGTTCTTAGTTCTTCGATTGTACCATAATCACTGTTTACCTTCTTGAAGTCTTTTATGCAATATGGCGACCCAATTGCCTTTAGAACACCCTGTTCATATATTGGCATTAGCCAAATGACATTTACACCTAGATCTTTTATGTTGTCTAACTCATTGGCTATAGCATTAAAAGATTTTCCCTTTTCATAAAATCCGGGGTACACCTCATATACAACCCATTCGTTTCCTATCTCATCAATAGGAGGATCTATTTTTTCATTAGGTTCAGTGGAACTACAACTTGCAATTAAGAATGTAAGTAGTCCCATCAAAATGAGTAGACCTATCTTATTCTGAACTAGTTTATTGTATATTGTCATATTAACTAATATTTTTTATCATTCAACTACTTCATAAGCTGAAGCAGTGATTTTGAAATAAAAATCTTTGTCCAATTTAATTACCGGGCCATCAAACTGAGCTCCTGCACCATTATTATTAAAGATGGTGCTAATTGTTTTATCATTAATATCACCAGGAAGTTCAAAATATATATAGGTAACTCCACCAACTGATTCTGTTCCTCCAGGTTGAATGCCGGGCCAGCCCGGTGCTGAAACTCCATCTCCCCAATAGTAGAAAGCCAATGCATCCCAACCACTGTTATCCTCTACATAAATTCTGCGTCCGGATGGTACAACTTCAGTCGCACTACTATTTGTAATACTGAAGTAGTAATCTTTATTTATAGTTAGCTGTGGACCATCAAACTGAACTCCTGCACCATTATTATTGAAAATGGTGTTAATTACTTTATCTTTTAAATCGAATGGCAGATTAAAGTATTTGTATGTTACTCCACCAATAACTTCTGTTCCGGCAGGTTGAATTCCAGGCCATTCTGGTCCTGTCAATCCATCACCCCAATAGTATAAGGCAACAGCATCCCAGTCACTGTTATCTTCAATAAATATTTTATGTCCTACTGGTTCACTTCCACCACCATCAGGATCTACCTCAACTCCTCCGCTTGAAGTGATTTGGAAATAGAAATCGCGATTCAAAACAATTGCAATATCTGATAATTGAATATTATTACCATTATTATTGAAAATAAGATTTAGTGATTTGTCATTTGCCTCTTCACCCATTTCAAAATAGGTATATGTTACACCGTTAATCTCTTTAGTGCCTGTTGGTTGAATACCTGGCCAACCTGCCAACTCAAGATCTCCCCAGGTGTAAAGAGCTAATTCTTCCCAATCAGTCTGATTATCAACATATACTGTATAACCGTAATATGGTGCAACATTTGGATCAACCTCTTCATAGCTATTGCTGGTAATTATTACATAGACATCACGATTGAGCGTGAAATCCTGCATAGCGTCAAACTGATTGCCATTATTATTGTTGTTAAAAATGAAGTTTAATGTAGCATCTTTGGACTCTTTACCCATATCAAATACTTTATAAGTAACGCCATTGATAACTTCAGTTCCTGAAGGCAGAATACCTGGCCAACTAGCTAATTCAATATCACCCCAAACATATAATGAAAGTTCATCCCAGCCTGATTGATCATTTACATAAACACTATAGCTGTCTTTAACCGGCTGCCCGAAATATGATTCCCATCTGTCAATCCAAACATTTGTAAAAGAACCGGGTGATACGTTTAATGTATGCTCAGTTGTATCATTTTTTACAGTTCTTTCACCACCCTGTTTTTTTGCATAGAAAGTGAACCCATCAGAGAGTGTCTTACCATTCAAAAATGTTGAAGGATAAAGGTATATACCCCATTTTAAATTACTTTCGGCTGCTTTTTCTAATCTCCATGTAGGATCGCCAACAGCATCTTGTCCGCCATTAAACTCACCTACAATATAATATTCATCATCTACCAGACTTCCGGTAGGCATGATCACTTCCAAAAGAATTGCATCATCTTTGATAGGGAAAAGCTGTTTCTCATGTTCAAAGACAATTTCCTCCAAATCGCTACATCCGCTAAATGTAGTAAAGAGAGGCAGAATCAATAATATATATAATAATTTTTTCATTATGTATGTCTTTTAAAGTTAATTATAACTAGGGTTTTGAACTAAACCCGGGTTTACCATCAATGCTGAAGAAGGTAGCGGGTACCACTCATATTTTCTATCCCTTTTAGCAGGAAGTTCTTTACCATCCTCTGAAGTGCGGCCAAAAAACCACCACTGACCTTGAGTAAATTTATCGAAGCGACGCAGATCTGTTCTTCTGCGACGTCCTTCACTTAAGAACTCAAGTCCCCATTGACTCAACATCCAATCCATATCGAATTGTGAGAAACCTGGTCCCGGTAGATCTTTTACAGTTGTCCAGTCACTTGATGAGAAATATCTTTGTCTTACACTATTAACTAAATCTTTTGCTCCATTTGTATCACTTGCCCTCATTTTACACTCAGCAAGCATGAATACAACTTCAGCTAATCTGAATTCAACTTCATCTATATCCTGAAAATCGATACCTGCAGAAGATGGATAAACAGGGTATTTCACTAAGCGAATACCTGAGGTTGCTTCACCCCAACGAGGAGACATTACTGTTTCTAAATTTTTACCTTTGTTTAGGAATGTACCAACCTGATCAACATATACTACCGGTTGTCCATCTCTGTCGGCATCTGCTTTAAGTGATTCACCCTTGCCATAATTTGCTTTGATTTCACCTTTTAGGAACATACCTTTATAATTTCCGGCAGCTTCATCATATACATAATTTTGTTTGCGAATATCACGAGAGTCTAATCTTTCGTAAACAGCACCAAGTTTGTCGTTGTATGGAGCTTCTAAAAATGATTTAGGATTGTCGGTTCCACCATTTGGAAGTACATTTCCTGAATTGTCATAAGATGGTGTCAAGATAGTACAGTTCCAACCATTTTGGTTATATGTACCATCAAAATAATCCCAAATATTATATGGAAGGAAAGGCATATTGCGCATCCAGCCTCCATTTAGCTGACCAACTTCAAACGAGAAGGCCATAATGACCTCTGTAGATTGAGTGTTATTAATAGAATAGATATTTCTATGATCGTTCTCAAGTGAGTAATCTCCATATGTATTATTAAGAATTTCCTGGCAAAGAGATGCACATTCAGTATACATCGGTTGATTAATAAATAGCTCAGCATTGAGTAGAAGCCTTGCTTTAATAATTCTATTAACAGCTTGATTCATACGGTTTACAGAATTCTTTGTAAGGAAATCAACACTTTCGTCTAGCTCCTTAATCAGGAAGTCGAAGATAATTTTACATCCCTCTTCAAAATCTTCAGATACACTACCTGGGATTTCAGATCCGGCTGAAACATTTAATGGTAATGCTCCACCCCAAACTTCATATATATTATAGTAAGCCCACGCACGTAAAGTACGCACCTCTCCAATATATGTATTCATCTTCTCCTCTGTCATTTTCAAAGAAGCAGGATCAAGTTTTTGTAAGTCTGATATCAGTGTGTTACATAAACCTATAGTTGTCCATGCTGTCTCCCATGTTTGACGGATTATTTTAGATTCGGGTGTCCAGGTGTGACTTGATAGTACAAACTTTTCTGCTTCATCCCATCCCCATAAACCACCATTCCAGCTACGCCATGCTATCTGGTCGGCAGAGAATTCTTGTAAGTACCAGAAGTACTCTATATAACTAAGTGCACCTGTGCCATAAATTGAAGCAACAGCACTCTTTACACTTGCTTCATCCTGATAATAAATAGTGGCATCAACTCTGTCAAAAACCTCTTCTTCTAAATCAAAGCAGGCTGTCAACGAGATACCAATTATTGCCAGAAATAGGGTATAATATTTTATAGATTTCATAATTATTTCAATTTGGATTTTTTACAAAGCATCATAATTAGTTAAAGTTAAGAGTAACACCCACACTCAATTGTGTTGCTACAGGATAAGCACTGTTGCTATCAACTCCCGGTTCAATTCCATTAACTCTTACAATTGAAGGGTCGTTACCTGTATATTTTGTAAAAGTGGCAATGTTCTTTGCAGAGAGGAAGAATCGTGCATTATTGATGTACTTGTTTTCTTTAGGATTAAGATTATAACCCAAAGTGACGTTTTCAAGTCTGACATAATCTCCCTTTTCTAAAAAGAATGAAGAGATAACTCCACCACCAGTAGTCATATCATTATGATCGGTATATGCAGTTCTGTAGACGTTGTCTGTACCTGCACCTTTTAAACCCATTCCATAAGTACCCATATTGAAAATTTCAAATCCAAAAGCTCCTCTTAAGAATATATTGAGATCGAAATTTTTATATCTAAGAGTATTAGTCCAGGACGCATAATTTGTAGGAGTTCCGTTGCCGATATATCTTTTATATGTTGCATTTGCGTCTCCCACAGGTATTGGAGTATTTTCATTGTTATAGACCATCATTTGACCATTTTCTACACCTGCAAACTCATATCCGTAGAACTGACCAATTTTACCACCCTCCTGTACTCTAAAGAAATATTCACTGGTTCCTACTCCCGGTTTAAGGTATAGTTCCAGATAAGAAGCTTCATAAATGTCATTAGATAGTTTTGTCAACTTGGTTGTTCCATATGAGTAATTAATAGCTGATGACCATTTTAATTCTGTGTCTTTAAATATATCTCCATCTAATGCCAATTCAATTCCTCTGTTTTGTGTAGTACCCACATTAACTAAAATAGTTGAATATACAAAAGGTGGTTGAGGTGCAGTATAGTTATATAACAGATCTTTTGATTGCCTATCAAACAGATCTACAGATCCTCTTAATCTGTTCCAAAAATCAAAATCTACTCCAATATTAGTGCTTATACTTTTTTCCCATCCAAGACTAGGGTTTGCATTGTTTGAAGGTGCATATCCATTAACCCATTCTCCGTCAATAAAGTATTGAGATCTTGTTCTATAAGTTGCAAGAGATTGGTAAGCTCCAAAATCAGAACGACCAGTTACACCGTATGAGATCCTTGGTTTCAGACTCTGAATCCAATCTGAATTTGGCTCCATGAAATCCATGTTGGCCAATTCCCAAGCAACTGATGCTGAAGGGAAGGATCCCCATTTATGATTATCACCAAATTTAGTTGAACCTTCATGTCTTAAAGATGCTGATGCCATAATTAAATTTCTCCAATTATAATTTACACGTCCAAAAACACCAATAAGTTTAGAGAGTGACGCACCTGTTCCCATTGAAGCTTTTCCATCTGTCAGAAAAGCTCCACTTCCTATATCATGCCATTTAATATTATCAAAATTATAGTCACTGTTTCCAGCTTGCAATCTCTCCCATTTAAATTCTTCATATGAGTATCCGGCTACAGCTTGAATAGTGTGCTCTTCAAGATCGAGTGAGTAATTGAACAGCCATTCTAATCTGTTTGTATACCATTTTTGATACTCAACATTTGCACGACCTTTGAATCCACCCCAATATGATTCTCCCGAAGTAGAAGGGGTGTAATAGTTACTCTTTAAATCATCATAATGCAATGAATAGCTTAACGATGTATTGAGCATCTGATTATGAGTCTGGACAATGTTATATTTAGCTTCTGCGGTACCCATTACATAAATGCGCTGACCATTGTTGTCGATATCTTTTACCTCAGCTATTGGATTTCTAGCACCTGTTGGTGAAGTTGGCTGATAGTATGTGCCATCTTCATTAAATATAGGCATAGTAGGGTTCATGTTTAGAGCAGTATCAAACATTCCTGTATTTCCCCAGGTTTCGTTTACTCTTCTGGCATTAAGTGTACCGTTTAATTGTAAACGATTATCGAACATTTTATTCTCTATTACAAAACGACCACCAAACTCCTCGCGTCCTGATTTAATATCAATACCTGTAGCATTTTTATAGTTGAATGAAGCACCATAGCTGCCATTTCCTGTATTACCATTAATAGATAAGTATTGATTATTATCATAAGAGAAGTCTCTTACAAGATGATCGTACCATACTGTATTATATCCATAATCAGTACCTCTGCGTGAACGGCGGAACTCATCAGGAGTAAGTACTGTACGAGGAGCATGAGCTAAATTAGTTCCCACCCAACTGTCATAAGTAACCTGTGTTTTGCCTGGTGTTTTTGAACCTTTTTTTGTTGTAATTAGAATTACACCGTTTGCACCACGTGTGCCATATATTGCAGCTGATGCAGCATCTTTCAACACTGTCATTGACTCTATATCCTGTGAAGAAAGATTTCTTATATTACCGCCTGTAACGCCGTCTATTACAATCAATGGATCGTTTGATGCTGAAATAGAGGTTGCACCTCTGATCTGTAGTGAGGAGCCGGAGTTTGGGTTTGCTGAGGCTGTATTATTTACATTCAAACCTGCAACTTTACCTGTCAACAACTCCATTGGATTACTAACTGCACCCGGTTGAAACTTCTCTTTATCGACTTGAACTATAGAGCTGGATAACTCTTTTCTGCTTAAAGATCCATAACCAATAACAACTAGTTCATCTAATAACTCTCTGTCTTCTTCAAGAAATATATTTATAATAGTTCTGTTGTTAATTGAGATAGATTGAGGGTTATAACCAATGTAGCTCACTTCTAATACACCGTCTGCCGGGGCCTGAAGTGAATAATTACCATCATAGTCGGTAACAGTACCATTTGAGGTTCCTTTAATAAGAATATTGGCGCCGATAATAGGCTCGCCGGCAACATCCTTAATAGTACCTCTCACATTTATCGATGTGCCTGTTTGTGCACTTACCGATAAAACCATTAGCAATCCTGATAATATTGTCATCAAAAATGCTTTCGTTTTTTTTCTGAAATTTACATACATGTTGTTAACATTATTAGATTATCTGTTTAATTTAGTATTTTGATATCAGTAATATAGCATTGATTAACTTAAGTGTTTAACTCTTTAGACAAAGTTAGTTTTTCTTAAATCTGAAGTTACATAAAAGAGTATAATTAACTATTAACGATAATGCAATCGTTTGCATTTATTGACGTTCAATACATATAATATAACGTTATTTATACACAACAAGTTTAAAGTGATAATAAAAAGTTAAATTATCACTTTAAACGATGATTTATTTGAATGAAATTTATAGAGATTTCTTTCTTTTTGTGGAAAATATTCCTCTCTTCTCTACCACCTCAATCATTGAGTTTGGTGCAGAAACTTTTCTCTTTTTAGTGTTTGAGGTAATAATCCTTTTTAGGTTAATAAGAAAACGTTTACTAGGGTTACTCTTGATATATGTCTCGATATGACGGGCACGTTTTTCTTCTAATATTTGATCAATTTCTATAAGAATACCAGATTCTTCAACATCTCCAAATTCATCATTTATAGAGGTTCCAAAAAATCGCATTGTTGGTGTAAGACCCATATATGCATTAATTAATGGTGGAATATTCCAACCTAAAGCACGAACTTCTTTATTCAGTATTCTATAATCCTCACTGAAGTTTTTACCGCGGAAAAGTTCCCTCATCTTAGCATAATCTGTATTGGTAACAAGAGGTTTAATAGGTTTAACCAAATTGTCTTTATCTGGGAAATGCTTATTGAGAAAATAAAGAATCATGTTTCTGGCATCTTTGTTGTAAGTGCCATACATCGTCACTTTACCGAAGAAATATTTAATTTCAGAATCAATAACTGTAAGGGCGCCCAAACCGTCCCAAAGATTATCAAGTGCAAATATACCTTTTCTGCCCATTAAGGTCGACTGATATTCAAGCGATACAAATGAACGGCCTAATTCTACAGTATATGGAAGGTAGTCATCTAGAAAATCTTTTGAAAAATCGAGAAGATGTGCTGTGGCAAGCATTGGTTTGCCATTTTCATCAAATTCGACATCTGAACCAAAAATAAAACGATAACCGCCAAGAATCTCTTCGTTCTCAGGGTCCCATACTATTAATTGTCTGTAAGGAGATTTCATTACATCATATGGGTCGATATCAGCTTCTAAACCTGTGCCACCACCATAATGGCGGAATGCTATTTCACGAAGTCGGCCAACTTCTTTCATCAAGTTTGGAGAATCGTGACTTGTAAAAACATATATTTCGTTATTGGCCTTATTAGTTGTTCTTACTCTTTTCTGTACAGTAAGTTCACTTTTTATTAAGTTCTTATCTATAGGATCTATTATCTTTTCCATAATTTATCTTACTGGATATATTTCAAATTCAAGACATCGAATAAACGATATCCTTCACATATTGAGCCCATTCTGAGTGTGTTTTACTTTTGTCAAATGTTTCCCAGGATATAGGCTTACCAAATGTTATTGTGAATGACTTATTTGAATTCTTATACATTTCATCGGGTAAATATATTAATTCTACATTAAATTTTATACCCAACATTTTTCTTATATTGGCAAAGTTATAAAAGAATTTAGAGTTTTTGGCTTTAAAATAAACTGGAATAATATCTCTTTGAAATTCTACAGACTTTGCTATAAAACTTTTCATCCATTCTAAATCTTTTATTTCTCCATTAATTTTTCGGGAGCAAAGCCCTGCAGGGAATGTGATTATTTGATTATCTGAAGCATATGCATCATTTATTGCTTTTGCAGAGTTTTTTGCTTGAGCACCATATTTGTTGACTGGAACAAATATAGGTTTAAGTGGGTCTATGTAATAAAGAAGATCGTTGACAAGATACTTTATTTTTCCATCATATTTTTCACCAAGTTTAGCTGAGAGACAAATACCATCTAGACCCCCTAGAGGGTGGTTAGAAGCAAATATAAACTTACCGTTGGCAGGAATGTTCTCTTCTCCACTTATGTGAAGATTTATTTTAAATTCGTTATCAACTAACGAACGCATAAAATCTACACCTTCCAGACCTTTATTTCGCTCAAGTATGCCATTTATGTCATCCTGATGAACTGTCCGTTTTAGATAATTAATTAGAAATCGAGGTATTTTCTTGTAAAGTCTTGGAGATTTATTTTTTAAAATACCATCAAGATCAATTTTAAATGCATCGTTTAAACCCATTACATTAATCTCTTTTTCTGAATTTTGAGGCAAATGTACAAAATTTAGCGAATGATATATTCATAATGATATGTTTTTATATTTCCTAATAATTTGCCCCACTTTTCTTCAAGGGCTTAATGCGCAAAAAATCAGATATATACAGTTTATTTAATGGTTGTTGATAACTTTTTTGTAAATAAATGTGGGGAATCATGGGGATTAGTGGATAATTTATTATTTTTACTCCATAAAAGTCGGCCACAAAGTTAAAAATAAATTAGATATGTTGCAGTTCTTAGGAAATATGGAGGCAAAAGCAGATGCTAAAGGTAGAGTGTTTGTGCCCGCACTGTTTCGAAAGTGTCTGCAAAGCGAAGGTGAGGAGTATTTAGTTCTCAGGAAAGATATTTTTCAAAATTGTCTTGTTCTGTATCCGGGAACAGTTTGGGAAAAAGAGATAGAGACGCTCAGGAAAAGTCTTAGCAGATGGAATAATGAGCAACAACAGATTTTTCGCCAGTTTGTGCTTGATGCAGAAAGGATTGAAATGGATGCAAATGGAAGGATATTAATTCCAAAACGTTATCTGAAAATGGTTTCAATTGATGCTGATATACGTTTTCTAGGTGTCGACAATACAATTGAGATATGGCAAAAAGAGAAGCTTGAAAAACCTTTGGTAGATCCGGAGGAGTTTTCGTCGAAGATAGAAGCGCTAATGGGTGATTTTTAAAAACCGCCATTATGGGAATAGAGTCAAAAGACAGTCAAGAGGTAATGTATCATGTCCCTGCATTGCTTAATGAAAGTATAGATGGGCTGAATATTAAACCCTCCGGAATTTATGTTGATGTTACTTTTGGAGGAGGAGGACATTCACGCGAAATCTTGAATAGATTAGGAGATGATGGAAGATTGTTTGGTTTTGATCAGGATGAGGATGCTATTGCTAATATCATTCCTGATAACCGTTTTACATTTGTTCGCAGCAATTTTTGTTATTTGAAGAACTTCTTGAGATTTTACGATATAGATCAGGTTGATGGTATTATAGCAGATCTGGGTGTCTCGTCTCATCACTTTGATGATTCTGAGAGAGGATTTTCGTTTCGTTTTTCAGGGGACCTTGATATGAGAATGAATAGGGGCGCAAGAGTAAAAGCTTCTGATGTTTTAAATGACTATTCAGAAGAACGATTAGCTGGTCTTTTTTATAAATGGGGAGAACTTAAAAATTCAAGAAAGATTGCTTCTTCTATAGTAGAATTCAGGGCTAAAAACCGGATTGAGAAAACAGATGATCTTCTTGATATAGTATATCCCTTTACGCGAAAAGATAAAGAGAAAAAAATATTGGCTCAAATTTTTCAAGCACTCCGAATAGAGGTGAACGGAGAGATGGATGCCCTTACAGAAATGCTTAAGCAGTCACTCGAGGTGTTGAAGACAGGGGGTAGGTTAAGTGTAATTTCTTACCATTCACTTGAAGATAGATTGGTGAAGAATTTCATCAGAACAGGAAATTTTGAAGGTAATCTAGAAAAGGATTTTTTTGGAAATCCAATGACACCTTTCGAAAGTATAAATAGAAAAGTGATTGTTCCAACAGAAGAAGAACAAAAGAGTAATCCTAGATCACGCAGTGCTAAACTTAGAGTGGCCGAGAAAATATAATGATCTGAATTAATATGAGATTTAAGTTCGATAACATACGCAAATCGTTTGTCCATGTTTTTGGAGGAAGTGTTCTCACTGAGAATTTCTTCCTCCGAAACATGAGATTTATACTTGTGCTAGTTGTTGTTGTGATAATTTTTATAAGTCACAGATACAAAATGATACAAGGTATGTCTGATATTGAACGTTTGCAACAGGAACTTAAGGAATTGAAATATGAAGCACTCACTATATCATCTAGCCTAACAGAGGCCAGCAGGCAGGGTGTAATTGAAAGAAGAGTTGAAGAGGCCGGATTAGATTTGAAAGTGTCAAATGAACCGGTGTACTATATTGATTGAAATAGATAAATTAAGTTACAGCTTATACTTATCCAGAGTAGAGTCTTGGAGATATGAATAAAGAAAATAGAAATATAGATAAAAACAGAGGTGTTTTGAGTAAATACGGACTCATTGTAACTTTATTGATGCTGTTTTCTATTATGATTATATTTTCTGCAGGCAAGATAATCTTTACATCTGAAGGGAAAAAGTGGAAAGAGGTAGGTGAAAAAGAGACTGTTATCAGGGATAGGGTTATTCTACCAAAGAGAGGTAATATTTATACTCACGACTTCAAACTTCTTGCCTCAACTGAGCCAATTTACAGTATCTATATGGATTTTTGGGCGGATGGAATTAAGAAAGATACTCTAATGAAATATGTTGGAGACCTTTCTGTTTCACTTGCTGAAAAATTTCCTGACAGAACAGCTTCGCAATATAAGAGTTTGATAATTAATGGATGGAATCTTCGCGAAAACGAGGAGAGGAAGATTGCAGAGAACAGAGCTAAAGGGATAGACGCAAAAGTTCCAATTCGTTCTAGATATGTAAAAATCATTAAACGTGACATTAATTATATAGAGCTAAAAGAGATAAGGACCTTTCCATTTTGGAATCAAAAGTCGAATAGAAGCGGTTTAATTGCTGAAGAAAGGAATGCTCGTAAAAAACCTTTCGGAAGTCTTGCAACAAGAACAGTCGGAAGTGTATATAAAGATCTTGAAAAAGGAGGTGCTAGTGGACTTGAGCTAAAATATGATTCACTTCTTCAGGGATTTTCTGGTGTTAAGTACAGACAAAAGATTCAGGGTAAGTGGATGGATATAGTGGAACGACCAGCTAAAGATGGATGGGATATTGTTACAACTATAGATGCAGATATACAGGATATTTCGGAACGAGCTCTGAGGGATAAACTTGTAGAGACTGATGCTGAGTCGGGTACTGCAATTATCATGGAGGTTAAAACCGGAGAAATAAAAGGAATCGTAAACCTAGATAGAATTAGTACCGGAGTCTATGGGGAGGGAAATCCAAATGCTTTCTCTTATATGAATGAGCCAGGGTCGACATTTAAAACCGTTACAACAATGGTTGCATTAGATGATGGAGTTATAACTCCTACAGACTCATTCTATGTTGGGAATGGTCTTTTTCAGTATAATAAAAGATGGATAAGAGACCATTATTGGCGTAGAGGGCAGGATAGAGGATATCTAACTGTAAGTGAGGGTATGGACCTGTCATCGAATGTTGTAATGAGTAAGATTGTTCTTAAAGGTTATGAGGATAAGCCAGAGAAATTTATAGATGGTATTGATAAAATTGGACTTAGGAAACAGTTGAAATGGGATGTGCCTTTAAATGGAATTGAAGGGACCTCTTCAATCAGATATCCAAATGATAAATCAAACTATTGGTCTAAAACAACTCTTCCATGGATGTCGTTTGGGTATGAAACACAAATTCCTCCTATCTATATATTGATGTTTTATAATGGAATAGCAAACAGAGGTAGAATGATAAAACCGTTTATTGCTAAACAGTTTATAGATAATGGTAAGGTGATTAAGACTGCTGAGGCTGAAGTTGTGAATCCAAAAATCTGTAAGGAATCTACATTGAAAGAGATACAAGAAATGTTGAAATCTGTGGTTGTAAATGGAACGGCACAAGTAGTAGCTTCAGATTATTTTGAGATTGCAGGCAAAACTGGAACTGCTATGATAGCCGGAGGAGGTGGTTATGCCGGTTACTATGTTTCGTTTTGTGGTTATTTCCCTGCAGATGAGCCTATGTATACAATATTTGTGGGTCTGCGAAAACCTAATGGAGTGCCCTCGGGTGGAGGTATGGCAGGTGTAGTTTTTAAGAATATAGCAGAGCAAACATATCTTAGAAAAGTTAAACTGTCTGTGGAAGAGTGTAGAATTGATTCAATATTACATAAAGAACCAGAAATAAAAAGTGGTAACAGAGAAAAGAGTTTGATGCTCTTGTCATCTTTGAAATTAAAAGTTGAAAAACCTAAAGAACATTATGATTGGGCAAAGTTAAAGTTTGATAGTATTGTGTATAAACCTCAACCTATTGATTTAAATGAAGCACTTGTTCCTGATGTTACTGGTATGGGAGCAAGAGATGCACTCTATCTGCTTGAGAAATCGGGATTAAGAGTAAGTCTATCCGGTTCGGGAAAAGTAATATCACAATCTCTTCGTCCGGGACAGAGACTGGTAAAAGGATCATCTATTTCTGTTATATTACGATAATGAATTAGACTATGAAGTTAAATAAGCTGTTAAGAAATTGTGAAGTAGTCAGTATTAAGGGTGATGAAAATGTAGATGTTTTATCCATTTCATCAGATTCGAGAACTGTTGAGAAAGGTTCGCTTTTTATAGCTGTAGAAGGAATTTTTACAGATGGACATTCTTATTTAGGTAAAGCAATAGAACAAGATGCTGCAGTTGTTGTATATGATAAACCATTAATTGATGAATACTTCTCACGTGTAACCTATGTTCAGGTTAAAAATAGTGCGTTTGCATTAGCTCAAATTGCATCTGAATGGTACGACAATCCATCAAATGAACTAAAATTAGTTGGTGTAACGGGAACTAATGGAAAGACAACAATAGCTACTCTTCTATATAATATGTTTAGAAACCTCGGCTTTCCGGCAGGTTTGATTTCAACAGTAGGTAATTACGTAGATGGGGAGTTTTATGCAACCTCACATACAACACCCGATCCAATTACAATAAACGGTTTTCTTCGCAAAATGGTTGATGCAGGTTGTGAATATGCTTTTATGGAGGTTAGCTCACATGCTATACATCAAAAAAGAGTTGGGTGTTTGAAATTTGCAGGTGGTATATTTACTAATCTGACTCAAGATCATCTCGATTATCATAAAAATATGCTGGAGTACCGTGATGTAAAAAAATCATTTTTCGACTCTCTGCCAACTGATTCATTTGTATTAACTAATTCAGATGATCGTAATGGAGCGGTTATGATTCAAAATTCTCAAGCAAAGAAATATAGTTATTCATTAAAAGGAATGGCTGATTTTAAAGGTCGTATATTCGAAAAGCATTTTGATGGCAGCGATATTGAGATTAACGGAAAGCAGTTAAGTGTTCTTTTTGTAGGGGTTTTTAATGTATATAACTTGCTCGCTGTTTATGGTGCCGGAATGTTGTTAGGTTTAGATCAGAATGAAGTACTAAGAGTATTATCAATGTTAAAACCTGTAGCAGGAAGATTCCAGACTGTTAGATCGGATAAAGATATTACAGCAATAATTGATTATGCACATACACCAGATGCCCTTACTAATGTGCTTAGTGCTATTAATGAGGTTCTTGATGAAAAAGGTAAATTAATTACAGTTGTAGGTTGTGGAGGAAACAGAGATAGAACAAAACGACCATTAATGGCTCGAGAGGCGATAAAGTTAAGTGATAAAGTGGTTTTCACGTCAGATAATCCTCGTTTTGAAGAACCATCTGATATTTTGCAGGATATGCTTAATGGACTCTCAGACGATGAAAAAAGAGCTTCTCTTACGATTGTTGATAGGCGTGAAGCAATAAAAACTGCATGTGCTTTAGCGCAACCTGGAGATGTTGTATTAATTGCAGGTAAAGGTCATGAGGATTATCAAGAAATTAAAGGTGTTAAGCACCATTTTGATGATAAAGAGGAAGTAGAAAAGATTTTTTTAAGTAACTAAGTCTTAGAATTTATATAAAGATGTTGTATTATCTTTTTAATTATTTAGATAAGCTTGATATTCCAGGTGCAGGAATGTTTCAATTTGTAATGTTCAGGTCTGCTATGGCAGCTGTATTTTCTCTTCTTATTGGTGTGTTTGCCGGTAAAAAGATCATTAATAGGTTGCAAATGAGGCAGATAGGAGAAACTATTCGCGATCTTGATTTGGAAGGTCAGTATAGTAAACGTGGAACACCTACAATGGGAGGTGTTATCATAATTATTTCAATATTGGCCTCAATCCTCTTATTTGGTAAACTTGAGAACATATATATAATCTTGATGATGGTTAGTACCGTTTGGTTAGGAGCACTTGGTTTTGCAGATGATTATATCAAGGTATTCAGAAAAGATAAAGAGGGTTTAAAAGGTAAGTTTAAGATTATTGCACAAGTAGGACTTGGGTTAATTGTTGGTCTTACGATCTTATTAAGTCCCGAAGTTGTAGTGCGAGAGAATAGTGAAATACGTGTAGGTAATATAATTGAAGAGGTAACTTTTAAGAGTGAAAATGTAAAAACAACAGGGACAACAATTCCATTTGTGAAGAACAATAACTTCGATTATAAATGGTTAGTAGGATGGATGGGTGATTATGCTGATACAGCAGTATGGATTATATTTATTTTAGTTGTAATACTAATAGTTACAGCAGTATCAAATAGTGCTAATCTCACTGATGGACTCGACGGATTGGCGTCGGGATCTTCTGCAGTTATAGGCGTAGCTCTCGGTATTCTTGCTTATGTATCAGGTCGTGTTGACTTCGCTTCATATCTCAATATTATGTATATACCAGGTAGCGACGAACTTATGGTGTTTTCATCGGCGTTTGTAGGTGCATGTATTGGATTCTTGTGGTATAATGCATATCCTGCTCAGGTGTTTATGGGAGATACCGGCAGTCTTACACTTGGTGGAATAATTGGAGTATTTGCAGTGTTGATTCATAAAGAGTTGCTGCTTCCAATATTATGTGGAGTTTTCTTTGTTGAAGCTCTATCAGTAATAGCCCAGGTTACATACTTTAAATATACAAAAAAGAAATATGGAGTTGGGAAGAGAATATTTAAAATGACTCCACTTCATCATCATTATCAGAAACCGGGTAATGGAAGTATAGATGCACTTATCCAAAAACCTTATACACCTATTACAGAACCTAAAATTGTAACAAGGTTTTGGTTGATTGGAATTTTATTAGCTGTTTTAGCTGTAGCTACTTTAAAAATGAGATAAAGAAAATTATGGACGATAAATTGATAGTTGTACTCGGTGGAGGAGAAAGTGGAATTGGATCTGCTTATCTAGCTCAAAAAAAAGGATTCAGTGTATTCTTATCTGACAATGGAAAGTTAAAAGATAAGCATCGTGAAGCGCTACTGAGTTATGGTATCGATTTTGAAGAAGGTGGGCATTCAGAGAATATAATATTGAAGGCTGATGAGGTAATTAAGAGTCCTGGAATACCCGATAATATTCCAATTATTATCAAACTTAAAGAGCAAGGTGTAAATATAATTTCAGAAATTGAATTTGCCGCTAGATATACTAATGCTAAGCTTATTTGCGTTACTGGAAGTAATGGTAAAACAACAACCGTTAGTCTAATATATCATATATTAAAATCAGCAGGCCTAAATGTTTCTTTAGCAGGAAATATAGGTATGAGTTTTGCTAAACAGGTTGCTGATGAGAATTCCGATTATTTCGTTCTGGAACTTAGCAGTTTTCAGCTTGAAGGGCTTTATGATTTTAAAGCTGATGTTTCAGTTTTATTAAATATCACTCCAGATCATCTCGATAGATACAATTTCAACTTTCAGGATTACATTGATGCTAAAATGAGAATTATTCGAAATCAGAAGGTAAATGATGCCTTTATTTATTGGGAAGATGATCCGATTGTAACTAGAGAGATTGAGAAACTTAAACCGGAAGTTTCAATATATCCATTTGGAGAAAAGAATAAAGGCCTTTCTATGGGGTATGTTGAGGATGGTAAAATAATTATTAATTCAAAAGGAAATACATTTAATATGGAACTCGAGCTACTTGCATTAGAAGGAATGCATAATGTCTATAATTCATTAGCTTCGGGAATTGTGGCTAAATTGATGGATATAACTGATGAACAATTAAGAGAGTCACTTGCAGACTTCAAAGGTGTACCTCATAGATTAGAGAAAGTTGCCACAGTAAGAGGTGTTCAGTATATAAACGACTCAAAAGCGACAAATGTAAATTCATGCTGGTATGCCTTACAGTCGATGAGAAGTAAGACAATACTAATTTTAGGTGGTATTGATAAAGGGAATAATTATAAAGAAATTGAAGACCTTGTGAGATCTAAAGTCAAGGCTCTGATATTTTTAGGAAAAGATAACAGCAAATTGCATTCATTCTTTGATGGTAAGGTTGATTTGATTAGAGATGCAAACTCTATGGATGATGCCGTTAGAAGTGCATATGAACTGGCAGAAAAGGGTGATATCGTTTTGCTTTCACCTTGTTGTGCTAGTTTTGACCTATTTGAGAATTATGAAGATAGA
Organism: uncultured Proteiniphilum sp.; assembly: GCA_964384545.1. Lineage (GTDB taxonomy): Bacteria > Bacteroidota > Bacteroidia > Bacteroidales > Dysgonomonadaceae > Proteiniphilum. The sequence goes on from CAYLKV010000001.1 coordinate 174,070, forward strand.
GGTGATCAGTTTAGAGAGATTGTAAGAAAGTTGTAACGATAAATTCTATTAAAATGCTTGATAATGATATATATATAAAAGAGCCCGAAAAAGCTGTTGAAGATATTAATGAGTCCGGATCTATTTTAAATGATTTCGGAAGTAAAGTATTTAAAGGTGATAAAGTTATTTGGACTGTTTTTATTATATTATGTGTTATTTCGCTTATCGAGATCTTTAGTGCAACAAGTACTATTGTCTATCGTCAACAGAATCAATGGGCACCAATACTCAGACATGCAATGTTTCTAATTGGAGGAGTAGGAGTTATCCTTTTAATTCATAATATACCATATCGATTTTTTTCATCACTTATATTTGTCCTAATATGTGCAATTCTTTTATTAATTCTTACACCTCTTATAGGAGTTAGTGTAAATAATGCCGAACGATGGATTTCTATATTTGGTATTACAATACAGCCATCAGAGATTGCTAAAATTTCACTAATGGGGACAATCGCTTTTCTTCTAAGTAAGCAGAATGGAACAAATGATGCTGTACTGTTTAAATGGATGATAGGCTTGATGATTTTAGTCTGTGGAATAATTGCAATGGATAACCTTTCAACTGCAATATTATTGTTTGGGGTTTGTTTTCTTCTTATGTTTATAGGTAATGTAAAGTTAACACGACTACTTAAAGTTGCAGGTGCTGGTATAGCATTAATCGTTCTTTTTATCCTTGTTCTTAACATAATTCCCTCCAATTGGACAGATTCGGGACCATTAAACCGACTAGGTACATGGCAGAATCGTATTTCTCATTTTGGTGAAGCGAGAGATATGACTGATGAGGAGTATTTTTCAATAACTGATGAAAATTACCAGGTTGCTCATGCTAAAATAGCAATTTCTAATGGTGGTGTTTTTGGCGTTTTTCCGGGAAATAGTACTGAAAGGGATTTTCTTCCTCAAGCTTATTCCGATTTTATTTACGCTATTATAATAGAAGAGATGGGTATTTTAGGAGGAGTTTTTGTCCTTCTCTTATATGTTATAATTCTTATTCGTTCGGGAATGATAGCCAAACGGATTCAAAAGCTATTTCCTAAATATCTTGTGCTTGGTTCAGCAATGATGTTGTCAATACAGGCTTTTATAAATATGGCTGTAGCAGTTAACTTAATACCTGTAACAGGTCAGCCTTTACCTCTTATTAGTAGAGGAGGTACATCTACACTTATAACATGTGCATACTTTGGACTTATATTAAGTGCAGATCGTTTTGGAATTGGTAAAAAGGAAGTGCCTGTTGTAAGTAGTGATGAATCAATAAAGGATAATATTACAACAGATTATGAGAATGAATCTTCGGGTTCTGATAATGAGTCTAACATAGATAATGTTATTGAATTTGAAATAAATAAAGTATGAAGAGGATTATAATAAGTGGTGGTGGAACTGGGGGGCATATATTTCCTGCAATTGCCATTGCCAATGCTGTGAAAAAGCGTTGGAGCGACTCAGAAATACTTTTCGTAGGAGCCGAAGATCGCATGGAGATGGACCGTGTACCAGCTGCAGGATACAAAATAATTGGACTACCGGTTGCAGGTTTTAACAGGAAGAACTTGTTCAAGAATTTTAGTGTAATATTTAAGCTTCTGAAAAGCTTAAGGATAGCTAGTGGAATTATTAAAAAATTCAAACCAGATATTGCTATTGGAGTTGGAGGATATGCAAGTGGTCCTATTTTAAAAGCTGCAACAGAAAAAGGAATTCCTACATTAATACAAGAGCAGAACTCATATGCAGGAGTTACAAATAAAATGTTAGCTCAGAAGGCGACGACAATTTGTGTCGCATATGAAGGGATGGAGAAGTTTTTCCCGAAAGAAAAAATAGTGCTAACAGGTAATCCTTGTCGACAGGATCTAATAGTAACAAAAGAAAATCGTATTGAAGGATATAAACACTTTAAGTTAGATACACAAAAGAGAACTATTCTAATGATTGGTGGAAGTTTGGGTGCAGCAACTCTAAATAAAAGTATTGTAAACGCATTCGCAAAACTAAAATCAACTGAAGATGTTCAGATTTTATGGCAGTGCGGAAAGTACTATTTTCAAGAAATGAGTAAACTTCAGGAAGAGGGTAAAATACCTGATAATATATTTCTGAATGATTTTATCTCTCGTATGGATTATGCATATTCAGTAGCTGATTTGGTAATTTCAAGAGCAGGTGCGGGTTCCATATCTGAATTTTGTATTTTAGGAAAACCGGTTATTCTCGTACCATCACCTAACGTTGCAGAAGATCATCAGACAAAGAATGCAAAAGCGCTTGTAGATAAGGATGCTGCAGTTATGGTCTCGGATGCAATTGCAAATGATATGCTTTTTGATGTAGCACTATCATTGGTTAAAAATGATAGAGAACTAAAAAACCTGAGTGATAATATATTGAAGTTGGCACAGCATAACTCAGCTGAAAGAATTGTAGATGAGATAGAAAAGATTTTGAAATAAAAATGATGGAAAGCAATCGAAAATACAAAAACATATATTTCATAGGTATTGGGGGAATAGGGATGAGTAACCTTGCCAGATACTTTCTAATAAAAGGAGCTAGAGTGGGGGGATACGACAAAACTGAAACAGATTTAACCAGATCTCTTGAAGCTGAAGGTGCATTGATACATTATGAAGATAGTACTTCATTTATACCTAACGATTTTTTCGATTTATCTAACACTCTAATAGTTTATACTCCTGCTGTTCCAAATACTCACAATGAGCTTAATTATTTCAGAGATAAAGGGTTCCAAATTGTAAAGAGAGCCCAACTGTTAGGAGAAATAACAAAATTCAGCCATGCTATCTGTATAGCAGGAACACATGGCAAGACAACAGTTTCGAGTATGGTTGCGCATCTGTTTAAGCAATCTCATTTAGATTGTAATGCCTTTTTAGGTGGAATACTTAAAAACTATAACAGTAACTTATTACTATCAGAAAAAAGTAATTTTACTGTTGTGGAAGCTGATGAATATGATAGATCATTTCATAGTTTGCAACCTCATATAGCTATTATAACATCAGCAGACCCTGATCATCTTGATATATATGGAACTGAGGAGGCTTATTTAGAAAGTTTTGAGAAGTTCTCATCATTGATCAGAGCAAATGGTCATCTAATTTTAAAGCAAGGGACAAAAATCACCCCAAAGGTAGAAAAGTCTGTAAAAGTTTGGAGTTACTCAGAGAGTCAAGGGGATTTTCATGCAGAGAATGTAAGGATAGAAAATGGAGATATTATTTTTAATTTTGTATCTCCTCGAGGAGTAATTAAAGATATAATTCTTGGGGTGCCTGTTAAGATTAATATTGAGAACAGTATTGCTGCAATGGCAGCAGCAGAACTAAGCGGAGCTACTCCAGAAGAAATTAAAGCTGCTATGGGTTCTTTTAGAGGAGTGAAAAGAAGATTTGAGATTCATCTAAAAACATCACAAGTTGTTTATATAGATGACTATGCACATCATCCACAAGAGCTTAAAGCTGCAATAATTTCAATTAAAACACTATATCCGGGAAAAAAACTGACTGCTGTATTTCAACCACATCTTTATTCAAGAACCAGAGATTTTGCAGATGATTTCGGAGAAAGTCTGTCTCTTGCCGATGATGTAATTCTTCTAAATATTTATCCTGCAAGAGAGGAGCCTATTGAAGGGGTGAGCTCTGAAATTATTTATAATAAAATTAAATCTTCAGAGAAGCAACTAATAGATAAGTCGAAACTTATTGATTTGATTAGAAATAAACAACCTGAATTGTTAGTAACATTTGGTGCAGGTGATATTGATAAGATGGTGCCAGTTATTAAGGAAATTTTAAGCGAGAACCTTTAGAGAGATTACAGAGAGTGAAGAGAACATTAATAATAATAATTGCAGGTCTTGTTATTGGATATATAATAATATCTGCCTACTTTTTCAGGGACTCATCTCTAAAGGGAGAATGTGTCCGTTTTGAAGTGGAGATAAAGGATAGTCTCAAAACTCAGTTCATCACAGCTAAAGAAATAATCGCATTAGTGAAAAAATATGATCTGTATCCAGTAGGAAAGTCTTTTAAAGATATAAATACTCTTGCTATTCGTGATACAATAATGTCGAACCGATTAGTGGAATCGGCAAAAGTATTTCGTACATCTAAGGGAACAGTAATGGTAACTGTTCAGCAAAGAGAACCAGTGTATAGAGTTATCTCTAATAATAGAGGCAGTTTTTATGTGGATAAGGATAGAAAGATAATGCCAGTTGCATCAAGTTTTACTGTTTATGTACCTGTTGTTACCGGAGATATTAATGAAGACTTCGCTAAGAACGAGCTTTTCGATTTTGTAATGTTTATTAATAATAACTCTGAATGGGATGCTTGGGTGGAACAAATTGTTGTTACCAGAGATAATGAGGTAGAATTGATACCTCGAGTTGGTAATTTCAGAATTATTTTAGGAAGCCTTGAAGATTACCCAATTAAATTGAATAAATTTGTACGTTTTGTTGACGACGGATTAAATGTAGTAGGATGGAATCGATATTCTGTAATAAATCTGAAATTCGATAAACAGGTAGTATGTACTCTAAAATAATTTCTGTACAATTAAAATGATGTTAACAAAAAAACAAAAATTATTTCAGTACTGTTTGTTAAACAACTGAATAACCCCCATTGATCAAAAATATGACACAATCTGATTTTATAGCTGTAATAGATCTTGGAACCTCAAAGATAAAAGGAGTTGTAGGCCGAAAAAGCGAGTACAATGTTATATCAATCTTGGAAAGTGAAACCATTGATTCAGGTAATTCGGTAAGAAGAGGAATGGTCTATAATATTGAGGAGGCAGGTGCAAATATACGAAAGTTATTAACAATGCTTGAAAATAAAATAGATGACAAAATAGGCAAGGTTTATGTTTCTCTTACCGGACAATCACTCCATACTATAGAGCACATAGAAAGAAAAAACTTGTCATCTAATGGAATTGTTACACAGGAGATAGTAGACCAATTGAATGACTCTGCTGGAAAATATATACCGGATTTACAAAGAAATTATGCTGTTGCAGATGTAGAATATTATGTAGATGGTAAAACTGAGAAGAATCCGGTAGGAGTTGCAGGAACTGAAATAGAAGCCCATTTCCAAATTATCGTAGGAAGACCAAATCTCATAACAAATATAGAAAGGAGTGTTACCGGTAAAGCAAAAATTCCAATTGCCGGATATTTAATTGGATCTTTAGCATCTGCAGCTATATCTCTCAGCGAAGAAGATAAAGAGCTTGGATGTGCCTTTATCGATTTTGGAGCAGGTACAACCTCTATGTCAATTTATAAAAATGGTATTTTAAGAAGATCTGTTGTCATTCCATTTGGAGGTAAAAATATAACGAAAGATATCAGTGCACTTAATTTAATTGAAAGTGAAGCAGAACAATTAAAAATTAAATTAGGCAAAGCTATAAAAACTCAGGAAAGCTCTTTCTTCTCCTCTCCATTTTCATCTAAAGCTGAGGTAAATGATACTGAACTCATTCGAGTTATTGGATTGCGTCTCGACGAAATAACTGCAAATATAAAAGAACAGATACGTTTATCAGGGTATGAGAATCAACTAGGTGCAGGTGTTATAATAACAGGTGGAGCATCTCAATTGAAGAACATTAGTGAATATCTTGTACAAAAACTTAACATGCCGGTTCGAAAAGTTACAGCTAAGAAGATTTTTATTAATAATGCTTCAGAATTAACTAATAATCCATCATCTACTCTGGCATTAGGTATGTTGTTATTGGGAAAAGAAAGTTGTAGATTAGTGGAAGAGAAGGATATTTTTGAAAATAAGGATGATTTTAGTTCTACAGAAAAGAATCGTACTGAATCAAAAAGAACTGATAGAAAGCAAAATAGTAAAGATTCCAATAGGAATATAAAAACTCCTAAGCAAGGAATCTTCACTAAGGTTTCTGATGCATTAGGAAACTTGTTTTCAGAAGATGATGAATAAATTAAATATGGTGATTTTATGAATATAGATTTATTAGATTTTCAAATAGAGAGCCATACAGATGCTATCATCAAGGTAATCGGAGTTGGTGGAGGTGGAGGAAATGCCGTGAACCATATGTTTAAGGAAGGGATTCATAATGTCTCTTTTGCACTTTGTAACACTGATAATCAAGCATTGATGGAATCTCCTGTTCCTGTAAAAGTGCAATTAGGTTCACATACTACCGGGGGTTTAGGTGCAGGAAATAAGCCTGAAATAGCAAGCAAGGCAGCAGAAGAGAGTTTGGATTTAATTGAATCTCTTCTAAATGATGGAACCCGAATGGTGTTTATTACTGCCGGAATGGGTGGTGGAACTGGAACAGGTGCTGCACCGGTTATTGCACGTGTAGCTAAAGAGATGGGTATTCTAACTGTAGGTATTGTAACTATTCCATTCGTTTTTGAAGGATCTCGCAAGATTGTACAGGCTCTAAAAGGAGTAGAAGAGATATCAAAAAACGTGGATGCACTACTTGTTATTAATAATGAACGTTTACGTGATATATATAGCGATTTAACCATGCTTAATGCATTTGCAAAAGCAGATGATACACTTACAATTGCTGCAAAAAGTATTGCAGAAATAATAACTGTTCATGGGCATATGAATCTAGACTTTGCTGATGTCAATACAACACTTAAAGATGGTGGTGTAGCTATTATGAGTAGTGGCATTGGAAAAGGTAATAATAGGATAAATGAAGCTATTAAGGATGCACTACACTCGCCACTATTAAATAATAATGATGTATTCAATTCTAAGAAAATATTGATAAATATTTGTTTTGGAGAAGAAAATCCTCTGATGATGGAGGAAATGAATGCATTGCACGACTTTATGTCGAAATTTAGTAATGAAATTGAAGTAATTTGGGGTGCTGCTGTTGATAAATCGTTAATGGAAGAGGTAAAAGTCATACTATTAGCAACAGGATTTTCAATTAATAATGTTCCGGGTATCAGAGAGATTAGAGACGAAGAAACTAAAGCAGAAGAGCTCGAACGTAAATTAAAAGAAGATGAACTTAAAAAGCAGGAAGCAAAAGATAGAGATCTTATAGAGAAGTATTATGGAAAAGCCGGTTTGCAATCACTGTCAACAAATAACTACAGACAAGAACCTTTTATTTTAACTATTGAGGAATTAGATGATGATAAGTTATTGGAGGCACTAGAGAAAACCCCAGTTTTTAAACGCGAAAAAACATTTAATCCTCGAACATTTCATACTGATATTCAACAACAGTCTTCAACATTATTTGATTTATAATTAAAATAACTATGGCACTATTTGATATAATTACAGAAGAGATAAAAAAAGCAATGCTTGCCAAAGATAAGGTAAGACTAGAAGCTTTAAGAGGTGTAAAAAAAGAGTTTTTAGAAGCTAAAACAGCAAAAGGCGCCAGTGATGAGCTAACTGACGAAAAAGCTACCTCTATTCTGCAAAAAATGGTAAAACAGCGTAAAGAGAGTGGTGAAATATATCTTCAACAAAAACGTGAAGATCTTGCTGATATTGAGTTTGAACAGATGAGAGTTATTCAGGAATATCTCCCTACTCAGCTTTCTGCTGAAGAGATCGAAGCAGTAATAAAAAAGATTATCGTAGAAACCGGCGCTACCTCGTTTAAGGAAATGGGTAAGGTAATGGGAATCGCCTCAAAAGAACTTGCAGGTAAAGCTGAAGGTGGAGTTATATCTGGAATTGTAAGAAAACTCCTAACTTAATATATCCTATATTATAGAGTTATTAAAAACAAGATTATACTTATCATAAGAAAAGATTAAGGTCTTATATTATTTGAAAAAAGTATCAATCGGCTCGAAAACTTTCTTGTAGCGTATTTCGAGTCGATTATTTTTTCTTGCTTTTTTCTCTAATTTATTTAGTTCCTCATGTAAATTCTTATCACTCTTAAAATTATCTGTCAATAGAATAATAGAAATAGTTTCCTCATCTAATTCTTCAAATTTGAATACAACAGTTTTATTTTCAATTACTTCATTATCTGCTAGTCTGATAAAATAGTCGACTCCTTTTTTATAATCTAAATCTATAGAATTATATCCCATTGCAGAAGCTGCTATTTTTACATATTTCTCATTATCGATAAATAATACTTTGCCGTCGGCACTTGTTACACCTGCTGATATCGTTTTTCCAGATTTATTCTTTGATTCAATCAATATGCCTTGTATAGGATAATTATTTAATGAAACAACCTTTACAACACAGGTGTCTGTCTTTGAGCCGGGTAACTCCTGAAATTTTGACTTCATACCACTATATTCATCTGTATTAACAATCATATAGTTGTTGATAATTTCATATTTCCCTTCACCCACCTGTGCAGTAGATAAAGCCCCAAAGCCACTAATACGGAAAATTACCCTATTGTCAGAAAAACTCAAAGAATCTGTGCCACTTTTATATGTTCCATTTAGTGTCTGTGCAGATAATAACAGTACATTAAAAAAAAGAGCAGTCAATAAAATTATTTTTTTCATATAAGTGCAAATATTGAGGATGTGAGTTTGCTTCAGTTAGTACAAAAGTACCATTAATTTTTATTAGATTAAAAGTTAACATTGAAAAAAAGCTCTATTTGCTAGGATGATTAAACAATCTAGATTACAAGGTGAAAAGTGAGTTATAAAGAATCAAATAAAATGCCCCCAAAATAGATATTTTGAGGGCAATAACTCTTCTGTTTTATCAAGTAATATAACAGCTATAAGTAAATATAAACTTTAAAAACCTTTTTCAGAAAGGTAGCGTTCAGCATCTATTGCAGCACGGCAACCAGTTCCTGCAGCTGTTACTGCTTGGCGATAAATTGGATCAGCAACATCACCACATGCAAATACACCTTCTATATTTGTTTTTGTAAATGGATGTTCGGTTTTAATGTATCCTACATCATCAAGTTCTATAAAATCTTTAAATATTTCTGTATTAGGTTGATGACCAATAGCAAGGAAGAACCCATCAATAGCGATATCTACCTTCTCTTCATCTGCTTCACCCATACGTTTAATCAAATGAGCTCCTTCTACACCATTGTTACCGAAAAGACCCACTGCATTATGTTCGAAAAGAATCTCAATTTTTGGATTATTCATAACTCTATCTTTCATAATTTCTGAAGCACGAAGGTATGGTTTGCGAACAATCAGATATACTTTTTCAGCTAATCCAGCCAGATAGGATGCCTCTTCACAAGCTGTATCACCTCCACCAACAACTGCTACCTTTTTCCTTCTGTAGAAAAATCCATCACAAGTGGCGCATGCTGAAACCCCTTGTCCTGCATATTTAGTTTCATCTTCGAGTCCTAGATATTTTGCAGTAGCACCTGTAGAGATTATAACTGTATCTGCTTCAATTACCTTTTCATTGTCAATTGTAACCTTTAAAGGATGTGTAGAGAAGTCAACTGAAGTTGCTCTTCCAGATAATATTTCGGCACCATATCTTTGAGCCTGCTTCTTTAAATCTTCCATCATCTGAGGCCCAGTTACTCCTTCAGGATATCCAGGGAAATTTTCCACTTCAGTAGTTGTAGTTAATTGACCACCCGGTTCCAAACCTTCATATAATACTGGTTCCAGGTTTGCCCTTGAAGCATAAATAGCAGCAGTATACCCTGCAGGGCCTGATCCCAAAATCAGACAGCGAACTTTATTTCTCATATATTTATATTTTATTTATTAGTTCAAAGTTACTAATATTATACGAATTATTAAATTGATATTACATATATCTATTCAGGTTAGATGGACTAAATAGTTGTAAAAGATTATCTTAAGTCAATAATTTCAACTTCCTTAAATTTAGATTTATCAAAGATAAAATCGCTATCGCTATATTTATAATTATCGTTATAGTTAGTGATATCAATCCTATTTTGCATATTATTCTTCAATGTAAAGTTAGCTTGAACCAGTTTTCCGGATGCTTTATCAATGCAAATTGTAATTGCTTTAAATTCTTTATTTGCATCAATCGGAGTCATCTCAATCATAGATACATTAATTTTATTCAGAGTATTATTAATTGGAGCTTTAAGCTGATATCCCTCTCTATATATCCCCAATAATGCAAGCGGGCTTATCGATGCAAGTTCACTGTCTGTTGGATTGCTAATATTAACTTCATTAATACCTTTCATAAGTACCCATTGAGTTTTACCATCAAACCATACATCTATATCACTCATTTCTAGATGAAACTTATTCCCCTTAATCGATGCTACGCCCTCCTGAGAATCAAGTTCTTCACCATCAGAGTCCATTGTAATTAGTTCGAACGACAATCTTATACCTTGAGAAGAGATATAATCGTTGTATGTTTTATCTACAATTTTTCTAGCCTCATCAGAGTTTTGAGAAAATAATCCAATAGTAAAAAACAAAGTGGTTATAATTAAGATGCTTTTTTTCATATTCTATGTTATTAATTTAACATTATGACTCTATTAATCGAACTTAGTTTAATCCAATTAATTTAAGGAGTCGAGCAGTTTTTCTAGTGAATATTCATCCTGAATAAACACTTCGCGAGGCTTACTTCCCTGAGTACCACCAACTATACCGGCTGCTTCCAGCTGATCCATAAGTCTTCCTGCACGATTATAACCAATTGAGAACTTACGTTGAATAAGAGATGTTGATCCTTGTTGGTGAACTACAATTAGTCGCGCAGCCTCTTCAAACAGAACATCTCTGTCGTTTAAGTCCACGGCTCCTGGTACACTTTCCACTTCAGCAAGCACTTCAGGTAGAGGATAGGCTGTTTCATATCCTTGCTGTTTAGCAACAAATTTAGTGATATTTTCAAGTTCAGGTGTATCAACAAAAGCACACTGTATACGTGTTATTATGCTGCCCTGTGAAAATAGCATATCACCTCTACCTATAAGCTGATTAGCACCACTCATATCGAGAATTGTTCTGGAGTCAATTTGAGAAGTTACTCTAAAGGCCATTCTTGCCGGGAAGTTAGCCTTAATAGTTCCGGTAATAATATTTGTTGTAGGTCTCTGAGTGGCAATAATCATATGAATACCAACAGCACGAGCTTTCTGCGCAATTCTTGCAATCGGCATCTCAATCTCTTTACCTGCTGTCATTATAAGATCACCAAACTCATCAATTATCACAACAATATAAGGCATAAACCTATGACCGTTATTAGGATTTAGCCTTCTGCTTTTGAATTTCTCATTATACTCTTTTATGGTCCTAACATGAGCCTTCATAAGCAGCTCATACCTGTCGTCCATCTCTTTTGTGAGAGAATTAAGAGTTTGAGTAACCTTTGTTACATCTACAATTATAGGCTTATCTTCATCAGGCAGTTTAGCTAAATAATGATGCTCAATTGTTGAGTATAAGCTAAATTCAACCATCTTTGGGTCTATAAGCACCATCTTCATTTCTGCAGGGTGCTTCTTGTACAGTAATGATGTAATAATTGCATTAAGGCCAACAGACTTACCCTGTCCAGTTGCACCCGCAACAAGCAAGTGAGGCATTTTTGTTAAATCGAAGATAAATACCTCATTTGTTATAGTTTTACCTAGTGCTACCGGTAACTCAAAATCACATTCCTGATAACGTTTCGATGACAACACAGAGTGCATTGAAACTATTTGAGGATCTTTATTAGGTACTTCAATACCCACAGTTCCCTTACCAGGCATTGGAGCAATAATACGTATTCCCAAAGCTGATAAACTAAGTGCAATATCATCTTCAAGGTTTCTTATTTTTGAAATACGAACACCCGCCTGAGGAACAATCTCATATAGTGTTATTGTTGGACCAACAGTCGCCTTTATAGATGTAATTTCAATACCATAATTACGAAGAGTATGAATGATTTTATCTTTATTCTCATTCTGTTCAATCATATTCACCTCACGATTTCCAGTAGCATAAACCTTTAATTGGTCGAGTGTAGGGAATTTGAAATCAGACAGATCTTTTTTCGGATCATATTCCTCCTCACTATTGGGTAGATTTAATTTTGAAAATAAACTTTTATTTTCTTCTTCTTGATTAAGGTGATCAATCTTCTCATCATCTGCAGGTATAATCACTTCAAAATCACCATCTTCTTCAGATGTGGTAGAAACAGTAGGCAGTTTACCTGACAATGGTATAGATACAGAAGAAGCACCGTTTAAAATAGGCTGTGTATCAATTATATCATTTTCAACTGATTCTATTTCTTCAATATCTGAATCGGTCTCTTCTAAATCCTCATATTTACCGTTTCTTGCATGTCTTCTTTCCTTTGCTTTAATAAATAAACGCTTTAAAAAGCCAGGTTCTTTCTCTTTATCATCTTCAATTGCGTCAGATTCTGAAATAGAATCATATTTCCCGCTATAATCAGTTTTTCCTGATAAATCTGATTTACTAAATGAATCGGGTCTGCCTGTTGAGTCACCTCTACTAAATGATGGTTTACTGTCAGTTATGGTTTTTTGTATCATATACATTGAACTCTTATTTATCATCACAACTGTAATTATGATGAAAAGAATAATTAGCAATACGATACCAGGCCAACCTATACTGTTTTCCAGTAAGTCAACCACTTGATTACCATGAGCTCCACCCCATTTAACATGAGAGTGTGGCAAATGTTTGTCAAATATAAAAGCAGTAGTAATTGATCCACAAATTAATCCGAAAGCAGTTATAAATATAGCTTTCAGAATATGGAAATTAGAAACACGCATCAGTCGTAATCCTATAAATACTATAAAGAGAGGGATTAATATTGAGAATATTCCATACCAATCATTCACCAATCTTTCAGAAATAAATGCACCTCTTGCCCCCGTCCAGTTTTGTATCTCAGGTGATTCAGATCTTACCAGATCACGATATGAAGTATTAAGAACAATACTTTGATCAGCAGCACCAGTGAAGAAAAAGGAAAAAATAGAGAGTAGCATGAAAATACCTATAAAAGCAATGATCACGCCAAAAATAAAATGAGTACGTTCACTTTTCAAAAAGTGTAACAATATTGCACTATTTTTTTTTGTTGTTGAAGTTCGTCTCCTTTTCTTTTTTGCCATATTCAAACTGATGGTTTTATCTCTATTTAATTTACAAATTTAAGAAAAAGAAACTTAGATTGAAAGCTTTAACCCTTAAGTTATATTTAAATTGGAAACTATATTTTTTACCAATTATTTATTGACTTTTTAAAAAGCGAAAGGTCCGCGAATCACTTCGCAGACCTTTCTTGTTAACACAATCTTCATGAAACAAACTACACTATCGAGTTGATTGCAGAATTATAATCTGGCTCATGTGCAATCTCAGGAACCAGTTCTTTATATACTACCTTTCCTTCCGGATTAACTACAACTACGGCTCTGGCCAATAGTCCTTTAAGAGGACCATCTGTCATAAGCAATCCGTAATCATTTTCAAACACAGTGTCACGGAAAGTTGAAAGAGTAATAACGTTCTCAATGCCTTCGGCAGAACAAAATCTACCCGCTGCAAAAGGTAAGTCGGCAGATATACCAAGTACTACTGTATTATTTAAAGCGGTTGCTGCTTTATTAAATTGTCTTACAGAAGCAGCACAAGTGCCTGTATCTAAACTAGGGAAGATGTTTAATACAACATTTTTACCAATGTAGTCAGATAGTTTTACTTCTGAAAGCTGACCATTTACTAAACTAAAATCAGGTGCTAATGCTCCTACTTCTGGTAGTTCACCAACCGTATTTACAGGATTACCTTTAAACGTAATATTTGCCATAAATATATTCTTAATTCTATAATTATCTATATAATTTGCTTATTTCAGAAAGTAAACAATAGGTAAGATTAAAAGTTCATTAAAACTTATTTTTTAACTTTATAAAATGAAAAATTATTAATTAAAAGGATAATAATCTGTTAAATAACCTCTCATAAATGAATATTCAGATTTACCAATTAACAGCTATCTCATAACTCAATTACACAATAATCTATTTCATTTCTTCTTTCAAGAATTTCGCAGTGAAACTCTTTCTGTTTTTTATTATCTCTTCAGGAGTACCGGTTGCGAGTATTACACCACCTCTAGCACCACCTTCGGGACCCAAATCGATTATGTAATCGGCACACTTTATAATATCAAGGTTGTGCTCAATAACAATAACAGAATTTCCTTTATCAACAAGTTTATTCAGAACTGATAGTAAAACCCTGATATCTTCAAAGTGCAAACCTGTAGTAGGTTCATCCAGTATATAAAGAGTATTTCCTGTATCTATTCTAGCAAGTTCGGTTGCCAGTTTAACTCGCTGACTTTCTCCTCCAGATAAAGTAGTGGATGATTGACCAAGTTTAATATAACCTAACCCCACCTCTTGCAGCACCTTAATTCGATGCAATATACTTGGGATATTCTCAAAAAACTCAACAGCTGCATTTATAGTAAGGTCGAGAACATCTGCAATAGATTTCCCTTTATAACGAACTTCAATAGTCTCACGGTTATATCTCTTTCCATTACACTCTTCACAAGGAACCATCACATCAGGGAGGAAGTTCATCTCTATAGTTTTATAACCGTTACCTTTGCATTTTTCGCATCTTCCACCCTTCACATTAAAAGAGAATCTACCCGGTTTATATCCTCTGATTTTTGCTTCAGGCATATTTGCAAAGAGGTTTCTGATATCAGAAAATACACCGGTATATGTTGCCGGATTTGAGCGAGGGGTTCTGCCAATTGGCGATTGATCAACACTTACAACCTTATCTAAATGTTCTAATCCCTTTACAGCTTTATACTCTAGAGGATCTTTTAGTGAGCGGTAAAACTTCTGACTCAGAATTGGTTGAAGGGTCTCATTTATCAGAGTCGACTTGCCACTGCCGGAAACCCCGGTCACACTTATTAGTGTTCCTAATGGGAAAGCAACTGAAACATTTTTCAAGTTATTTCCTGATGCACCCTCTATTATCAGATGATTTCCGTTTCCTTTTCTTCTCTTATCTGGAACAGCAATTTCTAACTTTCCATTCAGATAGTTCGAAGTTAGAGTATTCTTCTTCAGCATTTCAGAAGGAATACCTTCAAAAACCACATCTCCTCCCTTTCTGCCTGCAAAAGGACCCATATCAACAATATAATCCGAAGCAAGCATCATATCCTTGTCATGTTCCACCACAACTACAGAATTGCCAGAATCACGAAGTTTTTTCAAAGAGTTAATTAATCTGTGGTTATCCCTCTGATGAAGTCCAATACTCGGCTCATCAAGAATATAAAGAACATTAACCAGCTGCGATCCTATCTGTGTGGCAAGTCTAATTCTTTGACTTTCTCCACCCGAAAGAGATACAGACGAACGAGATAGAGACAGGTAATCCAATCCAACATCAAGTAAAAATTGGAGTCTCGACATTATCTCTTTTTTTATTTCAACAGCTATTAATCGTTGTCTATCAGATATTTCATTATCCCATTTGTCAAACCAATCATACAAAGATTGGATATCCATATCAGCCAGTTGAGATATATTTTTTTCGTTAATTCTAAAATGAAGAGCCTCTTTATTTAAGCGCTGACCGTTACATTCAGGACAAACAGATGTGGTTATGAACTGCTCGGCCCATTTCTGAGCCGATGCCGATACATCCTCCTCCTGCTGCATCTCAATATATTTAGCAACACCTTCATAGTTTACCATATAATTTGAGTTTCCCAACGATTCATTCTTTATTTTCAAACGTTCGTTAGTCCCATAGAGTATCTCATCCATTGCCTCTTCCGGAATCTTATTTATAGGAGTTTTTAATGTTACTCCATACTTCTCACATATAGCAGATATCTGCCAGAAAAGCATATTACTCTTCTCTTTGCCAAGTGGAACAATTCCACCAGCGGCAATACTCAAATTTGGGTCAGGAATAATCTTTTCAGAATCAACCTGATCAACTGTCCCAATACCTTTGCACTTCGGACATGCACCCTGAGGAGAGTTAAAAGAAAAGTTATGAGGAGCAGGCTCGTTATATGAAAGTCCAGTAGTTGGGCACATTAAACTGCGACTGTAATGCCTTATTTGTCCGGCCTCTACATCCTGAATCATAATAAGACCCGACCCCTGCTTCATGGCAGTTCTTACGCTCGCTTTCAGCTTATCGGCAAACTTATTAGATACAACCAACTTATCAATCAATATCTCTATACTGTGATTTTTGTATCTGTCAACTTTCATGCCGGGAAGAATCTCTTTTACTTCACCATCTACCCTAACATTCAAATATCCCTTTTTGCGAATCTGTTCAAAAAGCTCTTTATAGTGACCTTTTCTATTTCTTACTGCCGGAGCAAGAATGTATATTTTCTTTCCGATATATTTCTCAAGTATAAGTTCAAGTATCTGCTCATCAGTGTACTTAACCATCTTCTCTCCGGTAATATATGAGTAGGCCTCACCTGCACGTGCAAAAAGAAGACGAAGAAAGTCATAAACCTCAGTCGTTGTGCCAACAGTAGAACGTGGATTCTTGTTTGTAGTTTTCTGTTCAATTGAGATAACGGGGCTAAGGCCAGTAATTTTATCCACATCAGGGCGTTCCATCTTTCCAAGGAATCCACGCGCATATGCCGAAAAAGTCTCTATGTAGCGTCTTTGTCCCTCTGCAAAAATGGTGTCAAATGCAAGAGATGATTTTCCACTTCCGCTTAAACCGGTAATTACAGTAAGCGAATTGCGCGGAATAGTAACATCTATATTCTTTAAATTGTGTACACGGGCACCATACACATGTATTTGCTCTGTTTCAGAAGTCATAAAAGTATAAACGATTGATAACCTAAAAAAGTTTATTCAGAAACCCATAGTGGGTTGTGAACCTTTGGCTTATCTCCCTTTTTGTAATAGAGATCCTCTTGAGTTGGTATTAATATCGTATAAGTCTTTCCTGAACTGTTATTCAACTTATCCGATCTTAGCCATGAATTAAAATCCTTCAGCTGAGCATACGTAATATTATTCTCCTTTGCAAAAGTAACGAGGTCAGGAATAGTATTAGTAACTGTAACCTTCTTAAATTCCATTGGCTTGTAAAGATGTTCAGGGTTAATTACAAAACCATATTGCCTTGGCTGCTCAAATATCTGTTTAATAGCAAGCATTCTGTAGTAATATCTAGTGGTCTCCTCCACAAGCCACAGATCTAGAGCCTCTTCTGCTTGCTGACTGCTCAATGCATTTGTAATTCTTGCCTGACCACCATTATATGCCATTGCAGCTGCGCTCCAGGAACCATATTTGCTATATGCCGCCTTTAAATATTTACAAGCAGCTATGGTCGATTTTTCAATATTATATCTCTCATCAACATCAGTCCTCACTTCAAGTCCATTCTCTCTGCCTGTCGATTGCATAATCTGCCACAACCCCACAGCACTGGCGGGCGATACAGCTCTCCAATCCAGATTACTCTCAATTACAGCCAGATATTTCAAGTCATCTGGAATTCCCTGACTTTTTAATATTGGCTCAATAATAGGAAAAATACGATTTGCTCGTTTAAAAAGAAGCAGGGTTGTAGAGTGGAAATAGGTAAAGCTATTTAGCTCCCTGTCCATTCTCTCTCGCTTATCATATCTGTCTAAAATTATCTCCTCACCGGCAAAAGTCATCTTTTCCGGGATTTCAACCGATGCTGTCATAGAAAGTACAAGTGGTTTTTCTGCTTCCAGTGTCTCCAGCTCTTTTCCTGCAGTAAATAGTAGCAATGCTGTAATCAGCAAAGCAGAAAATATAAATATGGATATAAAAAGAGATTTTTTCATCTTCGTGAGTGCAATTGTTTACTAAATCAAAAATAGTCAAAAAAAACGATTCGGTGAAATCCAATTAGTTATAATTACACTATTTAAATAATAATGGATATCCCGGATTGCTATTCATAAAACCAACAAATTAGCCACTAACCCCATAAGTTTATAAGCAAAATAATATAGATTACTTTTTTTGATTTATATTTGATAATTATTAATTATAGTATTTTAAATGAAACTGAAAACACCAAACTCAGTAATAAGAGCCCACGATATAAGTCAACTCAGATTTAGGGATACCCCCTTTGTTAAGCTCATGAATAAGCGTATCTATAATATTCTTATGATCGCTTCAAGATATGATATGTTTATTCTCGAAGATGACGGACGTGTCGATGAGCAGATATTTAACGAATATACATCTCTTAATCTTCGATATCCACCCAGATTCACTCAGGTCAGCAGTGGTAAAGAGGCATTGAATGAGCTCAAACAGAGCAATTATGAACTAATTATCTGTATGCCAAATATGGATAGCAGCGATACTTTTATTCTTGCAAAGCAGCTAAAAGAGCTCTATCCACTAATTCCGGTTGTTCTGTTAACTCCTTTCTCAAAAGCAGTTACAAAGTCCTTAAGTAATGAAGATTTAAGTGGTATCGACTATGTCTTTAGCTGGTTAGGCGATACCGACCTGTTGCTGGCTATTATAAAATTAATAGAGGATAATAAAAATGTAGAGCATGATGTTAGAACTGTGGGAGTGCAGACCATTATGTTGGTAGAGGACTCGGTTCGCTTCTACTCTTCAGCACTTTCGCTGTTATATAAATTTGTTCTTTCTGAATCTAAAGAGTTCTCAAAAGAGGCCCTAAACGATCACCTCCAGATGCTTAGAATGAGGGGTCGTCCTAAAATTTTACTCGCACGAAATTATGAAGAGGCTGTATCATATTATAAAAGATATGGCGAGAATATGCTTGGAGTAATTACTGATATGAGTTTCAGCAAAGAGAGTGTAAAAGATAAAAAGGCAGGCCGAAAGCTTGGCGAATGGATAAAATCTATCGATTCCGAAATCCCAATTATTTACACCTCTTCAGAATCGGAGAACCGAAAGTTTATCGAAGAAACAAATGATATTTTTATTGATAAAAATTCAAAAACATTTCCTCAGGATCTTTATAAAGCTTTAAAAGAGAATCTTGGATTTGGCGATTTTATAATTTCCGATCCTAATACCGGTAAAGAGATATTCCGAATCAGAAACCTTAAGGAGTTGCAAATGAATATACGCAATATTCCCGACGATGCTCTATACTATCATCTTTCGCACAACCATTTCTCCCGTTTTTTCTATTCAAGAGCCATGTTCCCCGTTGCAGAGATGCTAAAAAAGATAGATGTCTCTGAATATGCCAATATGAATGATGCGCGCGAACTGATCTATGCAACTATAGTACAGTATCGTAGAATGAAAAATACAGGTGTTGTAGCTGTATTCGAGAAGGATAGATTCGACCAGTTCTCTAACTTTGCACGTATAGGCGAAGGTTCACTCGGTGGAAAGGGTAGAGGTCTCGCTTTTATAGGTTATATGGTGAAGACTCATTTAGAGTTGAATAATCATGCCGACTTTCCTGTAACCACACCTAAAACTGTTGTCCTCTGTACCGACATATTCGATGAGTTTATGGAGGTAAACGACCTTTATGAATCGGCTCTTGCCGACTCTCCGGATGAGGTTATTTTAAAAAAGTTTCTTGCTGCAAAGCTGCCAAAAAGACTTATAAGTGATTTTCTTGTATTCTTCGATGCAATAGAATCTCCAATTGCAATACGCTCTTCAAGTCTGTTAGAAGATTCGCAATATCAGCCATTTGCGGGAATTTACTCAACATATATGATTCCTTATGTAAATGATAAGTATGTGATGGTACGTCTCTTAAGCGATGCAGTTAAGGCTGTTTATGCGTCAGTGTTTTACAAAGACAGTAAAGCATATATGTCTGCAACCCAAAACCTTATAGATCAGGAGAAGATGGCTATAGTGCTTCAGGAGGTGGTAGGTTCACAGTACGATAACCTCTATTACCCTGCAATTTCGGGAGTTGCGCGTTCTATAAATTACTATCCTATCGGAAATGAAAAGTCTGAAGATGGTATTGTAAATATGGCCTTTGGTTTAGGTAAATATATTGTCGATGGAAATACAGGATTGCGATTTTCACCATTGCATACATCAAATATTCTGCAACTTAGCTCAATAGATCTGGCACTTAAAGATACACAAACTCAATTTTATGCACTCGATCTCGATTCTGTATCAAAAGACTTCACAGTTGATGATAGTTTTAATCTAGTAAAGTCGCGACTAAAAATGGCTGAGAAATGTGGACCTCTTAGATATGTCTCTTCAACCTACGACCCCCAGGATCAAATAATTCGCGATGGCTATTACGAAGGAGGCCGAAAGATCATCTCATTTGCGAACATTTTGCAGCACGATATGTTTCCATTAGCAGAGACTTTTGTTAAACTGCTCAAAGCAGGGCAGAAAGAGATGGGTAGACCTGTTGAGATAGAGTTTGCGGTAGATATCAAGGATCAAAAAAATGCCACTTTTTACGTGTTGCAAATCAGACCTATTGTAGATAGCAAAGAGGTGATGCATGAGAATCTCGAAAAGGTTGAAGCTGATAAAACTATTCTGTTTTCAAAGAATGCACTTGGTAATGGTATTTCCGACGATGTATTTGATATAGTTTATGTAAAGAGCAACTGTTTTAATGCATCAAAAAATCCCTTAATTGCAAGAGAGATTGAGACGCTGAACAGTAAATTTATGGAACATGGAGCAAACTATGTTCTTGTCGGTCCAGGTAGGTGGGGCTCATCCGATCCATGGTTAGGAATACCAATAAAATGGCCACATATCTCACAAGCGCGTGTAATTGTAGAATCATCATTAGAAAATTATAGAATTGAGCCCAGTCAGGGTACACATTTTTTTCAAAACCTAACATCTTTTGGTGTTGGTTACTTTACGATTAATCCTTTTATGGGTAATGATGGTCTATTTAATGAGAGCTATCTAAATGATCAGCCTGCTGAGTATGAGACAGAATTTATACGACATGTAAAATTCCGGAGTCCCATAATAATTAAAATTAACGGCAAGAAGAGAATGGGAGTAGTGTTAAAGCCATAATATTAACTACTTGCTTTTTTTGTTAGTATACTACTAAATTGAATTTTATCAATATGAAAAAAACATTCTTTATTCTCCTATTATCAACCTTTGTTATGGGAGCCTTTTCTCAAAACAGATCTACTATGAAAGATATAAGTTATAGCAAAAATTGGCTTCAGGTAGCTGAATATCAGAAGAAATCATTACCACAATCAGCATCACTGCTTGTCGATTCAATTCTATTAGATGCAATTAAGGATGAAAACAGTCCACAAGTCATAAAAGCACTAATTCATCAGGGTAAATATCAATTGGCACAAGACCTTGAAAACGATACTATCATCTTTAACAATCTCAATAAGATGCTGGTTACTAGCAACGATAAGGTTGAGAAATCGGTGATTAATTCAATGTTGGGAGAACTCTATTTACAGTATTACATGGTTAATCAATGGACAATAAACCAGCGTACCGATTTAGGTGATTATGTGCCATCAGATATTAAGGAGTGGACCAGGAATATCTTTTACAATAAAGTTGTAGAACATCTAAATGCGTCAATATCAGAAAAATATATATTGACTAATGCTAAAGTCGAAGATTATGCAGCTGTAGTCGACCTGGGGAAAGATTCAAGAATATATTATCCCTCAATGATCGATTTTCTATTGAATAGAGCAATCGATCAGTTTAATAATATAAATTCTGATGAAGATCTTAGCAGAACACTCACAAGAAAAGGAATAACTGTCGACACACTGTTTGTGACGGCTGATGAATTTGTAAATATAGATTTTAAGGTGGAACCGACCGACTATAACTTGTGGGTCTACGAAACATACCGAAAACTTATTGAATCTTTAAAAGAGAGAGGAAATGAGGAGGGTGTTCTTTTTACTGAGTTGGGGTTAATCGAAAGGCTATCAATAATGAACAACAGTTATACCGCTAAGATAAAAGAGAGAGTCTATAAATTGATGCAGAAATGGGAGGGAAATCCAATAAGTGTCGAAATTATAGATAAACTTGCAAATGTTATTCAAAGAGAGATATTCAACCAGACTGAAGATGATAAAAAGAAGAAAACAGAATTAACAAAAGAGATTTATGAACTGCTGATAAAAGGTATTCAGCAATATCCTGATTATAGAAGAATTGCAATATTAGAGAATAGAGTCAACTTGCTAACCAGCTCTCAGTTTAGCATTACAGGAAATAACACCTTCCCTTCAAAAGGAGAAAAGATGTTGTCTCTGTCATATAGAAATTTGAAAACGTTCAATGCCAAACTCTATCGTATCAATTCTCCAATTGATCTGCAGATGGGCATTGTGGGAATTGGTTATGATATTAATGAAAATGCAATATTCTTAAAAGATATTAATATTCCGTTACCCCCAGCTGAGAAGTATATTTTAAATGATACAACATTCATTATAGATATTGATGCACCCGGAACATATATGCTCTCATTCGACCCTCCAACTAATAAAGAGTCTTACGGATCACAAAAGAATTATTATTTCGCAGTTTCAGATCTGGCAGCTTTCTCAAGGTTGTCTAAAAAAGATGATTACGAATTTTATGTTGTTGACAGAGTGAGCGGTAAACCTGTCAAGAGTGCAAAAGTAAATATTTATGAACTTCCCGGTAATTGGCGCGATTCAAAATTAGTTATTGCAGAGACATTGATTACCAACGCAGATGGTTATGCAAATTATAAAAAGACAACTACAAACTATGAGGTTTTTTATAATGTAGAACTATCAGGTGATAATGGATCGTTATTAAACCGCTTACCAGGTGGATTGTATAGAATGTCTAATGAGCTGGATGCAGAACAGGAGGCGATTAATATATTTACAGACCGCAGCCTCTTCAGGCCGGGGCAGACGGTTTATTTTAAAGCAATATTAACTAATACAAAAGAGGGTAAACATCAACTGCAAACAGAAGAAGAGATAGAGTTTACACTCAGAGATGCAAATTATAGAGAGATCTCTAAACAGAAACTAACCACCAACGAATTTGGTTCTGTATCGGGTGAGTTTGTTATTCCTCAAGGAATATTGCCCGGCTATTTTACAATAGAAACTGTTTACGGATACACCAATTTTAATGTCGCAGAGTATAAGCGACCAACATTTGAGATCACATTTGATAAAATTGATAAGACATACAAATTTGGAGAAGAGATAACATTGAATGGTAAAGCAGAAAGCTTCTCAGGCATCAAGTTACAAAATGCTGTTGTTGAGTGGAATATTACCCGCCAACATGCTTGGTGGTGGAGATGGGGAGGTAATCCTGAACATTTTACTCAAGGTTTTGCAACTACAGACGAAAATGGCAAGTTCTCCATAACATTCACCCCCGATAAGTCGGATAGTATGAGCTCTCTTAAATCTGCTATGTCTTTTGCTGTTGAGGCAGTAATTACAGATATAAATGGTGAAACTCAGGTAGCCAATTACACAATAACTGTGGGTGATATATCAATGTATCTTCAAACGGAGATGCCAGCTCAGTTTGAAAAAAACAGCAATGAGAATATTGTGATAACTGCAAAAAATCTCGATGGAGCAGATATTGAAGCAGAGGGATCATATATTATCTATTCTCTCCAAGAGAATGACTCAATTAATAAAATGGTTGCCCAGGGTCAGTTCAAAACCGGCAAACAGGATGAAATTAAGAAAACATTAAGCAATAAAAATTCAGGCAAATATAGATTAAAACTTACATCACAAGATGATAGAGGCAACACGATAGAGGCACAAAATGATTTTATTCTATATTCTTACAGGGATAAACGCCCTCCAATTAAAACAGACAATTGGTATATTGTTAAAAGTTCAACTTTCTCCTCAAATAAGTCAGCTGAAGTAATATTGGGTGCATCCGGTAAAGTTAATGTGCTTTATGAACTTTGGCAGGAGGATAATCTTATCGAACGCAAGTGGGTTGTGCTCAAAAACGAGAACAGACTTTTTACGGTTCCATATAAAAATGAGTATAGCAAAGGTGTTACTCTAATGCTGACCTACATTAAGGATCAGAAATTCTACTTTCACACAACTGAAATTCATCAGGAGAAAGAGACAGAAGAGCTCAAATTGAATTTAGATGTATTCAGAGATAAAATTCGTCCCGGCACCAAAGAGGAGTGGAGAATTAGTATAACTGATGCAGCTGGTAATCCAAGTGTAGCAGAGATTCTTGCCTCAATGTATGATTTCTCACTCGATGCAATTCAACCCACTGCACCTTGGAATCTGAATCTCTATAATTTCAAAAGATACAGTTCAATGAATCTATTATCAATTGATCAGTCTCTTAATAAAGAGTATGCCAATTCAATATACTCTATAGATAGAAAACAGGTTACTCCTTTGGAATTCGACCGATTTAACTGGTTCGATTTCCATTTCAGACATCGTAGTGTAATGGCTGTAAGATCTGCAATGGTAAGAGGTTTAGATGAAAATGCCGTTGTAGCATTCGGTAAAATTAGTGAAGAAGAAGTTCAAGAGTCATCTGTGACTCCTGCTCCTGCAAAAATGAGTGATGTGTCTGCTCAAAATAGCACACAACTCCAATCTCCACAGGTGCGAAAAAACTTCAACGAGACAGCATTTTTCTTTCCTCAATTAAGGACAAATGATAAAGGTGAGACTCAAATTGTGTTTGATGTGCCCGAAAACAATACTAGATGGAGGTTTAGAGTACTGGCACATGATAAAAATCTGAATAGCGCTTCAGCAGAAGCTTTTACTATATCGCAAAAAGAACTGATGATCACCCCAAATATGCCTCGCTTTTTAAGACAAGGTGATAATACTTCAATTTCTGCAAAGATATCAAATTTATCTGACCTCCCGCAGCAGGTTAAGGTATCGATGGAGTTTATAGATCCTGTTTCAGAAGAGGTAATTAATAATATAGGCTATTCAAACAGAGAGCAGGAGTTCACCCTGAATCCAGGTGCTTCCACAGATGCAATGTGGATGTTTCCGGTACCTTCAAATATCGATGTAATTGGAGTTAGAATAGTTGCAAAAAGTGAGTATTTCAGTGATGGCGAACAGCATGCACTTGCCGTGCTTCCAAACAGAATACTTGTAACCGAAAGTATGAGGATAGATATAGATGGAGATAAGACAAAAACATATACATTCGATAAACTAAAGAATAGTGGGTCTGTTACAAAAGAGAATTATAAGCTTACTCTCGAGTTTACATCAAATCCTGCCTGGTATGCGGTCCAGTCACTCCCTGTGCTTGGTCAGCCTGCAAGTGATAATGCCGTGTCGTGGTTTGCTTCATACTATGCAAACTCAATAGGTGCGCATATCGGAAATAGTTATCCAAAAGTATCAGCAATGGTTAACACCTGGATAAAGAGTGGGGGTGATGAAAAGTCACTTATCTCAAATCTGGAGAAAAATGAAGAGCTTAAAAATATAGTTCTCTTAGAGACACCTTGGGTGATGGAGGCTAAAAATGAGACTGAGCAAATGGAGAAACTCTCTCTGCTGTTCGATTTAAATCGTAGCCGAAACATCACAAGTTCAGCCCTAACAAAATTGCAGGAGCTCCAAACATCCGAAGGTGGATGGAGCTGGTTTAAAGGCTTCAGACCAAGTATAAGCATTACACAATATATACTTTACGGATTTAGTCAGTTGAAAGATCTAAGAATAGATAATGCATTGTCAGATCAGACCGAATCTATGCAGTCGTTAGCTATTAGTTATATTGATGCTGAGGCAATTCGTAGATTCGAACTGCTTAAAGAGTATAATAAAGATTGGGAAAAGATCAAATCTATCTCTATAACCGATCTTGAATATCTTTTTGTCCGTTCGATTTATAACAATTATCCAAAGGAAGAAGCAACAAGCAAAATGTACAGCTTTTATCTGTCAGTAATTGAGAAAAACTGGACTAAGTTTGGACTCTATGAGCGCTCACTTATTGCTCAGCTAATGAAAGAAGAGGGTAAGGATAGAGTATTACAAGATATCATCAAATCTTATCGCGAACATTCAGTTGTTTCAGAAGAGATGGGCATGTATTGGCCAAATAACAGAGCCAATGTATTCATGTCGCAATCAGCAATATCTGTACACACTTTCATTATGGATGCATTTATTAAGGGGGGAGCCACAGATGATGAGATGAATAAGCTGAAAAAGTGGCTGTTAAAGCAAAAACAGACACAGCAATGGGAAACCACCCATGCAACAGCCGATGCTGTTCACGCTCTACTAAGAAGTGGAAGTGATTGGTTTGAAGTTGATGGTACAAGCCAGGTTACTATAGCCAATAAAACAATTGAACCTAAAGGCAGTGAAGCGGGTACAGGTTATTTCAAAGAATCGTGGAGCCGCACAGAGATAACACCGGAAATGGCAAATATTTCTGTAACTCACAAAGGCAGTTCACCCTCTTGGGGTGCTCTCTACTTGCAATATTTCGAAGATATAGACAAGATTAAAAAGAGCGATGCCTCTCTAGATATAGAGAAGATGATGTTTGTAGAAGAGACAACTTCCAAAGGAAAACAATTAAGATCAATTTCAAATGACACTCCTTTAAAAGTTGGTGATAAGGTGGTTGTAAGAATAACTGTAAGAAGCGACAGAGATATGGAGTTTGTTCATATAAAAGATCTAAGATCAGGCTCATTCGAACCGGTCGATCAGATCTCAGGAATAAAATGGCAGAATGGTCTTTTATACTACCAAACATCTGTAGATGCATCAACTAACTTCTATTTTGATAATCTGCCAAGAGGTACATATATTCTCGAGTATTCGGTCTATGTTACCCGTAAGGGTAACTATTCTAGCGGAATTTCAACAATACAAAGTTTATATTCTCCGGAATTTACCTCACATACCGAAGGTAGCAGAATAGAAGTAATTGAATAAAAACTTGTTAAAAATGGAACAGTTCTTAAACTGATTTGTTACTTTTGTGTCTGACTAATATTAGTTTCAGAGAAATTGAATATTATTTAAAATATATGATAATGAAAAAGACAGGTCTTATTTTACTTTTCAGCGTTTTAATTTATAGTGTTGCTTTTGCTGCAAAACCAACAATGGAGTTTACAAAGACAGAGCATAACTTCGGTACAATTAAAGAGGAAATTGGATCGGTAGCCACTCAGTTTGAATTTACAAACAATGGCGATAGCCCATTAAATATTCTTAGAGTGTCGGCATCTTGCGGATGTACAACACCAACCTATTCAAAGGAACCAATCCTACCAGGTAAGAAAGGAATGATTACTGCTGAATATTCAACAGTTAGACGTCCCGGAACATTTAATAAAACTATCAGGGTATATACCAATGTTCCCGATACAGTATTTGTACTCACTATAAAAGGTAATGTAACACCTAAAAAGTAAAAAATATTCCTTTTAACGGTTGATAATAGATACCGAATGAAGTAACTTTGTAAAGAGCTTCGTTCGGTATTTTAATTTATAATATGATATTATGGAACATCCTGAAAACAAGTCAGAGTTCAAGGGACTTAATGTAAACAAAGGTGTATCACAGCCTCCAAGCGTAAACCCATATATGGTTAGGCGCAGAAAGAGCCGATTACTCACATCCGATGAATTTGTAAAGGGCATTTTATCAGGCAACAGAGTAATATTAAGCCAGGCAGTAACACTAGTAGAGAGTTCCCTTCCCGAACATAACGACCTAGCACAAGAGATAATCGAAAAATGTATTCCTCATTCAGGTAAATCTATAAGAGTTGGTATTACAGGAGTTCCAGGTGCAGGGAAGAGCACCTCTATAGATACTTTTGGTATGCACCTTCTTGAGAAAGGTAACAAGCTTGCAGTACTGGCAATAGATCCATCAAGTGAAAGGTCGAAAGGAAGTATCCTGGGCGATAAAACACGAATGGAGAGGCTTTCAGTTGCAGAGAATGCATTTATAAGACCTTCACCATCTGCAGGCTCATTGGGTGGAGTAGCCCGTAAAACAAGAGAATCTATAATACTTTGTGAAGCGGCCGGATTCGATTATATCTTTGTAGAAACTGTTGGAGTAGGGCAGTCAGAAACGGCAGTTCATTCTATGGTAGACTTCTTCCTGCTTATTCAGCTTTCCGGGACAGGCGATGAACTTCAGGGAATTAAAAGAGGTATAATGGAGATGGCCGATGGCATTATTATAAATAAAGCCGATGGCGATAATATAGAGAAAGCAAAGATGGCACAGAGGCAGTTACGCAATGCTCTACATCTATACCCAATACCCGATTCAGGTTGGGCTCCCGAGGTGTTGACCTATTCGGGTTACTATAATTTGGGAATTGCAGAGATATGGGAGATGATAGACAGTTATATAGCATTCGTTAAGAAGAATGGGTATTTCTATCAAAAAAGAAATGAGCAGTCAAAATTTCGAATGATTGAAACTATCAACGAACATCTACACAATAACTTTTATAATAATCCGGTTATTGCAGAACTGCTTGAAAAGCTCGAAAGCGATCTATTAAAAAGCAAAAAGAGTTCTTATGCTGCTGCAAAAGAAGCTCTTGATGCTTATAGTAATTTAATGAACAGGGGATAGAGGGTTTACTCCTCATCTCCTCCTTCATCCATATTGTGAAACACATTCTGAACATCTTCATCATCTTCGAACTTCTCAAGAAGCTTTTCAATCTGAGCGCGCTGTTCAGCAGTTAGTTTCTTTGTATCGTGTGGAATTCTTTCAAACTCAGCAGAGAAAATTTCAAATCCATTACTCTCCAGATAGTTCTGAATATCTGAGTATGAAGTGAAATCTCCATAAATTAAAATATCATCCTCTTCAACCTCAATTTCATCAACACCAAAGTCGATCAATTCAAGTTCAAGCTCATCTATATCCACACCCTCTTTTGGAGCAATCTTAAATACACTTTTGTGATCAAACAAAAACTCAAGGCTGCCAGTAGTACCTAACGAACCACCATGTTTATTAAAATAGCTGCGTACGTTGGCTACTGTGCGAGTAGGATTGTCTGTAGCTGTTTCAACAACAATAGCAATTCCAAAAGGACCATATCCTTCGTACACCACCTCTTTGTAGTCTGATGAATCTTTATCTGTAGCTTTTTTTATAGCCCTTTCTACAGTATCTTTAGGCATATTCTCCTTTTTGGCCTGTTGAATCAGTACACGTAAACGGGGATTGGTATCCGGATCGGGGCCACCCTCTTTTACTGCTATTGTTATCTCCTTGCCCAGTTTTGTGAAAACGCGCGCCATATTGCCCCAGCGTTTCATTTTTCGTGCTTTACGATATTCAAATGCTCTTCCCATAATTTATATTCGTGACCTTATATTATATTCTATTTATCTTAATTGCGCGTTTAATTCATTCTCCAGGTTCTGTCTAATCTTCTCCATCACTTTATCAATCTGCTTATCGGTGAGTGTCTTCTCCTCATCCTGAATCAGAAAGTTAACAGCATATGACTTTTTACCCTCAGGCAAATTTTTACCTTCATACACATCAAATAGAGTTACCTCCTTAAGTAGTTTTCTCTCCGATTTTAATGCAATCTGTTCAATCTCAGTAAAAGTGATATTCTTGTCAATCAATAGAGCTAAATCTCTGCTCACTGCAGGGAACTTTGATATCTCGGCAAACTTAACAGACTTTTTGGCTGTTGTTTTAAGTAAAGCATCCCAGTTCACTTCTGCATAATAAACCTCAGAATCTATATCCATACTTTTTGCAATCTTCTTTGATATAATTCCAAAAGAGCCAAGCACTTTCTTATTAACAGCAATTGAAGCAGCAATAGAGTATATATCACTTTTTATTGGCTCATATACCAATTCGGTATTTGTAATACCAAGCCTGTTGAAGATATTCTCCATGTAAGCCTTCAGTTCATACACAGAGCTATTCTCTTCTGGTGTAGCCCAGTTTTTATGTGTCCTTCTTCCTGTAAGCCACAATCCCAAATAAGTAGATTCTGAATATTCAGCAAGAATATCACCCTCTTTTTTCTTTTCACTATCAAATAAGTAGCAATTACCAAACTCATAGAATCTTAAATCGCCATTTTTTCTATTCCTGTTATAGGCAATGCTCTCCAAGCCTCCAAACAGCAGAGTCTGACGCATTACACTTAAATCGCCACTCAATGGGTTTACAAGCGAAACACAATTCTTTAAAGGGTAAGTCTCCAGCGACTCGTAGTAACCCCTTTTTGTTAAAGAATTATTCAAAATCTCATTAAACCCGTTAGCGGTAAGCTGTTCAGATACCAGAGTCTGCAGATTATTCTTCCTGTCTGTAGGTGTCTGATATGAAAGATTTGCCTTTAGCGAATCACTAAACTCGATATTATTGTAACCATAGATACGCAAAATATCCTCAATTACATCAACATCACGAGTTACATCAACTCTATAAGAGGGAACCTTAAATGTTACATTCTCTTCTGTCTCATTTTCAATCTGCATCTCAAGACTCTCCAGAATAGATTTAATAACATCAGCCGGAATATCTTTACCTATAAGTTTAGTTGTCTTATCATACGAAAGAGTAACTGTTTTTAACTCAATAGGATTAGGATAAATATCTCTTATATCACCTGCAATTTCACCACCTGCAATCTCTTTGACAAGTAGTGCTGCTCTTTTAAGCACATAAACTGTATTATTAGGATCGGCACCGCGCTCAAATCTAAAAGATGAGTCGGTATTCAAACCATGTCTGCGTGCTGTCTTTCGCACCCATGATGGGTTAAAATATGCCGATTCAAGAAATATATCTTTAGTTTCAAAAGTCACCCCAGAATGTAATCCACCAAAAACACCGGCAATACACATACCATCTTCAGAATTGCATATCATCAGGTCTCTGTCGCTCAGTTCACGCTCCACCTCATCAAGTGTTGTAAACTTGGTTTTTTCGGGTAATGTTCTAACAACAACCTCATTCCCGATTATATACTTTGCATCGAAAGCATGCATCGGGTGACCGGTTTCATGCAGGATTAAATTAGTAATATCCACAATATTATTAATCGGTCTCTGACCAATAGCTAAGAGCTTATCCTTAAGCCATTGTGGGCTCTCTTCCACTTTTACACCACGTATGGTTAATCCCGAATATCTTGGGCATGCTTCACTGTTCTCAACGATAACCTCAATTCCACCATCCTTGGTATCAACAGCAAATTCATCTACCGACGGTTTTGTAAGTTTCACACCTTTACCAGCCTGCTTAAGCCATGCAGCAAGGTCGCGTGCCACACCATAGTGTGAAGCAGCGTCAACACGGTTAGGAGTTATATCAATGCCAATAATCCAGTCGCTTTTAATATTATAATAATCTTTCGCAAGAGTCCCAACTTCGGCATCCTCAGGCAATACAATTATCCCATCATGATTATCGCTTAATCCCAACTCAGCCTCTGAGCAAATCATACCAAGAGACTCCTCGCCTCGAATTTTAGAGCGCTTTATCTTAAACTCCTCATCACCCGAGTAGAGTGTTGTTCCAACTGTTGCAACAACAACTTTCTGTCCTGCAGCCACATTTGGTGCTCCACAAACAATATTTAGCAATTCATCCGTATTGCCAATATTAACTGTTGTAAGATGCAGGTGATCAGAGTTTGGATGATTTGTGCAAGTAACAACTTCACCTATTACCAATCCTTCCAAACCACCCTTAACGGTTTGCACCTCTTCTACTCCCTCTGCTTCAAGCCCAATATGAGTTAATACGTCGGCTGTCTCTTTTGGCGTTAAATCAAATTGAAGATACTCTTTGAGCCAATTGTACGAAATATTCATTTAATATCTGAGTTAGTCCTTAAAATCAAACTTTTT
>CAYLKV010000002.1:0-126794 GCA_964384545.1 uncultured Proteiniphilum sp.
AGTCACGAACAATACGATTTGTTAAGCAAAGAAGTTGGCAATATTGAATTAATAGAAGGTTTTGGCCAATTAATGAAAGAGCTTGGTAAAGCAATGCATAAATATGCCGACTCGTTGCTTACCGATAAGCCATATAAACATCCACTCTCATTACGCTGGACCCTTTCGGCTGTCGAGAATATGCTTCAAGAGGAGAAGGTTTCAGCTCATAATCAAGCTCTATTCTTGCTAATGAGAAATCTTAAGGGTCTGGAAACAAACTTGAGAGAGGAAGAGATACTGATATCAAAAATAGATGTAACTGTTTTCAACAGTCGCAAACCCCAAAGTACAAGCATTTCTACATTATTAAATCCATATCACTCTCGTTTTAAAACAGCTGTCAGACTAACTTTAGCTTGGCTCTTAGGCTATATTGCAATTCAATTATTGCACATAGATAAAGGTGCGTGGATACTTCTAACATCACTAATTGTTTTTCAGCAAACCTATAGTGCAACGCGAATAAGACTGTTTAGTCGTATTTTAGGCACACTCATTGGTGTAATATTCGGAGTTCTGGTTGCTCAGATTCTAACAACCATGGCAGGACAGGTTATCCTTCAGCTTACATCAATTTATCTTTTCTTCTATTGGTTAAAGAAAAACTATGTTGTTGCTGCTGCTTTTATTACAACATACGTACTGGCATCATTTAATATACTGTCAGATCAAGGTGTTGCAGTAATGTTGCCCAGAATCATAGATACACTGTTAGGAGGTGCCATTGCTTACATGGTGGTTCGCTTTGTATGGCCCGATTGGCAATATAAACGACTACCACAACTCCTTATTACTGCCGTAGAAAAAAACAAGCGTTATTTCGAAAGTATCTATGAAGGTTCTGTCACAGAAGAAGATTATCTGCACAACAGACGTACGGCCTATAATGCAGATAATGAGCTAACCTCAGCATGGAAAGGAATGCGATTAGAACCTAAAGATTCTGAGCAATATCAAGAAAGTGCCTTTAATTTAACTAATCTAAATCATGCATTATTATCGTACATATCAGCATTTGGCGTTCATAAGCACTCAGAGGAGCTTACAAGCAAAGAAAAAGAGTTTTGTATAGATATTAGTGAAGTTTTACAATATGTTTCTAATTTACTAAATAAAAAGGCAGAACAACATCAGATTGACACATTAATTCAATCTGCCATTTATTGGGAAGAAACACTTGAAGAAATGCAAAAAGATGCTTCCAATGCTAGAGCTGGATTAATTTATAATATAGCCCACGTCTCTCGCGAAATATTAATAGAAGCAAAAGAGATTGCCAAAAACAAATAGCTGTTACACTATCAACACCATCATATTTTATTTTGTATTATATTTGTAACTTATAATTGACATAATTAAATGATTACAATATTAGGTATAGAGTCTTCATGTGACGATACTTCAGCTGCTATCATACGAGATGGTGTAGCACTTTCAAATATTATTGCGGGACAGGTAGTTCATGAGCGATATGGAGGTGTTGTGCCAGAGTTAGCTTCAAGAGCGCATCAGCAAAATATAATTCCGGTTGTTCACGATGCGCTAAAACAGGCAGGTCTATCCAAAGATGAAATAACAGCTGTTGCTTTCACTAGAGGACCAGGACTTTTAGGTTCTCTTCTTGTAGGAACATCCTTTGCTAAAGGTCTCTCAACAGCACTTGGTATACCGTTGATTGAGGTGAATCATCTACAAGCACATGTTCTAGCTCATTTTATTAAAGAGGACGAAAACGATATTAATCAACCAAAATTTCCATTTATTTGTCTTCTTGTATCAGGGGGTAATTCACAAATTATTTTGGTGAAATCATATAATGATATGGAAATTATAGGGCAAACTATTGATGATGCTGCAGGTGAAGCTTTCGACAAGTGTGCGAAGGTTATGGGCTTGGGCTATCCGGGAGGTCCTGTAGTAGACAAACTTGCAAAAATGGGTAATCCAAATAGGTTTAAATTTAATAAACCTCGAATTGATGGTTATGATTATAGTTTTAGCGGACTAAAAACATCATTTCTCTATTTTTTGAGGGATGAATTAAAAGTAGATAGTGATTTTGTAGAGAATAACAAAAACGACTTGTGTGCTTCTTTGCAAAAAACAATTATTGAGATTTTAATGGATAAGCTATATAAAGCAACTAAAGATTTAGGAATAAAAGAGGTTGCAGTGGCTGGTGGAGTATCTGCTAACTCAGCCCTGAGAAGTGCTTTTGAAGAGTATAGCAAAAAATATGGATGGAAAATTCATATACCTAAATTTGCTTATACCACAGATAATGCAGCAATGGTTGCTATTTCAGGATATTATAAATACCTAAACAAAGAGTTTGCTTCTCCTGATATTGCACCATTTGCAAGAGTCTCAATTTAAATTGACAACAAAAAAAATATATAGTGATGGAGGATAATAAAAAAAGTCTCAATTTTATTGAGAATATTGTTGAGAAAGATTTACTTGAAGGTCATAACGAAGGCAGAATTCAAACACGTTTTCCACCTGAGCCGAATGGATATATTCATATAGGACATGCAAAGGCTATTTGTATAGACTTTGGAATTGCAGAAGCCTTCAATGGTATTTGTAATCTTCGCTTTGATGATACTAACCCGGTAAAAGAAGATGTAGAGTATGTTGATTCTATAATGGAAGATATTAAATGGCTTGGCTTTCATTGGAACAATGTTTATTATGCTTCAGATTATTTTCAGAAGCTTTGGGATTTTGCAATTGAACTAATTAAAGAAGGCAAAGCATATGTTGATGAACAGTCGGCAGAGGAGATAGCAAAACAAAAAGGCACACCAACTACTCCAGGAACTGAAAGCCCATACAGAAACCGTCCTATAGAAGAGACTCTTGAACTATTTAATAAAATGAATAGCGGTGAGGTACCTGAAGGTATGATGGTATTACGTGCAAAAATTGATATGAGTTCATCAAATATGCATATGCGAGATCCAATTATTTATAGAGTTATCCATATACCTCATCACCGCACAGGAACTAAATGGAAAGCATATCCGATGTATGATTTTGCACATGGACAATCTGACTATTTTGAAGGTGTGACTCATTCATTGTGTACTTTAGAATTTGAAGTACATCGTCCTTTATATAACTGGTTTTTAGATCAATTGGCTGATAGTGAATATCGTCCTCAACAGATAGAGTTTAATCGGTTAAACCTCACTTATACTGTGATGAGCAAACGGAAACTACTCCAACTGGTACAAGAGAAACGTGTTTCGGGATGGGATGATCCTCGAATGCCAACTATTACCGGAATGCGCAGAAGAGGATATACTCCTCAATCGATTCGAAACTTTATCGATTCGATTGGCTACACAAAATATGATGGTATTAACGATATGTCGCTACTCGAATATGCTGTTCGTGAAGATCTTAACAAGCGAGTGCCAAGAGTTTCAGGTGTAATTGATCCTATCAAACTGATAATTACAAATTATCCTGAGGGTCAGATTGAAGAGATGGAGACAATAAATAATCCAGAAGATGAAACCATGGGAAGTAGAAAGATTAAATTCTCTCGTGAGTTATGGATTGAAAGAGACGACTTTATGGAAGATGCACCTAAGAAATATTTCAGACTTACACCAGGAGGAGAAGTGAGACTTAAGAGTGCATATATAATTAAATGTATATCTTGTAAGAAAGATGAGCTTGGAAATATAATTGAGGTTTATGCTGAATATGATCCTCAAACAAAAAGCGGTATGCCTGAAGCAAATAGAAAAGTCAAAGGTACAATTCATTGGGTTTCAGTTGCAAACAGCATCAATGCAGAGGTGAGACTTTATGATAGACTATTCATGGTTGAAGATCCTTTAGCAGATAAAAATAGAGATTTCTTAGAGTTTTTGAACCCCGAATCGTTGATAGTTAAGAAAGAGTGTAAAGTAGAAGAATATCTAAAAGAAGCAAAACATGGCGATAGATTTCAATTTCAGCGTATAGGATACTTTAATGTAGATTTAGATTCAACATCTGATAATATAGTTTTTAATCGTACAGTAGCTCTCAAGGATTCTTGGAAGAAAGGGGATAAGTAATTCCTGTGAATATGGAAGATAACGAACTGGATTTAGCTTCATTAGTAGAGAAATATGAACATATGCAAGCTATCGGCAAGAATATATATTTAGATGCCGATGAGTTTGCTTTGTTGATAGATTATTATACCAGCGAAGGAGATCAGGAGGAGGCAGAGATTCTTATTGAGGAGGGATTAAAAATTCATCCGGGTAGCTCTCAGCTAATGCTGGCAAAAGCAAAACTGCTGATTTTCTCTGCTAAATATGAAGAAGCTCTGGAATATTTGAGATATAACTCTGATGATACAGATCTCGATCAATCACTACTGAAGATAGAGGCGCTTTTACACCTGTCTGAATCTGATGAGGTTGAGAAAATTTCAATCAAAGTGATGGAGAGTAATCTTTCGGAAGAAGATTTTTATTATTTTATTACTGAGTTAGGATTTCTTTTAAATGATGTAGATAAATATGATCGTGCTATAACATATTTTGAGGAGAGTTTAAAAATTAATGATTCTAATACAGATGTTATTGTAGATCTTGCATATGCTTATGAAATGAAGGGAGATCTTGAGAAAGCAATTGAATATAATGATAAA
Source organism: uncultured Proteiniphilum sp. (assembly GCA_964384545.1). Classification (GTDB taxonomy): domain Bacteria; phylum Bacteroidota; class Bacteroidia; order Bacteroidales; family Dysgonomonadaceae; genus Proteiniphilum. The sequence goes on from CAYLKV010000002.1 coordinate 4,703, forward strand.
CTTCTTGATATTGATCCATACTCATTTGATGCTTGGGTTAATATTGGGAAACTATATTCAATGAATGATCAGCATGAAAAAGCAATAGACTCCTTCGACTTTGCCCTTACAATTAATGAAGATGATTTATCGGCATTGAAGATGAAAGCGCTTTCATTATATTTAAATGATAATGTTGAAGAGTCGATTAATATATTTCGAAATTGTTTATCACTATCACCAAACGATGAATCGGTTCATGAATCATTGCTTGAAGCTTATGCGGCTTTAGAGCTATATGATGAAATGATGAATCTTATAGATCTTAAAGAAGAAGTATTTGGAAGTAAAGGTATTATTGCAAAAAGAGCAAGTGTATATATTAGCAAACAAGATTATGAAACTGCTAGAAAGCTTTTTCTCCAAATTCCAGAAGAGGATAAAGATACCTTAGATTATTATATGTTAGAGGGAGAGCTTGCATTTCACGAAGATGATTTTGCTTCAGCTGAAGCTGCATATATTAAAGCTTACCTTATTTCAGAAGATAATGAAGATATTATAGACAGGTTATCTAATGTTTGTGTTGTACAAGAGAAGTTTATTCAAGCTGCTGAATATTTAGAAGAGCTATTAGATATTTCACCTGATTATCCAACAGCAAAATCACGATTAGCTTTTATACGTTTCGAAATTGGTTCAAAAGAACCTTTCAATGAAATTATGCAACAATTTTCCGATGAAGAGCTAAGATTATTATTAAGTATGATTATGGGAAATGATATTTCAGACTATGACGATTATAGTCGTGATAAAATATTAGCCCGCCTTAATGAAGCACGAGAAAATAGAGTCCTTTTTAAGAATATAAAGTATTGACAGATATTAACTTAATTACTAAACTGTCAGTTCAAGATATTATTCTGAGAATAATATTCTAATTTTCAACTGTTCTCAGAGATTGACTTGATTTTTTCTATACCAACTGTAAAACCTTCAAACAAATCTTGTTCATACTCTTCAAGTGTATCAACAAAAATAGATAATGTTGTAATACCATTATTTTCACTTAGTTGATATTTTTCGAAAGAGTCATTTTCATATTTTACACTTTCGGTTCTATCAATTATTTCTCCAAGATGTTTAAAAATCACCTCATTAGGTTTAACTAGTTTTGTTATTGTAGCATACATGCCATCTCTGTTAGGCCCAAGAAATAGTGTCTTTCCTCCTACTTTCCAATCGGATTCATAAAAAGAACCAGGATAAAACTGATTTGTCCAGATTCTATAATTATCATCGCTCCATAATGCATCCCAAACTTTATCGATTGGTGCATTTATATCTATTTTAAATAAAATTGTCTTCATATTTTTATTTTAATGCCTTTCTACATTTTGTTGAAGTGGAGTTGTAGATCTACCAATAGGATGTGATAGTTGATGAGAATTATCATACAGATCATCATTTGATGCAGAAACATCCCATCCTGCCAAAATATCTGCAAATGGACCTGAGATATTAAAGCCTTTTAAAACCTCAATGTGTTCACATTCAGAAATATTTTTATATGGGATATGGTTACCAGTCTGTTTAGCTGCTTCAATTACTTTTAAATGTTGTTTAGCTTGTTTACCTATTTCATTGCTGGAAATAAGAAGTTCTTTTCTTCAATTATTCTATTATAAGTGTGCCAAGTTGTTCGGTAGCACCTGTTATGCCTATCTTCATAATTATTAATGCTATAATTATTAAAGTTAAACAGAAATAATTGCTGATTTGTTCTATTACAAATTATATATGCTATAATGAAGGATTAATTTGATATTTATTTATGAAATTACTGTCTGACGTATTATAAAAGAAATCTACGTTTTGGCTGATTTAACTTTACGAAGCGATTATTTTACAATAAATAACTACTTTTCATGCAAGGTTTTCATCTAATAGTTATTTACTAGATAAAGTTAGATTAAATATCAATTTTAAAACTATAAAGTAATTATGAAAACTACAAAATTTCTTTTAAAAACATTGATTTTGGTGGGTGCTTTTGTATTTACATCTTGTCATAGTGATGATGAAGATATGAGTATAAACTTTCCAAATGCATTAGTTACAGTAAAAAAGGCTGCAGATGAAACAGTTTTTCTTCAGTTAGACGACAATACAACTCTGTTGCCGACAAACTTCAACTCTCATCCATTTGATTCGAAAGAGGTGAGAGCACTTGTTAACTATAAAGAGGTTAATGATTCAAGTGAAGAGTATGATAAAGCAGTTTTTGTAAACTGGATTGATAGTATTAGAACAAAACCTATGGCCCCTAATTTAGGAGATCAGAACAATGAAGTATATGGCAATGATCCTGTTGAAATAGTAAACGATTGGGTAACAATTGCTGAGGATGGATATCTTACTCTTAGATTCAGAACTGTATGGAGTGGTAGAGGAATAACTCATTATGTGAATCTTATTCCAACAAATAATCCTGAAAATCCTTACGAAGTGGAGTTCAAACATAATGCTAATGGGGATGTTAATGGAAGAATAGGTGATGGTTTAGTTGCCTTTAAACTTGATGATCTACCTGATACAGAGGGCGAAACTGTAAAACTCAAACTTATATGGAAATCTTTCAATACAACAAAGTCTGCCGAATTTGATTACCGTACACGCTCTTCAACACCTGCTGCATCTTCTTTAGCAGCTGAGAAAAGTGTTATTCCAATTCAATAATATTATTTATCGTTAGGTTGTATCTTTATATTAAGATACAACCTTTTTATTTAATAGAATTAAACTAATTGGTAATTGATTCAGGATAATACCTGTAAATGACAAAAAAAGAAAACAAAGAATATAAACTACTTCAGCAAATATTGGAGGGCAATAAAATTGCCATGAAGAGTTTTTATGATGATAATATAGGGTATCTTACTACTGTATGCTCTCGTTATATACGTAATAAAGATGATATTAAAGATGTATTACAAGAGAGTTTTATCAAAATATTTAAATCAATTCATAAGTTCGAATTCAAAGGAACAGGATCGTTGCGGGCTTGGTCGGTTAGGATAATAATAAATGAGGCATTGAAACATATAAAAGAGAATGATAAGATAAAAATAACAACATTGCCAAGTTGGGATTTACCTGATATCGCTGAAAATCAAGATCCTGATTTTGAAGATATCCCAACATCTGTTATTTTAGAAATGATTCAGTCTCTTCCTGTTGGCTATAGAACAGTATTTAACCTTTATGTATTTGAAAATAAAAGTCATAAAGAAATTGCATTTATATTAAATATATCAGAGAATACTTCAGCTTCTCAATATCACAGAGCAAAAAGTATATTAATAAAAGAAATAGAGTTATACAGATTAAAATTAAAACAATATGAGCGATCAATGGCAAGATAGACTACGAAATCGCATGGATTTACATGAGGAAATCGCTCCTGAAGGATTGTGGGAAGGGATAGAGGAACGTATTGAAATAGTTACTCCTATTTTAAAAAAAATAAATGGGAGTAAAAGAAATCTTGTAATATGGTCTTTAAGTAGTGTTGCTGTAGCTGCTGTTGTATTAATAATGGTAGTATTATTACCTTTCAATACTGATACACCACTTATACCAATTGGAGACAATGTTTTATCTGAATTAAATAAGTCGAGTGATGCAGAAATAGACAACTCATATATCGAAGTGATGGTTGCTGATAATAATTCTAATTCTAAAATTAAACAGCCAATTCTGAAACATCAAATTGATGATAGTGAATTAATTAAATCTCGGGCAACAAATCATAAAGATACAGAAAATGTGTTTTTTAATGAAAATAAATCTGAACATGGAGAATCTTCAGAAAAACAAACTTTAGATATAATAGATGATTCTGATGAAAATGAGTCATTAGATGTAGAAGAGAAAATCTTATCTAATAACGATAATCATTCTGCAATGTCTATGAAAAAAATTAAACAAAGAGATAATAAATGGCAAACAAATCTGGTTATGTCAAATATTTCTACTGGTTATATTGAGAGATTTGTAGGATATGGTACACTTGCAATGAAGGAAACAGTTGAAGATCAGTATACTTTTCTTAATCGATATGAGGATAAAATTGCAGATTCAGAAATAGAACATAATTTACCCATTACAGTTGGTATCACGTTTAAATATAATATTAATCAAATATGGGGTATATCAAGTGGTTTGACATATTCATTACTTACATCTAAATTACGTTCAGAAAGCTTAAACTATTATTACGATGACCGACAAATACTTCATTATATTGGTATTCCTATAAATGTGGATTATAAATTATGGAAGAACAACAATTTATCAACTTACATATCTACAGGAGGATTAGTAGAGAGAAATATAGCAGGTAAATTGAAGTCAGATTATTATATTGATAATAAATTACAATTAAGCACAAACGAAAGTATATCTTCGAAACAACTACAGTGGTCAGTTAATTCTGCGATAGGTGTTGAATATAACATATCTGATAATATAGGATTATATGCTGAACCAGGTTTTGCTTATTATTTTAAAAATAACAGTGAATTAGAAACTATTTATAAAGATCGTCCTTTAAGTTTTAACTTAAAGCTAGGGCTGAGAATAAGTTTTAATAATTAATGCATTTTAACTAGAGTCCATGCAAGGATTTTTGAATTTTGCTATTTAATAAGTATTAAACCTAAAAGGGGAAGTCACTTAATGTGATTCTCAATTATTAATTTCTAATTTTATTTTAAGTATGAAAAAATCAACAAAATTCATGAGTCTATTATGCCTTTTTATGGCATTGTTTGCAATCACTTTCAATTCTTGTGATAAAGATGAAGAGACTGAAGTTTTATCTCTTCAATTTAACAAAGCAACTGTAGAAGTGGCTGTAGGAGAAAATGATACAGTAACAGTAAACAATGGAACATCACCTTTTACTGCAACTCCAACAGATGCTACAAAGGCAACTGTTTCTGTAACAAACAACAAAATAGTGGTAGTTGGAGTTAAAGAAGGAAATACAACTGTAACAGTAAAAGATAAAAATAATATAACTGGAAATATTAATGTAAAAGTTACAGTAGCTGAGGAGGAAGAAGAAGCCTAACTACTTTTTTAATCGCTTTCAAAAATCATTAAAGGTTGTGACAGTGTGATATGTCACAACCTTTTTATATTTACAACTTTTATAATCTATTAAATTCACTTTCACCAGCTCCAGTTCCTTTATATCTATTACCGTTAGTGTTGAATTTATATCTTACTGTAAATTCCAGTTCACGAGTATCCCACTTTGATAATTGGTATATATGTAGTTTATTATTATAAGCGTTCACACCCATTTTATTTTCATGAAATAAATCATGACCTTTTAGTGTTAGGGATAACTTGTCATTAAGAAAAGATTTTGTAATACCTAAATTAACAACAAATTGATTTACTGTTACGTTGAAATTTTGAGAAGAACCTTTTCCTTGAAAATTACCATCTATAGTTAATAAGTAGCCTTTTGGAAGTGATAATGAATTGTTTAGAGAAGCAATAATCATAGGATCGTTAAGTTTCATCTTTTTATCATTACTATTTATTGAAAACCATTGTTTAATAAAGCCTACACTTGCTATTGGCGACCATATACCAAACTTTGGAGATGCTGTTAAGAATGCTGTAAGATTGGGTATTTCATCAACATTTTTTGTAGATAAAATAGCTACTGCCGGATTATACTCAAGCTGTTCGGCCCACTGTATTATTGCATCTTTTTCTTGCTTGTAACTTACCATGAGTTGTAGGAATCTCCATGAACCCATAAGAGATGTATCGTGAATAAACGAAGGTTTAAGAAATGGATTACCAGTTTGAAGAGTAAATCTGTTGCCATAAAATATATTACTACCAAGTTGCCAGTATGCCGGACGAACAGTTTTAACATTATAGTTTAGCTGAAGTTGTACATCTCCAATAGAACTTGCATAGGAAACATTAGGAAACCAACGTTTATATTTTCTACTCTGTTCATCATTTTTTATATCATCATTATAATATTCAGAATTTACATCTTCATATCTGATACCTGCTCCAATTTTACCCACAGCTGTTGCTCGTGAGTATTCGGCAAAGAAACTAATATTCTCATCTTTAATAGTAGTATTTGATGAAGGAATAGATGACATATTGGTAATATAGTTGTCATTTCTTTTAGTATGTGTATATTCATTACCAGCATTCAAATGCCCCCCTAATAATGGATAAGACAATACAAGTCTGGTAGCTAACAGTCGGTTTTCAATTTCATTTTTTGAGTTTATAACTCTATCATCATACTCCTCACTACTCTCTCTAGTTACTGATTCAGTAAAGTTATTTCCTCCAAAAATATCACTGTTGAAGTCGACCTTAAGATTACCAAACGCCCCATTATAATAAACATTCATCCTCTGTCGAGGTTTGTTATCATTAGTTACTTCACTTATGCTCTCCAATCTATCGTAGAATACATTATTGGCAAATACATTGGTGGTAGTGAATGTAGTATTCCCATTATTACCCGGATAAAGCGACGTTGTATGCTTAATTCCAAAATAATGTTTTTGATTTATCTCGTAGTTGATACCTGCAACTGTGGTAACTGGATTAACAGCACCTTCATCATCTAAAGTATTAGTCTGAGTCCAAAGAGTATCAACATTTGCAGATTGTGTTAGCTCACTCTTTTGTACAAAATTATATCTTTCATATTTAACAGTTGCAAAAATATCAAGTCCTTTGTATCTGTAGTTAATGTTCAGTTGCTCCCTAAAGTCACTATTCTTATTAATCAAACTAGTAGATCTGACATCAAAACTAAAACCGTCACCAGTCTTTCTAATAGTATGTATACGAATGATTGCCTTAACAGATGCATCGTATCCGGCACCAGGGTTATGAACTATCTCTACCTCCCTGATATCCGAGGACGCAATTAGATCGAGTTCAGATACATCGCGCAATTCCCTGTTATTAATGTATATTTTAGCTTTTCCTTTACCGAATATTGAGAAATCGCCATCATTACCAGTAATGGCAGGTAGACGTTTTAGAACATCATTTGCAGTTCCGGCTTTACTCAGAACAGTGTTCTCTACAGTTGCAACGACAGCATCATCACGAAGTCTAATTCTTGGCACATCTCCCTCGACAACAATTTCTCCAAGCATAGTGGTGTCAGATTTTAGAACAATGTTCTGTTCAGGTTTTGCAGGTATAGTTCGAGTTTCGAATCCAATAAAAGAGACTCTAATAAGTTTATTATCGCTATTATCTGCATCTAATGTAAAAACACCAAATTCATCAGTAATAGTTCCGGTAATTAAAGTAGAGTCGGGTAGTGAATAGACTGCTACATTAGCAAATTCAATTGGATTACTGTTTTGATCAGAAACAATACCTTTTAATTGTGCATTAAGTGGAAAAAATAATCCACATAAAATTAAAGAAGAAAGAGCTTTTAAAGTCATCATATAATTTTTAATTAATTCGAAAATATGACATCAACTCCTTACACTTGGTTACAAAAAAATTGTACATTGCAATAATATTTTTATTTATTATATAATCATTAATATCATAATTATGCAATACACTCCGTTAAAACGAAGGGAAGATATCGGTTTATCACCATATGAACTGAAATTCAGAGGACAGAACCGTTCTGAGGAGGTTGAAATGACTGTTTTTAATATCGGGGCAAATGAGGTTGAGGAGAAGAAAGTTGAGTCTTTAGAAGAACTTAAATCAATAAAAGAAAATGGAACGTTTATCTGGGTTAATATAAACGGTTTACAGAATGAATCGCTTATGGGAGAATTGGCAAAAATATTACTAATACCAGAAGAGATTTTGTCTGATGTAATGGAGCCAACTACACGTCCTCATATGGAGGAGTTTAATAAAGGACTTTTTTTGTCAATTAAAATGATTCAGTTTGATGATTCTAAAGATGAGGTTATGATAAATAACTTGAGCATTGTCTTGATGGATAACTGGCTTATCACTTTTCAAGAAGAAAAGAATGATATCTTTAATATAATTAAAGAACGTATTAAGAAGCATAATAATAGATTTAATTCATTGGGAGCTGATTACCTTGCATTTTCATTGCTAGATGTGGTTATAGATAATTACATTTTTATTTTGGATAAACTAGGTGAAAAAATTGAAGAGGAGGATAACAGACTTGTTCTTCACCCAAATAGGGATACGCTTAAAATAATAAACACGTTTAAGTTACAACTTAGTTTTCTGGGACGATATATTAAACCTGCCAAGGAGATGATTTATGGTTTAGTGAAGCTGGAAAGTGATTTTGTAAATGAGCAAAACTATAAACATTATAAAGAGTTACATGATAATATAAATCAGGTAGTTGATTTAATTGATTATTACCATGGTTTATTAAATGATGCATTAAATATATATCACTCTTCAATGAGTTCGAGATTAAATGATATAATGGCACTTTTAACAATATTCTCCGTTGTATTTATTCCACTCTCTTTTATTGTAGGTGTTTATGGGATGAATTTTGATTATATCCCTGAATTGCACACAAAGTATGGTTATTTTATAATTTGGGGTGTAATGATAATTATTGCTTCAGCAATGCTCTATTTTTTTAAAAAGAAAAAGTGGTTTTGAGATTTATAATAATAGGGCTTAAAATCAGAAGTTTATTACCCTTTTTTAAGCCCTAAAGTATTATAAGAAAAAGAATTATCTTTTACATTTTTCCACCTCCATGTTCATTAACATATTTAATAACAGGTGAAATATTAAAATAGACTTTCTCAATACCAAATCTATTTTGTCCTAGAGTAAGGTAGTTCACATTTTTTCCTCTAAGTATCTTATCTTCTCCTCCATAATTATATCCAAGAAAAGGAAGAATATCATACTCATGAGCAACCTTTATAACATAGAACGCTGTGTTTTCAGACATTCCATCACCAGTACTGACAATGGCATTATGAATCACACTTCTCTGCTGTGCCACTTTTTTATACTCTTCAGTATTGTTTTGTTGAGCAAATACTAATAATTTAGAATTTAGAGCCCTTAAATTAAATGGATCTTGTAAAAGTAGCGCATCAGAGTATTCCAATATTTCGGCATAGTCACTTGGAGTGAAAGTCACTCTAGATAGTGTTTTAGAAAGTTTATTGTTATATGAAGATGTGTCAGAAGGCACATAGTTTGATTGAAACACATATCCAAAATATAGATGACGAGCTTCTTCGATAGTCATCTCTGAGTTGGCATTTAAGTATTTTGCCATTAATGTGGGATAGTAGAATGATGAGTTTCTGTCTTTTACATTTTTCTCAATATTTATATAGTTTGGTACTTCAAAAAACTCTTCTTGAGCATTAATGTTTATTGCTAAAGTTATAAATAAAAAAATAAGTAAGATGAGTCTTTTCATAAATTTGGAGGGTTATTAAGTAAATTGAAAACCTTATTTATAAGGTACAAATTAAACAATTATTACTGATACCCAGTAACAGAAACGTTATTATCTATTTTAGTGATCAATCCCTGAAGTACTTTACCTGGTCCAAGTTCAATAAACTCAGATGCACCATCAGAAATCATATTTATCACTGATTGGGTCCATTTTACAGGAAAAGTAAGTTGAGTAATTAGGTTTGTTTTTATTTTTTTTGGGTCTGTTTCACCTATTGTCGACACATTCTGATAAATAGGACATAAAGGGACAGAGAATTTGGTTGATTCAATAGCTTCTGATAGTTCAACGCGTGCCGGCTCCATAAAAGGAGAGTGAAATGCTCCACCAACTTTAAGAGGTAATGCTCTTTTAGCACCAGCTTCCTTCATTAATTCACATGCTTTATCAATCCCTGAGATTGATCCTGAAATAACAATCTGTCCAGGACAATTATAATTAGCAGGTACAACAACATCTTCTATAGAATTGCATATTTTATCTACTTCTTCATCTGAAAGTGCTAAAATTGCAGCCATAGTAGAAGGTTCAATCTCACATGCTTTCTGCATAGCTAATGCACGTGCATATACCAGTTTAAGCCCATCTTCAAATGTTAATGCTCCTGCCGCAACCAATGCCGAAAACTCCCCTAATGAGTGTCCTGCAGTCATATTTGGTTTAAATTCTTCACCTAGTGTTTTTGCTAGAATAACAGAATGAAGGAATATAGCGGGTTGAGTTACTTTTGTTTGTTTCAAGTCTTCATCTGTACCATCAAACATCAAATCAGTAATTCTGAAGCTTAGTATTTCATTTGCTTTTTCGAATAATTCTTTAGCAAGTGATGATTTTTCATATAACTCTTTGCCCATTCCTACAAACTGAGCACCCTGACCAGGGAATACATATGCTTTTTTCATAAAAAATTCTTATTTATAGCTTTTGGCTTTAATTATTTATTTCAAAGGGATAAACAAGTAAAAAGATAATTCAGTTCAAAATAATTTATTTTGAACTTAGTAATAATTTATAAAATTACTTGTTTAATAGAGCTATTTATTCTTTTCTCTAATTTCAACTCTACGAATTTTACCACTAATTGTTTTAGGAAGTTCATTTACAAACTCAATCACACGAGGATATTTGTAAGGTGCAGTCACACTCTTAACATGATCCTGGATCTCTTTAACCAACTCTTCTCCTGCTTGTGATTTATATTCATTAGCAAGTACAATAGTTGCTTTAATTATTTGACCTCTAATATCATCTGGAACACCTGTGATTGCACATTCAACAACAGCAGGGTGAGTCATAACAGCACTTTCAACCTCAAAAGGTCCTATTCTGTATCCAGAGCTTTTAATTACATCGTCAGTTCTACCAACAAACCAATAATAGCCATCTTCATCACGCCATGCCATATCTCCTGTATGGTAGACATTATCATCATAAACTTGTTTTGTTAGCTCTTCATCTTTATAGTAACCCTTGAAAAGAGAAAGAGGTACCCTTTTATCTGTATAGAAAACAATCTCTCCCTGTTCACCGTCTTCAGCCGATCTTCCATCATAAGTTAAAAGATCCATATCATACAAAGGGTTAGGTACACCCATTGATCCGGGTTTGGGATTTATCCATGGGAATGTGATTATTGTAGGAGCTGTTTCGGTTTGACCAAATGCTTCCATCATCCTTATACCTGTTTTATCGTAAAATGTTTCGAATACAGAAGGATTTAATGCCTCACCTGCTGTAGTACAATATTCAAGTGATGATAAATCATATTTACTGAAATCTTCACGAATAAGGAAACGATAAATAGTTGGTGGTGCACAGAATGATGTGACTTTATATTTTGAGATAATATTAAGCATATCTTCAGGTATGAATCGGCCTTCAAAATCATACACAAACACGCATGCTCCAACTATCCATTGTCCATAAAGTTTTCCCCATACTGCTTTTGCCCAACCCGTATCAGCAACAGTAAGGTGAACACTTTTTTCGTGTAGGTTGTGCCAATACTTTGCTGTTGTAATGTGACCTAATGGATATGTGAAATCGTGTGCAACCATTTTGGGCTGACCTGTAGTACCCGAAGTAAAGTAAAGTATCATAATATCTTCATTACTATTCACAACATCAGGTTTAATGAATGGAGTTGCATTTTCAACTCCCGAATGAAAGTCAACCCAACCTTCATGCTGGTTATGCCCTACTAAAATAAGTTGCTCTACAGTAGGTGAATTTTTCATCGCAAAGTTTGTGTGCTCTATTAGATTTTCATCTTCAGCAGCAATAATTGCTTTTACACCTGCAGAGTTATTTCGATAAACGATATCTTTATCTGTTAATAGATGAGTTGCAGGTATTGCCACTGCTCCAATTTTATGTAAAGCAATGATAGTCTGCCAGAATTCGATACTTCGTTTAAGTATAAGCATCACCATATCGCCCTTTTTGATATTTAAAGAATGAAGGAATGATGCTGTTTTATCTGAAAGATCCTTTATCTGAGAGAAAGTAAGTTCTATATTTTCACCAATATCATTGGTCCAGCAAAGAGCCCGCTTTTCAGGGTCAGTTTTTGCCCATTCGTCAACTATATCATAAGCAAAGTTGAAATTATTAGGCACAATAATTTCGTAATTATCGATAAAATCTTTGTGTGAACTAAAGTTTGTAGTTCTTAAATATTTCTCAATCATGATAACCTATGGATATAAAATTACGGCAAGAAATTTTACCGGCTTGTCGTTAAGTGCTTTCATGCCATGAGGAAGTGACGAATCGAAATAAATGCTGTCACCCTTTCCAAGAATTAGATTCTTATCATTAATGCTTAACATCATGCTTCCTTCAAGAACCATATTAAACTCTTGGCCGGCATGTATATTTTTATAAAAATCGGAATCATCCGATTTAGGTTCAACAGTTACTATAAAAATCTCTGCTACATTATTTGCAAATCCTGCTGTAAGAGATTGATATTTATAAGCAGAAACCCTTTCAACAGTAACAGCTTGATCTTTTCGAGTGATAAAGTAAGAATTCATTCGTGGTTCGGTGCCAAACATTATTGTAGATATATCTACACCAAACTCCCTTTCGATTCTTTGTAGGAAAGATACAGAAATATCCATATCTCCATCTTCGAACTTTAAATAATCTTCAACTTCCACCTCCAGTTTTTTAGCCATTTCTTCAGGAGAGAAGTCAAGAGCATCCCTCAGTCCCTTAACACGTTCACCTATTTGTTTTAAATCTGTTATCATCACTTTAGAAGTGTTTTATTAGTACAACAATATTTTACAAAAATACTCTATTTTATTAAATGAACAAGTATAGGCTAATTGCCATTATACCCATACCAATTAATAAACCTATTATAGAAAGATGATGCTTTCCATATTTTTCAGCACTAGGTAGAAGTTCGTCGAGTGAAATAAATACCATAATACCCGCAACTGCTGCCAAGACAACAGCATTAAGGGTTGAGCTCCAGAAAGGTACAAGAAAAAAATATGCAATTATAGCTCCAATTGGTTCAGCTAGGCCTGAAGCCAGTGAAAGCCAGAATGCTTTTTTCTTGCTGCCTGTTGCATGATAAATAGGTACCGAAACAGCTATACCTTCTGGGATGTTATGTATTGCAATTGCTGCAGTAATTGGAAGAGCCACCTCTAAAGAAGTAAGAGCCGACATAAAAGTTGCAATACCCTCTGGGAAGTTATGAATGGCAATTGTGATTGCAGTTACCACTCCAGTTTGCTTAAGTCCGTTATACTTAGTTTTACTCATATCTTCAACTCCCTTTAATTCGTGAGGGTTGCTCTGTTTAGGAATAAGAAAGTCTATAAGTGCTATAGATGCTATACCTCCAAAAAAAGAAAGTATTAAAAATAACATACCTTTTTTATTTCCAAATACTTCAGTAAATGAAGCAACCGAATGAGGTAACATTTCCATAAATGAAACATATATCATTACTCCTGCAGACAAACCGAGAGCAAGGCTTAGAAAGTTTGTATTGGTACGCTTGGCAATAAGAGCAATTAAACCACCGATACCTGTAGAAAGTCCGGCAAAAAGAGTTAGAGAAATAGCAATTAAGATAGAATGATTATCCATAGATTAAACAGAAATAATATTTTTGATAATTTCGTCATGAATAACACCATTTGATGCAACCAGTTCCTTTCCAAAAAGATAATTATTTCCACTTGAGAAATCAGTACATTTACCTCCTGCACATTCTAATATAAAGGCTCCTGCAGCTACATCCCAAGGTGAAAGTCCAGAATGAAAATAGGCATCGGAAATACCAGCAGCAACATAACAGATTTCCAAAGCAGCTGATCCTTTTATACGAAAGCTGCTAGTTCTAAAATGGTTCATTGCATTTCGAAGAATTTCCTCGCCTTTATTATCAAGAATATAAGGTATACCACATCCAATATATGCATTTTTTAAATATTGGTGAGTGCTTACTTTTATCATGTTACTGTTTAGTCTAGCATTACCGAATAAAGATGCACTGAACATCTGATCGTTAATAGGATTGTAAACTACACCCAACACAATTTTCTGCTCTCGTTTGAGTGCTATACTTACAGCAAAGGTATCATCCCCATGGATATAGTTTGTTGTTCCATCTAAAGGATCAATAATCCAGGTATATTCTGTTTTAACAAAATCAACAGTATTCTCTTCTGTAATAAACCCTGCTTCAGGAAATATATTATTAAGACCTTTAACCAATATTTTTTCAGCCTCTTTGTCAATATAAGTTACATAGTCTCGGGCGCCTTTAAATTCAATATCATTTTTATTAAGCTTGGATTGCTCATTTTTGAGATATTCTCCAGTTTTACGAGCTAGTATTTCTACTTTTTTACATAAGTTTTCCATAATATATTTACCTCATTTCTATTCCTTGCCATACATTGAGTCCCACCATCTGGAATCTTCTTTTAACCATTTGGCAAACCAAGCATAAATTGCATTGTTCCACGAAATTCTTTTTTCGTAATCGTAAATAGCATGATTTTCACCTATTACCTCTATAAATTCAACTTCTTTATTTAATAATTTAAGAGCTATATACATCTGTATACTTTCTCCGATTGGAACATTTGTGTCTGCATTACCATGCAAAAGTAGTAATGGTGTAGTTATTTTATCTGCATTGAAAAGTGGACTCTGTTTAACATACAACTCTGGATTGTTCCAGGGGTAACTGCCAGCACTTGCTCCTGAACTGTATGAATATCCCCAGTAGCCTTCTCCCCAATAACTTGTGATATTGCTAATTCCTGCGTGAGACACAGATGCCTTAAAAATATCTGTTTTAGTGATTAGGTATTGTGTCATAAAACCACCGTAAGATGCACCAATATTACCAACTTTTGAGCCATCAACAAAAGAATGATCTTCTATAAACTTTTTTGTCCCCTCTATTATTTCATCAGCGGTTTGATCGCCCCAAGCATTAACGTGACGAGCTGAAAATTCTTGGCCGTAACCTGTAGTTCCACTAGGTTGTAAAGTATAAACTATATAGTCTTGTGCTGCATAGACATGCAAAGGATAAGTACTTTCAAATATACGGGTAGTAGGACTTGTTCCACCGTAATAATAAACTATAAGTGGATATTTTTTATTTGGATCGAAACCTGGTGGAAGATAATACCTGCCTTCTATTACATCTCCATAAGAACTAGTGAAATTCCAATCTTTAATTTCACCAAGGTTTAACTGACTTAATCTTTCGTCATATGGATCTGAAATTAAAGTTGACTCTAATGTTTTAAGATCCAACAAGTAACTTCTATTCGAATTAGATGTACTTACACCTGTATATGTAGCCCATAATGCATTGTTTGCAATGTTAAATGATCTTATTACATCTTCTTTAAGTGGGAGCTTCTCGAATTTGTTAGTCTTGTATGAATATCTATACATATTTGATCTGTCACCTTCTTCTACTCTATAATAAATATAATTGTCCTTAGTATTCCACTCTTGAGCACTAATTGTTGGATCGAAATATTTGGTAATGGGTTCAACTTTTTTGGTTTCAATATCCATTATAAAAGATTGAGTATCGTAACTGTTTGCTATTTGGTTTGGTTTAATATTTAGTCCAATACCATTAAAAGCTTCAGGTGCACCGTGTAATAAAAGTTTTTTATTATCTGGAGAGAATTGTGCAGAATATATAAAAGTTTGATCTTTCCAAATAGTATCTATGCTCATTGTTTGAAGATTGAGCATATATAAAGAGTTTTTTCGAAACGGACGTTCTGTAAGATCTTCTTCAGTTGTAGAAAAAAGCAGAAGTTTTACATCGTCTGTAATATCATTTAAAGATGCGGATTGCTTTCCAAAAGTAAGCTGTTGAGTAAGACCTGTATCGAAATAATATCGATACAGAAAATATCGATCTCGATAATTTGGCTGTCTATCATCTATGCCAAACATGCGTTTGAGACCTGCAGGATTGTTTGCTATTATAGTTTCTTTTGAAGAGAAAAAGATAGACTTTTCATCTGGAGCAATATAAAAGTTTTCTTTTGGGAGACCCTTTGCCAATACTTTTGTTCTTAAAGTTTGTGGGTCTAATGTCATAACAGACCTGTCGCCATTATTATCATCAACATAAAATAGCAAATCAGATTTAGGCATCCATCTAAGCTGACTTCTGAATGCAGTTTCTGATATAATAGTGCGTTTTTCTTTAACATCATATATCTCGGTGAAACCAACGCTCTTACCTTCAGGAAAAGTCTCGGTTAAACCTAATAAAACAAACCGGCCACTCGGTGAAATTGATGAACTATTTACTCGTTTACCTTCTATTATATCTTTTATATTAATTCTTCGGATTGCATTATTATTAAAAGTGTATTTCAATAAAGAGTCAGAATCATCTGGTTTTACTTCTATTTTAACAGCAGGAGAAATCTTGTTTTCTGCGGAAGTTAATATCTTTAAAATAATCCTTGAGTTATTGGTAAACCCATTTAATACAGCATCCACAGAACCGGATTGATGAAGACTATCATTTACCTGACTTTTTGTTGCACGTTTTACATCATCGATCCATAATTCTAGCGCATTAGGAGATGTTACCACTATTTTACCCTTACCGTATGAATCACTATTAAGAAATACTGAAATAAGTTGCAATGCGTTACCTTGTTCTGGTTTTTGGAAGAAGAAATATCCTGAGCTATCAGGAGTTAGAATGTTAGTAAACCTGTCATGTCCGGGGAATGAAATTGAATAAGATAGTAGCATATCTTCTGTAAATTTATTATCTTTGAGATTGGTACTATCTAATAAAACTGGTTTTTGAACCGCTATAGGTTCAAACGTGAATAACTTTTGTGGAGTAAAAACTCTCTGAGCCGTGAGGTTTGTAAAAATTATAAAAATAGCTACTATAGAGCATATTGTTCTTTTTTTCATTATTGCAGATTTATTATTTACTTCTAAATATATTATATTACTATTTTGTTTTATCAGGGGATAATAACCATGTAAAATGATCATTGAATAGATTATGCATATCTGGCTTTTCATTAAAAATACCATATAATGAGGATCCAGAACCACTCATTGATGCATAAATTGCCCCCTGATTATAAAGTTGATCTTTAATTTTACAAATTTGGGGATATTTTTTGAATACTGGTGGTTCAAAATCATTTTTCATCAATACTTTCCACTCATTTATAGGTCTCTTTACAATCTCCTTTAGTGACAAAGTAGGTTTTGATATACTTATCATTGAATATGCCTCTTTAGTAGATATGAATATATCAGGTTTAACAATAAGTATGTATCTATCGCTTAAATCAATATCGACAGGAGTCAGCATATTACCAATACCAGAAGCATAAGCTGGTTTGTTATATAGGAAAAAGGGACAATCTGCACCAATCTGTGAGGCTAACTTTATAAGATTTTTATCAGAAATGTTGAGACTGAAGGTGTCGTTTACCAGTTTTAGCATAAACGCAGCATCAGACGAACCTCCTCCAAGACCTGCACCAGTTGGAATCTTCTTTAAAAGATGTATATCAATATTTGGGATATAAGATTTTGAGTGATTCAAGATTAATTTAAAAGCTTTAATAACCAAATTGTTTGAAGGATCACCTTCAATTTCATTCCCTGTTTGGTGAAATTTATATTCTTCTTCTGAGGTTGAATTTACAATTTCTAATCCATCTTTAAGATTGATGGGATAAAAAATAGTCTCTATATTGTGATAACCATCACTTCTTCTTGAAACAACATCAAGTCCTAAATTTATTTTTGCATTTGGAAAACAGATCATATATAGTTTTTTTACAAATATAATATCTATTGCTTTAAGCATCAAAATTCAAATGCGGCTCTTACACCTATTCTCCTGAATTTAATTTTATGGAATGAACTAAAAATTCCGGCATTAAAAAATCTATTTCCAATTCCATAGCCTAATTCTGTATATGATTTTATATATGGAGTGTGAAGCTGACTGATATATAGACGCTCTTTGTCAGCGAATTCAGAAATGAAAGGTATATTTTTAAGTATTAGAAATGGAGTTTCGAACATCAAATGGCCTTGTATGTATGAATCAGTTGCATTATATAAGTATCTCTCCAGTAAATTGAAACCTCCTCCCAGTTTATCGTTCCAATTTTCCGGGAAATTACTCCTTGAGAAATATACAAAGTCAGTAAAATATTCTGTCTTTTGATTAATAAATTTACCTGCTCCCATATGATAATGTAATGTGTGCATTAGACCAACAGGTATATTTTGACTAATATCAAATTCAACTCGGTTATACTCTGTAGTACTACCTAAAATATCTTGAAAACTACGTGATAACTCTACTTTGAGGGTTGGGAAATTAGAGCGAACATATATTTTTTGACGACCTTCATAACGATAGTATTGCATTGGAGTCCAGCTAAACCTGACAAAAGGTGCAAATGACCTTCTAGTCCCAAACATATTTTCAATGGGTAAAAATGTGTCATCGGAACTTCGTAACTTCATTGGTTTACTTTCTCCATTTCTTATATGATAATCTATACCGGTCTGAAATAATAATCCATTTTTTATTTCGATAGTGTTTAGTAATTCAAGGTAGTAGTCTTCAAAATAATTAGGAGAAATATCTTCGAAAGTTATTCCTTTGTTTTTTAAACTATCCTGAATCTGATCAACAAATAGAGAGCTGTATGTTGGATTACCCTTTCCTAATGAAAATGAAAGGCTGCCGAGATGCATCGGCTCGTAGTTGAAAGTGGTTGTTAGATCTGTGATTAACTCCTTTGTTCGAAACATGTAACCTGCGAGTAGATCTATATTTATTGTTCTGTTTCGACTTAATGCAATATTAAAATAAAGTTTTTGTCTATATGTTATACCATCTCTTGAGCTATATCCTAGCATTAGTGGATTTAACAAACCAGAATAACCAATTTTAGTTGACTTGTATTTATAACTTGAGTTTAGAACCATTCTCTGCGCCATTTGCTTTGCAATGTTATGAGAAACTGAGTCTCCATTTTCTAATTTATTCTGTTTTTCTTGTTGCTTCCTAATAAAATTTTGCATTACATCATACTCTTTAGCCTGAAGTGGTATTGGACGGTTTGAATTCCAGAAGGACGAATCGGTCTGTACAGGTACTGAGTCTAATCGAACTTTGTAGAAGTTGCTGATGTTTAGTGATTTATCTTTATCTTGTGTTTGACGCAACTGAATATCATTATATTTAATTTTTGCGAGATGTCTACCTGCTAATACATTACCAAGATATGATGTTGTTTGATATATTGTTAGACTTACAGGAAGATAGTTTGTAATCCATTCATCACCCATAGTAATTTCAAAAGAAAAGTCGGATAATATATCTACACCTTCACCTCTAAAAAATATCACCCTCCATGTACCTCTCTCAATTATAAATGATCCTTTAAGTAGTTTAGGGTTTTCATAAATAGGTGTAAAATGAATATTATAGTATGTTTTGTTGTTTTCCGTAAAGGTTTGATAAAGTTCATATCGATAGTATTTTGCTGTGCTGAAGCGAATAGGCATGAATAAACTTTCGTCGTTAGTTGTCTCTCCATAAATATTAATGTTCAGCAACTTAAAAGGGATCAAATCTATATCTTTCTGCCTCGTTAATGTACCAATAACCTTTTGAATGTCGTGGATATAGTTGTTAGGGAACTCAAATCTGAATTTACTGATAGTCTCTATTAATGCTTCATCACTATGGGGATCATGTAAAACAAACTGCGGTATTAGATGTGTATATTTATAAAAAATGTTCTTTTTAACAGTTTCTATATATGAACGAGTGTAAACCTCTGCAGAATAATGTTCCACGAGGTTGTTGTATTTTTCAGCTGAACTCATTGCTCTCATTAATATCGTATCTGTAGGCAGATCAGATTCCGATGAGTAGCAGTTCATTATGATTAATATATTTAAAATGGATATTAAAATTAGCATCCTACTCATAAGGATGCAAACTTACGTTTTTTTTTGAAAGTGAGGAAAATTTTATTTTCATTGACTCGAATATTTTTTTGATTTTCAAAATAGTACTATCTTTGTGTTTTAGAACATAGTTCTATAACAACCATGCCCGAAAATTATAAAGATTCAATTGAATTATCATCTTCATTACCTGAGGTTTGGAGAATGTTATCGGATGTTGAGCGTAATTTATTACGTGAGAATGCCCGTATATTACATTTTAAGAAAAATGAATTGATTTATATTGTTGACGAAATTCCTAAAAATCTTATGTGTCTTTTTGAAGGTAAAGTAAAGATTTTTAAAAGTGGAGTAGGTGGAAGAAGTCAGATTATAAGGATTATACGTCCGGTTATGTATTTTGGTTATAGAGCTTATTTTGCAAGAGAACCCTATGTAACAGCTGCATCTGCATTTGAAGCTTGTACTGTTTGTTTTATACCTATGGAATTAATTGAAAAATTAATTCGAGAGAATGGTGATTTAGCAATGTATTTTATTCAGCAACTATCTAAAGACCTTGGAATTGCCGATCAAAGGGTAGTTAATTTGACTCAAAAACATGTTCGTGGAAGATTAGCAGAATCTTTGATAGTTCTAAAAGAAACATATGGACTTGAAGAAGACAATGCAACAATAAATATTTATTTAGCACGAGAAGATTTGGCAAGTTTGTCGAATATGACAACATCAAATGCTATAAGAACATTATCGAACTTTGTAAATGAAAGAATTATCGCTGTGGATGGCAGGAAAATAAAAATAATTGATGAAGAACGACTTCGAAAAATAAGCAGTATTGGATAAATTGAATTTTAATTAACATACAACTATTTAACTTTGTTCATCAATTGACAATTACAGAATGATTCAGAAAATAGCTCGTTCTATACTTACATCATATTATAAACCGGTGGAAAAATTTATAGCTGATCCACTTGGTACACAACACCGAACTTTTCAGTATCTTTTAGAACATGGAAAAAATACTCTCTATGGTGAAAAAATGAATTTCGGGAAAATTCAAAATGAAAATGAATTTGCTTCTTATGTTCCTATAATTGCTTATGAAGATATTAGACCTTATCTAACTGATATTATCATATATAATAAAAAAAACGTACTCTGGGATACACCGGTAAAGTGGTTTGCGATGTCTTCGGGAACCACCGAAGATAAAAGTAAATATATTCCTGTAACAAAAGAATCACTCATCAATGGTAACTATCGAGCAGGTTATCATATGTTGGGAACATATTCAATTCACTATCCCGACACTTCCTTTGTTTTAGGTAAAACGCTGGTAATGGGTGGAAGTAAACAGGTTAATCAGATTGGTGGTGATATTTTTACTGGAGATATTTCAGCTATTCTAATGAAGAATCTCCCTAGAGCAGTAAAAAAAAGAAGGACTCCTGAGGAGATTGCTTTATTGCCAGATTGGGAAGATAAACTCCATAAACTTACAGAATATGCTCTTAAGACAGATATCCGTGCATTATTAGGAGTGCCATCATGGATGTTAGTGCTATTAAAAAAAATAGTTGAAGAAACAGGAAAAACTATACCAGAGATCTGGCCACAGTTAGAAGTTTTCTTTCATGGAGGAGTAAGTTTTACTCCATTCAACGATCAGTATAAGAAAATAATTTGTTCAGATAGAATGAGATATTGGGAAACATATAATGCTTCTGAAGGATTCTTTGGTGTACAATATACTCCAGATTCAAAAGAAATGTTACTAATACTCGATAACGAGGTGTTTTATGAATTCTTACCTGTTGAAGAGTGGAGTAGCGAACTTCCTAAAGCTATTCCTTTAGAAGGGGTAGAAGTTGGGAAACAGTATGCGATTGTTATTACTACTAGTGGTGGCTTATGGCGCTATAAGCTGGGAGATACAATTATGTTTACATCAATTGATCCATACCTTTTTAAATTGACTGGCAGAACTAAGCAGTTTATAAATGCATTTGGAGAGGAAATAATTGTAGAAAATGCTGATAAAGCGATTGAAGAGGCTTGTAATGAAACAGGAGCAAAGGTGAATGAATTTACAGCAGCTCCGATTTATTTTGGAGATAACAATAATGGGGCTCACGAATGGTTAATTGAGTTTGAGACAGAGCCTGATAATTTAGAAATGTTTATACATGCTCTTGATTCAAGCTTGAAAAGACATAATTCAGATTATGAAGCAAAACGTTCATATAACTTGTCATTAGACCTTCCAATTGTTAAGCCACTTGATAAGGGCACTTTTTATGATTGGATGAAATATAGAGATAAAATAGGAGGTCAAAATAAAGTGCCAAAGCTTTCAAACGACCGAAAGTATGTAGATAGTGTACTGGAGTTTGTTTCAAAGAAATACTAAAATAGAATAAAAATAGCTTTCTCTACCTAATAATTAGAAAGATTACGTAAATTTGCAATCTTAAACCGACTTGTATTGAAATGAGAAGAATTATAATCTTTTTTTTGTTGCTACCTATATTTTTAGGCTCATGTAGTGAATACAACAAAATATTAAAAAGTACCGATAGAGATTTGAAATATAGTTATGCAAAAAAATATTTCGAAGAGGGTAAGTACAGTCGGAGTATTTCATTGCTTGAAGAGCTTGTTCCTTTTATGAAAGGTACAGCAGATGCAGAAGAGTCTCTTTATCTTTTAGCTCAAAGTCATTATAATTCAAGAGATTATATTTCTGCAACAGAGGTGTTTACTACGTATTATAATACTTACAATAAGGGGCAGTATGCAGAACCAGCACTCTTTTATTCAGCATATGGAATGTATTTGGATTCTCCCGATCCCAAATTAGATCAATCGAAAACATATACTGCTATTGCAGAGTTTCAAAAATATATTGACAGATATCCGCAAACTGAGCGAGCCGAACAAGCCCGTAACTATCTGTTTGAATTGCAAGAGAAATTGGCTCATAAAGAATTACTTGCAGCTCAACTCTATCTTAACCTAGGTAATTATATGGGTAATAATTATGAGTCGGCAGTTACAACTGCACGTGAAGCAATGAAAAGTTATCCTTATTCAATTTATATGGAAGAGTATCAGATAACTATTTTACGTGCTAGATATGAATTCGCGAAAAGGAGTATATTGAAAACGCAACCTGAAAGATTCCGTATGGTGATTGATGAATACTTTAATTATACAAACACTTTCCCAGAAGGAAAATATCTGTCAGAAGCAGAGAAGTATTACAAAGAGGCACAATCAAAGATTGAACATTTACCCTCAAATTAATAAGAAATATAAATAACATATATAAGTAAAATGGATTATAGAAAAATTGCTGCAAGCTCGAACACTGAAACACGTGATGTGATGAAATTATCGGAGCCCGTTGGAAATGTATATGAAATGGTAAGAATCATTGGCAAACGAGCTAACCAAATAAGTTTAGATATGAAACAAGATTTGGATTCAAAGCTACAGGAGTTTGCTTCATATAGTGATAATTTGGAAGAGGTTTTTGAAAATCATGAGCAGATTGAGATTTCACGTTTCTTTGAGAAACTTCCTAAACCTGTGTTGATTGCAGTTGAAGAATGGAAAGAAGGTGAAGTGTATTATCGTAATCCTGCAAAAGAAAAAGATCTTTTCTAATATATGCTACAAAGAATACAATCAGTATATCTGCTTTTAGCAGCTACTGCTATGTTAATTTCGGTTTCACTGCCATTAGCTTCATTTTTCTTTAATACAGAAGAGGTTTTATTTGAAGCTATGGGTATATACTTCAATGGCGAACTAACCGATTCTACATGGGGCCTGTTTTTTATAGGCTTATTAAGTTCAATTTTATCATTGATTACTTTGTTTTTTTATAAAAAAAGAATTTTGCAAATTCGATTTTCAATTTTCAACATTGTATTAATGATTGGATTCTACCTTTATTTCGGGTTTATAATGTTTAAAGTATATCCTGTAAATAATTTAGAATTCAGTAAAGTCGGTTTTGGTGCAATAATGCCTATAATCAGCATTATTTTCACTATTCTTGCGATTAGGAAAATAGGTGCTGACGAGGCATTAGTTCAATCATTGAATCGTTTAAGAGGATAATTTTCAGTATATTACAAAAAATATTGATTTAGAAAGACCACTCTTCTGAAGTTCTTACATTTTTATTTTCTACAGGAACTGTGGTAGATGTTTTAATTGGTTCGGTTGTTGTATTTTGCACACCCGAACCTTTATAATATTCTAGAGCAACTGGCATTATTTTTTGCAATCTCTCAATTCTTTTATTGTCTGCAGGGTGGGTACTTAATACTTCAGGAACCTGTGATCCAGATGAGGCCTGTGCCATTCTTTCCCAAAAGGGAATAGCAGCACGTGGATCATAACCTGCAATTGCCATAATAATTACACCTATTTCATCTGATTCCAACTCCTGTTTACGTGCATATGGTAGCATTACTCCATATTGAGCTCCAATCCCGAAAACAGTATTACCTAGTTGTTGTGCAGATTCTGAATTGCCAAGTAACCCACCTGCAATAGCACCACCATATTGTAGTGCAACCTGCTGGCTTATTCTTTCGTTTGAGTGTTTTGCAATTACATGAGCTATTTCATGTCCTACAACTACAGCAAGTGCTTCTTCAGTCTGTGTAACTGGCAGTAACCCGGTATTTACAACAACCTTACCACCAGGCATAGCAAAAGCATTCACGCTTTTATCAGAAACAAGATTAAATTCCCAAGTATAGTTTGATATCTCCGATTCGTATCCGTTACTTCTATAAAAAGTTTCAACAGCTTTAGCTAATCTAATTCCTACACGTTCTACCATTTTAGCATCTGCAGTTCCTTTTATTAATGGAGCACTACGCATAAATTCTTGATATTGCTGCAAACTTAGTGCTATAACTTCATCATTAGATACAAGCTGCAATTGCCTTCTTCCTGTAAAAGGAACACTGCCACAAGAAGTTAAAAATAGAATTATAAATAAAAAACTCATTTTTTTCATAAATGTATCTTTATTTTTTTTGTTGTTAAGTATTGGGTTTCACAAATATAAATAAAAAAGTTTATATCGATTCTTTAAAAAAAACTATTTTGAGTTTTACCTCATTTTTAATATCTTTGAGGGATTTTATAAGTGTAAATCTCACTGTTTGAATTTACATATTAATTAAATTTGTTAAAATAATAAACCATTTATAATATACAACGATACACACTACCATTTGGTTTAGGTGGTGGTGTATCTGTTTATTAAACATATATATGTCATCTAAACAGGAAAACGAAGACGAATTAGAAAATAAAACTGAAAATCTTCAAGGTAGTGAACTTGAAACAAGTTTTTCTTCAGGAGCTGGTACCATTTCAAGGGTGCCAGTTAGACTTGCGGAAGACTCTACACTCAATCTATCTAAGATGTATCAGAGCTGGTTTTTAGACTATGCATCTTATGTAATATTAGAACGTGCTGTTCCACATATTTCTGATGGTCTTAAACCGGTTCAGCGTAGAATATTGCACTCCATGAAAAGAATGGATGATGGCAGGTATAACAAAGTTGCAAACATTATTGGAAATACAATGCAGTTCCACCCACATGGAGATGCATCTATAGGAGATGCATTAGTACAGTTGGGACAAAAGGATCTACTAATTGATTGCCAAGGTAACTGGGGAAATATTTTAACCGGAGATAGCGCGGCTGCACCAAGATATATTGAAGCGCGTTTAACAAAATTTGCTCTTGAGGTACTTTTCAATCCAAAAACAACAGAGTGGAAACCTTCATATGATGGTAGAAATAAAGAACCGATAACACTTCCTGCAAAATTTCCTCTACTCCTTGCTCAGGGTGCTGAAGGTATAGCGGTGGGATTGTCATCTAAGATTTTGCCTCATAATTTTAATGAATTGTGTGATGCGTCTATTGCATATTTAGAAGAAAAAAGCTTTAATCTATATCCTGATTTTCAAACAGGAGGATATATCGATGTAGAAAAATATAATGATGGTGAGAGGGGTGGTTCAGTTAAAATAAGATCTACAATTACTAAACTGGATAATAAAACTCTGATAATAAAAGATGTTCCATATGGTAGAACTACTTCAAGTGTAGTAGATTCTATACTGAAGGCTAATGAAAAAGGTAAAATAAAAATCAAAAGAGTAGATGATATTACTGCTCAAAATGTAGAGATACATGTACAACTCGCTCCTGGTGTTTCTTCAGACAAGACAATTGATGCTTTATATGCATTTACAGATTGTGAAATAAGTATATCTCCAAATTGTTGTGTGATTGATGAAGAAAAGCCTCATTTTCTTACAGTTAGTGATGTCTTAAAAGCTTCAGTAAACAGAACTAAGGAGTTACTGAGAATGGAACTAGAGATTGATAAAAATGAAAAACAGGAATCTCATTTGTTTGCATCTCTCGAAAAAATATTCATAGAAGAGCGTATCTATAAAGATAAAGAGTTTGAGAATGCAGCAAACATGGATATTGCTATTAATCATATAGATAAACGACTGGAGCCATTTAAAGCTAATTTGATTAGAGAAATAAACGGTGATGATATTCTTAGATTGATGGAGATCAAAATGGCTCGTATACTTAAATTCAACGTAAATAAGTCAGAAGAGCTAATAGCAAAGCTGTTACTGGATATAGACGAAATAAACTACAACCTTAATAATCTTATTGATTATACTATATCTTGGTTTTTGATGTTGAAAGAAAAATATGGTAAAAATTTTCCACGTATAACAGAAATAAGGAGCTTTGAGAATATTGAAGCAGCTAAGGTGGCTGTAGCTAACGAGAAACTTTATGTTAATCGTGAGGAAGGTTTCATTGGAACAGGTCTGAAAAAAGATGAATTTGTATGTAATTGTTCTGATATTGATGATATTATTATCTTTTTCAAAGATGGTAAATATAAAGTAGTAAAAGTTAGTGAGAAAGAGTTTGTAGGTAAAGGTATTCTATATGCTAATGTTTTTAAGAGAAATGATAAACGCACAATATATAATGTAATTTACAGAGATGGTAGAATATCTCCTTATTACATAAAACGTTTTGCTGTAACAGGAGTAACACGAGATAAGGAGTACGACTTGACAAAAGGTAAAGCCGGTTCAAAAATTTCATATTTTAGTGCGAATCCAAATGGTGAAGCAGAAACGGTTAAAGTAGTATTAAAACCAAAACCAAGATTAAGGATACTTCAATTCGAGAAAGACTTTAGCGAAATTGATATTAAGGGAAGAGGTGCAATGGGTAATATATTAACAAAAGCTGAAGTGCACCGAATTCAATTAAAACAAAAAGGATTATCTACATTGGGTGGAAGAAAGGTTTGGTTTGATCCTGATGTTTTAAGACTAAATTACGATGGTGGAGGTAAATATCTTGGTGAATTCCAGGGAGATGATATGATACTGGTTGTTACTAATAGCGGTGATTATCATATTTGTAATTTCGATTTATCCAATCATTTTCCTACAGATATTCTATTAATAGAGAAGTTTGATATAAATAAGATTTGGTCAGCTGCACTTTATGATGCTGATCAGAAATATGCATACATTAAGCGTTTTACTTTTGAAGCTTCAGATAAGCCACTTAACTTTTTAGGAGATAATCCTGAATCGAAACTTTATGTTTTGACAGATGTGGTATATCCGAGGATGAAAGCAACATTTGGAGGAAATGATGATTTCAGAGAACCATTAGAAATTGATGTCGAGGAATTTATTGCTGTAAAAGGGTATAAGGCAAAAGGTAAAAGAATCTCTAACTTTGAGGTTAAAATTGTTGAAGAACTTGAACCAACAAGATTTCCTGAAGAAGTTGTTGAAGATCACTCGACTAAAGTTGAGATTGAGCTTGAGGTTGGAGAAGATGGTGTTTCTGATTCTAATTTGAGAGATGAAATTACAGGTCAAATGAAACTATTTGATTAATCATGATATAGTATAAATAACTAAACCTGATGGAAAAAGTGTGGGTATTGGTATTTTTAGGGATATGTTCTCTTAATTTAATTTTTTCACAAGAGAGTACTCCTGTCGAGAATGAAATATCTGTTAACCAATCTACACTAATTGGGGTTGGAAAGTCGCAATTATATGATAGCTACCTTTCTCCACTTACATATGAAGGAATTGCAATATCTTTAATTCATGAAAGACTTAAAATAACTTCTATTTTAGAAAGTAAATTATTATTACAGAATCAATACAGGCTTCAAACAGGAGTCACAAAAAACCCAACTTCATCTTCTTCTGAATATTGGGGCAGCTTATATTACAATTTAAATGGATATCTGCCAATTCTTAATTATAAGCTAAAAAACAATTATTTCAGATTATATGGAGGTGGAGGTCCTGAGCTTTCACTTGGTGGCATTTACAATGTTCGTAATGGAAATAATCCGGGCTCTCTTAAGACATATGCAAATTTAAATGTAACTGCAATCGGAATATATAATTGGAGAACTATAACTCTCAGATGGCAGGTTTCATCACCTTTTGCCGGAGTATTTTTTTCTCCAGAATATGGACACTCATATTATGAAATTTTCTCTTTAGGAAATAATAAGGGCACTATTCATTTAGGTTCATTTCACAATCAGTTTTCTCTTCGTAATTACTTTACTATTGATGTCCCTGTAAACAGTTTAACTATT
This sequence comes from uncultured Proteiniphilum sp., assembly GCA_964384545.1. GTDB lineage: Bacteria > Bacteroidota > Bacteroidia > Bacteroidales > Dysgonomonadaceae > Proteiniphilum. The sequence goes on from CAYLKV010000002.1 coordinate 33,449, forward strand.
AGATTAGGATATTTGTGGGAATACTATTGCAATGATGTAAACAAACTGGTTACTAAAATTAATTCTCACCAGTTTTTAATTGGTTTTGCTTTTGAATCACTGAACTTTGGATATAAAAAAGCTATAGATATAAAAAAGTTAGAAAGTATTTATTATAAATAGATTTAGGAAATCAAAAAGTTATAATTATTATAAAAAACTAATTGTAAATCAATATTTAAAACTACAATTTATACGAATGAAATATAATTTTGATGAAGTCGTCGACAGGTCTAACAGCGACTGTTCTAAAATTGAAAATTTGAAATCAATATTTGGTCGTGAAGATATAATACCATTGTGGGTAGCTGATATGGATTTTAAATCACCTCCTGCAATTACTCAAGCGTTACTAAAACGTGTAGAACATGGTGTATTTGGTTATACTGTTCAGACAGAAGAGTATTTTAATTCTATTACTAATTGGCTTTATAAACGACATAATTGGAAGGTTAATAAAGAAGCTATTACTTATGTCCCTGGTGTGATAAAGGGTTTTAACTTTGCTATAGAAGAGTTTACAGAAGTAGGAGATAATATTATTATACAACCTCCTGTTTACCATCCTTTTAGAATTATGACAACTGCACTTGGAAGAAAGGTGGTAAATAATCCTCTTATGCTTGAAAATGGTAAATATAAGATAGATTTTGAGGGGTTAAGAAAAATAATTTCAGATAAAGATTGCAAAATGCTTATTTTTTGTAATCCACATAATCCTGGTGGAAGATCTTGGACTCCTGAAGAACTAAAAGATTTAGCTAAAATTTGTTTTGAAAATAATATTTTTGTTGTATCTGATGAAATTCATTCAGATTTAGCTTTACCGGGATTTATTCATACTCCATTTGCAACAGTTTCTTCTGAGGCTGAAAATAATTCAATTACACTAATGGCACCCAGTAAAACTTTTAATATTGCTGGTATAGTTAGTTCATATGCAGTAATAACAAATAAAGATATTAGAGATAAATATCATAATTATGTAAAACGTAGATCTTTAGACGAAGGTACTCTTTTTGCATATACTGCAACAAAAGCCGCATACAATGAATGTGACGATTGGTTAGATGAGATGCTGAAATATATAAAAGGGAATGTTGACTTTGTTGATAGTTACCTAAAAGAAAATATTCCTGATATTAAGGCAATAATACCAGAAGCATCGTTTCTTATCTGGCTCGATTGTCGATCATTGAATATATCTCAAAAGGAGCTAGTTAATTTGTTTGTTTTTAAAGCAGGATTAGCTTTGAATGATGGCTCAATATTTGGTCCTGGAGGAGAAGGTTTTATGCGTTTAAATGTTGGCACTTCTAAATCTGTTTTGGAAAAAGCCTTGAATAATCTTAAAAATGCATGTAGTTTATAAACATTGTAGCGATTTAGGTGTTTCATTCAGGGGTTATTAGAATCATCTTTTTAAGATAAATAATATAAATAATAAAAAATGAAAATTTCAGATAATAAATACGTAGTCCTTGCATACGATTTAAATGTAGGAGAGGGAGAAGATAGAGAATTAATGGAACAGGCTAGTGTAGAAAAGCCTATGGAGTTTATTTTTGGTACAAATAGTATGCTCGATGCATTTGAAAGACAACTCGAAGGTAAAGAGGCCGGAGTAGAATTTAATTTTCATCTTACTCCAGAAGAAGCATATGGTGAATACGATGAAGCACAAGTATTAGAACTGCCCAAAAATATTTTCGAGATAGATGGAAAAATTGATAGTGATGTACTTTTTGAAGGGAATGTTGTACCTATGATGGACTCATCAGGCAATAGGTTGACAGGTTCAGTTGTTTCTATTGGAGATGATTATGTAACAATGGATTTTAATCATCCACTGGCCGGTGAAAATATGTATTTCTCAGGTAAAATATTAGATGTTAGAGAACCATCAGCTGAAGAAATAGCTGCATTGTTCAGTGGCGGTTGTGGTTGCGGTGGTTGTGGAACGAGTGAAGATGGATGTGGCTGTGCTTCAAGTGAAGGAGGCTGTGGCTGTGGAAGTCAAAATGGTGGCGGTTGTGGCACAGGTGGTTGCAATTGTTAATCAATGCATTAAGATATAATAAGAGAAATTTATGAATACATTTGGAAGGCTATACAGACTTACTACTTTTGGAGAATCTCATGGCCCAGCGGTAGGAGGCATAATAGATGGATGTCCTCCCGGAATGTTACTTGATTTAGATTTTATACAGGCTGAACTAAATCGTAGGCGGCCGGGACAATCACGAATTACTACACCTCGTAAAGAGGATGATAAGGTTGAATTGTTATCGGGTATTTTTGAAGGTAAAAGTACAGGTGCTCCAATAGGTTTTATAGTAAGAAATGAGAATCAGCAGTCTTCGGACTACAGTAACATAATGGACTCATATCGACCTTCACATGCTGATTATACATATCAGCAAAAATATGGTATAAGAGACTATCGTGGTGGAGGTCGCTCATCAGCAAGAGAAACAATAGCAAGAATTGTTGGAGGTGCAATTGCTAAACAATATTTAAAACAATCTAAAATAGAAATTAAAGCATATACATCTCAAGTTGGACATATTTCTCTTGAAAACGATTATAGAATGTATGACCTTGATCGTATAGAAGATAATATTGTGAGATGCCCAGACCCAGAAGTGGCTAGTTTGATGATAAAACTAATTCAGGATGTTCGTTCTGAAGGAGATACAATTGGTGGTGTTATAACAGCCGTAATAAAAGGTGTACCAGTAGGATTGGGAGAACCGGTCTTTGGTAAACTTCATGCTGATTTAGGTGCATCAATGCTTGGAATTAATGCTGTAAAAGGTTTTGAATACGGTATGGGATTTGATGTTTCCAAGCGTGGATCAGAGGTTAATGATAGTTTTTTTAATTTTAAAGGAACCATTCGAACTCGAACAAATAATTCAGGTGGTATTCAGGCTGGTATTTCAAATGGACAAGATATTTATTTTCGAGTTGCATTTAAACCTGTTTCAACAATTCTGAGAGAACAAAAAACTGTAGATATAAATGGAAAAGATACAATTATAAAAGCCAGAGGCAGGCATGATCCCTGTGTTTTACCAAGAGCTGTACCTATTGTAGAATCTATGGCTGCAATGACTATAATGGATCATTTACTTATCTCTAAAACTTATAAATAGTAGTTTATAAGATTTCTGTGATTGAACTTTAGCTAATTAGACAATTTTTTTTAATTATAAATACAATGAAGAAAACAATTCTATTTTTAGCAACATTTTTAATTACAAATATTGTTTCTGCACAGCAAAATGTGGTATATGTTGATGAGGATATTGAAATATTTAATCAATATATTTCTTATATACTAGAAAAAAAACATAAAGAAAATTTAGATTACATTCTTGAAAATACAGCAATATATTTTCTTGAAAAACCTTATGTAGCTCACAGACTTGAGATTGAGGGCAACGAGAAACTTGTTGTCAATTTAAGAGAGTTTGATTGTACCACGTTTGTTGAAACTGTTATTGCATTATCGCAAACTGTTAGTTCTAAAGTTTTGACTTTCGAAAATTTTATAAATAAATTAGAGACTTTGCGATATAGAGAAGGAGTATTAGATGGATATTCTTCAAGATTACATTATTTCACCGACTGGATATTTGATAACGAGCAGGTTGGATTACTTAAGGATATTACTATTCAATTAGGTGGTATAACTGAAAAAAAGAGTATTGACTTTATGTCCACTCACAGAGATGCTTATAGTCAATTGAAAGTAAATGATGAAACTTTAAATAAGATTATTGATGTTGAAAAAGTGATTAATGACAGAGGTATAATTTCATATATTCCAAAAGCAAATATTGATGATATTACCAATATTGTCCCTCATATGTCAGTTTTAGCATTTTCGACTTCAATAAAAGGGTTAGATGTAACTCATACTGGGTTTGTATTTCAAAAGGGTGGAAAACTAACATTCATTCATGCTTCTTCATCTAAAAATAAAGTTATAATAGACTCTTTATCAATTAGTGAATATTGTAATTCGCAAAAAAGTTGTACCGGAATAATATTAGCTAAGTTATTATAAATGGTTATTCCGAATTCTTTTTATTATTATTCTTCTTTATAAACCAGAATTCAGCTTTTATTAATACCGAATTAATAATTAATATAAGAAAAGTTGAAGCGGCCAATTCCCAGTACATTCCAAATCCTGCAAGACAACCTAGAGCAGCACTACACCAAATAGTTGCTGCGGTAGTTAGGCCTTTTACACTAGAACCTTGATGAAGAATTACACCTCCACCCAGAAATCCTATACCTGTAACGATTTGCCCCATTACCCTGCTTATATCACCTGTAGCACTTCCATCTAAAATTGAAGATGAAATCATTACATATATTGATGCCCCAACAGAAACAATCATATTGGTACGTAATCCGGCACTCTTATTATTCGATTCTCGTTCAATTCCTATTATACCACCTGCTAAAGATGCAATAAATAGTCGAATTATAAATTCATAAGTTAACATAGATATAAATGTTTTGTCTAATAAAACTAATTACAGTCGATAGCTTACAGTTTATTCTAATCAAACTTACACTATCATTATTAATTAGCATTTAAACTGATTTCAGTTGTTGGTTTAAGAATCGAATTGTAAACTTCAGGATCTTTTAGAACTTCTATAGCTTTTTCAAATACTATATCATTGGCTAATTGATGTTTAATAACACCTTTTTTATAGTAATACCTCTGAATAATTTCTGATTCAATCATATCTTTTATTATATGCTTAAACAGTTCTAAATCTCTATCTAAATCGGGTTGTAGTTTTTTTGCAAGTGCATTAAATTCTTCTGAAGCTACATTCATATAGCCTTCAAATTCCATAATACTCTTTAATTGATTTAATGATTGCTCACTCATTTTATCATATTCAAAGTCCTTATTTTTAACGAACTCTTTAAACATTTTATAATCGTTTTCAGATAAAGCGAATTGTTCCGCCGGTTCAATTGTTTTATTGTTTTGTACCCATTCAGTCACATAATCAAAAATTATATTTTGAGTCATTAAGTAATAACCAATAGTGCCACTTTGTTCATGATTAAGTGAAATATCAGGTGATATACCACCACCATCGCGAACCTCTCTTCCATTTTTTGTGTGAAATAGATTTGTAAGCGAATCAGGAACTCTTGCAACACTTCCATCGGGATTACGATGTGAATAATCTAGCACCTGAATTCCTCTTCCACTTGGAATATAATATTTTGAAGTTGTGATTTTAATATTTCCTCCATATGGAAGTTCTCTAGGAGTTTGTACAAGGCCTTTACCAAAAGACCTGTTACCCACAATAACTGCTCTGTCTAAGTCTTGTAATGCTCCTGCAACTATTTCTGAAGCAGAAGCGGAACCTGTATCTATAAGAACAATAATTGGTATTAACTCATCTAAAGGTTTTTCACGTGTGTAATATGATCTGTCCCATTGAGTTAATTTACCTTTAGTAGAAACAACTTCTGTCCCTTTAGGTACAAAAAGATTAATAATATTAACAGCTTCTTCTAAAATTCCTCCACCATTGCCTCTTAAATCCATAATCAAGGATTTTGCACCTTTATCTTTAAGTTCTTTTACTGACTCCTCTACTCTTTTTGAACTATTAGATGTAAATGACCCAAAATGTAAATATCCAATATCTTCTTTTACAATGTCTGAATATGTTATTGGATCAATTTCTATTTTTTCTCTGACAACTGATACAATTCGCTCTTTATCTTCACCTGCTCTTTTTATTAAAATTTGGATTGTTGTTCCTGGTGTACCTTTTAGTCTATCGCTAACATCTTTAACATTGGAATTTCTAACATCATCTCCATCAATTTCAAGTATTCTATCTCCTGCTTTTAATCCTGCTTTATCGGCAGGTAAACCTTCATATGGTTGATTTATTATAACTCCCCCATCTTTATATGAAACAATTGCTCCGACACCGGCATATTCTCCTGTAGTTAGAAATTGAAGATCTCCAATATTTTCTTCTGAATAATATTCTGTATATGGATCTAGACGAGTTAACATACTTTCTATTGTTTTCTGTACAAGGTTATTAATCTCGATGCTGTCTACATAAAACATATCAAGCTCCCTAAGTACTGAGTTAAAAATATCAATATTCTTATTTATATCAAAATAGCGCTGGTTCTGTTCTGGAGTTGGTACTTGTGCAACTGTATTTATTGAATATATTGCTATTATTAGTGATAGAATATAATATCTCATATTTTTTATTGATTGATTTGTATGTTTCTATTTAATAAACGCAAAGGAACAAATTTTTTACTGAAAACTAAATTTTCTATTAGTTATATGTTTATAAATAGACATGTATTGGTACTTATTTATTACAAATAAATAAAATGATAGTATCTTTGTCATTATTCAAAGTTTTATCTAGCTTCAAAAATGAACAGTCTACTTCGCTATTCTATACTGCCGTTAATTTTAGTTTTATTTATTTTTATAGCAACTTGCTTAATTCCTTCAGATAATATACCAGGTATGCCTGAAGGTTTACCATGGGATAAAATTGCTCATTTTTGTATGTTTTTTATGTTAACTGCTGTAATAATGTTCGACTACTATAGAATGAATTTTTACTCTCCAAAACGTCTAAAATGGATATTTTGGGGATTTATCGTTCCAGTTTTCTATGGAGGATTGATAGAGTTGCTTCAGAAGTATTTCTTTTCTACTAGAAGTGCAGAAATGGGAGATTGGATAGCTGACATAGCAGGGTCATTAATAGCTGCAATTTTAGCAATTAAAGTATTGAAAATAAAGCACTAATTAAATAAAAACATATCTTTGTAAATTAACAATAAGTATATAAAATGATTCAGGAACAAATAGTTAATTATTCAAACGTTCAACTTAACCGAGAAGAAAATATAATTCTACGAAATATAAATCTTACTGTAAATCGTGGCGAGTTTCTGTATATTATTGGAAAAGTTGGTTCTGGTAAAAGTACGCTTATGAAAAGTATGTATGCCGAACTTCCTATTGAATATGGTAGTGCAAGGGTTTTCGATTACGAGCTAGCCACAATAAATCAAAAAAAAGTACCTTACCTAAGAAGGAAAATTGGAATAGTTTTTCAAGATTTTCAACTTCTGATAGATCGTACAGTAGAGAAAAATCTGGAATTTGTTCTTCGTGCTACCGGTTGGAAAAATAAACGTGAGATCAAAGATCGTATAAATGAAGTTTTACTGCAGGTAGAAATGCAAAATAAAACTTATAAAATGCCTCATGAGCTTTCAGGTGGTGAACAGCAGCGTATTGTAATTGCAAGAGCATTATTAAATTCGCCTGCATTAATTCTTGCCGACGAACCTACAGGTAATCTTGATCCTGAGACGGGTAGTCAGATTGTATATCTATTACAAGAGATATCGAAAAGAGGTACTGCCGTTATAATGTCTACACATAATTATTCCATTGTACAAGCTTTCCCTGGTAAGATTATGAGATGTGAGAACATGGAACTTATTACAATGTAAATAGTGTTGTGATCTATTGATTGAAGCATTTTATTACGCTATGTTCTAAAAAATATGTAACTTTGCAAATTCAAAAAAAACTATATAAACTTCACAATCGTGGCTGATACAAAATATATTTTTGTTACTGGTGGCGTAGTTTCTTCATTAGGTAAAGGAATTATTGCATCTTCATTAGGTAAATTATTACAAGCAAGGGGGTACAAAGTTACTATTCAGAAGTTTGACCCATACATCAATGTAGACCCGGGCACATTAAATCCATACGAACATGGTGAGTGTTTTGTTACTGTAGATGGACATGAAGCAGATCTTGACTTAGGACATTACGAGAGATTTTTAAATATTCAAACGACTAAGGAAAACAATATCACTACCGGTAGAATCTATCAAAATGTAATTCTTAAAGAACGTAGAGGTGATTACCTTGGTAAAACAGTTCAAGTAATACCCCACATTACTGATGAGATAAAAAGAAATATAAAATCATTAGGTGTAAAAAGTAAATTTGATTTTGTAATTTCTGAAATAGGTGGTACTGTAGGAGATATTGAATCTACTCCGTATCTCGAAGCTGTTCGACAACTAAGGTGGGAGCTAGGTAAAAACTGCTTTTGCATACATTTAACTTATGTTCCTTATATAGCTGCCGCAGGTGAGGTTAAAACTAAACCTACACAGCACTCAGTTAAAGAGCTTCAATCGTTAGGTATCCAACCTGATATGTTAGTTTTAAGAACAGAACGTAAGCTAAACAAAGAGATTCTTGATAAAGTTGCACTATTCTGTAATGTTGAACAAGGTGCTGTAATGCAGTCCGTTGACGTGTCTACTATTTACGAAGTTCCAACTATGATGCAACGACAAGGAATGGATGAAATAGTACTAAGAAAGCTAAACCTTCCTTTTGAAGAAAGCCCTAATATGGAATCATGGAATGCTTTTTTACAAATGCGTAAAGATGCTAAAAAGGAAGTGAATATTAAGCTTGTTGGAAAATATGCTGAACTACCTGATGCATATAAATCTATAACAGAATCATTATCACAAGCAGCAGTTTATAATAATCGTAAACTTGTTCTCGATTTATATCAATCTGAAAGAATAAACTCAGATAATGTATCAGAGCTTTTAGGTAAAGCTGACGGTATAATTATTGCACCTGGATTTGGACAGAGAGGTATTGAAGGTAAGTTTATAGCACTAAAATATGCTAGAGAAAATGATATACCAACATTTGGTATTTGCTTAGGAATGCAATGTATGGTAATTGAATATGCCAGATCAGTTCTAAACTTAGAAGGAGCAAACTCAACTGAGATGGATTCCAAGGCAGAACATAAGATAATAGATTTGATGGAGGAACAGAAGCATATTACAAATATGGGAGCCTCGATGAGATTAGGTTCATACGATTGTAATATCAAAAAGGGCTCACTAACATTTAAAGCTTATGGTAAAACAAAAATCAAAGAACGACACCGTCATCGTTACGAATTAAATAATCAATATAAAGATATGCTAGAAGCTGCAGGTATGAAATGTAGTGGTTATAACCCTGACTCAGATTTAGTTGAAGTTGTTGAGGTGCCAACTCTTAGATGGTATCTTGGTACTCAATTTCATCCAGAGTATAGCAGTACAGTTATTTCGCCTAATCCTCTTTTCATGAGTTTTATGGCAGCTGCAGCAATTACAAAAGAATTAAGAAAATAATAATCCCTATTACTTAATGGATAAAAATACTGTTATTGGATTACTATTGATTACAGCTATAATCATAGGATTCACTATTTACAATAGACCAAGTCAAGAGCAAATTGCAGAGCAACAACGAATACGAGATTCTATTACTCTTGTAGAAACTCAGAGAATCGAACTTCTAAATAAAAATGTTGATCAAAAAAGTGAAATAAAAAACGGTGTTGATTCACAAATTGCACATAGAGATAATAAATATAATTTCTTTAGTGCAGGAAGTGTTCAGATTTCTGATTCTCTAAATTCTAACGATTCTTTAAATAGTAATATTTCTAAAATCAATTCTGAGGAGTTGATTGTTTTAGAGAACGAAAAAATACGTCTTATATTAAATACTAAAGGTGGAGCAATACATTCTGTGCAACTCAAAGAGTATTTACATTATTTAGGTGATAGTCTTTTTTTATTCGAAAATGAAAAGGAATCACGATTTAATTTAGATCTCTATAATAGAAATAGTGTAAGATTATCAACAGAAGAGGAGTATTTTACACCAATTATAAGTGCTGATGGAAGATCTGTTACAATGAGGCTTCAAAGTACAGCAGAACAGTATATAGACTTTGTATACACACTTCCCGAGAATGAATATATGATGGATTTTGATATCAGGGTAGCTGGTATGAGAAACGGATTACACCCCGAAAGTCTAACTAATTTCAGATTAAACTGGGATCAAAAAATAAGGCAGCAAGAGAAGGGTAGAGCATTCGAAAATCGCTATTCTCGTATTCATTATAAGTATGATAAACAAGATGATGATAAACTTAGCGAAACCAAAAATGACAAAAAAGAGCTATCAGATCCTATAAAGTGGATTGCTTTCAAAGATCAATACTTCACTTCAATAATAATTGGTGATAAGCCATTTAACAATACAATTTTATCTTCTGAGTTGTTATCAGATTCAGATTACATCAAAGATTATAAAGCTGAGATATGGTTTCCAATTGATGTAAATCCTGATAAAGATCTTATTAGTGCCGATTTTAAATTCTATTTTGGACCAGTTCACTATAATACTTTAAAAGCATATGACAAAGGTGTTAAAAGCAGTTCTGATAAATTTGAACTCGAAGACATTGTAAACTTAGGATATAGATGGTTAAGTTGGGTTAATAAATGGTTTGTAATTCCAATTTTCAATTACTTCCTAACTCTAAACTGGAGTATGGGGCTAATTATTTTAATTTTAACTCTTTTGGTGAAAATCATTATCTCACCTTTAACCTACAAGTCGTACATGTCATCTGCTAAAATGCGTGTATTACGTCCTCAAATACAGGAGATTGAAAAAAAGTTTCCAGGAAAGGAACAAGATATTATGTTGAAAAAACAACAGGCTACAATGGAGCTTTACAATAAAGCTGGAGTAAGTCCTATGAGTGGTTGTTTGCCAATGTTGATTCAAATGCCAGTTTTATTAGCTCTCTTTTTCTTTTTCCCATCAGCTATCGAATTACGTCAGCAGAGTTTCTTATGGGCGGATGACCTTTCTACTTTCGATTCATTAATATCATGGAGTGGTAATATACCTTTAGTTACAAAATTTATCGGTAACCATATTAGTATATTTTGTCTACTTATGACAATAACAAATGTTATTTATGCAAAATATAACATGGCAGCAATGGATACAGGCCAACAGACCATGCCAGGAATGAAAAGTATGCCAATATTTATGAGTGTTTTCATGTTTTTCTTTCTTAATACTTATCCATCAGGTCTTAATTACTACTATTTTCTATCTACTCTAATTACTATCATCATTACTACAATTATGAAGAAAGTGATTGATGAAGAGAAAATATTAGCACAGCTAGAGGCAAATAAGAGAAAACCGAAAAAAAAGAAAACAGGTTTTATGGCTAGATTAGAAGAGGCTCAAAAGTTACAAGAGAAACAAGCACGAGAACAGGCTAAAAAGAATTCAAAAAGATACTAAAGGCCGTTTTCAGTTTAGTTTTGTGAACTTATTTTTTTATTAATTGTTTTTATTGAATATACATATTAAATAGTTTTGTTATGAGCGAAGAAAAGAAAGTACTTGAGTACGATGAAGATGATTCACTGAAATTTATTCAGCAATACCTTCCGGAGGAAATGAGGGGTGAATTCTCTGATGACGAAATTAACTACATCGTTGATTTAATCTACGAATTTTACGAAGAGAAAGGTTTTCTTGATGAAAGCGATGATACAGAAATAGAATTTGATGAAGATGAGTTGCTTGATTTTATCATTGAGAACGCTAAAAAAGATGGTATAAAAGAATATACCGATGAACAGATAGAAGCAATAGTAGCTGGTGAATTAGCTTACTGCGATACACTGAACATCTTTAACTAAACTATACTAACGTGTAAAATCTATAAAAACTGAATTTAAAGTAGTATTCAAACAAAAACATAAAATTAATTATGAGAAAATTTACTAATTTATTAGCTATTACTGTGTTGGCTATATCTCTTGTGTTTTCGAGTTGTGGTGCCAACCGTACAGTAAAAGGCGGAGCTTTAGGTGCTGGTTCTGGTGCCGCTGTTGGCGCAGGTGTAGGTGCAATAGCAGGAGGAGGTAGAGGTGCTGCATTAGGAGCAGGAATTGGTGCAATAATTGGTGGAGCTGCGGGTGCAATAATTGGCAAAAAAATGGATAAACAAGCAGCTGAACTCGAGAAAATTGAAGGTGCACAAGTGGAAAAAGTAAATGATGGAGAAGCCATTAAAGTGACTTTTGAATCAGGTATTCTTTTTGCTACAAACTCTAGTACTTTAAGTACTGCCTCACGTGCTTCTCTTGATAAGTTTGCAACTTCACTTGTGAACAATCCCGATACAGATGTAGAAATATATGGTCATACTGACAGTACAGGTAGTGATGCAATAAACAATCCACTTTCTGAGCGTCGTGCCGAATCAGTTTACAATTATTTAATCTCAAAAGGAGTTCAAGGTTTGCGTATGTCTTATGAAGGTTTAGGTTCGAAACAACCTATTGCCGACAATAATACTGTTGCTGGTAGATCAGAAAATCGTAGAGTTGAAGTATTTATTTTACCTAATTCCAAAATGATTAATGAGGCAACTGAACAATCAAAGTAATATCAATAATATTTTAAAGTAGTAATTTATAAAGTTGCGTTGTTTTTTTTATCAACGCAACTTTTTTATATTAAACTAAAAAGAATGGCAGAAGAATTATATATACCAAAAGGTGTTTCAAGAGAAGATGTTTATAGGTCAATTTATCCACAATTAAAAGCTATTACTTCAGATGAGTCAGATTTCATTGCAAATATGGCTAATATAACCTCTGTTCTTAAGGAGTCTTTACACTTTTTTTGGATAGGTTTTTATAGAGTTGTGGGGGATAGATTAGTGCTAGGACCTTTTCAAGGACCAATAGCATGCACCTCAATTGCTTATGGTAAAGGTGTTTGTGGTTATACATGGGAAAAAGGAAAAACTACTGTTGTATCCGATGTGGAAAAATTTCCTGGACATATTGCTTGCAGCTCCCGTTCTCGTTCAGAAATTGTTGTTCCTATAATAAAGAATAATTCGGTTATAGCAGTTCTTGATATAGATAGCGATCAGCTTAATTCATTCAATGAGATTGACTCATACTGGTTAGAGAAGATTTGTGCATTATTATGATTAAATTTTCTCAACGTAAGAAGCATTTAATTCAACTACAGCACATCCCAACTTATCAATTCTTATAATTATCTTCGATTTTCCATCAATATATATCATTTCTCCCTCTAATCCAGCCAATGAACCCTTTATAACTCTTATTCTTTCTCCAGGTTCAAAATTATTCGAATTGAAGTCTACATTATAGTCTGAATTGTCAATCATAAACTTAAAATTTTGCATTTGTGTATCTGGTATTTCAGATGGTACATGATCACCTCTCAATACAAGATATCTTAAAACCGAAGGTAATTTAATGACTTTATGCTGTTCTTCTGAAGTAACATTTACAAAAATCATCATAGGTATTAATATCTTTTCAACTTTCTTCTTCCTATCGCTCCATTGCCTTATTTCAGTCTGTATAGGTAGAAAATTATCAATATTTAATGAAGTTAATTGATCTCTGACCTTTTTCTCGTGATGCATTTTCACGTATGCTGCAAGCCATTTTTTATTCATGATTTTTCCTAAACTGTTTATAAATAACCTGATTTTTCAGATAATACGAAAAAGCAAAAATACAAAAAATTATCTTTTACTTGAATTAAACATATTTGTATATATATTGATCAAACACATTAATAGTACAATATAAATCAGTCTTTTTTTGTAAGTTTGCAAATAGAATTAATTCAAGGTTATATATCTATTATTATATAAATTTATAAATGAACAAAATATTTATTTTGCTCATTCTGTTTTTTTGTAGTTTAACAAGTTTATTTTCTAAAGAACATCCAGCTACAGAAATTAGAGCAGTATGGTTGACAACTAATTATGGCTTAGATTGGCCAATCAATAGAATAAGTCAAGAATCGCAGAAAAGAGAGTTGATTAATATATTAGACAGCCTAAAGAGATATAACTTCAATACAGTATTTTTTCAGGTTAGAGCACGTGGTGAAGTTTTCTATAATTCTAAAATTGAACCACTTTCTTCAATTGTAGTATCTGGAAGTTATGGTAACAGAAATTTCGACCCTCTCGCATTTGCAATCGAAGAAACTCATAAACGTGGAATGGAATGTCATGCGTGGATGGTTACATATCCATTAGGTACAGATAAACATGTAAAAAGCCTTGGTGCAGAATCAATAGTTAAAAAAGAGCCAACAATAACTAAAAAGTTTAAGGGCGAATGGTTTCTTGATCCGGGTAATCCTCGGACTGATGATTATTTACTTACAATTGTTGAGGAAATAGTTTCAAATTATGATATAGATGGAATTCACATGGATTATATCAGATATCCCGATAATAGAGGACAATTTCCAGATGATGGTCTATATAGAATGTATAGTAGTGGAAAATCATTAAGCGATTGGAGAAGAGATAATATTACACGTTTTGTATCTAAACTATATAAGAAAGTAAAGGAATTAAAACCTTGGGTTCAGGTTAGCAGTGCTCCTTTAGGCCGATATCGTGCACTTAATGAAAGAGGTATAGGGTGGACAGCACGTGAAACAGTATATCAAGACGCAGGCAAATGGATGGAAATGGGCATTCACGATGCTATATACCCTATGATGTATTATAAAGATGAACTATTTTATCCATATCTCGATGATTGGATTATTAATAGTAACAACAGAATATTAGTTCCTGGACTTGGAGCATATCAGATGATAGAGCTAAGATGGTCACTAAAAGAGATAATCAACCAGATAGACTATTCAAGAAATAAAAATGTTCATGGCCAAGCTTATTTTAGAACTGAAAATATAATTTCTAATACAAAAGGGATATTAAATAGTCTAACTAAATATTATAAGTCTCCGGCTAAATTACCTCCATTAAAATGGTTATCAGATAGTATCCCATCTAAACCTTACGATTTAAGTGCTGAGTGGAATGAAGAAGGTATATTTGAGTTAAAATGGGATTGTACTGATAAAAATAAAAGAGTTACTTATAACGTTTATCGTAGTGAAACAAATGATTTAAGTGTAGATAATTCACTCAATATCATTGCTACTGGTTTAAAAGATGCATATTTTAGCTATAATGTAGAAAATAATGAAATGGCTTATTATTACTATATAACAGTATCAGACTCATTTCATAATGAGAGCGAAATAAGTACTCCTGCATTTTTTTATCATTCCGATACAATTAAATAGTTATAATTAACAGGATAATAATATTGTAATCGTTGTAGTAAATGATATAATAATTAATGATGAGTATTTCCATTTAAATCGGAAAAATAGAATAATTTTGTAATTATGGAAGCTAATCTCAAAATAAGAGAACAGGTAAAAGAGGAATTTACAGAGTATCTTACATTACATAAACATCGTAAGACACCCGAGCGGTTTGCTATACTCGATCATATATATACATATAAAGGTCATTTTGATATGGATACTCTTTTTAATTTCATGTCAAATAAGGATTTTCAGGTTAGCAGAGCCACATTATATAATACGATGGAACTCTTACTAGATTGTGGGTTAGTCGTAAAACATCAGTTTGGGGGGAATATGTCAAAGTACGAAAGAGCATTTGGCAATGAGAACCACAATCATATTATATGTACTACTTGCGGTGAAGTGAGAGAGATGAAAAATGATGATCTCCTAACTACAGCTCAGCTAAAAAAAATAAGAAAATTTACTGTCAATTATTATAGTATGTATATTTATGGAACTTGTAGTAAATGCAGTCATGCTAAAAAAATGGGACTGATGAAAATAGAGCGTCAGAATAATAAAGAAAAATCAAATAAATAACACATAATAGTTTATCAGATGAAAGTTGATGTCATTTTAGGACTCCAATGGGGAGACGAAGGTAAAGGTAAAGTAGTTGATGTATTAACTCCAAACTACGAAATTGTGGCACGTTTTCAAGGTGGTCCTAATGCAGGTCATACATTAGAATTTGAAGGACAGAAATATGTTCTAAAGTCTATACCATCAGGAATTTTTCAAGAAGGAAAAATGAATGTTATAGGAAATGGAGTAGTAATAGACCCTGCATTGTTTAAGCAAGAAGTTGAAAAACTTGAGGAAAGCGGACATGTTTTAACTAATCGCCTTTGTATCTCCAAAAAAGCACATCTTATTCTACCAACTCATAGGCTCCTTGATGCAGCATTAGAATCTTCTATGGGTGATGAAAAGATCGGAACTACAGGGAGAGGAATCGGACCAACTTATACCGATAAGGTAAGTCGTCATGGATTAAGAGTAGGGGACCTGTTTCATAATTTTGATGAGAAATATCAAAAAGCTTTAGATCGTCATAAAAAGATACTCTCTAGATATGATATTGAGTTTGACTTGGCTACACTCGAAAAAGACTGGTTCGAAGGAGTTGAAAAATTAAAACAATATGAATTCATCGATAGCGAGTATTTTATAAACAAACAACTTTCAGAAGGTAGTTCTGTATTAGCTGAAGGAGCTCAAGGATCATTGCTTGATATTGATTTTGGATCTTATCCATTTGTAACATCTTCTAATACTATTTGCGCTGGTGCCTGTACAGGACTTGGTATTGCACCTCAACAAATAGGAGATGTTTTTGGAATTTTTAAAGCATATTGCACACGAGTTGGCAGCGGTCCTTTCCCAACTGAACTATTTGATAAAGATGGGCAAAAACTACGTGATAATGGAAATGAATATGGATCTGTTACAGGAAGACCTCGTCGTTGCGGTTGGATAGATCTTGTTGCATTACGCTATACAATTATGCTAAATGGAGTAAACAAACTTGTAATGATGAAAAGTGATGTACTCGATAGTTTCGATACAATAAAAGCATGTGTCTCATATACTATAAATGGTGAAGAAACAGAAGATTTGCCATTCGATATATCTGAATCAATTCAACCAAACTATATTGAGCTCCCAGGATGGAAAACCGACATGACTACAATGCGATCTGAGAATGAATTCCCGGAAGAATTTAATAATTATATTACATTTTTGGAAGAGGAGCTAGGTGTACCGATTTCTATTGTTTCATTAGGTCCCGATAGAGCACAAACAATTATTAGATAACGATTGTTTGTTTATTTGAACTTTTAAATATTTAGAATGTTAAATAGGAACAGAAAAAATTATATATGACATCAATTTGGATTTTATTTATAGGAATTGCTATTGCAGGGTGGGTTGTTCAGGCTCGTCTTCAGAGCAAGTTTAAAAATTACTCAAGGATACCGCTTCGTAATGGTATGACCGGTAGGGAAGTCGCAGAAAAAATGTTACATGAGAGTGGTATATACGATGTTCAAATTATTTCAACTAAAGGGCAACTTACCGACCACTATAATCCTCTTAATAAAACTATTAATCTAAGTGAATCTGTTTACGGCTCATATAGTGTTGCTGCAGCTGCTATTGCAGCTCACGAAACAGGTCATGCATTACAACATGCAAAAGGATACGGTCCTTTGAAAATGCGATCAGCATTAGTTCCGATAGTTTCATCAACATCAAAATGGGTGATGTGGGTAATATTAGCAGGAATTATCATGGTACAAACATTTCCAGGTCTATTATGGTTTGGTATTGCAATGTTTGCAATGTCAACATTGTTTAGTTTTATTACCCTTCCCGTAGAAAAAAACGCTACAAACCGTGCACTTCAATGGTTAAGTAGTGCAGGTATAACAGATTCAAGTAATCATGCTCAGGCTGTTGATGCACTCAGATGGGCAGGATATACTTATGTAGTTGCTGCATTAAGTTCACTTGCAACACTTCTATACTACGTTATGATAGCTATGAGTGGAAGCAGAAGATGAAATTAATTAATTAATGAAGACAGTCCTTATCACCGGAGGCTCAGGATTCATAGGTATCAGGCTTTCAAAGATGCTTATAAAAAAAGGCTATAAGGTAATATGGCTCAGTCGTATTAGAGATATAAAGGCAGAAATACCCAGATATAGATGGGACTATCAACAAGGTCAAATTGATATCGAAGCTATCGAGCAAACTGATATAATAGTCCATCTTTCTGGTTCAAATCTGGGAGAAGGTCGTTGGACAAAGAGTAAAAAACAAGAAATTGTTGATAGTCGTGTCCTAACAACAAATCTCCTGCTAGATACATTTAAATCTTTAAACAAAGCACCTGAAGTATTCATTTCAGCCTCAGCAGTAGGTTACTACGGAATTAATACTGATGAAAACATATATACCGAAGAAGACATACCTGCAAGTAATGATTTTTTAAGTAATACTTGTAAAGAATGGGAATTAGCAGTTTTAAAATTTCAACAAGAGTTAAATGTAAGAACAGTTATTTTGCGAACTTCATTTGTAGTTTCAAAAGATAGCGATGCATTTAAAAAAATGATTCTTCCAATTCGTTTTGGTCTGGGAGCACCAATTGGTAATGGAAAACAGTACATGAGTTGGATTCATCTCGAAGATCTATGCAATTTATATATTAAAACAATTGAAGATATATCAATGAGTGGTATTTTCAATGCAGCTGCACCCACATTTTCCACAAATAGACAATTTATGTACTCATTGGCAAAAGAGATGAATCGTCCATTTATTATTCCCTACTTACCTCCTATTTTAATTAAACTATTTATGGGCGAATCAGCTTGCATAATATTAGAAGGTAGTCGTGTTTCATCAGAAAAGGTTCTCAATTCAGGCTATAAATTTCAATATCCTACAGTTGAAGAAGCAATTCGTGCGTCATTGAATTGAATAAATTCAATTTTTCATATACTTTACAAATGGTTATAATATAAATAATATATTAATTAGTAATTGTCTAATAAATATGCTTCTCGTCTAAATTTAACCATTAATCAATTTTCCCTTACAATTCATTGTTGTTGATTATCGTCTTTAACTATAAAAAAATAAACAATCTACCATATCTACTGTTTTAATTAATATAAGAGTCGAATAATCAATTAATTTATAGAATATTTTTCATCTCTATTAAAAGAAAATTCAGAATAGGATTAATTTAAAAGCAATAAATGGAGAAACTAATTTACCCTTGTATATGGTGCAACGATAATGCAATTGAAATGGCGAATTTCTATATTTCGGCTTTCCCAAATACTGAAATAGTAGATCAAAATAATTGGGTTGTAGTGCTAAAAATGAAAAATCAGAGAATCATGTTGTTGAACGGAGGAGATATGTTTAAACCTAATCCTTCAATTTCATTAATGTATCTTAGTCATTCTGAACAAGAAATTGAAAGCATTTATAATAAAATTAATGTTGACGGGAAAGTTTTGATGCCTCTAGATAGCTATCCATTCAGTTCAAAATATGTATGGATAGAAGACAGATTTGGCGTTTCGTGGCAACTAATTACTTCTGCACCTGATGACATTGTACAAGATGTTGTTCCTACTTTAATGTTCATAGGCGAAAATAATGGCAAAGCTGAAGAAGCAATCGATTTCTATACATCACTTTTTTTCAACTCCAGCAAACGAGGAGTCTTGAGGTATACAGGAAGTGAGGGTGAAAAATCAGGTAATATTCAGCATGCCGAGTTTATAATTAACAACTATCTGCTTATGATAATGGATAGTTCATATCCACATGCATTTGAGTTTTCAGAAGGAATATCACTTGTAGTAGAATGTCTAAACCAAGAAGAGATAGACTATTACTGGAATAAACTTACATCAGATGGTGGTCAAGAAAGTATGTGTGGTTGGCTTAAAGACAGGTATGGTGTGAATTGGCAAATTACTCCTGTAATTATGAAAGATTTATTACAAAAATCACCTAAAGTGATGGAGGTAATGATGACTATGAAGAAATTAGAAATAGTTCCTTTAATGGAAGCAGCCAAGTAGTTGTTTTACACTAATAAATTAAAATTATGATTAAACTAAATCCCTATCTTAATTTCAATGGAAATTGCGAAAAAGCGTTTAACTTTTATAAAAAAGTTTTTGGAGTAGAATTTTCATATTTCTCCAGAATGTCTGATATGGAAAATGTAGAGTTAGCAGATGAAGATAAGAACCTTATTATGCACGTGAGCTTACCACTCGGGAACGATGTACTTATGGGTTCTGACACAACTTCTAATATGAAGTCATTATTCAGACAAGGGAATAATAATTATATAAGTCTCACTCCATCTAGTAGGGAGGAAGCAGACAGAATATTTAATGAACTATCTGAAGGAGGTGAGGTAGAGATGCCTATGGAAGAGATGTTCTGGGGCGACTATTTTGGAAGCTTCAGAGATCAGTTTGGCGTTTATTGGATGATAAATTACTATATAGGAGAACGTATAGTTTAAATAATTTCTGATTATAATAGAAAGTCCGGTGTTGTTTAGACATAATTCTTAATTACTCCGGACTTTTTGTTAAATGATCTATCTCTTTTTTAGATAATCTTATCGGTAAAGATTAATTAGGTTTGCCAATACGCAATAATTTACCTGAATCAGTTACAGCATAAAGAGCACCATCCTTACCTTCTCCTACATCTCTAATTCGTTCACCTTCATCAACAAGTAATCTTTCTTCCCCAACTACCTTATTGTTTTCGATAACTAAACGACAAATATGCTTGCTGCTAAGTCCTCCAATAAACAGATTGTTTTGCCATTCAGGAATCTCTTTTGAACTGTAGAAAGCCATTCCACTTGGCGAAAGTACGGGGTCCCAATAATAAACAGGTTGCTCCATACCCTCCTTTTGTGTAATTCCGTCACCAACTTTATTGCCATTATATTCAATACCATAAGTAATAGTTGGCCATCCATAATCTACACCTGGTTTTATAAGATTTATCTCATCACCACCACGAGGTCCCATCTCACTTAACCATAAATCACCAGTAGCAGGATTAATTGCTAGACCTTGAGGATTTCTATGTCCATAACTGTAGATTTCAGGCAATACACCTGGTGTGTTTAAAAATGGATTTCCTTCCACGGGTTTTCCTTCCGGTGTTATATGAATAACCTTACCATGTGCTGTTTCCAGTTTCTGAGCATTATATCGAGTTTCTAAACTTGAACGCTCTCCTGTACTTAGAAATATATTACCTGCTTTATCAAATAATAATCTGCTACCAAAGTGCATACTATTATCAAAGTAGGGTATAGCTCGGTAAATTATGGTAAAATTCTCAATAACCGATTCATCATCAGATAATCTGCCTTTTCCAATTGCAGTTAATGATCCTTTAGGTGTACGTTCTGCAAGAGAGAAATATAAAACCCTGCTTGTTTCAAAGTCAGGTGCAGGTGCAACATCAAGTAATCCACCCTGATTTCTGTTATCAACATCAGAAAACCCTTTTATCTTACTGCTTACAGAACCATCTTTAGTTACTAAACGAATAGCCCCGTCTTTTTCAGTAATCACAAGTCTACCATCTGGCAATTCAACTACAGCCCATGGTTTGTCAAGTTCAGTTGTGAGTGTTGTTATTGAATAAGGAGTTTCTGTCTTAACACCGGCAACTCTTGTCTGTCCTTCAAAGGCAGGTTGATATTGGGTATTAGGGTTTTGTGACTCTACTGGTGGCAACTTCTCCTCAGTTAATTCTTGCTCGTTGGTATGTTTACGTACATCGCATGAAGATGAAGAGATTAGTAATAGAATAGCAATTATAGCTGTTATTTTTAAGTGATGCATAATTTAATTATATTAAAACTTTATGAAAATCACTTATAAAACAACAGCTATATCTATTTTGTTTATTTTATTTCAACTTCTACCCATTTTGATCTATCAGGAGGTGTTGGAGAATTCACTTTTTTGCGTGGAGATTGCTTCATTTCCTCAAGTAGAACTTCAACAGCTTTCTCAATAGTAGGATCATTTCCCTTTGCCAATTCTTCAGGTCTGTCAATAACTTCTATGTCCGGATATACACCAACACCTTCAATAATCCATTCTCCATTTTCATCATAAATACCAAACATAGGTACAGATATATAACCACCATCAACAAGTCGTGCATTTCCAGAAATACCAACAAGACCACCCCAAGTACGAGTGCCAATAAGTTTTCCTTCACCTGTTTTACGGAAGAAATATGGGAATGCATCACCACCAGAAGAAGAGTAGCCGTTTATAAGCATCGCTTTAGGACCATCATGTGCTATTCCTGGCGATTTCATAGGCTGTTCCATATTATTTCTGTGCCAGTATACCAGTGTTCGTCTGTTTACAAGGTCAATCATCCTATCAGGGATAAAACCACCACCATTATATCTATCATCAATAATTAGAGCATCTTTATCGTTATAGGCCAGCATACCTTTAAATAACTCTCTGTTTCCATCTGTTGATGTGTTAGGAACATGTATATATCCTATCTTTCCACCCGAAAGTTTATCTACCAAACTCCTGCGTTCATTTACCCAATCCATATATCTCAACTCCTGTTCACTGGTTATAGTTTTAACTGTATAAGTTTTAGCCCCAGTTTTCGATGGAGTATTATTAACAGTAAGCTCTATATTTCTATTTCCTAGATTTTCAAGTAACATATAAGGATTCAGATCGGTAGTAACATCTTCACCGTTTATACTAATAATATAATCGCCCTCGGTTACATTAATTCCACTTTCTGTAAGAGGTGAGCGACGGCCTTCATTCCAATTTTCTCCCTTATAAATCTTTGTAATTTTATATCTATTGGCATCCATGTCTGCCTTTAATTCAGCTCCTAATAAACCTCCATTAATTCGCTCTACACTGCCAATATCACCCCAGTCTACATAAGAGTGGCCGGTATTTGTTTCGCTTATAACCTCATTTAATATATAGTCCAAATCGTATCTACTTGGCACATATGGCAATAAGGCTCCATATGTTTCTTTAATATCATTCCAGTCAACTCCATGAATGTTATCTACATAGAAATAATCTCTGAATATTCTGAATGCGTCATCAAAAATCTGTTTCCATTCAGCTTTTGGATCTAGCTTCATTATTAAGTTTGTAAGATCAAGTTTTCCATCTCCTACTTTTTGACCAGGTTGGTTTTTAGCAATCATAAAATCTCCACCTCTACGATATATAAGCGATTTGCCATCTGCTGATGGTATAACATAACCTGTACCATTAATAATATCTTCAATCTTTTCCTCCTTTATGTTGTATCTCATAGTCTCATTTCCGGAAGAAAAGAGTAATCCCTCTTCAACTGTTCCTAAAATATTGTAATTACCGCTTGATACAGGTAAAACTTCAACTCTGTTTTGAATTCCATCCAAGTCGATAACTATATTATCATCTTTCTTGTTTTTTTCTCCCTCTTTAGATTCATCTTTTTTTACCTCTTCTCCGTTAGGCTCAACATCTACTTTATCGGGTGACAGTGTAGAGCCGTCGTTACGCAAAGGAATTGCATATATACGGGTGGCATTATTATATAAATAATCGAATTCGAAGCTACTGAATGCTAAATTAAAATCTCTGTCAGACAAGAAAAAGAGAAACTTTCCATCTCTGCTGAATACAGGATTACCATCAGAAAAAGAAGCGTCTGTAATCTGATGTTTCTTTCCTGTAGATATTTGATAAAGCCAGAGGGCCGATTGATAGTTAGGTGATGGTTTACTATATGCAATCCAGTCTCCGTCGTAAGAGAACGAATAATCTCTTATCTCTTCTGCAGAAGCTTTATCTATTACAGTTTGTTTCCCTGTTAAAGCATCAACAAGCCACAGTGTCATAGTTCGATCACTATATACAAGATAACTGTTTTTTGGAGACCATATAGCCTGATTTTTCCAAGCTTTAGATCCTTTTGTTAACTGTTTTGGCTCAGCATTTTTTTTATTTTCAATTATGTAAACTTCATATTCACCTGTCTTATCCGAGTAAAAGGCTATTTGTTTACCGTCTGGTGACCAAACTGGAAAAATTTCTCTTTCTCCTTGTGTATTTGTTAAATTAATAATCTCGCCATTTTGAGCTGGAACACTAAAAATATCACCTCTGGCTTCAATTAAAGCTCTCTTACCTGTTGGTGAGAGAGAAAAACTACCTACAAAATCTTTCACATTTCTAAAGATTGCTTGTAGATTTGGATTATCATAATTTATAGAAACAGTTACCTTTTCGGTAACCCCGGTCAGTAGATTCAGTACATATAACAGTCCTCCATTTTCATAAACTATTTTTCCATTATTACCTGAAGGCCACATAACATCAAAGTCGGTATGCTTAGTAATCTGAATTTCCTCACCTGTAATTATGTTGTGACTCCATATATTTAGCCTTGTATCACGGTCAGAAGCATAATAAATATTGTTCCCATACCAAGTCGGCCACTGATCTGAACCTGCCCAATTGGTAATCTGTTCAGAACTGTTTTCTGTTAAATTATATCTCCACAGTTCGGTTGCTCTTCCACCCTTATATCTTTTCCATGTTCTGAATTCTCTGTCAACTGGAGTAAAGCATATCTCAGTTCCATCAGGTGAGTATGTAGCAAAACCTCCGTTAACAATCGGAAGCGGTTCCTCCATACCACCATCTACACTGATTTTAAAATACTTGCCGTTTCTATCACCAATATAAGTTCTATTTGCTCTAAATAAAATGCTTTTACTGTCGGGAGACCAATCTAATACTACATGATCATATCCACCTCTTGGGGGCATCACACCCAATGAGTTGTAGTATGTAAGCTGACGTGCAGTACCACCTTCCGAAGGCATTACCCAAATCTGTCTGCTTCCTGAATATTCGGCTGAAAATGCAATCCATTTACCATCAGGAGAAATTTTAGGAAATAACTCCAGACCGGAATGTGAGGTTAGCCTTTTAGCTTCACCACCACTTGCATTAACACTCCATATATCACCTGCATAAACAAATGCAATCAGATTATCGTTTATATCTGGAAAACGCATCATTCGTGCATCTTCAATAGCTTTGGCCTGAAGAAAAAATAATGAAATTAGAATTGATAAAACAATTTTTCGCATATATTCTTAATATTTTATTAATACTACAAACATACTAAAAAATTCGCTAAATTTTTAATAGAATAAATTATTGAGATAAAAAGCATGATTGTCACTTTACCTTACTATCTTTGTTAATACTAAACCTGTTAAAAAATGAAAAAGATATATTTAATTCTTATCGTTATACTCTATATAATACCTGATATTATTTATTCACAGGATAATAAACCAACCATCTATAAAATAAATATAAAGGAAAATATAGGAAGCAATACTTGGGTTTATCTACAAAAAGGACTGTATGAGGCACAGGAGAACGATGCTGATATGATTCTTTTACATATGAATACATATGGGGGAGTAGTTCTTAATGCTGATTCAATGCGTACAGCTATACTTAATAGTAAAATACCGGTGTATGTTTTTATAGATGTAAATGCTGCATCTGCAGGAGCTCTTATTGCAATTGCTTGCGATTCAATATTTATGAGAACAAGTTCCTCTATTGGGGCTGCAACAGTTATTGATGGAAGTAATGGTGCTGTAGCTACTGACAAATATCAATCTTACATGAGAGGTATCATGCGTGCAACAGCAGAGAGTCATGGCAAAATAACAACTATTGAAAATGGTGATACTATTACCAAATGGAAGCGCGACCCAATTGTTGCAGAAGCTATGGTTGACGAGAGGGTAGTGGTGCCTGGATATGACGATTCAACTCAAATTCTTACTCTTACAGCTAGTCAGGCTATCGAATTAGGCTATTGTGATGGAATTGCCGAAAGTACTCATGAGCTAATCGTATCACAATTAGGCTATAACGATTATGATTTAAAATCTTATAATCCTACATTTTACGATAAAATTAAAGGATTTCTTACCAATGGAGTACTTCAGGCAATTCTTATAATGCTTATTATAGGAGGGATATATTTCGAACTGCAATCGCCAGGTGTTGGATTCCCAACTGCAGCAGCTATTACTGCAGCAATCCTCTATTTTACACCGCTTTATCTAACAGGTTATGCCCAGAACTGGGAGGTTCTGCTGTTCATACTAGGCTTAATTTTTATAGTATTTGAAATATTTGTTGTACCCGGTTTTGGTTTTACAGGTATAACAGGTATTATTCTTATTTTCATTTCACTTGTTCTTGCACTTGTGGGTAATATTAAATTTAATTTTGATGGACTGCCAGGAAGAGAGGTGTTTAAGGCGTTTATAACTGTACTGGGCGGAATGGGTATGGGCATGGTCTTGATAATATATTTAAGCAGCAGAATAGGTAAAAAGGGTATCTTCAGAAATGTTGCTCTGAATACCGATCAGGAGGGATTTTATTCTGTTCCCACAGAACCTGATAAATTGGTCGGTAAAACTGGAATAGCTTCAACAGTCCTACGCCCTTCAGGCAAAGTAGAGATTGATGGAGAGTTTTATGATGCCATCGCCTTACATGGTATGATTGATAGAGGTGACGAGATAATTGTAAAACGATACGAAAGTTTTCAAGTATATGTTGTAAAAAAGATTAAATCTAATTAGAATGAAAATGGGTGCGACTTAGTGTAAACTCTCTATACTAAGTATGAAAGAGTGAAATATATGTTAAATAGAGATAATAAAATACCCTGAGGAAAATTCTCAGGGTAATAATTCTTTTAACATCGTTCTACTCAAATCAGCTAATCGAAAGATTAGTTATATGCTTCAATTTCTTCTTGTGAGTATGCTTGTTTTTTAGCGAATACATAGAGGAAAAATGGTACTACAAGTAGTATAATTCCCCAAAGAATGTTACTTACCATAGAGCCTTTCTTCATGTTGTTAACATAAATATAACCAAGTAAACCATTCACAACCAAAACCATTCCCCATATCAGACTACTGTTGCCGGTGTTACCAATTAAAAATGGTATAACCATTATTGCAACGCCAATAAGCATCACTACCACGCCGATGTATTTTGCAAATTCTTTCATGTGTGTATAATATAATATTTTGTAATTGATTTCGTGACACAAATAAACACAAAATTAAACAAACGAGGAAATTATTTGATATAAAAATTGTGATTACTCTCATTTAACCATCAATTCACGCTATTTTTTTTATATTTGCGAAATGATTATCCAGAATTATTTAAAGTTGTGAAAAAAAAATTACTCTTAATATATCAGTGGTTAATTTTTGTGCCTATATTTCTTGTAATAACAATTATTACAGCCTTAACTGTTATGATTATGGCACCTATCTTTGGAAGAAAAACCTGGGGTTACTATCCGGCTAAATGGTGGTCGCGTATTACATGCTGGATCTCATTATGTAAAGTAACAACACGAGGACACGAAAACCTCGAAAAAAACAGATCATATGTTTTTGTAGCTAATCACCAAGGTGCATTTGATATTTTTGTGACATACGGTTTTCTCAATCATAATATTATTTGGATGCAAAAACACAGCCTTAGCAATATACCCTTGGTTGGGTTTGCCTCCAAGATGGCTGGTCATGTATTTGTTAATAATACCAATGCTACAACACGTGCAATAACATTAAAAGAGGCTATTTCAAAAGTAAAGAATGGAGTCTCAATTGTTATTTTCCCAGAGGGCTCACGCACGCTTACCGGTAAAATGCGACAATTTAAAAAGGGCGCTTTTTACATAGCAACAGAAGAAAAACTTCCAATAGTTCCAATAACTTTAAACGGGCCATTTGATGTACTAAAACGAGGTACATTAAATATCAATCCCGGTAAATTAGAGCTTGTAATACATAAACCTATACCAACAGAAAATATAAGTGAGGAGGATATTCCTGAATTAATTAGTAAAACAACGGATGTTATATATTCTCAATTATGGGATAAATACAAATAACTAGTTGGTAAATAATCAAATAACCATTCGATAAACATAAATAATTATTTAGGGGAAATAATAAGTTGATTTTTATTTCATAGGGAAAGGCTATTTTTCGATTTGGTACATATATAAAAAGGAATGGTTGTCTCCCGACAACCAATCTTCATTGTTAACCTTAAATCTAATACCATGAAAAACACGATGCAAATATATATGGTTTTTTTTTATCCTCCAAATGATTTGATGTAAAAATATAGCCAATTAAGTAAAATTAATTATATAGACAGCTGAGCATTCAAAAATCCATATAGCAATAACATATATTTACATTGCATCTATAATGCTTTTTTAATCATAAATTTTATTTGCAAAGAAATTTAATAGGCCCCAATTATACCTGTACCACCTTCTGGTGGCCGATTGTTTACCTCCAAATTGAAGTAAGAATCTAGAGCGACCTGCATTTTTATCTAAGAAACCTACATCCATAAAATCGAAGTACTTAAAATCATTATCTTCTGCCAATGACATTGCCGAATAAAGTGTGAATATTGTAGGATACAGATATTTATATCTCTTGCTCTTTCCCCAATAATATAAGCAGTAAACAGTTGTATTGGCTTCTAATCCCAAAACAGCACCTCCAATTATTATATTTTGATATCGTGTCAAAAGTATTTTACCCTTTCCTTTCGATATGTAATGATGATAGAAGTTTTCAAAATATTGGTAAGGTGGAAACCTACGGGTAATCTTTTTATTATTTGTATCTTCAATAAGATTGTAAATTTCCGGTAGATTCTCTTCTAATACAAATTCCTCAATTTTCAACCCCTTTTTAATAGCTTTTTTTACCTGATTTCTTCTTGAATGCGACAGCTGATCCCATATTTTTCTTTTACGTTGAAGAGAGTTTCTTATATTAATCCATTTTATGGAATAGAATCTATTATCCCTAAACCCCTTATAGCCAAATATATTGCTGCCAAGTGTGTCGTAACGAACTAAAAATACTTTGTTTTTTACCTCCTCAACTAGTTGTGAAATAAGAATATTAAAAATATCTATTTTTGAAACACTTTCATCAAAAAATGAGGGTTGCTGTGAAATAAAACATCTTTTAAAGAGCGATCCAGATAGATATTTGTTACGACTGATAATTATAGCAAACATCGCAGCCACTGGTCTGCTATTGTTAAAAGCAACCAGCATAAATGGTTTATATGTGGGAGTATTACCATACCAATCGAAGGAAGATGAATAGTGGAAGAAATTTATATCTTCAATATCAGGTAATTCCTCTTTATTGTAATATGTTTTTACACTATATCTCATAACATATAAATCACATCATTTAACATGATAAACAAATATACTGAAAAATAATTAATCAACAACAGTAATAGTTTGTTCTAAAAGGTTTTTCATATGTATATCAGCTTATTTTTTGTAATTTTGAAACTCTATTGGAAGACAGAATAAAAGAAGTAGAAATATGAACAAAAAGATTTTAGTGACAGGAGGAACCGGTTATATTGGTTCTCATACAGTTGTTGAGTTACAACAGGCAGGTTATGAAGTTGTTATAATTGACAATTTATCAAATTCCAACGAAGGTGTATTAGAAGGAATTGTTAATATTACTGGCAAACGTCCTTTATTCTATAAGATTGACTGTACAGATATGAACTCACTTACAAGCCTGTTTAGTGAACACAAATTCGATGGTATTATTCATTTTGCCGCAAGTAAAGCAGTGGGCGAGTCGGTTCAAAAGCCATTGTTATATTATCGAAACAACCTGTTATCACTTATAAATTTGCTCGAGTTGATGCCTAAGAATGGAGTTAAAGGTATTGTATTTTCATCATCATGCACAGTTTATGGTGAGCCCGACAGTAATCCAATTGACGAGAATGCTCCAATTAAACCGGCAGCATCTCCATATGGAAACAGCAAACAGATAAATGAAGAGATTATAAATGATTTTATTCACTCAGGTGCGAATGTGAAAAGCATTATCTTAAGATATTTTAATCCAATTGGAGCACATCCTTCGGCAGAAATTGGAGAACTTCCACTTGGAGTCCCTCAAAATCTGGTACCCTATATTACTCAAACAGGAATAGGAATCAGAGAGCAACTTAGTGTGTTTGGCAATGATTACAATACTCCAGACGGTTCATGTATTCGCGATTTTATAAATGTTGTAGATCTTGCTAAGGCTCATGTTATTGCAATTGAAAGAATGCTTGAAAACAGGTCGAGTGAAAAGGTTGAAATCTTTAATCTTGGTACCGGCAATGGTGTATCAGTACTAGAGTTAATAACACTTTTCGAAAAGGTTTCTGGAACTTCTCTTAATTACAAGATTGTTGATCGTCGCGAAGGTGATATTGAGAAAATATGGGCTCAACCCGATAAAGCCAATGAAGTATTGGGCTGGAAAGCTGAAATAAGTATTGAAGATACTATGACATCAGCCTGGAAATGGCAACTTCGTCTTAGAGAAAAGGGGATAATGTAATTACAGAATTTATTAAATATATGAATGATTTATATCTTTAGAAGTAATATTCAATAATTAGATAGAAGTGCTCATCTCCACTATCACTCTCTTTTATTTCAATCTTATTTTCACGTGCTAACCATCCAATAGCACAATATACTTCTTTCTGAGATAAACCGGTTTCTTTAATTAAATCGTTTGCTGACCAACTCTTATTATCATTTAGGAGTCTCCAAATAATTCCGGCATTTAATCCAATGTTATCTTTTTTCATTTTATGCTAACTTTAAATCAAACAATACGATATGCTATTTTGAGCAAAATACAAGTTCAATTTTGTTATGCTATTGCAAGAAATAGTATAATTTTATTTAACCTCATAATAAAAAGAGATTGTTATAACGTTAAAACATATAATAAATCGAATTGTTCTTTAAGCAGACTTAAAAGATTAAAACCAGGATAGAATAGTGAGGTAGATATAGATAGCTGGTATGGCTACTAACATACTGTCGATACGGTCAAGTATACCCCCATGACCGGGAATAATACTGCCCGAATCTTTAACTGAACTTGTTCGTTTAATAAGCGATTCAAACAGGTCACCCAATGTTCCAAAAAGTGCAACTACAGCTGCAAATATAAGCCAGAAAATAGTAGAGTAATTTGTGTAGATAGCAGCAAATACAAATGATGCCACTAAACTAAAAAAGATACCTGCAATAAAGCCTTCTACCGATTTTTTTGGTGAAATATGCTCAATAAGCTTTCTCTTTCCCAGTAGTGATCCAAAAAAGTATGCTGCAGTGTCGTTAACCCATATAATAACAAACATAGCCAGTACAGGTGCATACTGATATCCAACTCCACCCGATTCACTCGGAAAAGAGTAAGACATAAACATTAACATACTCAATGGCATTGTTATATACATCTGTCCAAAACCGGAGTATATAATGCCATGTAAAATATCCAATCGTTTAATAAAAATTGCCGATGATATAAGAATAAGCAGATAAAGTAGCACAGCAATGGGCAATGCAATAAAAGATATCTCCTCCAGATATAAAAATACTGTGAAGAATATTACCACACCCATTATAATGTTAAAAATCTTACTTATGGCATGTTCCGTATCTTTCTCCATCATTCTGTAGAACTCAAAGAGACTTATACCCAATATAGCCCCAAATATTATTAAAAATGAGACTCTTCCTCCCAGAACACCCAGCAAGATAAACAGAATATATAATGTGCCCGCAGCTGCTCGTGTGGCAATATCTTTTAACTTCAAACCTAACTGTTTTTGGATGTCTTTAGTATTTCATTTTAATTTTCAGCAGATACATCTTCAGCTTTTTCTTTAGATGCTTCTTCAGTAGTTTCTTCAGATACTTCTTTGGTAGTTTCTTCAGATTCAAGATCAATATTATTCTCAATCAGAAGATTATACCATGAGATAATTTTTTTTACATCTGAAGGATATACGCTATCTTTGTTATAGTTAGGGAGCACCTCTTCAAGATATTTGAAAAACTCTTTTGCTGAAGCTTTTGAACTTAGGGCAATCTTATTTCCGTTCTCCTTCTCTTTAATGGATTTTAGAACATCTCTAAGAGGTGTATCACCATCTTCTGTATAAACCGAGACATCGTTTAATGCAACAATCTTCTCATGCATATAAACAGCAATTCGTTTTCCATCGGTAAGAGACTCAACAACATTCATATTCTTGTTTGTAGAAATTAATTTAAACAAACCCGGACGTCCGGTAACAGATAATATTTTGGTTAGCATATTCTATTTTTTTTATTCGAAATCATATTTATTAAAAATCAGTGCAAAAGTAATCAGACTATGTATTATTCGCAACTTTTAAATAATAATGTATTCTAATTTATTTTATATATTTTCTCTAAATGATAATAAATAACTACATTCGTCATATTTATAAAGTTAAAAATTTCAATTATGTTTAACAGAATTGCAATAACAGCTATTGCTTCAGTAATACTTTTATCTTGTGTTGGGAACAATTCAGGTAAGAGAAACAGCGATAATGGTGATAATAATAAAAGTCAATTAAATCTAGAAGAACTAAAAAATGTGGAAACAGGTGAAATGTTATTGCTTGTAGGAACATACACCTCTAAAGAGGGTAGCAAAGGAGTTTATGTATATCGATTTAATACCGAAACAGGCAACTCGGATTCAGTTAGTATGGTAGAAGCCGAAAATCCATCATACCTTGCACTTAGTCCCCGACACGATTACGTATATGCCGTTAGTGAAGGTCAAAACGGTGGTGTCTACTCCTTTTCATTAGATAAAAGTAGTGGAACCTTAACTCCAATAAACTTCCAGTCCACATTAGAATCAAGTCCCTGTTATATCACCATCAATCAAACTGGCAAAAACATACATACAGCAAACTACGGAGGAGGAAGTATCACTTCGTTTCAGGTTAATCACGACGGAAGTCTTACACCTGCAAAATCAGTGATATCGTTCGAAGGATCGGGTCCCGATTCAACACGACAAGAGAGCCCACACCTACATATCGTAATGTTTACATACAAACAAGATTACCTGTTTGCAGCTGATCTAGGAAGCGATAAATTATATCGTTTTAGCACCTCAAACTCGCCTTTCGAAGGGCAACCTAATATAGATAAGAGAAGTCTAAAAGAGTTTGAAATGCCACCGAGGACCGGTCCCCGACATTTTGCATTTCACCCAAACGGTGATAAATATCTATATGTATTAGGCGAACTTTCTGGTGAAATACTAGTATATGATTACGAAAATGGAGAAATAAGTCACAAGCAAACAGTAGTTGCCGACAGTGTAGGTGCAAGAGGTAGTGCCGATATTCATATCAGTCCCAACGGTCGTTATCTTTATGCATCTAACAGATTGCAGGCAGATGGCATTGCAATATTCTCAATAAATTCAAATGATGGCACACTAACAAAGGTTGGCTACCAGCACACAGCTCGTCACCCACGTAATTTTGTGATTACACATAACGGTAAGTATCTACTTGTGGCTTGTCGCGACGACAATAAAATTCAGGTATTCCAACTAAATAGCGAAACAGGTATGCTCACCAATATCAATAAAGATATACAAGTAAACATGCCAGTATGTTTGAAGTTAGCAGCAATAAATAATTATGGTTTGTCTGAGGCTGATATCTATGAATAAAGTAAAAAAACTTTTCCTTTAAAGATTAAAAATTATTGCTCATTATTTATATTTCTTACCGATTCAATCTTATAGGTAAAAGAGTCGGCTCTATACCACCCAATATTATATTCTATAGGCATTCCGTTCTTGTCACTTACCAATCTCTTTCGTATTAATATTGGAGCTCCTGTCTCAATTTCAAGCTTAGAAGCTATAAAATTATTTGCTGGTGCAGCACTAATCTCCTCCTTAGAGGTTTTTACAATTATATCATAATCATTTCTTAAAATCTCATACAGAGGTCTGTTAAAGTTTTCATTACCTTTAAGGGGTATCTGTGGATTAAATTCAGATGTAAAGTAGACAAACGGAAACTGAATCTTTCCTCTAAGTCTCTCAATTCTTAATACTTTTGTATTTTCTGAAATAGAGAAGAATTCCCTTGCCTCTTTACTTGGTTGCTGCTTACTTATATGCAATTCAAAATTCTCAATTTCTAAACCCAATATCTTCATCTCTTGAGAGAAGCTCAGCCAATTTGTAGCTTCACTTACTATATTTTTCTCTGCTACACGAGTACCAATTCCTCTCTTGCGTATTAGTAAACCTTCATTCACGAGGGTGTTAATAGCCTGTCTCAATGTATTTCTCGACATTTTAAGCTCCTCCGACAATTCAATCTCATTCGGAAGCATATTCCCTTCCTTGTATTTTTCCTGTTCAATTAGTTCTCGCAAATACAATTCAGCCTGTTTATGTAAAGGTAACTTTTGTTTCATTTTTTTTCTCAAATATATAAAATATAACAAATGAATAAAAATGTTTGGGTATATTTATAAGTTATTTTACATTTGTATGTTTATACATATAATGATTTGATTAAACATATGCAGGATTTTACAAGTAATTACAACAGGTTTCCCGCCACAACAGTAGAAGATGGCGTACTTATCACAGATTGGCAAAATATACTAAATGAGATAACATCTAGGTCGAAAAACAATATTATTTGCATAGAATGTTATTCAGGAATTTATAGAGAGGAGCTGATCTCTCAATTTCAGAAAATACCAAATGTACTTTTCATAAACTCCGATGACTTTTTCAAATCGGAGATAGAAGTGTTAAATATGACACAGAATTTTATGAAAGATGATGTACTGTTTGGGTATCTATCTAATTTGAAACTTGAAGATTTTCTCGATGTTGAGCGTGTAGCAAAGGTGAAAGAGGATATCGCCTCAAATAAATATAAAGGGAATATTGTTGTGTTTGGTTATGGTTCAACATTGGTAGCCAACCCAGATTTAATAATATATGCCGATATGCCCCGTTGGGAGATAAATCTTAGAATGAGGAAAAGGAGTGTAACAGCTCTGGGTGTTGATAACCGTAAAGATCCGGTCTCAATACAGATCAAGAGAGGTTATTTTATCGACTGGAATGTATTGGACAGACATAAAAAGAGTTTATATAGAAAGGTCGATTACTGGCTCGATACTGTAAAAGAGAAGCCCAAGATGATCGATCGTGAGACCTTCTTTAAAGGAATTGAGAAGACAGCTAATTCACCATTCAGGGTGGTTCCTTTTTTCGATCCAGCACCATGGGGTGGCCAGTGGATGAAGGAGGTTTGCAATCTCGAAAAGTCGGTTGATAATTATGGATGGTGTTTCGACTGTGTCCCTGAAGAGAACAGTCTTCTTTTTAATATTAAAGGAGAACTTTTCGAAATGCCTTCTATGAACCTTATATATTTAAAAACCAGAGAGATATTAGGAGATCCGGTGGAGGCACGTTTTGGAGATAGTTTCCCTATAAGATTCGACCTTCTCGATACTATGGGTGGCGGCAACTTAAGTCTTCAAGTGCATCCCACTATTCAATTTGCAAGAGATAGTTTTGGTATTCCTTATACACAAGATGAGAGTTATTATGTGATGGATGCAAAAGAGGGAGCAGTGGTTTATCTGGGTCTTAAAAAAGAAATAGATAAAAAAGAAATGATTGCCGACCTCGAAAAGGCAAATAGTCAACCAGATGAAATTTTTGATGAGACAAAGTATATAAATATTATTCCTGCTAAGAAACATGACCACTACTTAATTCCAGCAGGAACAATTCACTGTTCAGGAGCTAATACTCTGGTTCTTGAAATTAGTGCAACTCCAAACATTTTCACTTTTAAGTTATGGGACTGGAATAGGCTAGGTTTGGACGGAAAGCCACGTCCAATCAATCTGGATAGGGGAAAAGAGGTTTTAAGATGGGATCGTGATACTGATTTTGTTAATAGTGAGCTTGCCAATAGGTTTGTTGAAATTGCAAAAGGTGATGGTTGGTATGAGGAGAAGACCGGTCTTCATAAAAATGAGTTTATCGAAACAAGAAGACATACATTTACCAAGCAGGTAAAGCATAATACAAGCGATTCTGTTAATGTACTTACCCTACTCGAAGGCAGAGAGGTTATTGTTGAAAGTCCGACTAATGCATTTGAGCCTTTTATTGTACACTATGCAGAGGCATTTGTTGTACCAGCTCATATTAAAGAATATACTATAACTCCTTATGGCGAGGCTGAAGGTAAACAGTGTATTACAATTAAAGCAAGTGTAAGAATATAATTTTCAAGAAACTTAAAATATAATAACATGAATCAGAACAGTTCAAAAAAGGGATTGACCCCGGTAATTGCAGTATTTTTCGGCTTCTTCATTATGGGTTTTGTTGATATTGTGGGAATTGCTACAAACTACGTTAAGATAGATTTTAATCTTTCCAACTCTCTTGCAAATACTCTTCCAATGATTGTTTTCCTTTGGTTTGCCATATTCTCAATACCTGCGGGCATTCTGATGGGGAAAATAGGTAGAAAAAATACTGTATTGATTTCTCTTTCAATCACAACAGTTGCAATGGTTATTCCATTTCTCGTCTACAACTTTACGTTTGTCTTGGTGGCATTTGCACTGTTAGGTATCAGCAATACAATTTTACAGGTTTCACTCAACCCTCTGGTAGCATCAATGTTTAATCAGGATAGAACTGCAAGTGTATTATCAACAGGTCAGTTTGTTAAGTCGATCTCCTCACTGTTGGGACCAATAATTGTAGGCTTTAGCACAGTCTATTTTGCCAATTGGAGGGCTACATTCATATTATTTGCGGCCATTTCACTTATTTCCGTATTGCTACTTGGTTTCTCAAAGATTACACAAGATGTAAAAGTTAATCAGCAAGCAACATTCAAAAGTGCACTTTCGCTTCTTAAATTAAGATATATCCTATTTAGTTTTCTAGGAATCATCTTAATTGTAGGATTAGATGTTGGTATCAATACCACAGCACCACAACTTTTAATGAGTAAAGCAGGTCTGGAAATCAGCAGGGCAGGATTGGGAAGTAGCGTATATTTTATTGCTAAAACATTGGGAACATTTCTGGGAGCATTTATGCTTTTAAGAACAAATCCGATCAAGTTTCTTAAGATTTCTCTTGTTATAGCAATACTATCTTTTGCTCCATTAATGATGAGCACCAACCTTTGGGTGATGCTTGCAGCTATTTTTGCGATAGGTTTGACATGTGCAAATGTATTTTCAATAATATTCTCACTCGCACTAAATAAAATGCCTGAACGTTCTAATGAGATTTCAGCTCTTATGATTATGGGAGTATCGGGTGGTGCAATAATTCTACCAATACAGGGGGTAGTCAATGATGCAATGGGACTCTTGGCATCGCTTGCAGTACTACTTATATGTTTACTTTTTAATTTGTTGCTAACTAAAAACTATAAACAAAATGCTTAACAGAGACAAAATTTCAATATTGACATTAGACGCAGGAGGTACAAGTTTTGTGTTTTCTGCTATTATTGATAATCAGGAGGTTATAGAGCCAATTCAGTGTGATGCATATCCAGATAATCTAGAAAAGTGTCTAGATAGCATGGTGTCGAGCTTTCAGAAGGTGATTGATAAGTTGGATATATATCCTTCAGCAATAAGTTTCGCATTTCCCGGTCCTGCCGACTACGAAAATGGAGTTATTGGAGATCTTCCTAATTTCCCTTCTTTTAGAGGTGGTGTGGCACTAGGGCCCTTTTTGGAAGAGAAATTTAAGATACCGGTATTTATAAATAACGATGGAAATCTCTTCGCTTATGGTGAAGCGCTTGCAGGTGCTTTACCGCAAATTAACAGAGAACTGGCTACAGTAGGAAATCCAAAGCAGTATAAAAATGTTCTAGCTGTGACTCTCGGCACCGGTTTTGGTGGTGGTGTTGTAATTGATGGCAATCTGCTAACTGGTGATAATGGCTGTGGAGGTGATGTGTGGTTGTCGGCAAACAAATTAAATAACTCACTGTTAGCTGAAGAAGGCGTAAGCATCAGAGCGGTTAAACGTGTCTATCGAGAGATTTCGGGAGATGATTCAGAACTTACTCCTAAAGATATCTTTGATATAGCTGAGGGTGTAAAAACAGGTGACAGAGATGCTGCAATTAAGAGCTTCGAGATGTTGGGTGAAGTTGCTGGTTTTACAATATCTGAATCGCTCAATATTGTAGATGGTATTGTTGTTGTTGGAGGTGGAATATCTAAAGCATCTAAATATATTCTGCCCGCAATGATTAAGGAGATGAATGGCGAACGCAGAAATACAAATGGAGATATTTTTCCACGTCTTCAGATGAAGGCCTATAACCTTGATGATGAGAATGACAAATTACTGTTTATGAAGAATGATTCAAAAACAACAAATATTCCTCAGAGCAACAAAACTGTGGTTTATCACCAGGCTAAAAAGATTGGAGTAACTACAACTCATCTGGGAACAAGTAAAGCTATCTCTATCGGTGCATATCATTTTGCACTTAGCAAACTAAAATGCAGAAACATTTAAAAATTAAAATTATATATTCATGAGATCTATTTCAATAGCAATATTAGTTATACTGATTTTTTATGTGTCATGCTCAAATAATGACACTCAGTCAATAACTACAACTAAAACTCCATCTGAGTGGGTCGATCCAATGATTGGTACAGCCCATTCTCGCTGGTTCTTTTTCACACCTGCAGCATTGCCATTTGGTATGGCAAAACCTGCACCTTCAACCGATGGCCATTTAGGTAATGCTGATGGTTGGCAGGCAGTTGGATACGACTTCAGGCACACTTCTATTGAAGGGTTTGCAAATTTCCATGAGTTTCAGGTGGGTGGGGTTGTATTGATGCCTACAGTAGGTGAGTTAAAAACAGTTCCCGGTGCTTTAGATAATGTTGAGAGCGGATATCGATCAAACTTCGATAAATCAGATGAGATTGCAACACCGGGTTACTATTCAGTTGTTCTAAAAGATTATAATGTTAAGGCAGAACTTACATCAACTGAGCGTGTTGCCTTACATAGATATACTTTTCCAAAATCTGAACAGTCGAATATAATCTTCGATATTGGTAATCAGCAGGGTGAAAGTGGTCCTGTAAAAGATGCACAAGTAACATATACCGAAGATGGACATATAGAGGGTTTTGTAACTACATTCCCGGCCTATATTCAAAAATATCAGAATGGAGCAGATCTAACAATGTATTTTAGTGCCGTTACAGATGTTAAACCTGAAGCATGGGGTACATTTATCAAGGATAATATTAAGGAAGGTTCACGCATCGAAAATGGTATAGGTGCAGGACTATATCTCACCTTTAAAACAGAGGAGGGAAGCTCAGTAAATATCAAGGTTGGTCTTTCATATACATCTGTTGAGAATGCTCGTTTAAATTTGGAGAGCGAAGCAAAAGAGATCACATTCGACGAGGCACATGAAAATGCTGTTTCTATGTGGAACGAATATCTGGGCAGAATTAATGTAGAGGGTGGTACAGATGAAGATATGACAAAGTTCTATACAGGACTCTATCATGCACTGCTTGGTCGTGGTGTTGCAAGCGACATAAATGGAGCATATCCAAAGAATGATGGTGGAGTAGGGCAGATACCTCTAAATGAAGATGGTGTGCCTTTGCATAAACATTATAATACAGATGCTATCTGGGGTGGATTCTGGAACCTTACACAGTTGTGGAGCATTGCATATCCTGAATATTATGCCGATTGGATACAGAGTCAGCTTCTTGTTTATAAAGATGCCGGATGGCTGGGTGACGGTATTGCTAATAGCAGATATGTTTCGGGTGTTGCTACTAATTTTGTTAGTCTTGCAATTGCTGCCGCATATAATGTTGGTATCAGAAATTTTGATGTTGAAACAGGATATGAAGCAGCATTAAAAAATGAAATATCTGGTGAAAACAGACCTGCAGGTGCAGGTAAACTTGATGTTGGACTCTTTGTTAAGTATGGCTATTCACCACATAGCCCTAATTTTCATATGGATAACACTCCAGAGGGTTCAGGGTTCTCGGCTTCACACACAATGGAGTACTCTTTTAGCAGTTATGCAGTTGCGCAATTTGCCAAACATCTTGGCAAGACTGATGACTACAATAAGCTAATGCAGTTGGCAGGAGGTTGGAAGAATCTTTTCGACAATGAAACAAAACTTATTCGTCCAAAAGATAAGGATGGCAATTTCCTAAAGGATTTTGATCCTATGGCTCCCTGGATTGGTTTTCAGGAAGGAAATGCAGTGCAGTACACCTATTATGTGCCTCACCAAATAGATGAGCTGATCTCGCTTGTAGGTACCGATGAGTTTAACGAAAGACTCGATCAATCATTTGAAATATCACGTGCAAATATATTTGGCGGTGGCGAAACTATCGATGCATTTGCCGGTTTGCACACAATGTATAACCATGGCAATCAGCCAAATCTTCATATCTCATGGCTATTTAATTTCTCCGGAAAACCATGGTTGTCGCAAAAGTGGGTAAGAGCAATTTGCGATGAGTTCTACGGTACTGAAGGTATACATGGCTATGGCTATGGACAGGATGAAGATCAGGGACAGTTGGGTGCTTGGTATGTAATGTCTGCATTGGGACTGTTTGATGTAAAAGGTTTAACAGAGATAGATCCTTCTTTCCAAATAGGCAGTCCGCTTTTTGATAAGATTACAATTAAGCTAAATAAAGATTATTTCACCGGCGAAACATTTGTAATCGAGACAGAAAACAACAACAAAGAGAATATCTATATTGAGTCGATAGACCTAAATGGCAGTAATCATAATAGTATTAATATAGATTTCGCCAAGATTGTTGAAGGTGGTAAAATGAAAATCACCCTAAGCGATAAGCCAAACTATAATATTACAAAATAGATAAATAGATAAAAAGTAAACAGAAAGAGCTCAGATAATAATAGTGCGCTCTTTCTGTTTTATTATTTAAATAATTTGTTGTAAAATTTTTATTTTAATGATTATAAATCGATATTTCTCAAGTTCTATTTGTTTTGTCTCACTTTAATCGAAGTAAATGCATTTCCAGCTTGCATAACGACACTCCACTCATTTTTTCCTGATGAAGGATCTACCGTAATTATAACAGTATTATTTTTCGATCCTGCAATTTTTGCACTTATACCTTCTCCGGAAGCTGTTAAATTTGCATTTAAATAATTGTCTCCGGGATCAGCAAGGTAATATATATCTGTACCAACTACATTAATTACATTTATCCACCAATTATTGTAATTCTTCGATTCGATTGTTACAGAACCTCCATTTTCATCGAATGTCACTTCCGATTTCGATAGTTTTATCGGGTCCCAAGCACCATCTACTTCATTATCACATGAGCAAATTACAGCTGTAATTGCAAGAAATATAAGAATATATAACTTCTTCATAATCATATATCTAAGCTGTTAATATCCTGTCAGATAACTTTAATTCCTAACCGGGAATTCTGTAATTCTTAGTGTAGTACATCCATATGGGATAAGTTCAATCTCCACTTCATCTTCTGTATCAGGACCCTGTTGTGTGAAAAAAGGTACTGAACCAGGTGATCCTCGATACTCTTTCCATGTTGGAATTGGGCGCCCCTTACCTATTATAGTGATAGGCGCATTTTCCAATGTCCATGGATAATCTGCAACTACTTCCGATTTTACCACCTTGAAATGTTCATTTATTGTATTGGGGCGGATCTGACTATTTGTTAATGCATAGTTCCATGGAGTATCAGATGTTACTTCATAATACCATGGGCCATAAGCACGAACTCTTTCAGGCTCCATCTCTTTTTTCTCCCACTTCTCATTCATTTTTAAAGAATAGATAAGTGGACCACGTTCAATTACTGCTGCACCGTCAAACCAATTGCTTGCTTCAAGATGCATAGGCAATTCAAGAGTGAGCTTATCACCCTGCTGCCATTCTCTGTTTATGCGCAAGATCTCACCCTGATAAGCATCAATTGTTACAATCTCTCCATTGATACGCACAACAGGTTGTTTGCACCATCCCGGTACACGCAAATGAAATGGGAAAAAGGCCTTCTTCACCTTTTTATCTGAAAAGGATATATTAAAATTGATAGTCTCATCAAACGGATATGACGTCTCCTCAGTAATCTGTACCTCCGTGCCATCTGCCACCATTGCCTTTACGCTAGAAGGAGCATACACAAGAGCTGCAATGCCATTGTCGGCTGTTGCATACCACAGATTCTGCAAAAATTTTGGCCATCCCTGATGCATGTTAGAAGTACAACAAGGGTAACCTGAGAGTATACCGTGGAGGTTGTCAGTATCATCGTGAGGAGTAGAAAAATCTCGTATCTCTCGTGTGAGGGCAATTTGATTAACCTGCTGAAAATACTGACGAGCAGAGAAATCATCCGTTATCTGAGTAGGCAAAGCATTATAAGTAATTCGTTCAAGATGATCAGCCCACTGAACATCGCCAGTAATCTCCAATATCTTTTCAAGAGAAAACATCATCTCAATAGCCGTACATAACTCCGAACCCAAATTAGGATTCCCAAAGCGAAGCAGTTCATCTCCCGCCCACAAACCTGTAGGGAAAGCAATAGTTGAGCGCATATCACTCACAGCCTTTTTTACAGCCTCAATCTGTTTATAATCTTTGTTCTGTTGATAATAGATAACAGGCTCCTTAAAACCTTGCCCCAGATTCACACAATGAAGACTAAGCTGACGTTTCATATGATCCTGATTAAGAAATATGTCGGTCCAGTTTAGCGACTGTTTATGTATAAGTTCACCCAATTCCAACAGGAATGTATCTCCTGTAATATTGTAAAGCCAGTAAACTATCATAAGGTTATCTCCACCACGCTGTTGCCCCCAAAAGGTCCAGTGACCAAGAGGTGTTTTGGGTAACTCCTGTAATTGATATTTAAAGTAGTTGGTCATAAAAGGAATAACACGCTCATCACCAGTTGCCGAATAGTATTGTTGCATAACCTTCAGCATCACCATCTTGGGCCACCAGTCGTGCGAATTGTCCCTTTGTAAACCATACTCATATTCACGATCGGTATCAGGCCCAAAATAACCATTGGGTTTCTGTGATGCCAAAGTCCACTCAATCCATGGTTGCACCTTTTTAATCAACTCTTCATTCTCAAGCACATAAGCGAGCGGCAGCAGTCCATCAATCCAATACGGACCTCGTTCCCACACATCACCATCACCACCGAGCCAACCGTTTCTAGCACCCATAACCGGCT
The DNA here is from genome assembly GCA_964384545.1 of uncultured Proteiniphilum sp. Taxonomy (GTDB): domain Bacteria; phylum Bacteroidota; class Bacteroidia; order Bacteroidales; family Dysgonomonadaceae; genus Proteiniphilum. The sequence goes on from CAYLKV010000002.1 coordinate 76,665, forward strand.
TATAAATCGAATCCATGTGCCCTGTTAATCCCGTCACCATCCTATTCAACTGCACTTCAAGCCATCCCGATGGCTTTATATTGCCAATAGGAAGCTCCACATAGGGCTTAGTCAATAAAGGAGCACGATTATTCAGGTAATTACCACTATAATTTCTCTCAGGAGGGTTTGCAGACACAATCATTGTAGCTACAGTAAACAAACAGATAAATGCTGATTTTATATTTTTCATAATAATTAATTTATGCAATGATAATTATAATTTTAAAAATGTGATGCGTATGTTATCATTCCTCACTTAAACTGAAATATCATTATTGTCTTTAGTTAATTCTTGTTGAATATTTTGAACCAATTCAAGAGCTAATACTTTACAAAACAATATTTTAGGAATATTAAAGTGGTTGTCTACAAGTAAAATGCCTTTAGAATCAAGAAAATAAATATGTTACTTATTCTTATCTACAAGCAAATTATCAATAAAGTCATTTATTTCTTTTCTCTTGTAATATGATAGTTTACAAACACCAAAATCTAAATCTTGTAGCTCTTTCCCATCTGTTCAGCTAACAATGTTTGCTTAATTCCTTTTTCGTCAAGTACTTCTTTTATTCTGTTCATCGATGTCTTGATTTTTCAATCATCTAATTTATAAAATCATTTCTTATATCTCACTTTTTAAGATAAAAATCAATCAAAAACTCATCTATTAAAAAGTCAATATCCATCAAAATTTCCTTTTGACATATGTTATCACCATATCCAAATGAATAAATATTGTCACAAATCTTCACCAATCTTCCGAGTAAAGAATCTTCATTGGGCGACCAAGTCTCACCAGTTACTATCTTTCCATTTTTGTTAGTTGAAGAAAAATAGTATGTTACTCCGTCAAATCCAATAGTTTCACTTTCCGGCATCTTTGTCTGTTCTGTTAATATCATAAACAAGTCAACAATCTTGAGATATAAGTCATTGTGCACTTCTGTCTTATTTGAAATAAGTTTAACTTTATTTCTGTCCTTTGCATACCAGTAGTTTTCTGACAGCCTATTACTCACTACATATTCTTTGTTGTCAATAGTTTCAATGGAAAAAGAATATTCATTCGAAAATGATGGCATTGAAGTGTATCTTGCAATTGGTTCTTCAGAGAATCCTTCATATAACAATGGGAAAACTTTATCATAGTATTCCTTTAAAATACCTTCAAATTGGTTAAAGTCCCTTCCTGGTTTCAAATTTCTTTCTTGTCCTAAGCATAAAAATGTTGTAAAAAAAAAGGCCAATGCTAAAATTATTTGTCTCATTGTCATTCTGGTATTTAACATAACGTCTTATCGACGATATAAATATACGACTTATTTTTAATAATATAGCTAAAGCTCAAAGTTACCTAGTCCCTATCAACTCCCAATCTTCATCGTTTAAATATAAGGAAAATACGCAGATGATTAGGAGTTGGTTAGGAGTTGCTCAAGAGTTGGTAGGAACTAAAACAAAAAAAATCAGGACGATACATTCACAAAATAGATGAATATCCTTAATTGAATAAATATAATAATTATTATTTTAATAATATTCAATTTGCAAACACCAACTTTAGCATACAATTTAAATAGATTGTATCGTTAAATATTGACTATCAAGTGTATATTTTAAAATTATATAATTATATTTGTAACTGAAAAAGTTATTACAGAAAAGTAATTAGATGTAGTTCAGAGTTTGTCTTCTAACTTTTCAAGAGTGATATAGTATTACACTTTAGACTTTTTAGGGAACAATTTAATCTAATTTTTTATTGTTTTCATTTAATTTTTAATGTTTACACTTATTTATATTTGAAGATTGAGTTGTTCCCTTTTTTTATTCTTCAGTTTAAAATCGAATATTTTATATCAATTGAAGATATATCGAATTCCACCCTATTAAGTTTTAACTCTTTCTCTTTTTATATTTAAGTTTGATAATTTTTTACTGATTCATAACCTATAAATACTAGGTATAATAAGTTGTATAGAATGTTTACTAATTTTGTAATATCCTATATAACATTATTGATATATCCAATTATGATTGGCTGATACTATTAAAAACTTCTGAGATTTCAATTTTTTATCTGAACGTTTTACCAGTTTTGGATGATGCAACAATTAACTCTCAACCAGGTATGGGTATTGGAGGTCAGGGTGACGACTGTACCAACGTTCATAATTACTATTGGAGTATGTTTGATGAGTCTGGTAAAGATATTATAATTAGCGTAGAGGGTGCAGATCTTCATGCATTATCTTTAGATTATCCGGATATTGGCGACACCTTGGTAATGGTATCGAAATCTAATTTGGAACCAAAAGAGTATTATACTGTAAAAAAAATAAAAATTTCAGTGTAAGATTGGACAGTTTTAATAACTTTGGACAAAGAAATTGAGTATGACTTGAATGAGTATTACCTGACAAACCTAACACGCAGACCTTCTGTTGAGATTGTTAATAACACCGTAAACAGTCACCTAGCCAGAGCATATCTGATTAAAACAGGCAATGTGCACATATTCATGGAAACTTTATAAAGGGAATCAGCGGTACAGCAATCCATATTACTATATATGATAATATTATTAATGCTTTATGTGATGTGGCAATCTATGTGTCTTATACAAATGGTGTTAATATATATGATAATAAGATTACAGGAAGCTTGAATGCAGTGTCGATTGAAAAATCAGATTCTGTAATAGTTGGCAATAATGGCAGTTTGCCGGTTTTGATGAACAATTAACCCTATATTGTTAAATTTGATATAATGAAAAGAATTACTTTTATTTTATTTTTAAGTGCGATGTCTCTGATATGTGTAAATTCACAAAATCGTTGGGAGATTAACAATTCGGGTGGCATAACATGGAATTTAGATTCGCTACTTCCTCATTACGACCATATTGAGATGAGCGGTGAGCAGATTTCGATCGTGCTCAGATATGGTGTAAATGAGAGTGGAGCCTTTGTTTTAGATAGAAGCTTTGTGTGGCCTATGCTAAGAACAATTCCCAATAATACTCATGCAAGTTTAATGAGACGCTTTGGATGGGATGTGGTGAGCGATATGATGATTGTAAACACAAGAAGAGTTGCAGAGGAGAAGGTTAAATCTATTACTCTAAATGGAGTTATGGTTGTTGAGAGCGATCTGGCTGCTCACCAAAATGGTAAACTTGTGCTAAAGAGATATCTGTTCCCTTCTACTACAGAAGCAGCTTATGCTGAAAAGTATGTACTGACTAATGTTGGTGAAAGAGCTGTTTTGGTTGAAGTACCTGATGCTAAATCGTTAGCTAAAACCGATGCAAAGAGAGGTGTAAACGGTGTTTATAACATCGAGGCTAATCTTACAGGGGTTACTGGCAGATCTGTGGAAGCAGGTGATTCTGTGGTTTTCTATACTAATTATCATGCTTATAAATCTGGTGAGACTGCTTTAAATATTGATGTTGAGAAAGAGCTTAACAAAAGGAAAGATCTTGTTTCGGAGTTTCAAAATAATCTAGTACTGGAGTCTCCGGATCAGGTTATAAACACTATGTTCTCTTTTGCAAAAATACGTGGATCGGAAAGTATTTATAAAACAAAAGGCGGATATATGCATGGACCGGGTGGTGAGTCGTATTACGCAGCTTTATGGGCTAATGATCAGGCTGAATATATAAATCCATTTTTCCCATTTCTAGGTTATAAGATAGGTAACATGTCGGCTTACAACTCATTTAAGCATTTTGCACGTTTTATGAATGATGAGTATGAACCGATTCCAAGTTCTATTATTGCAGAGGGTTTGGATATCTGGAATGGTGCAGGAGACAGGGGTGATGGTGCTATGATTGCTTATGGTGTTGCACGTTATGCTCTTGCGAGAGGTGATAAACAGGAAGCTATCGATTTGTGGCCTTTACTGGAGTGGTGCCTTGAGTATTGCAGAAGAAATTTAAATGAGGAGGGAGTTGTATCTTCTGATTCTGATGAGCTGGAAAACCGTTTCCCATCGGGTGATGCTAATCTTGCCACTTCTTCTTTGTATTATGATGCACTTATCTCGGCTGCCTATCTGGGCAAGGATTTGGGCAAACCATCTTCTCAGATTTCACAATATAAAAAACAGGCTAAAGAGTTGCGTAAAAATATAGAGAGCTATTTTGGAGGTACTGTAGAGGGAATAAATACCTACAAATATTATAAAGAAAATGATCTGCTCCGTTCATGGATTTGCATTCCTCTTACTGTTGGAATTTACGACAGAAAAGATGCAACTATTGAAGCGCTTTTCTCACCTCATCTATGGACAGAGAATGGTTTGCTTACACAATCGGGCAGTGAGACATTCTGGGATAGATCTACACTTTATGCTTTGAGAGGTGTGTTGGCGAGTGGTGAAACTGAAAAGGGAATGGAGTATCTTAAGTTCTACTCTAATCAGCGTCTTTTAGGAGAGCATGTACCATATGCAATTGAAGCATGGCCAGAAGGTAGTCAGAGACATTTGTCTGCCGAAAGCGGATTATATTGCCGTATAATTACTGAAGGATTATTCGGAATTCGTCCAGTTGGTTTAAGATCATTCACTTTGAAGCTTAATTTACCCGAGGGCTGGGATAATATGAGTTTAAAAAGGATAAAGGCATTTGGTAATGATTTCGACTTGAATATTAATAGATCTGGGAGGAAGATTAAAATTGATGTAGTAGTTGATAATAAAATTGTGTTTGAGAAATTGGTAAATGAAGGCACCGAAATCTTTGTAAAATTACCTAAACATCAATAATCGACTATATAACATATTCTTATTATATCATTTTAAACAGTATAATTCATATAAAATATGATAAAAACGAAATTGTCTGTAATGATGTTTTTTCAGTTCTTTATTCAAGGCTCATGGTATGTAACGATGGGTACCTTTTTAGGTAGAACCCTTGAATTCTCTGGTGTTCAGATTGGTCTTGCATATAGCACAGCTGCTATTGCTGCAATTATATCACCGGTAATAGTTGGTATGATTGCCGACCGGTTTTTCTCACCCAACAGAGTATTGTCATTTTTGAATATTTTTGGAGCTGTTCTACTTTTTGCACTAACCAAGATAGAGTCCTTTTCTCTGTTTTTCCCGGTGTTGCTGTTATATAGTATCTGTTTTATGCCAACTATGTCGCTAACCAACTCTATATCCTTCGCTAACTTGAAGGATACAGCAAAAGAGTTCTCCAAGATAAGACTATTTGGCTCTTTTGGATGGATTTGTTCCGGTCTCATTATTAGTGCTCTAAAGATAGAGTCTTTCTCAACTCCATTCCTGATTGGTGCCATAATATCCTTTTTGGCAGGTGTTTACGCATTGATGTTGCCATACTGTACTCCTGTACGAAATACCGAAAAGATTGGAATTGGTCAGATATTGGGGTTTGATGCATTTAAACTTACAAAGGACAAGTCTTTTCTGGTTCTACTAATATTCTCAGCACTTATATGTATTCCACTTGCTTTTTACGACTCATTCACGAACCTTTTCATTACTGATGTTGGAATTACAAATGCAGCAGCAGCGATGAGTCTGGGGCAGGTTGCAGAGGTGATCTTCTTATTTACATTTCCAATACTATTTCTTAAATTGAGATACAAAGGGAGTATTGTAGCTGCAATGGCTGCATGGATTGTGATGTATGGACTATTTACACTTGGTGCGCAGTTGGATCAAAATGGATTTATATATGCTGTATTGCCTCTCCATGGGTTCTGCTACACCTTCTTTTTTGTGGCAGGGCAGCTGTATGTAGATGAAAAAGCTCCCGTATCTTTACGAAATTCAGCTCAGGGACTAATTGCTTTTGCAACATATGGTGTTGGTAAGTATTTAGGAACTTTAGTTGCTGGTAATGTGGTTGATATCTATTCGACAGAAAGTGGTTATAATTGGATATCTATATGGTTTGTACCATTTTTAATGGCTACAGTCTTTCTGTTGGGATTCATTTTCTTATTTAAAGAAAATATCAAGAAGAGCAGTGATATAAAGTCAGCTTCAAACAATACAATTTAGTGATAAATATAGTAATAAGTTAATTAAATGTTATAATTTTATTTCTTTAATATAAAAAAGAGTTAATAATGAAACAAAGAAAACTTAGAATGGGTATGATTGGCGGGGGTAGTGATGCTTTTATTGGGGCAATACACCGTCGCGCAGCCTTTATGGATAATTATATTGAATTGGTTTGCGGTTGCTTTAGCGTTAATCCTGAAATCTCGAGAAATTCAGGAAAAGAATATTTCCTTCCAGAGCATAGAATTTATGATAACTATCATGAAATGTTTGAAAAGGAGATGAGCTTGCCTGCAGAGGAAAGAATGGATTTTGTAACAATTGTTACACCTAATAAATGGCATTTCGAACCGGCTATGATGGCATTGGAGAGAGGTTTTCATGTGGTTTTGGATAAACCTATGACATTCTCTCTTGAAGAGGCTTTAGCATTGAAAAATAAGGTTGAAGAGACTGGCCTTGTACTGGCACTAACTCATGTATATTCTGGCTATCCTGCTGTTAAGGAAGCAAAAGCAAGAATTGCTAAAGGAGAACTTGGTAAGTTGCGTAAAGTATATGTTGAGTATACTCAGGGATGGCTGTCGCAGAGAATAGAGCTATTGGGAGGTAATAATGCTGGTTGGAGGACTAACCCCAAGACTTCTGGTAAAGCCGGTTGTATGGGTGATATCGGAACTCATGCATGGCACCTTGCAGAGTATGTTACCGGTTTGAAGGTGACGGAAGTGTGTGCAGATTTGCAAACTTATGTGGAGGGTCGGCAAGTTGATGACGACGGAGCATCATTACTTAAATTGGAAAATGGTGTTACCGGAGTACTTATGGCTACCCAAATTGCAACAGGTGAATCAAACAATATTAGACTTCGTGTTTATGGTGATAGGGGTGGATTGGAGTGGAGACAACTTGATTCAAATAAGCTGACTCTTAGGTGGATAGATAAGCCTTCTCAAGAGTTGTATATGGGAAACAATGAATATTTGAGCGATCTGGCTAAATGGAATACAAGAACTCCTGCCGGTCACCCCGAAGGTTTTATAGAAGCTTTTGCCAATATTTATAGGAATTTTGCAATGGCTGTTATGTCAAAAGAAAACGGCATTGAACCTAGTGATATAATTGCCGACTTCCCAAATGTTTATGATGGTGTGAGAGGTATGCAGTTTGTAGAGTTAATGGTTCAATCTGGCAACGATAATGAAACCAAATGGATCAAATGGTTTGAATAGTTTAAATAGCTGATAATTTATTTAATGGGTAAGATCACTTTATAAAGGGTTGATCTTACCCATTTTTTTAGTAGTGTAATAACACTCATTAATTTAATGATCTACTATTTTTAATTAAAAACCTTCTATAGTTTATTGTTTAAGCAATTTTTTAAATTAAACTCTATTTTTATATAATCCTTAAATAGATTAAAAAATAGTATGTATATTTGAAAATCGATCTAACGGTGTTATCTTCATGAAATACAATGTGATTATTAAAAAGTAAAAGAATTTATTTGAATGTATGGTTGAACTTAAAGATAAAATGAAAAGCAAACCTGTTATTATTGGAATTGGAGAGGTTCTCTGGGATATACTACCAAGTGGCAAAAAGGCTGGGGGAGCACCAATTAACTTTGCATATCATGCATTTATGATGGGAGCAGAAAGTTATGCTATCAGCGCCGTTGGGATTGATGTATTAGGAGATGAATTGTTAGATGTGATTGATAGTATAGGTATTAATTATATTATTGAAAGATTGGAGTATCCTACCGGTAATGTGAATGTTAGTTTAAAGGATGGAATTCCTACTTATGAAATAATCGAAAATGTTGCATGGGACTTTATTCAGATAAATGAGCAAATTGAAGAGTTAGTAAAAAAAGCTGATGCAATATGCTTTGGAACATTAGCACAAAGATCGGATATTTCGCGAAATAGCATTCAAAAGATGCTTTTATCAGTTAGGGAAGATGCATTCTGCATTTTTGATATCAATTTAAGACAGAGTTTCTACAATAAGGAGATTATAAATCAATCATTGGAAAGATGCAATGTATTTAAAATTAATGAAGATGAACTTTTAGTTCTAAAAGAACTGTATGATATTGAGCAATTTAGTGAAATAGATAGTTGCAGATGGTTTATTGACAAGTTTGGCTTAAAATATTTGATTATGACCGCAGGAGCAGATTATAGCACTGTAATGACTCCAGATGAATATTCTTTTATAAAGACACCGGTAGTGGAGGTTGTTGACACAATTGGAGCAGGTGATTCGTTTGCAGCAACTTTTATTACAGGCATATTAAATGGTAAACCTTTAGAAGTTGCACATAAAAGTGCAGTTGATCGATCTGCATTAGTTTGCACAAAAGAGGGAGCTTGGGTATCAATATAGAATTAAATTATGATTAGAAAATTAATAAATTTATCATTATTGGCAGTTATACTCTTTTTTGCCTCCTGTATTCAAAAAGAGATAATGATTGATGATTTTGAATCGGGAACTTACGACAAATGGACCGTTGAAGGTGAATCATTTGGAGATGCTCCCAATCAACCAAATAGAAAAGAGGTTAATTTGGATGAAATTAATGGCAAATATATTGCCGACAGTTATATTAACAATGATGATTTAATTGGTTCGATCATTTCTGATGAATTTAAAATTGAACGTAACTATATAAATTTCATGATTGGTGGAGGGGCAGAAAAAGAGTCCTATATGGAACTAATTGTTGAGGGAGAGGTAGTTGCAAAAACAAAATCAGTAACCACAAGCGGTGTTCTAAACAAACTCTCTTGGAATGTCAGACAATTTAAAGGAAAATATGGCGTAATTAGAATTGTTGACAATGCAAAAGGGAGCTGGGGACATATATTGGTGGATAATATTTACCAAAGCAATAGAGATGAAAGCAATATAATTTATAACTATTGTATCAACTATAAAGCTAATGCAAAATATGTGCTGATACCGGTGCAGGATGATGCAGCTGAATCTAGTTTAATGTTAAAAGTAACTAATGAAAATGAATATAAAGTGATAAATATTAGATTGGCAGATAAAAGAGTTGATTATTATGTACCAATTGATATTTCAAAATATAGAGACAAAGACATTGCACTTAACTTTACATATATAAATAAAGAGAGTCTGGTTTATAATAATATTACTCTTTCCGACACTTACGAGTATGAGTATAATGAACCATATCGACCTGTTTATCATTTCAGCCCTGATTTTGGCTGGACTAACGATCCTAACGGTATGGTTTACTATGATGGTGAATATCATCTATTCTTTCAATATAACCCTTATGGAACAAAATGGGGAAATATGCATTGGGGGCATGCAGTTTCTGAAGATCTGGTTAATTGGCGACATGAATCATATTCTATAGAGCCGGACACACTGGGTACTATATTCTCTGGAAGTGCTGTAATAGATAAAGATAACACTTCCGGTTTTGGTAAAGACGCCATGGTAGCGATTTACACTTCTGCAGGTAGACATCAGACTCAATCAATAGCGTATAGTAATGATAGAGGAAGAACTTTCACTAAATATGAAGGTAACCCTGTTTTATCTGATTTGAAGTATCCCGACTTTCGTGATCCGAAAGTATCATGGCATGAAGGAAGTAAAAGATGGATTATGACATTAGCTACTGGTCAGACCATAACTTTTTATGGTTCATCCAATTTAATAGAGTGGACCAGATTGAGTGAATTTGGAGAAGGAATCGGTTCACACGATGGTGTTTGGGAGTGTCCCGACCTGTTTCCTCTCAATTACAAAGGAGTTACCAAATGGATTCTGATTGTAAGTATAAATCCGGGTGGACCAAATGGTGGAAGTGCTACTCAATATTTTATAGGCGATTTTGATGGAACTAAATTTAAACCTGATAATCTGCCTTATCCTCTTTGGTTTGATTATGGCAGAGATAATTATGCGGGTGTAACATGGAGTAATATTGATGAATCTGACGGTCGGAGAATATTTTTAGGCTGGATGAGTAATTGGTTTTACGCTAATGATGTTCCGCAAGTTAACTTTAGAGGTGCTATGACATTACCGAGAGAGTTGAATATTGTGCATAATGGTAAACATCTGATTGTTGCATCTTCACCTGTAGAAGAGATAAAATCATTAAGAGGAGAAGTTAAAAAGGTAGATTCATTTGTTTTAGAGAAGGAATATGAAATAGATAATTTAACCAACAACAATAATGGATCTTTTGAAATTGAAATGAGTGTTGAGTGCGAAGATTCCGAAGACTTTACTTTAGAGTTAGGTAATAGTAAGGAAGAAAAGGTAATTTTCATTTTCGATCTAGCAAACGAGAAATTAACAGTTGACAGATTTCATAGTGGAAATGTAGATTACAATCATAGCTTCGCAAATACAAAAAGTGAAGCACCCCTTAAAAAGAAGAAAAGCTATAATATCAGGTTATTTGTAGATAAAGCATCAACAGAAATATTTATTGATAATGGTGAGGTTGTACAGACAAATATTTTGTTCCCATCAGAACCTTACAACAAGTTTAAAATTAAAAGTGAAAGTGAAATTAAGATTAAAAGTCTGAATATATATCCTATACACTAATTTTGTATTATACGTAATTAGATTTTAAGCATTGACTATATAAAGATTTGAAAAAATATTTGCAATAAATTCTTTTGATAGATTCTAATAATGAATACTCATATTATGAAATATATAATAGTAAAATTTTATGCAGTAACTTTTTTAATTATTACCATAATGCTGCAGTCATGTATCAATAAAGATATCTATGAAGCAGACGTAATTATATATGGAGGAACTTCAGCTGCAGTTACTGCAGCAGTAGAGGTTGTACGATCGGGAAAGACAGCTATAATTGTCGCCCCCGAATTACATCTTGGAGGTCTTTCCTCTGGAGGATTAGGATTTACTGACACAGGTAATAAAGCTGTTATAGGAGGTTTATCTAGAGAATTTTATCATAGAGTGTGGTTGCACTATAATGATTCCAGTTCATGGAAATGGGAGAGACAAGATGAGTATGGGAATAGGGGTCAGGGTACTCCGGCCATGGATGGAGAAAACAGAACAATGTGGATATTTGAACCACATGCGGCAGAGAAAGTATTTGAAGATTTTATACGTGAAAATGAGATTAAGGTTTTAAGAGATGAATGGCTCAACCGTGACTCGGGTGTGATATTAGAAAATGGAAAAATAGTTTCATTTACAACACTTTCGGGAAAGACTTTTAAAGGTGAAGTATTTATTGATGCAACATATGAGGGAGATTTAATGGCAAGTTCAAATGTAAGCTACACAATAGGCAGAGAGCCGTGTGAGCTTTATAACGAGCAGTGGAATGGAGTACAAGCTGGTATATTTCATCATGGACACTATTTTAAGTCAAATATAAGTCCTTATATAATTCCAGGAGATAGTAGCAGTGGCTTGTTACCATATATATCCCCAGAACCTATAAATCCAAATTGTAGTGGTGATAATCAAGTTCAGGCATACTGTTTCAGGATGTGCTTAAGTAATCATCCCGAAAATAGACTCCCATTTGAGAAACCTGATAATTACGATCCGATTAACTATGAACTACTTGCACGTGTTTTTGAAACCGGTTGGGATGAATGGTTTCAAAAATATGATATGATTCCTAATCGAAAGACAGATACCAATAATCATGGACCATTCAGTACCGATTTTATAGGTATGAATTACGACTACCCGGAAGCATCGTATGAAAGGAGAAAAGAGATTGTTAAGGAACATGTTGACTATCAAAAAGGGCTGTTATATTTTGTCTCTACAGATGAGAGGATACCTGAAGCTGTTAGAAAAGAGATGAGTAAATGGGGGCTGGCAAAAGATGAGTTTGAAGATAATGGAAACTGGCCTTATCAACTCTATATTCGTGAAGCCAGGAGAATGATTGGCGAGTATATTACTACTGAAAATGAGGTGTTAGCCAAAAGAGATGTAGTGGACCCAATTGGAATGGGTTCATACACTATGGATTCTCATAATACTCAACGATATGTAACAGCTGAAGGATTTGTTCAAAATGAGGGTGATGTAGGTGTTCATCCTCAAAAGCCTTACAAAATATCTTATGGATCTATTATACCGATAAAAGAAGAGTGTAAAAATCTTTTAGTCCCGGTATGTTTATCATCAACCCACATTGCATTTGGATCTATAAGAATGGAACCAGTATTTATGATTTTAGGTCAATCTGCAGCTGTAGCTGCATGTTTGGCAATCGACAATAAACAATCGGTTCAGGATGTGGACTATAATACCTTGAAAAATATCCTGTTAGAAAAGGGTCAGGTGCTGAATATGGAATAAATATCAACAAATTAATAACTTTATATTCTAAATTTAAATGAAAAAAATAATTACTTTTTTGTCGGCTCTATTTTTATTAATGATCATTGTCTCTTGTGGTTTAAAAAATGATGATGATAAAATTATTAGTGATTATATATCTATTGCTGAACAGCAGTATGATTTAATGGTTAAGATGATAGATGATTCTGGAAAAGTTTTGATTCCTAAATCGATAATTAATGGTAGAATGAAATTTATTTCACCACAGGAGTGGACATCAGGCTTTTTTGCAGGAAGTTTGTGGTATTTGTATGAACTGACAGGTGATAAGAAGTGGATTGAACCGGCAATGAAACAGACAAATGCTCTTGAAAGTATTCAATATTATAGAGATAATCATGATGTTGGTTTCATGATTGGCAGTAGTTATGGTAATGCTTTGAGGCTGACAGGAAATGAAAATTATAAAGATATTATAGTGCAGACTGCAAAATCACTTATAACAAGATATAATTCTACAACTGGTTTAATTCAGTCGTGGAATGCAAATAAGAGTAAAGGTTGGCTTTTTCCGGTTATAATTGATAATATGATGAATCTTGAAATCCTTTTTGATGCTACTGAATATTCAGGAGATTCTACATTTTACAAAGTAGCTGTAAGTCATGCCGACATAACAATGAAAAACCATTTCAGACCTGATTACAGTACATGGCATGTACTTGATTATGATGTTAATGATGGGTCGATTAGACATAGAAACACAGGTCAGGGTTATGCCGATGAGAGTTGCTGGTCAAGAGGTCAATCGTGGGGAATTTATGGATATGTTATGTGTTATCGCAAGACTGGAGATCCTAAGTATCTGGCACAGGCAGAGAATGCACTAAATTATATTGCTACAAATCCTAACTATCCATCTGATGGAATCCCTTATTGGGATTATAATTCTCCTGATATTCCTAACACAAATCGAGATATTTCTTCAGCAACTATACTTGCATCGGCCTTATATGAGATTTCAAAATACTCTGAGAAACTGAATTATAAAGAGTGGGCCGATAAGATTATTAACAGCTTGGGCTCTCCTGAATATATTGCACAGGTAGGAGATAATGGATTTTTTATCCTAAAAAATTCTGTTGGTAGTTTACCTCACAATTCTGAAGTTGCTGTACCTCTCAATTATGCAGATTACTACTTCCTTGAAGCACTGAAAAGGAAAGTAGATTTGGAGTAAATAGAGAGTGTAAAGTTGTTATTTCAAATTTATAGAATTACGACCAACTAATAAACTTAGGTGAAATTAAGACTTAAAGCTTAATTTCACCTAAGTTTTCTATTTCATTGATATTGTACGGAGTAGCCTGATATACAAAGTAGTTGAGCCAATTAATGAAAAGCAGATTAGCATGTGAACGCCATGTAACTAACGGTGTTTGTGAAGGATCGTTATCCCTGTAATAATTTACAGGTAATTCTACTGAATCCATGCCTTTTTCCATATCTCTCATATACTCATTATGTAAAGTTAGAGGAGAATATTCGGAGTGACCTGTAACATAAAACTCTCTTCCTCCACGAGATGAAACAATATATACACCAGCCTCATCAGATTCGGACAGAATAGTCAGCTCAGGGTGTTTGTTGATATCTTCGGCATTAATAGTTGTATGTCTGCTATGAGGTGCATAAAACATATCATCAAACCCCCTGAATAGAGGAAATGATGGGTCGTTTAGTTTATGATTGAAAATTCCGAATAGCTTCTTATCTAAGGGATATTTATTTATGCCATAGAAGTTGTAGAGAGCAGCTTGAGCACCCCAGCAGATATAAAATGTGGATGTGACATGATTGCGGGCCCAATTACATATCGTCTTAATCTCTTCCCAATAGGTAACCTCTTCAAATGGAAGCATCTCTACTGGAGCACCTGTAATAATCATTCCATCGTAGTAAGAATTCTTTATTCCTGAGAATTGCTTATAGAATGACATTAAATGAGAAATAGGTGTATTCTTGGGGGTATGAGTGCTAAGTGCCAAGAAATCAATCTCAATCTGAAGAGGTGAGTTTGATAGAAGACGAACAAGATCAGTTTCTGTTGTGATCTTAATCGGCATGAGGTTTAATATAAGTATTTTTAAAGGTCGAATATCCTGTGCTGCAGATCTGAGATCATCCATTACAAAGATATTCTCGTTCTTTAATATTTCAATTGCTGGTAATTTATCTGGTAAATTAAGAGGCATAATAAGTTATTTATCTTTAAACAATAAATCTAAAAAGAGCTAAAGCAGTTCCACCTCCTCTTTCTTGATTTTTATTTCGCAATAGTGGCATTTTAGCTCTACTTTCTCCTTGTCTGTAACATGAAAGCGAGTCTTCATTGGTTCATTGTTGGATATACATTTAGGATTATTACACTTAACAATCTCAATAATCTCATCTGGCAGAACCACTTTTTTCTTCTCTACTACTTCAAAGTTTTTAATAATATTGAGGTTCACATTTGGTGCGACTAACGCAATACGGTTAAGCTCATTCTCGTGAAAGAATTTATCGGAAACTTTTATAATTCCCTTGCTACCCATCTTATTGCTCTTAAGATTGTTGCCAATAGTAATTCGGTTATTCAAATTCTGCAATTTTAGCAGTGACACAACTTTGAATACAGCATTTGACGGTATATGATCTATTGCGGTGCCATTTTCAAGTGCGGCAACTTGTAATTCTTTTCTCATAATAAATCAGTTTTAATACCCATTAGATCGCAAATAATTGCCTGTCGTGTATACATTCCATTCTTGGCCTGTTCAAAATAATAAGCTTTAGGATTATCATCAACATCCTGGTCTATTTCGGTAACTCTTGGTAGTGGATGTAGTACCTTAAGATTATCTTTTGAGTCTTTTAGCATCATGTTATGCAATACATATACATTCTTCACTTTTTCATATTCCATTAGATCTGTGAATCTCTCTTTCTGAACTCTTGTCATATAAATAATATCGGCACAATTAATCGATTCGGGAGAGAACTCAGTAAATTCTTTATATGGAATATTTTTACTTTCGCATAACAATCTGTACTTTTCAGGGATATGAAGCTCTTCGGGTGCTACAAAATTGAATGTAGGGTTGAAGTGTGATAATCCCTGAATTAGAGAATGTACTGCACGACCATACTTTAAATCTCCAACAATAGTAATTGTGAGATTTTCTAAAGTACCCTGAGTCTCATAAATTGTGAAAAGATCGAGCATTGTTTGTGTAGGATGCTGATTAGAACCATCTCCAGCATTTATTATTGGTACAGGAGATATTTCAGATGCGTATCGTGCAGATCCTTCAAGATGATGCCTCATAATAATTAAATCGGCATAGTTGCCAACCATCATAATAGTATCTTTCAACGACTCACCTTTTGTTGAACTGCTGGTTGATGAGTCAGAAAAGCCAATTATACGTCCTCTGAGTCGATTTACAGCTGTTTCGAAACTTAGGCGGGTACGTGTTGAAGGTTCAAAGAAAAGTGTTGCACAAACTTTGCCCTGCAGCAGATCACGATTAGGATTTTGTTTGAACTTTAATGTACTTTGCAGGATTCTGAAAATATCATCCCGGCTATAATCTCCTATATTAACTAAACTAGTGGGTTGCATATATATTGAATTATGGAAATTTTCCTGATAATATTGTTTATGCAAATGTAAGTAAAATAATCTTTATTTATTCCTTATTAAAAATCCTTCACAAAATTATCTGTATATGCTGCTCTACCAATTATCCAACTCTTTAACCGGTCAATTTTAACTGAGAAATTATCTGTTCCGGGATAATTTGGAGTTTTGCTCCATACTTGATAATCATTTATCTGAGATTCAGTAATATGTGCAGAATAAAAATCTATATAGTCGAGTAAATCACTCATACTTTCTGCTCTGAATTTTTCCCAAGTTAGTTTAAATAATCGTCTTACTTCGGGGTCTTCAAATATACGACTAAAGAATATATAGCCTATAGAATTTGAGGTTAAATTTTTGAACAGTGGTCTATCATAACTGCCAAAGTGAACTCCTGTACCCTCATAATCATAAGCCCAATCAAAATCCCATATAGGACCCATAAAATATTTACCAGTTTCATCTTTGTACATATATATACTTTTAGGGTGATTTATTTCTTGGTTATGAGTCAAATTATATACAATAATAAATTTTACTAACGATTCAATATCGATATAATCTTTATAATTACTGTTTGGGAATTGATCTGATGCAATTTCGTTTTCTAATTGGAGAAAATCATCTCTAATTTTATTGAAAATCTCATCTCTCTCTTCGAGGTTGAAATCGCTTATATCGGGGTCCTTTATCATTACAGGCAACCCATAATTGTTAGAGATAAATTGAAATTCTTCATCATAATTAGTATCTAATTCTAGCAGAACACCCTTATTCTTATCTATATTTACTCTGCTCTTCGATCTCTCAACCTGCTCTGTTAGCAGATAACTCCCGTTGTACTTGCCATTAATTGTTAAGTCGACAGGAATTGCATGGTTAGTATATTGCAAATTTAGCAGACTACCAATTTTAAATGCTACAGCATTGAGCATCAGCGTCGGGTCGAGAAAATTAGCTAGCAGAACCCAATCTTTCTCTTCAGCAAGACCGAAAATAGCTATATCATTATCTAATTTTAATCTATATGGTTTTTTAGGTAAGCCCCATGTTGTGTTTCCTCTACCTCTTATTTGTGTTTTTTCCTCATAATCTTCACCCCAACCGTTGGCAGTTATTTTAATATCTGCCTTTACATAGACATCCTTTGAAAGAATCTCATAATTATTCTCTGTCGATATGTTAATATGAGGAATAGGAGAGGTCCATTTAATATTTAATATATAAGTTACTATTTTTCCGTTTTCAGAAATAAGTGTATATTTTATTGGTTTGGAAAAATCATTAAGAGTAACATCACTTGCCTGCTCAACTCCATTTATAGTGACTCTTGACGCATTTGTATGAAATGTAGCAATAAGCTTTTTTGTAATTGATGGTATAGTTATTTCAATCTTATTTTCAGTAATAACAGCATCATAATCTTTTGATAAAAGTCTGTTGTTTTCATTTTGGAAACTGAATGAAGTTAATTGAATATCTGTATCTTCAATGATTTCCCTGTCATCATTGCAACTAATTAGCAAGCAGTATGATATAATAATTATTATTATTGGAATAACGCGCAATATATATTTCATAATCGATCTTATATTAGTTTTTAAAGATATAACAAATATAATATAATCAATTATAAAAAAGCCGTAAAGCAAATTATAGTGCTTTACGGCTTTTTATATAGAAAATTAATAAATGCTTACATCAGTATATCCGTATTATAATTCTAAATCAATATCGAATAGCTCATGCCATGGAAGTCCTTGCTTATTTAGTTGTTCCATAAATGGATCCGGATTGAATTCCTCAACATTAAATACACCAGGTTTCTTCCATAAACCCTGCATAAACATTAATGCTCCAATAGTTGCAGGAACTCCGGTTGTATAACTTACACCTTGTGCACCTGTTTCTTTGAATGCTTCTTCGTGACTGCAGTTATTGTAGATATAATATGTGCGTTCTTTACCATCTTTTATACCTTTAATGCGACATCCTATAGATGTCTGGCCGGTGTAGTTTTCTCCTAGCTCACCTGGATCAGGAAGCACAGCTTTCAGGAATTGAATAGGAACAATCTTCTGACCATTATATTCTACTTCATCAATTCTTGCCATACCAATATTCTGAATCACTCGCAGGTGAGTAAGATATTCCTGACCAAATGTCATCCAGAAACGAGCACGTTTTAGAGTAGGGAAGTTCTTAACAAGTGATTCCAACTCCTCGTGGTAAATCACATACGACTCTTTAGGACCAATTTCAGGGTAGTTTAGTGGTTTATGGATTTCATGAGGCTCTGTTTCTACCCATTCGCCATTCTCCCAATATTTGCCTTTTTGAGTAACTTCTCGAATATTGATTTCAGGATTAAAGTTAGTAGCAAATGCTTTACCATGATCTCCTGCATTGCAATCAACTATATCGAGATAATGTATTTCGTCGAAGTGATGTTTAACAGCATGTGCAGTAAATATACTAGTTACACCAGGGTCAAATCCGCATCCAAGAATTGCAGTTAAACCAGCTTTTTCAAATTTTTCTTTATAAGCCCACTGCCATTTATACTCAAACTTAGCTTCATCTTTTGGTTCGTAATTAGCTGTATCGAGATAATTAACGCCTGCCTCAAGGCATGCATCCATTATAGTAAGATCTTGATAAGGCAATGCAACATTGATTACTATCTCAGGTTTAAACTCATTCATAAGTGCTACCAGTTCAGGTACATTATCGGCATCAACCCTTGCTGTTTGGATTGTAACACCGGTACGTTTCTTAACATCCTCAGCTATTATATCGCATTTACTTTTTGTGCGACTTGCTAGCATTATTTCAGTAAATACCGAGCTGTTCTGAGCTACCTTATTAGCTACTACAGTACCAACGCCTCCGGCACCTATAATAAGTACTTTTCCCATATATATGTATTGTTATAAATTAAATATTCTTCATTACAAATTTACAAAAAAAAATTGAAATCGGTAGTTATTAAACTCCACAATAAAATGAGAATGCGATATTGTACAGTTTTTTTATTAAAGTCGAATTCTGTATATTTGTAAAAATCCAAGAATTTGTAATTATGAATGAAGAAAATATAGAGCAAATATCTCGCTCTACAAGTGTTATTAGTGAATGGTCGGTAGGGATGTTAAGTAATATTGGGGTACCTGTGAACTGGATTTCATACATCAATATGATTTTTCTAGCCGCTACGTTGGTTGTTTTAGTTTTCATTGTTCAATTTCTTACACGTAAAATTTTACAAGTAGTTTTAAACAGATCAGCAAAGGTTACGAAAGTGCCATTTTTAAAGCATTTGTCAGTTAGACGTTTCCCTCATTATTTGGCAATGATTGTTCCGTTTAGCATTGTTAAAGGTTCAATCCCAATAGTTTTTGATCAATTCCCAAAATTGATGAATCTAATGGATAAACTAGCCGACATATACCTGATTTTTTATGTAATCTGGCTTATTATGTCGGTAATAAATGCTGCTTCTGATACATTGAGAATGAAGCCGAGTTTGAAGGATAAACCACTTGATAGTTACGTACAAGTAATTAAGATTATCTTCTATATTTTTGGTTTTATTACTCTCTTTTCAATATTAACAGGTAAAGATCCTAATGTCATATTAACAGGCCTTGGAGCTGCATCGGCTGTATTGATGCTGATTTTTAAAGATTCTATATTAGGTTTTGTAGCAAGCTTACAAGTGAGTGCAAATGATATGGTTAGAATTGGCGACTGGATTACTATGCCAAAATATGGTGCCGATGGAGATGTAATTCAGATTACTTTAACAACTGTGAAAGTAAGAAATTTTGATAAAACAATAACAACATTACCTCCATACGCACTTGTGTCAGACTCATTTCAGAACTGGCGTGGTATGCAGGAAATAGGAGGCAGAAGATTAAAGAGGTCGGTACATATAAAGCAGAAAACCGTTAGGTTTATTAATCCCGAAGAGATAGAGAATCTACAAAAGATAGAATATATATCTGAATATATTAAGAGTAAAACAAAGGAAATAGATAAGTTTAATAAGGATAATTCTGTAGATAAGACATTGCTTATAAATGGTCGCAATCTAACTAATTTAGGACTATTCAGACAATATATCTATACATATCTCAAAAATCACCCATATGTTCATAAAGATCTATTGCTATTAGTTAGACAGTTACAGCCAAATGAGAAGGGTTTACCATTAGAGCTATATTTCTTTACTTCAACAACCAACTGGGTAGAATATGAATCTATCGTATCTGATATTTTTGATCATATTACAGCAGCGTCAAGATATTTTGATCTTGAACTGTTCGAAGATTTGTCTAACGATTAGAAATGAAATAAAATATAACCCTTTCTCAACTTTAAGCACTGTTTATTGTTTATAGTAATTATAAATGTAGGTAGTTAATAGAAAAAAAGAGCTATTTTTTTATTAATTATATTTTCTACCTTTGCAAGCATTTAAAAATTAATTATAATTTTAAATTTTCAATAAAATATTAATGGGCAAAATATATAGTGTATTTACAGGCACTGGTAGTTATGTGCCAACAAAGCAAGTTAAAAACGAACATTTTATAACACACGAGTTTTATGATTCTGCAGGTGAAAAATTACCATCTTTAAATGTGGATATCACTAAAAAATTTGAAGAGATAACCACAATTGCCGAGAGAAGGTATGCAGAGGATGATCAATCTACAAGCGATCTGGCACTAATTGCATCCCAAAAAGCTATTGAAGCGGCAGGAATAGACAAGGAAGATCTGGATTATATTATTTTTGCACATAATTTTGGTGAAACAAAAGTCGATAACAACTCAATAGATGTTTTACCTTCTTTAGCTTCACGATTAAAGAATAAATTGGGAATTGCGAATCCTGGTGCAGTAGCATATGATATTCTGTTTGGCTGTCCGGGATGGGTTCAGGCAGTAATTCAGGCCGATTATTATATTCGCTCGGGTGATGCAAAAAAGATACTGATTGTTGGAGCAGATGTCCTTTCTCGTATATCAGATCCACATGACCGCGACAGTATGATTTATGCTGATGGTGCTGGTGCCGCAATTATGGAAGCCAGAGAGAGCGACACTCCTATTGGTATTCTTGGTCACAACTCAAGAAGTGATGCATTAGACTATGCCTATATGCTTAAAATGGGATATTCTTATAATCCAGAACTAGCAAAGAAAGGTGATTATTATCTAAAAATGAACGGCAGACGTCTATATCAATATGCATTGGAGAATGTACCTTTAGCAATTAAAGCAGGATTGGATAAGTTGAATATGAGCATTACAGATATTAATAAAGTATTAATCCATCAGGCAAATGGTAAAATGGATGATGCAATACTTCATCGTCTTTTTAAACTTTATGGCATAAAAGATGTACCTGAATATATAATGCCAATGACTATCTCATGGCTGGGTAATTCATCTGTAGCAACAGTGCCAACACTTCTCGACCTGCTAACACGTTTGGAGCTTGATGATCATAGCATTAAAAGTCAAAATAATATTATTTTGGCTTCAGTAGGAGCTGGAATGAATATTAACAGTATTGTATACAGATTTCCTTAAAAGTAGAGCCGATACATATTGGTATCTCTTTTTTCGAATCCTAATTTTAAATATAGATTATTAGCGGCCTCTCTCCAAGGACTTGAAGAGAGGTCAATTTTTTTTGCCCCATTTTCTCTTGCTATTCCAATAGCATGCCACATAAGAGCAGTTGCTACACCTTTGCCTCGTGCATTATTGCTAACTATTACATCCTCAATCCAAACTTTAAGACCCGAAGGAATCCAATAAAATACCAAAGTGAGGGTGCCAATAATTTCATCATTATTTTTTGCAATAAATACAAAGTTATTTGGAGAACTTATCACCTTTTCAAGATTTTCTATTGTAGGTATCCTATTTTGATCATTAGTTAACTCTGGAATTAACAGTTGAAGAGCATTAGCTGTTCTCTCGTCTATATTTGTAATTCTTTCTATAAACATATCTATGCATTTTTCAATAAGATAATTGTTAACAAAGTTAGCCAAAATAATAACTAATTATCGGTACTTTAATATTAGTTTGCATATTATAATATAATCATAGTTATATCAGCAATTAGCAACAATATTTGCATCGTACTTGCAAACAAAGTAACTAATGATTAAATAATTAAAATTTCTATTAGAATCTGTCCATTTTAATGTACTATTATCTTATTTTTATTTCTATTATTGTATTCCTATAAATAAATTGGATTTTCTGTGAAAATAAAACATTCTTTTAAAACCTTTAGTCTATTTCTGGTAACCGCTCTATTATTTCTGAATTGCAATGTAGGTGTAAATCCAGATAATGCTCTTGAATCTTATATCAATAATAACGACAAATCGTATGAGTGGGAAGTTTATGATAATCATGATATTGAGGGTGCAGTACTCTATAATATTCTGCTTACTTCACAAAAATGACATGATTATATATGGCGACATCAATTAGCAGTAGTTGTTCCCAATGAGATAGAATATAATGGCGCGCTTTTATATATTTCGAGTGGAAGCAATAAAGATGAGATACCATACTGGAGAAATAATGATGATGGTTCAATCATTTTCGATTGAATCTCTCCATAATTTCACGCCAAGTTGTCACAATTATATCATTGTCTTTTAAGAATTTAATCACTTCAGGATCGGAAAATATTTCTGCTTCCCATGCTCTTTGTTGCCATGACCCGGTTATACTTTTCATATTCTCAGTTTCTACTGAAGGGTGAAATACTATTTCAGTTATTCCTGGTCCCAGAGAGTTTAGATAGCTGAATAATTTTGTCTTAACCTCATCATAACTATCTCCTGATGGTACGCTCCCAAAATTATCCAGCTTAGGTAAATTATATTTTTCCAATAGATCGATATACTCATCAGTAATAGGATATCCAATGGATTTATAATATTCAGCTACTTTAGGATTAGATAAATCGATAGCATTAGCAGGAAGTTTATATTCCTCTGCAATATTCAGAAAAACCTTGAAAAATTTTGCTGTGCCATAAAGCGTTCCCATATGCGTGTCAATATGTGAAGGAAGATAATTCAATTTAAGCATATTTTCTATTTGTGCTCTCGTTTCAATCTCTATCTCTTTGGCTGATGAATTAATTACAGTCTCGTATGAACTTTTCCAAAACTTACCTTCAGAATCAAATAGTCCCGGTACATCATTCTTCTTTGCAACCGGCGACCATCTCCATCTATTCCATTCACTTGTATGTGTAAGATGAACACCGATATCTGCTTTTGGCATATTTTTTACCCATTCTACAAATTGATTTGCAAAATCGCAAGGCATCATTACAGCTCCAGATAAAATAAAATCATTCTCAATATAGTATTTTCCGGCTTCATTTGCTTCATTACACATGCCTAAATCGTCCATGTGAAGCAAAATAACTCTTCTACCTTTAGAATATCCAAGCCTTTCGGCAGAGGTCTCACCATAGCTTGTTTCTTTAACCCATTCTGGCATGAATGAAACATGTTTAATAGTCTTTCCTTCAGTCGTATGGTGTGAATAAGTAACATGAACTCGCCCATCTTTAGTCTGAATTGCAGATGGGTATGAAAAATTACCTTTACCTTTTGGTTCATATTCAAGATATCGTTTCCATTTCCAGGTCAACCCTTCATCATCTGAAATTGTTACTGCCAAACGGTGTCGACCCTCTTCAATATCATTGTTTATCATCAACCATTGTCCATCTTTTAATGAAATAGCCTCTATTGAAGATCCAGGATTGTAGATATCAGTTTTCTCGCCAATACTCCAGCTTTGACCATTATCATTCGAAATGCTATAAACTACTCGTTTAGGAGCAGAACCGTTATCTCGCATATATGCAACAATAGATTTATCTTTCTTTTGCAGAAGTGCAGGTTGTATATTCCCATACCCAACAATAGGTCGGCTCGGATACCAAGATTCACCATCATTTTCAGAAATAGCAATCATAGAGACATTATAACCATCTGAATATAGGGGCATCAAAATTTTACCATCTCCAAGAATTAATGGCTTTAAACGCCCCATCCATCCAACTTCTCGCTTCACTTGAGAGTTAGCTGCTTCAATAATCATTTTCTCATAACTTGGTGCATATTCAGCCCATGCTAATTCAGGAGATTCCATTTCTTCAAATCCCTTTTTTAAATCCTCTGCAAAACTGTCTCCAGGTTTCAGTAAAATTATATCTTGCCAATCCCAAATCGGTGGACCATCATTTAAGTAATTGGAAGAAATGCGAGTTTTTAATAATGAAGATTCCCATCTGTTGGCAACCACCACAATCCAAGTTAAATGAAGACGATTTCTATTGTCTAAAAACAACACAGGATTACAGTCGGGATTGTTAGGAGTATCAGCCATTACAAAAGGTTTACTCCAAATAGATTTACCTTTCTGTTTACGAGAACCCATAATTACGACATCATTATTTTTCCTCTCTCCTGAACCCTCAAACCAGCAAGTTAGCAAATCACCATTTGGCAATTCAACAATTGAACTACTGTGAACGTGCTTCTCTTGTGCTGAAAATATATTCTCAGATTGATAAGAGAATGTATTAGATTGTGCAAATATCTTATCAACAGTTATTAATAGTAGAAAAGTAGATAAGCAAATGAGTGTATATCGGTAAACTGAATTAGTAGTCATATATTATTAATTTCTTATTTTTAGCTTTTCGTAATCATTTATCATAGATCTAATTTTTTCAACATACTCAAAAATCAAATCTTTATCCGATTTATCAAATTGTCGTATTGGATGAGCCACATAATCATTGCAAATTCCCATAACTGAAAGGGCACATTTAGTACTAATCAGATAACGTGAAGAAGAGTTTCCTGTATTATAAATAGTTATATATATATCTTTTACAATTTGCCTAAGTAGCTCAATTTTTGTAAAGTTTTTTTCTAAAGATGCATTGTAGTATTCTACAAACAGTTGAGGAAACATATTTGCACCACCTGCAATAGCTCCATCACCACCATGAAGAATTGTTTCAGGTATAAATAATTCTGTACCTGTAATTATTGAGAAATTGTCTGAGTTTTTAAATTTGCTTATTAAATCTATAATGTAAAGCATATCACCTGAACTATCTTTAATTCCAATTGCACCCAAATCTTTTGCATGTTTCACTGTATCAACTGACATATGGAGCTTGGTGTGAGATGGCATATTATATAATAAAAATGGAAGAGGAAGTTCAGATACCAAATCATCAAGATATCGTTGCATTTCAATATTTGTAATAGGAAAATAGTAGGGTGGAGCAACTACTAAAGAGTCTGCACCGGCATCTTTGCAAATATGAGCAACTTCAATTGATCCTTTAAATGAAGTGTCGGTTATACTTACCATTACTGGAACTTTTTTATCAATTATTGAGCAGGCAAGACGTATAAATTGTTCTCTTGACTTGTAACTTAAGCTTGTGCCTTCACCTGTAGTGCCTAATAAGAAAATACCGTGTACTCCAGATTTAAGTATCCAGTTAATAAGCCTCTCTAAACCCTCTTCATCTAGCTCATTATCATTAATAAGGGGTGTAACAAGAGGGGGTATAATTCCATGTATAGTAGCTTCGGTATTCATATTTTCAATTTTATATTTGTGATAAAAGTATCAAGTTAAGATGATTAAATCATTGATGGATCAATAACAATATATTTTATCATTTTTCTATTCCAAGTGTATGTAATATGAATCTTTCCATCAGTAGACTGTATTACTGCAGGGTATGAATATTCACTATTCGTATCCTCATCATTCTCTAATACTAGAGATTTCTTCCAATCTAACCCATCATTTGAAACAGCAATGTTTAAAATGTTTCTATTACCCCAATCTTCATTTGGCTCTACATGATTATAAACTAAAACATGTCTTCCATCTTGTAATGTAACAGCATCTGTTCCCGAATTTGGATTGGGAAGATCTAAAGGTTCAAGTTTACTCCAAGACCTACCGTTATCATCAGACCATGCTGTTAATATCTTTTTGTTGATACTGCGACATAATATTTGTAATCTGCCATCGGAATGTTTAAGTATACTTGGTTGTATTGCTACTATATCAACACCATCGTTAATAGGAGCAGTTCGTTCCCACGTTTTACCTCTATCATTGGTGAATTCCATATATACCTGCCAACCATTATTTTCTGAGCTTGTAGGGCAAATAAGATCTCCATTATCAAGTAGTTCTGGTTTATTTTTTATGGGACCCAAAATCTCTTGAGGCAATCTAATTGATCTCGACCATGTCTTACCATTATCTTCTGAAATCATAAATGCTCCCCACCAAGTTTGTGGAGATGGTCCAATTTTATAAAACAAAAATAGCTCATCCCCATAATTGAAAAGAACGGGATTCCATGTAGGATATCTCAATTCTGAATGTTGCACACCATTAGCAATCTCAATCGGTGTAGTCCATTTGTTATTAACATTTCTTGAGATCCAAATTCCCACATCTGGATGTTTTTCATTTGTTCCTCCAAACCATGAGGCTACTAAACCATCTTTGGTTTCAACTATAGTTGAGGCATGGCAACTAGGAAATGTAACATCATCCTGAAAGAAGATAAATTCAGACTTGATAATTGCTCCATTATTTTCTATATTTAAATCACCGTAGGAATAAAGGTTTATATCTGTTCCTTTAATTTTTTTATAATTATTTAAATCATAGTTTGAAATAAGGTTTTTATCAATACAATTATATTTTACAACCTTACTTATATTAATGTTATAATAAAGACTTAAAGTATTTATAGTAAGGGCTATTAAACAAATCAACCTCATTTTTAATTTAAATATTTGAAAATTATTATTACAAATATAGTGTTATGGATAAATAACAATTTCATAAATATTGGACTAAATTAATTGAAATTTGATATAAAATAAATAAATGTTCCTATATTTACAATCTTTAAACAACTACACTACTGTAAAAGTGTTTTTTTAGGTATTCAGAATACATAATTTATGAGATTTGTCTACGAGAAAATTGAGGTGCCTCACAACAATTCATTTATTACAAGAGTTATGAAAATGGATCCTCATTCTGATAAGATTCATTTTCACAAGAACTTTGAGCTTAATTATATTTCATCCGGTTATGGCAGGAGAATAGTTGGAAGCAATATTTCAAGCTATGCTCCTGGAGATATGGTCCTATTAGGTCCAAACTTATCACATTGTTGGGAAGTAATTGAACCAGGAGATGATGGTCATGGCGAGTGTGTAGTTACGCATTTTTATGAAAATATACTTGTTTCAGATTTTTTCAAAATACCCGAACTAGAGGATGTTGTAGAGTTACTAAAAGAGGCAGAATATGGAATTCAGTTCACTGGAGACAAAGCGACAGAAGCTGCTAATTTATTAATGACAATGAAAACTCTTAATGGTCTTGATAAATATATTGAAATGCTTAAGGTATTCAATATACTACTTTCGATAAAAGATCGTAAATTTTTAGCTCTACCGACAGAAGTACCGGAAAATACAGAGAAAGACAGAGAACAAATTGATAAAATTTATGAATATGTATTTCAAAACCTCGAAACCGGAATAAACTTAAATGAAGCAGCTGGTTTAATCTATATGGAGCCAAGCTCTTTTTGCAGATACTTTAAAAAGAAGACCAATCAAACTTTTATGGAGTATGTAAAGAGTGTACGAATTGGTATTTCTGCGCGACTTTTAGCAGAAACTGATAAGCAAATTACTCAAATATGTTTTGAATCAGGATATAATAACCTAGCCAATTTTAATCATTATTTTAAACAGATAATGAAAAAAACTCCCTCCGAATATCGAAAAGAGTTTAGAAGTTAAAATATACAAAAACTGTAATTATACAGACTATTTATTAATTAAGACTTATAACTGTTTTAATAAGATTTATCAATGTGTAAATTGATTTCACTTTGTTTTAAGAACTATACTCAAAAGAAATCCTGTCACAAAAATTACTATAGTTCCTAAAACAATTGCAAAGTAACTGTGGAATATTGTTTGACCGCTCAAAGAAAGCCAGGCAATTAGTATTACACCTAAAATTACACCTATAAGAGCGTGTCTACTGTTAATTAAGTTTGTTTTGACAGAAAAGTACCCCAAAAGAAACAGTCCAAGCATGCCTCCACTAAAAACAGAAGCCATAATCCACCAGGCATCCAATGCACTTTGTACCGACATCATTGCTAAACCTATTCCTATTCCAAGAAGTCCCACAAGCAAAGACATCAGATAAAGAATCCTCATTTTATACTTTTCTGATAAAGGCTTTTTCCTTTTGTGCTCAAAAAAATCAGTTAGAATAATTGTAGCGGAACTATTTATACCAGTAGAAAGTGTACTCATTCCAGCAGATAAAATTGCAGCAATCAGCAGTCCAGTAACTCCAACAGGTAATCCATTTACTATAAAATAGGGTAGTACTTGATCACTCACAATCCCCTCAGGTAGTAAATCAGGTTGAACCTTATAATATACAAACAGAGCTGTACCAATTACAAAAAAGATGAAACTTACGGGTAAATAGAGCAATCCTCCAAACAGAGCCGATGATTTTGCGATGCTATTATTCTTCGCACTCTTATATCGTTGAATATAATTCTGGTCAATTCCAAAATTCTGCAAATTGATAAACAGGCCATATATCAGAGTAACCCAAAAAGTAGGTATATTAAGTTCTAATCCAAAAGATCCAAGTGAGAACTTATTAAATTCTGTACCTACCGATATAAATTGATTAAATCCACCAGGTAATGAAACAATTAGAACTATAGCACAAACAATTGCACCTACAATTAGTAATAATCCCTGAATAGCATCATTCCACAATACAGCTTTTATTCCTCCGACTGTAGAATATACAACAACAACTATTCCTGTAATAATTATAATTAATGGAGTGCTCCAACCTAGCATCGAGCTTAGAGCTAATGCTAATAAAAACAGAACCGATCCAATTCTTGCTATTTGAGTAAGAAGATAGCATGCAGAAGCATAGGCTCTCGACCAGTAACCAAATTTCTCTTCTAAGAAACTATATGCCGAAATACTACTTATGTTTCTGTAAAATGGAACAAAATATTTTGCTGCAAAAACTATTGCAAGAGGTATAGAAATACTGAATACAAGCGAGTTCCAATTATTTAAATAGGCACTTCCCGGTAAAGCCAAAAAACTTATACTGCTAACGAAAGTTGCAAATATAGACATTCCAACTACAAATCCTGGTACATTGCCACCACCGCTTGTGTAGTCTTTTACACTCTTGTTTTTCCATACAAATGAGAGTCCAAATAAAAAAGTACCAACTAAGAAAATGAATATTATTAAAATATCTACAGGGTGAATAGCCATTTCTATCTGTTTTTCAGAATCTGATTTATTTCATTTATTATAAGTGGAAAAGCTGGGAATGTCATATCATGGCCGTAACCTTGAAGTTCCATTAAACGAGTCATATTGTGACCTGCAATCTTCATCATACGAGCTAAATAAGCATTCTCTTCATATCTTCCAAGCATTTCCATTTCTCTGTCGCCTGTAATTAGCAGAAGTGAGGGTGCATCATTACGAACATGAAATAGAGGAGCATACTTATCAACAAAAGGTTGTGTATCTTTCATACCCATTGCATCACGAATATTAAAATGTGTAATTGCCTGTCCGCTTAAAGGGATCAAACCAGCAATTCTATTTGCATCAATCTCATGTTTATCAAGATAGCTTTTATCTAATCCAATCATCATTGTCAGATAACCTCCTGCAGAATGACCTGAGACAAATATTTTAGAACTATCACCTCCATAATCTTCAATATTATTAAATACCCATGCAACAGCAGCAGCTGCATCCTCAATGTAAGAAGGAGCACACACGTGTGGAGAAAGTCGATAATTTACACCCACAATACACATCCCTCTGTTTTTAAGGTATTCGGGAAGTTCTTTGCTTCCACCGGTTAATCCGCCCCCATGAAACCAAACAATTGTAGCAAACTCTTTTTTGTTTTCAGGAAAATAGATATCCAAATTGCATCTTTCCTCTATATATTTGTCCGATTTACTTACACTATTTTCATAATAAGGAATATCGTAAATAGTCTTATAATTAATCTCTTGACTGTACGAAGTTAATGTGATACTTAATAAAAATAGAAGTAAAATCAACTTGTTCTTTGTAATCATAATTAAAAAGTTTTCTGTAATGTTTATTATACTATAAGTTTAAATCAAAAAGTCTAACTTTCATTATTTCGATAGTTATCAATTGCTAACTTCACTGAACCATTTAAAAGCAACAAATTCTTCGCCTGTTCATAACTGATAGCCAGTTCATCAACAATCATTCTTGTACCGCGGTCTATTAATTTCTTATTTGTCAGCTGCATATTCACCATCTTGTTACCCTTAACTCTACCCAGCTTTATCATTGTAGTTGTAGAGATCATATTGAGAACTAGTTTTTGTGCTGTACCCGATTTCATACGTGTACTACCTGTAATATATTCGGGACCAACAATAGGCTCAATCTTAATTTCTGCTTCATTTGCAACATCTGAATCAGGGTTACAACAGATAGCAGCTGTTAATATACCATTCTCCCGCGCTTTTCTCAACGCGCCAATAACATAAGGAGTTGTTCCTGAAGCAGCAACTCCCACCAATACATCGTTTGCATTAATATCATGTTTCAACAGTTCTTCCCAACCAGCATATAAATTATCTTCAGCCGACTCTACCGGTTTACGAAGCGCTTTATCACCACCTGCAATTAGTCCAATTACAAAAGTGTCCGGCATACCAAAAGTAGGAGGTATCTCAGAAGCATCAAGTACCGCAAGCCTTCCACTGGTTCCTGCACCTAAATAAAAGAGTCTTCCACCACGTAACATTCTCTCAACAATCCCTGTTACCAATTTATCAATTTCAGGAATTGTTTTCTCAACTGCAAGTGCAACCTTCTGATCTTCTTTATTTATCTCCGTAATAATCTCTAAAACGCTCTTTTTCTCCAAATCATCATATAATGATGTCTGTTCTGTTATCTTAACGAAGCTCATATATTAAAGTGGTTTTGTTTCTGATTTATAGTAATCAATTAATCCTTCTATGGGAGACTTTATAATTTTACCAACAATTATATCTCTGTTTTTAGCTGTTTCATTTAAAAGTTCAGAATAATGCCATGCAATAGACCCAACAAAATTTACTTCATAATCTTTATAATTATACTGCATTACATTTCGAACAAAGAATTGGTCGAAGCTTTCTGTCACAATACATCTAATTGATTCATCCAAAATATTCTCTATAATAAAAGGTGATAAGCTTGCTAAAAATCTACTTGGGTAGGGTTCACGATAAACTCTGTCTATTATTTTAGCAGGAGTTAATTCATATTCACTTAACAACTTCTCTCTTAAACCTTCTGATAACCTATTCTTAAGAGCATCACCAAGCAGTCTCTTACCCAAATATGCACCACTTCCCTCATCTCCCAAAATAAAACCAAGAGGCGATATATGTTTCACTATAACCTTTCCATCCCATTCACATGAGTTACTGCCTGTACCAAGTATACATGCAATACCTGCATTATCTCCACACAAGCAGTGAGCAGCTGCAATTAGATCGCTATAAACCTCAATTTTATCTATATAGAAAGATTGATTTATGGCTTCCCTAACAATAGGAATCTTTTCCGCAGTACACCCGCTGCCATAAAAACATATCATGTCAATATACCATTTCTCAAACTCAGGTATTACGTTTTTTTTCAACTCTTCAGTAATCTCAATCTGATTCTGAAAGACCGGACTAATGCCTTTGCCTGAGAAATAGTGTATTATATTACCGTCTTCAACTAAATACCAATCGGCTTTAGTTGCACCGCTGTCTGCAATTAATATTTTCAACTAAATGTCTTAAATTTTAATATATATATTTCTCTTATATAATATATAACCAAACAACCAGCAAACAGTAACAAAAAATAGAGCATAAATAAGTGATCCAAAATAGTTACCTGCCCATGGATGTATTAATACATTATAAATAAATCCTTTAATTGATGTTGCCTCACCATTCCAATTAAATCTTATACTACCAAGAAGTGTAGCTGCAATACCTGCAAAAACATAAACTATAAGAGGATTTACTCCAAAAGAATGGAAGAAACGACTCCAGCGTTTTTTGCCGTTTATATCTATAATCCAAATCAACAGACCTAAAAGTTGAGCTGCAAAACCTGTTGTAGTAAGCACAAATGTTGAGCTCCATATCTTCTTATTGATCGGACATCCATAACTGAAGATTAATCCTGTAAAAGCAAGTATTGTTCCCCAAATCAACAGTTTCTCAACACGCTTGTTGTTATCTTTATTATCAATTATCAGTTTTCCGCAAAGGAATCCTATTAATACATGAGCAATAGATGGTAATGTACTTAGAAGACCTTCAGGGTCTAAAGCAATTCTTTCACCTTCCGGAGTCCAGTCTTTATACATATGATCTCCTCCCCATAGAGCTCTGTCAATCACAGATATAATATTTTGCTCCGATAGTTCAAATCCGTTACCGAAAAAAAGAATCAGGAAATATCCTACAAGTAGTGTTATAATTGTGCCTACCAGATACTTACCTCTAGTAAATAGTGCTATCAATGCAGCAAAACCATAAGCCAGAGCTAATCTTTGCAAAACACCAAGAATACGTAATGTATCGAAATGAGTAGCTGCTTCACCAAATCCTTCACCTCTCGACAAACCTCCAACAAATTGTCCAAACCAAGCCAAGCCAATTCCTATTAAAAATATAAGAATTGTTCGTCTTACAACCTTCAAAATTGCTTTACTTGAAGGTTGAAAATTAAACTTTTGCAGCGACATAAAAGTCGATACCCCCATTATAAACATGAAAAATGGGAATACTAAATCTGTAGGAGTAAGTCCATGCCATTGTGCATGTTTAAGTGGAGCATAGGCATAATTCCAAGACCCTGGATTATTAACCAAAATCATACCTGCTATTGTAATTCCGCGAAGTATATCAAGAGAAAGTAACCTGCCACTTTGTTGCGGTGAAGCAATGCTATTCATAGTTTATTCAATTAAACATTTAAGTTATATATTCAAATTATTTATTTTATAAAGATAATATATTTTTATAAAAGTGATACAATGCTAATATGTTGATCTAATTTAGACCCTTACCGGTATATTTTATCTCTTTTTGTTTTCGGGTAATTTCTTAATTATTCAACGATCTCTCCTTTTTTTGCTCTTCCAAAATTTTTATCTATTTCCAGAAAAGGGATAATTAATAAAGTAGGGATAATCATAATCATTATAAATATAAAGAAATTTAGATATCCAAGTTGTTCCTGAATCCAACCTGCAGCCATTCCCGGAAGCATCATTCCAAGAGCCATAAATCCTGTACAGATTGAATAGTGAGCTGTTTTATGTTCACCCTGAGAAAAATAGATCATAAAAAGCATATAGGCAGTAAACCCAAATCCATAACCAAACTGCTCAAATGCAACAGCAACATTAATCCATAAAAAGTTCTCCGGCTGAAAGTATGCCAAAATCAGATAAGCAGCATTAGGAAAAGTAATTGCAAGAGCCATTGGCCATATCCAATATTTTAAACCTTTACGAGATGCTAAAATACCTCCAATAATTCCTCCAAGTATAAGTGAAATAACACCTACTGTACCATAAGTTAGACCAGCATCTTCTGTTTTAAGACCCAATCCCCCAATCTCACGAGAATCGAGCAGGAATGGATATGCCAATCGCACCAACATAGCTTCAGCTAGTCTGTAAGTTAGAATAAAAAGTAAAGCTATTGCCACTCCTTTTTTAGTGAAAAACGATCTAAATGTGTTCAAAAACTCTTTCAATACATCTTTGGGAGTATTTGCACTCTTTCCTGTATCACTCACAGGATAAGGCAGTATAAAACGGTGATAAACAAAGAATGCAATGAAAAGCCCCGTCATTATAAAGAATGTAATACTCCAGGCGTATGGAATATTTGATGTCGATGTTTCCAAATGTCCCGCCAGAATAATCAAAAATCCCTGTCCTGTTATACTTGCCAGCCTATAAAAGATGCTGCGAATTCCCACAAAAAATGATTGCTGTGAATCATCAAGAGCAAGCATATAAAAGCCATCTGCGGCAATATCATGGGTAGCCGAACTAAAAGCCATTAACCAGAAAAATGCAAGAGTGGCCTGAAGGTAAAATGAGGTAGGCAGAGTAAATGCAATACCCGAAAGTCCTGCACCAATTAAAATCTGCATAGTAGTAATCCACCAGCGTTTAGTCTTTAAAATATCTACAAATGGGCTCCAGAAAGGTTTTATAACCCACGGCAGATATAGCCAGCTTGTATATAATGCAATATCGGTATTCGAAAGACCCAAACGTTTGTACATTATAACAGAAATTGTCATAACTGCAAAATATGGTAATCCTTCCGCAAAATAGAGTGTCGGCACCCATGCCCATGGATTTCGAAAGGTTAAGCTCCTGTTTTTATTTTCCCTCATTTTTTATAATTATTGTTTTTCAATATTCAGAATCAAAAATAGTAAATTAGATTTTCTATTGATAAGTTTGTCAATAAATATGATTGTCAAATCTAAATTCTAAATATAAGTGCCGAAACCTTTAATACATAGTTTTAACAGATGAACCCGGAAAGTAATGTTTCAAAATCTCATCAAACTTATAACCTTTGTCAGCCATCATTGCAGCACCAATCTGGCACAAACCAACTCCATGCCCCCATCCGGCACCATTTATTACAAACTTCTGAGGTATTCCATCCTCATCTTCATCCTCTGCATCAACAATAAATGCAGAGCTATAAAGATGTGATTTAGATAAAGTGCGTCTTATTTCAAGCTCTTTGCCAATCACCATCACTCTATCTGTACCTATAATTTTAAGTCTCTTAATTCGCCCCGAAGCTCCCCTTTCAAGAGGTATTAGTTCCAAAATATCACCAAAATCAATACCCGAACGATTGACTATAATTTCAGAAAGTTCATCCTGACTATAAGTTATGCTCCATCTGTAAAAATCTGCGGTCTCTCTATCGTAATCATTAAGTACCTGATCAAGAACAGCACTATCCTTAGTATTGCAAAACGCATCTGGTGAACCTGTTATCCACTTTTCTGCATCCTCTTCAGAGGTAAGATCCGGAAATGGTACACCACTAAAACTATCAGGCTTACCCTGCAGATAGGGTAGAGGAATAGGTTCCCAAACATTCTCAAATGTTTCCATAACACCACCGCAACATTTCGAATATCTGGCATCACAAATAGAACCCTTATATGATAAAATTTTACCAAATGTATAATTGATTACACTGTTCACCAGTTCTGACGTCTGTCTTGTAATGCCCTGATAACGTTGGCAATGGTCATCTGCGCAAACATCAAAAAGTTCATGATCCTCCCTGTCGTACCACCTTATAATTTCAGTGGGTGTTATTATAGAAGTTTGATATTTTTCTGTCTGCTCTTTAATCGACATATTTTTTGTAATTTGCGCCAATAGCCAACTTCGTGATATAATTGAATGTGCTTTAAGCAATTCTTCCGAACTGGTTGAGCTCATTTCTGACGATATTACACTCTTTAGATAGTCTTCAAGAGATACAATATTTATAGCTGTAATCAATTTTGAACCACTGTAAGTATCTTCTACAGGGATAATTTTTAAACCTCCCAAAAATCTCTGATTCTCTTTTCTCTCCCAATGAAAATCAATTCCAATTGTCACTTTCTTCAATTCAAATGAATCGCTATGTAACTGATCAGATTCAAATGTTATCTCATCATAACTTTCTCCATTGAATATCAGTTTTCCATTATCTATCTTCACAATATAATCACCAGCAGAAATCAATTTTCCCTGAAGCTTATACTCACAAAGTAATGAAAATTCAATCTCCTTTTGCTTTTGTAAAACACCCACATGTATCAATGGCTCATTCATTTTAAGTTCTGTCTCGCCTGAAGCTCCCATGTTCTTATTCTGTCTTTATAAAGGTTA
Source organism: uncultured Proteiniphilum sp. (assembly GCA_964384545.1). Classification (GTDB taxonomy): domain Bacteria; phylum Bacteroidota; class Bacteroidia; order Bacteroidales; family Dysgonomonadaceae; genus Proteiniphilum. The sequence goes on from CAYLKV010000002.1 coordinate 113,007, forward strand.
TGATTATTCATTTTAACAATATCAAGTGAAGCATCACTATTCTCCTCCCATCTTCTGCACAGGTATAGTACATCGTAGATGCGCCCAATTTTATAGTTTCTGGAAATAGTCAACCCAACTGCATAATCCTCTCCATAGCTGGTATTTGGAAGTTTAATATTTCTTAATACTGGAGTGTAAAAAGCTCTAGGAGCGCCCAATCCATTTATCCTTAATGCATTGTTTCTTCCATTATCAGGTGTCCACTCTCTATGATCAATTATACCGGGAGGAATCACCTCAATGTTGAAATTAGTCATCTGGTAAGTTCCCACCACCATCGCACAATTCTGTTCATAAAAAGCATCAACTATCTTTTGCAGTGTATCATCAGCACTATACATATCATCACTATCGAGTTGAATACAAAACTTACCACACTTTGGGTGATGAATTCCCATATTCCAGCAACCTCCAATTCCCAGATCCTCTCTTTCTGGAATCAGGTGAATCAGCCTATCATCATTGCTGAACTCATTTATTGCTTCTGTTGTACCATCATTTGAGTGATTATCAACCACAATCAGATTAAAGTTAAAGTTGGTCTTCTGACTAAATACAGATGCAATTGCATCTTTTATTGTCCGTATTCTATTTCTTACAGGAATAATTACTGTAGCCTCAGTTTCAAAATTACCAAGATTAAAATTAACATCTTTAAAATCAGGTTCAAGGTAACCGCCAATATCCTTTAAATGTTGAGTACAAGCTTTCTCCATCTCAATCTGAACCTCTCTGTTCTTCGGATCAACATAATCGAAAATCTTCTGACCGCTAGATCTGGTATCATGTTCTATTTCAGTGTATAGGTATTCATTTATATGTACCAATTCTCCTATTTGCGACACTTTAAGTCGCAGGTCGTATAACCCTGCAAATCTGTACTCATCATATTTAATTCTGTTTGCGACACTCTTAAAATCTTCTCTGTTAAATAGTAGCATGGATCCAAAGTTAAAATCATCTCTTAAACTGCCCTTTTGATAATCAATTACCGGATGATTTTTTTTATTGCCTTCAGAAATTTCATAGTAGTCGGAATAAACCATTGCTGCATCAGAGCACTCAGCTACCTGAACCATTCTTTCCAATGCAAAATATCCAAGTTGCAGGAGAGTAGATTTAATATAAATCAACGTATATTTACTGTTCGATTTCTCAGCAATCTTTTTAATAGTATTACTGCTCTTAATGTTGTCTATTTCAACTGTTTCGCATCCCTCAATTGCTCCACTGACACCCTTCGGTTTTAAAAGAAATATATTGTTTATGCTATCATATTGACGAAGTTCACCAACAGTCATGATTACCTGTTCAAGTTCAGAAAAGAGAACAAAAGCATCTATATTTTTCATATGTGTTTATTTGATATACTAATTAACTCTATTTTGCACTAAAATGAAAATATTTAGGCAAATAATTAAGGTGAAAATGTTTGAATACATTTACTCCAATTCAGAATTACAACTTTCTGTAAGTCTGAAAAGAATAATCATAGAGATGTTTTTCATCAGACTTATGATTCTCCACATTAATAAGTTCCCAGTTTTCGAAATCTATTACTGGGAAAAAGGTATCTACTTCCTCAAATTTGTGATGTATTCGTGTGAGATATAGTCTGTTGGCAAGATGAAGAGTCGATTTATATATTTTTCCTCCACCCACAATAAAAATTTTCTCCTGCTCTTTGCTCAATAAAAAAGCTTCTTCAACAGAACGAGCAACAATACATCCCGGATATTTTTCCGAATTATCAGATGTAATAACAATATTTATCCTGTTTGGTAAAGCTCCTTTTGGTAGAGATTCAAATGTTTTTCTCCCCATAATAATTGTATGTCCTGTGGTAATAGTTTTAAAGTGTTTCAAATCATTTGGTAGATAGCAAAGCAGATCACCATCCTTGCCAATCCCATTATTCTCATCTACAACTACAACTATACCTATCTCTTTATTGAGCTCATTAATCATATTGAAACTACACTTTAACTATAAGACTTTAAATTGTTTATATGGATTTAATTAGCACCTGATTAAATAGAAACTTCGCCTTTAATATGTGGATGCGGATCATAATTTATTAACTCAAAGTCTTCAAATCTAAAGCTGAAAATATCTTTAACATCAGGATTTATCTTCATCTCAGGAAGTGGACGAGGAGCTCTAGAGAGCTGCAAATTAACCTGCTCCAGATGGTTTAAATAAATATGAGCATCACCAAAAGTGTGTACAAAATCACCCTCCTGTAAACCTGTTACCTGTGCCATCATCTTCAGCAACAGTGCGTATGATGCAATATTAAAAGGTACGCCCAGAAATATATCTGCGCTCCTCTGGTATAGTTGCAGACTCAATTTTCCATCGGCTACATAAAATTGAAAGAATGCATGGCAGGGTGGAAGATTCATATTTGGAAGATCTGCAACATTCCACGAGCTAACTATAATACGTCGCGACTCAGGATTCTTTTTAATTGTTTCAACAACCTCTTTAATCTGATCGATATTTCCACCATTATAATCTGGCCACGAACGCCATTGATATCCATAAATATGACCTAAGTCGCCATCTTCATCTGCCCACTCATTCCAAATTTTAACACCATTTTCATTCAAATACTTTATATTGGTGTCACCATTCAGGAACCACAAAAGTTCATGTATTATCGATTTTAAATGTAGCTTCTTTGTTGTCAGAACCGGAAATCCCTCGTTCAGATTAAATCTGCTCTGATGTCCGAAAATACTAATAGTACCAGTTCCTGTACGATCCTCTTTTCTAACACCTTCGGTAATTGTTCTTTTTAATAAATCAAGATACTGTTGCATAATAATCAGTTTTAATGGCTCTCGCCTAACAAAAATAACTCTTTTTTTGATGCCAACAAGATAAATTATAATGAGGTTTATTCTACAAGTATAAGATTAATTGAACGAAACATGTTTTAATTTGTTTTATATTATGTGTTTAAAATACTTTACCATATTAATCATTTATTTATAAAATCTATTTAACATGGATATAACAGAATTACTAAACAGTTCAATTGGTCAGTCTATTGTTCAAAATGTAGCCGGCAAATTAGGAATGAGTCCCAATGAAGCATCAAGTGCTGTAAAAACAGCAATTCCTACAATTCTAGCAGGAATGAGTCGCAATTCACAATCTAAGGAAGGAGCAGAAAGTCTCAATAGAGCAATTGAGTCTAAACATGATGGCTCTCTATTAGATAACCTTTCTGACATGTTGCAAGGACATAGTCAGGATCTGCAAAAAGATGGAGATGGTATTTTAGGCCATATTTTTGGAGATAAAAGATCGGTAATAGAACAGACTATTTCTACTAAAACTGGTGTTAGTAATGATAAAATGGGACCACTCCTTTCTACATTAGCACCTATTGTAATGGCATATATTGGAAAAGAGAAAAAGCAATCAAATGCTAATGCAGTCGACCTGAATTCTATGTTAGGTGGATTAATTGGAGGTGCTCAAAAGAGTAAAAAAGGGGGTGGTATTTTAAATATGATAAGCGGTGTTCTTGATAAAGATCGTGATGGTGATGTAATGGATGACATATTTGAAATATTAGGTAAGAAATAATAGTCAATTGTTTAAATTTATATGTTACTATAATTATAAAAGTCCCTTTTAATCGGGCTTTTATAATTATATTTGATGTCAATTTTATCTCTTAAAAGAAAAATAATTGTTCTAATAATATAAATATCCATGTTTAAAATGAGTAGAAAGAGATTCGGTATAAGGTTTATAGTAGTTGCCTTTGTTATGGTAAGCATTTTGATTACAGGCTATTCATGCTCTTCATCAGACGATTACATAACTAGAACAGAAGCTAGAAGATTAATTGAAGAAGCATTAAGAACACAAAACCCGGGTGGGGGTCTAAGTGAAGCTCAAATAAAGAAGATTGTTGATGATGCAATAAAACAAAATAACAACAATCTCGAGCTTACACAGTGGAATATAGTTAACATAACTGTCAATGCAAACGATTGGGAGTGGAACGACAATACCAGTCAGTGGGAAGCATTTTATAATCTGCCGGAACTTACAGAGTTCATTTATGAGAATGGAGCAATAATATCATACGTATTTATTGGCCAGCAGGGTGAAGATGAGGTACAAAAGCTTCTGCCTTATATAAATACATACTCTTTTACAGATCAGCAGGGAACATCAACTTTTACTGAAACAATTAGTGCCGATTTTCAGTATGGCAATCCAAGCACAGTAGGATTTTTCATTAAAGATTCAGATTTAGCAAAAGATCCTGAAGCACAACAAACATACAATTTCAGAATAGTATTATTCTGGTAATTGAACACTTTTTCTGTTTTGTTTTAAACGAAAAATCAATTTTTACGTCTTAGTATTAACAACCAGTTTTAAATAACTAACAAATATCCAATTACAAACAATTTCCAAATCCCTACATATATGAATAGAAAATTATTTATCTCTTTGTTTACAGTAATCCTGATTCTTGGTACTGCATTTATTGTAACATCGTGCGAAGACATTACCGAAGATTTTGTACAGACCGAATGGGAAATAGAAAACTTTACTGTAAACGAAACACAGTGGGGTTGGAATGATAATCTAAACAGATGGGAAGCAAAAAGACCACTTCCATATATTGATGATTTTATTTATGAAGATGGAGTAGTTCTAGGTTACGTGTTTATTGGAACACAGGGGATTGACGAAGTGCAGATACCATTGCCATATATAAGGAGTTACCTAATAAATGACGGACAAAATTTAATTGATTTCACCGAAACAATTGGCTATGAGTATAGCTTACAGAGAAAAGAGGTAACATTCTTTATCGAACCTTCAGATGGATTCCAGGATCAGGATGCCAGACAAAACTATAATTTTAGAATTGCAATGATCTGGTAATAGTCGACTGAAAATTATCAGTTAAAATATTAAACACTATTTAAAAAAGATGCATTGCATCTGCAACGATAAATGAGCTGCCGCCGATATAGATCAAGTCATCTTTATCGGCGTTCTCTTTTGCTGCAATTAGAGCTTCATAAACAGTAGGGTAGCACCCACCATTCAATCCCCGAAAAGTAGCTTTTTCTTTTAATTCAATCTCACTCAATGCTCTTTCAACAGAAGCTTTTGTAAAATAGTATTCAGCATCAACTGGCATCAGTTTCAATACCGACTCAACATCCTTATCGTTAGCCATTCCAAATACTATATGAAGTCTTTTGTAACTTTCACCTTCTAGCTGCTCAACTACATTTTGTATTCCATGTGAGTTATGTGCAATATCACAAATAATCTTTGGCTCCGATTGCAGAACCTGCCATCTTCCCATCAGTCCCGTCAACGAAATCACATTCTTAAAGCCTCTGAAAACTGCCTCTTTTGAAATTTCATAACCAATCTCATTAAGAACCTCAACTGCTGTTAATACTGTTCTGGCATTTTTATCTTGTGCCGGTCCCCTCAAAGCTCCCAACAGGTTCGTGTACCCATCTGTATTTAAAATCAACCCTTTAGTGCCTCTTTCAGCTTTAAAATTATTCATATATAATTCTGAGAAAACTAAAGGAGCCTCAGCCTCTTTTGCTTTATCTATAAACACCTGAGCAACATCAAAACTACCGATTTCACCAATCACAACAGGAGTTAGGTGTTTTATTATACCTGCTTTCTCTGATGCAATTTTTGGAAGTGTATCTCCCAGATATTTAATATGATCGAGACCAATATTTGTAATTACACATAAATCGGGAGATATAATATTTGTACTGTCGAGTCTTCCTCCCAGTCCAACCTCAATCACTGCCACATCAACTTCCTGCTCAGAGAACCAAAGAAAAGCCATCTCCATAGTCAGCTCAAAGAAAGAGGGCATAATCGGTTCAAACTGCTCTCTGTAGTTCTCTACAAAATCAATAACAAATTGCTCATCAATTTTCTCACCATTTATACGAATTCGTTCTCTGAAGTCGATAAGATGAGGTGAAGTATATAAACCAACTTTTAGTCCTGATTCCTGCAAAATTGCTGCTAAAAGGTGAGAAGAAGACCCTTTTCCGTTTGTTCCACCAATATGAATTGTTTTATAATTTCTATGAGGATGCTCCAATAAATTATCCAGAGCAATGCTGTTGTCAAGTCCCTCTTTATAAGCAGCATGCCCTATACGTTGATACTCTGGTGCCTGTCTGTAGAGATAATCTATTGTTTCGTTGTAATTCATATAACCGTAATTGATGATTCTAAATCGAATATTTAATAATTGTAATGTTTTTAAATTGCGAAATTACTTAATCGTTATGAGAATTAATCATAATGTAGATTAATAACAATAGGAATTATTTAAAAAAAAGGGTGATTTCACAAAGTGAAACACCCTCTATATCTGTTCTCAAATTATCTGTAATAGAGTAGTAGATACTCTAATTTTTAAGCGGAAGAACCGAATATTGTCTTGAGTAACGCATCTGCTGATCAACATAACTTTCGTTATAAGATACAGTTACATCAACAACCTTACCAGCTTCATCTGTTACAAGTTTATAAACTGGGTTCACAAAACCTTTATAAGGAGCAATATTTAGTGATTCGTAGCGAGCAAGCACCTCTTTATGCAATTCCTGATTCACCTTAACTCCATAATTTTCAATTAATGTCTTACCTGCTTCAAAATCACCTTCCGATTTAATTCTTTGCACCTCTGCAAGCATTTCACCAAAAAGAGAACGAAGTTTTTCATAATCATTTACAACAATGTATGTCTTGCCATCTCTCTTTTCAAATACTATAACATTATCTGCTGCACCCTTCTCAATTACCCAATTGGCAATTACAGCACGGTTACGCATATGAGCCTGCTCAATATCTTTTCCAGGTTGTATACGAGTAAGCTGAGTCATTGCTCCATTCATAATATACTTATAATATTCAGCTTTATAAGCTTCAGGATCAGATAATAATCCAAGTTCAACAAGCTTTGGATCTGCTAGATAATATAGAGCGAATAGGTCGGCACGAGTCTCTTCAAGCGGAGAAGCATATGCCTGCATTACATCAGAGCTAACACCCGGAAGAAGTTGACCGGAACCATGTCCAAGGCACTCATGTAAATCTGTATGCAGATTATCTGTAATGTTGCCATATTTTTTAGAAAGCTCTATTTCAGCTTCACTCCACATAAACTCTTCGTTGAATCCATTTCCTTCTGCTGCTTTACCATAAGCAAAGGTGATATTATCGATTGTAACAGATTTAGATCCATGATCACGTCTGATCCAGTCGGCATTAGGCAGATTTATACCAATTGGAGTTGCAGGATATGTGTCACCACCAAGCATTGCTGCAGTAATAACTTTTGCCGATACACCTTTAACATTCTCTTTCTTGAAACGGTTGTCAATTGGTGAGTTATCTTCAAACCACTGAGCATTTTCGCTTATGATAGTAGTTCTTTTCGATGCTTCAATACTTTTGAAGTTAATCAGCGACTCCCAACTTCCCTTCAATCCCATTGGATCTGTGTATGTTTCAATAAAACCATTTACGAAATCCACACGAGAGGTAGTATCATTTACCCATTTTACTGAGTAATCATCGAATGCTTTAAGATCACCACTTCTGTAGAATTCAATAAGTGAATCGATTATATCTTTCTGCTGTTCGTTCTCAGCTACAACCGAAGCTTTTTCTAACCATCCTATAATTCTTTCAATAGCTTTATCATACATGCCACCAAGTTTCCAAACTTTCTCAACGATAACACCATCTTCTTTCACAAGTTTACTGTTAAGTCCATAAGAAACAGGTGTATTGTCGTTAGGATCTTTCATTGCATTATAGAAATCTTCAACCTCTTTTTGAGTAACACCTTCATAGAAGTTCACTGCAGAAGATTTTACTATATCCACTCCCTGCGACTGATTCAATCTCTTTGGCATTACTGCAGGATCAAACATTACAGGAATAATCTCATTTAGTGTCTCATCAGCTGCCATACCATCTCTGAAAGGCATTCTACCCGGATCCACACTCTTTACAATTGTAGAGAAATACTCTTTTGTGAACTTCGGCATTATCTTATCTTCAGAGTAGTGGTGATGAATACCGTTTGCCATCCAGATCTGTTTCAGATAGGTCTCAAAGTTCTTCCAATCCTCATTAGATTTATCACCCATGTAGTTTTCATATACACCTTCGCAAACACGTCTGATTGTCAGATTGTATTTGTTGTGTTGATCCCACAAAATGTCGCGACCTTCCAAAGCTGCCTGCGACAGATAGTAGATAAGTTCTTTTTGCTGCAGCGAAAGACCATTGAATCCTGAAACAGGATATCTTAAAATCTCGATATCTGCAAAGCGATCTACCTTATATTCAAATGCAGCATAATCTATATCATCTGCAATTGGCTCATTATCTGTTTTTTTACCTTCACCACAGGCTGCAAACAGAAATATGGTTGTAAACATAAAGATTATTTTTTTCATTTTAGTAAAATCAGTTTGTTTTGTACTTATAGTTTATAAGTGCCAACTCCTCATTGGCTTTTGAAATTTTCTGTTTTAGTTCCAACTTATATTTTTCCATTTTAGCCTGTGCACTCTCATCACCTGTGGCAATTATTTGCAAAGCTAATATTGCGGCATTAAGAGCACCGTTTATACCTACAGTAGCTACCGGAATTCCGGGAGGCATCTGAACAATTGCCAAAAGTGCATCCAAACCATCGAGTGAAGATTTAATAGGTACTCCAATAACAGGCAGAGTTGTCATAGATGCTATTACTCCCGGTAGGTGAGCTGCCATTCCGGCTGCTGCTATAATCACCTTAATTCCCCTGTTTACAGCACCTTTTGCAAATACCTCAACCTCTTCCGGAGTTCTGTGTGCCGACAATGCATTTATCTCAAATGGAATTTCCATTTCATCTAGAAACTGAGCTGCTTTTTCCATAATGGGAAGGTCAGAAGTACTTCCCATTATGATACTTACTATAGGTTTCATAAGTATAAATTATTTTCCTATAAACTCCTTGTACTGCTCAGCACTCATCAAACCATCAAGTTCTTCAGGATTAGTAATTGTTATTTTAACAATCCATCCACCTTCAAATGGTTCTTTATTTATAAGTTCAGGTGCATCTTCAAGTGCAGGATTCACTTCAAGTACCTCTCCGGAAACAGGCATTAAAAGGTCAGAAACAGTCTTAACTGCCTCAACACTTCCAAATACTTCTCCCTGTTCAACTGCTTCTCCCTCAGTTGTAACATCGATAAATACTATATCACCAAGCTCTTCTTGAGCAAAATCGGTTATACCAACATAGGCCTCATTGCCTTCAACTTTCACCCATTCGTGATCTGTAGAATACTTAAGATTTTCAGGAAAGTTCATAGTAAATTTTAGTTTTAATAAATTTATATTCTATTAATGTACAATCATTTAATGTAATCGATAAACATGCAAATTCTAAACACCCATCTTCACAAATATAAAAGCAACCGAGAATCCTAAAATGAATCCAGCAATTACCTGAGATAATGTGTGACGTTTAAGAATCAATCTTGATGTGCCTATAGAACCTGCCAGTAAAAAGAGTCCTATAAACAACCAGTATGGGTTAGAGTGTTCAACATAATAGCAAACCGACATAACACCACCAATAAGTCCTCCCACACCAAACATATGTGCGCTTATTTTCCAGAATAGTGTAATTAATATAGCTATTACCATAATCGCAATTGAACCTGCCATCATCATTATAAACCAACCGGGCATATGCGCCTTGTAGTAGTAAACAACCATGGCACTATACGACAGCAGCGTAATAAAATAGGGATAAAACCTCTCCTTTCTCACTTTTAATGATAGGTCTGAAATAAGTTTGATTCTTAATAACAGATAGATAAGAAGACCCGGAATTACAAAAGAAAAGAGCATTATGGGTGCTACAATATACCAAAATTTAGCTGAATATGCCACCCCAAAATAGGAATACATAAACAGTAGCATCACACCGTATGTTGGCATCAACAACGGCTGAAAAATTGTAGATATTATATGAGAAATCGATTTCATTAGACAAAGTTAAAGTTTTTTTCTCAAACGTGCTACAGGTATGTTTAATTGCTCTCTATATTTTGCAACTGTCCGTCGTGCAATAACATATCCCTTTTCATTTAAAATCTTTGTCAACTGGTCGTCGGTTAAAGGTTTTGAGGGATTTTCACTCTCAATACTCTCTTTTAGAATCATCTTTACCTCTCTCGAAGAGATATCTTCACCTTCGGTAGTCTGCATCGCTTCAGAGAAGAAGAACTTCAGTGGATAAACCCCGGTGTTGGTCTGCACATATTTGCTATTGCTAACTCTCGAAATTGTAGAAATATCATAACCTGTTCTCTCGGCTACATCCTTCAGAATCATAGGCTTCAGCATAGTTTCATCCTCTGTCATAAAGAAATCATACTGAATACTAACAATTGCCTCCATCGTTCTCTGCAACGTGTTCTGTCTTTGCTTTAAAGCATCTATAAACCATTTTGCCGAATCTGCCTTTTGCTTCAAAAACAGCATCGCCTGCTTATCGTCGGCCGACATGCTTGTTTTATTATCATTAAACCCCTTCATCATTTCAGTGAAGTTGCGATTAAGCTGAAGAGTTGGTATATTACTGTTGTTTAGTTGAATTGTAATATTATTGTTATAATTATCTACAATAAAATCTGGAGTAATATTGTTCATTGCGGTCTGCAAACTTCCTCCTAAGGTATTACCTGGCTTAGGATTTAATGAAACTATCTCATCAATAACATACTTTAGGTCATCCTGAGATATATCCATCTGCTTAATAATCTTGTCGTAATGTTTTTTAGAGAACTCTTCAAAATAGTCCTCAAGAACCTTAATTGCCAGCTCCACTTCATCACTTTGATTCTTGCGCCTCAACTGAATAAGCAGACACTCCTGCAGATCTCTTGCACCTACACCACTCGGATCAAAATCCTGTATCTCATACAGAATATCCTCCAATTGAAGGGGTGTAACATCCATATGTTGCTGAAAAAGCAGATCATTTGATATAGAGATCAAATCGCGTTGCAGATAACCATTCTCATCAATATTGCCAATAATATACTCTGCAATTTTCTGTTTATTCTCATCTAAATTTAATAAGCCTGTCTGCTCAATCAGGTAATCGTGAAGCGATTTATCATCGTAGTAACTAAATTCAGTAAAATCATTCTCGCTCTTACCTACATAGTTGTTTATGCGGTAATCAGGCACATCATCTTCTGAGAAGTAGTCGCCTAAAATAATATCTTCCTGAGACAGTTGTTCACTTCTTACTGAATCTTCGATATCATCTATATTATTATCAATATCACTATTAGATTCAATATCAACAGTCTCAATGGCAGGATTATCTTCAATCTCCTGCTTAATTCGTTCCTCTACCTCTACGTTATTCAGTTCAATAAGCTTTATTACCTGCATTTGTAGAGGTGATAGCTTTTGTAACTGTTTCAGTTCCTGTTGCTGCTTTAAAGCCATTTACGAAAAAATATATTTTATTGTATGCAAAGATAAAAAAAAATAGAGTTAACGACACATAAAATCGTCATATCCCGCCTTACAAGTTAATGGAGCAAGTGCATATGCATCATACTCATCATAAGCAGGGCCGGTTTTACCATTTATTACAACAATTCGGTCGAGTCGAACCCCATCTCCATTTTCGAAAATAAGAAACGACCCCTCACCTTTTATATCCTCAATCTTTAATATTTTACCATTCGATTCCTCCAGTTGCAGATTGTCGGAAAAAGAGAAATATATAACTCTCGAGCTATTTTTTTTCATCTCCTCTACAAACAATTCAATGTAATCGTAATCGATTGGCATATACTTAAATTTCATAATATTTGCTTTTGAATTACTATCTATAAAACAAATAATTTCATGATAGGTTCAACAGTTTAGAGCAACATTAAAAGTTATGCTGCTTGTTTAGAATTAAAACTTTTTATTACCTTTGATTTTAAAATTACAGAATTCATTGTTTGTTGAATTATTAGAAAAACTAAAATAAAATGATCTTCAAATTTCTTATACTATCCGATGAAGTAGATGACTTCAAAAGAGAGATTAATATTGATGCCGATGCAACTTTCCTTGACCTGTACAACACAATTATATATAGTGTTGGTTATAGTAAAGAAGAGATGGCTTCATTTTTCTTAAGTGATGATAAGTGGCGTAAGAAGCAAGAGATAACTTTAGTTGAGATGGATACAGATTCAGATGTTGACTCATTCGTAATGGAAGATTGTGTTCTAAGCGACTATCTTGAAGATGAAAAGCAAAAACTGATGTTTGTATTCGATTATTTCAACGATCGCGCTCTTTATATAGAGTTGTCAGAAATAATACCAGGTAAAAATCTAAATAAAGCAGTATGCACGTTTTCTGAAGGAGATGCACCATCACAAACAATTGCTTTTATCGACGATAAACCAATTTCGTCTGCCTTAGATTTGGGGGAAACATTTTTTGGAGATGAAAGTTACGATATTGAAGAACTTGATAAAGAGGGTTTTGATGGATTAGATGATTTAGAAGGCCCTTCCGTAGACACCGAATCAATCGACCTTTATTAATAATAATGAAGACACTACTGGTTCTGCTCGGACCCACAGGTGTTGGAAAAACGGAGTGGAGTATTAAGGTTGCAGAAGCTTTGGGGAGTCCAATTATTTCTGCAGATTCCCGTCAGATATACAGAGGAATGACAATAGGGACTGCCGCTCCCGATAATGAGCAGTTGGAGCAAGTACAACACTATTTTGTTGGAAAGCTCGATCCTCAGGACTACTACAGCGCAAGTGAATTTGAAGATGAGGTTTTGCCTCTACTTGATGAACTTCACACAGAGCATGATACAATAGTTATGACAGGTGGTTCGATGATGTATATCGATGCCGTTTGTAAAGGAATAGATGATATCCCCACAATAGATGAGAAGCTGCGTAACGATTTAAAAGAACTATACGAAAAAGAGGGAATCGATACGATACGTAGACAGCTTAAAATTCTCGATCCGGTTTTTTATAATCAAGTAGATTTAAGAAATCCCAAAAGGGTAATTCATGCATTGGAGATTTGTCTGATGGCAGGTAAACCATACTCATCACTCAGAACAAACAACAAAAAGGAGCGTCCCTTCAGGATTGTTAAGGTGGGATTCAACAGATATCGCAATGAGCTATACGACCGTATAAACCAGAGGGTAGATATTATGGTTGCTGATGGCCTGATTGAAGAGGCGATGCAATTTTATCCGTTACGTCATCTCAACTCACTCAACACCGTTGGGTATAAAGAGCTCTTTGAATATTTTAATGGCAAATGCACTCTTGAGTATGCAATTGATAAGATTAAGCAACATTCGCGTAACTATGCACGTAAGCAACTGAGTTGGTTTAAACGTGATAATAATATTTATTGGATAAATCTATCTGAAACAAGTGATGGTGTTGTGCAGAAAATCATCGACTTAGTGAAATTATGATAAAGTAAATTTATCTTTTGTAGATTTTTTTGCGGCTTGTATTGGAACTTTCAGAAAAATGTACTACTTTTGCATCACTTTTTTAAGAAAAGATAAAAATTCTTCCTTAGCTCAGTCGGTTAGAGCATCTGACTGTTAATCAGAGGGTCCTT
>CAYLKV010000003.1:0-29935 GCA_964384545.1 uncultured Proteiniphilum sp.
GGTACTTATTTTGCTGTTTTCAGATCATTTATCTGAGAAACGGTCGCAAAGGTAGTGATATTTTTAAATCTGGCAAAACTTTATTTGATTTTTTTACTGTTATCTTATCTTTTTTTCTTTGGTTTTTATGATTTGCTTTTCAATTGCCATAATACAGAGGTCGATAGCTTCTTCGAATGTATCTGCATTTTTATTGGCGAATGCCTCTTTATGCTTTAGGTTTAACTTTATTGCTGCATCTTTGTTCAATGCAGTTTCGGGTTTTACAACTTTAAGTATTACTTCAGCTAGAATTATTTCATCTGATATTCTTTCAAGTTTCTTTACTTTTTTATCAACAAATGCTTTCAGTTGTTCACTAGCGTCAAAATTTACAGATTGAATTGTTAGTTCCATGTTGTTTCCTCCTATTTTTTTTATTTTGCCCTCGGATGAGCGTTTTGATATGTTTTCTTCATCTCTTCGAAAGTTACATGAGTATAGATTTCTGTTGATGAAAGGCTGCTATGACCCATTAGCTCTTTTATAGAATTTATTTCTGCACCATTATTAAGCATAACCGTAGCAAATGAGTGTCTTAGTACATGCGGACTTTTTTTTGAAAGTGTTGATATGCATTTTAAATGGTTATTAATAATTCTATAAACTAGTTTCGGATACATAGAGTTTCCATCTTCTTTAACAAAAAGAAATTGCGATTTGTTCTCAATTCCTTTGTTCCTTATGCTTATATAATTTAATAATTTTTCTTTTGTGTGATCTGAAAAAGGGATTAATCTCTGTTTATTTCTTTTTCCTGTAATTCTTAAAGTGCAATTGGAAAAATCTATATCGCTATCTTTAAGTGATATAAGTTCACTTCTTCTTATGCCAGTCAGATAAAACAGCTCTATTAAGAACTGATCGCGAACACCTATGAAATCTTCAGAAAATCTTGTTGAGTCGTCAAGAATTTCTTCCATCTGACTATTATTTACAAATGATGGTATTTTAGGGTTTGTTTTTGGCCCTGATAAAGATTTAACCGGTGTTTTATCTACGGCTTCCGATTTTTTTAAATATTTATAGAAAGATTTTAATGAACTTAGTTTTCTGTTTACTGAACTTGCTTTAAATCCCTGTTCTATTAAATTGCTCATCCAAATTCTTACAACATCACTATCAACTGAAGTTAAAGTAAGATTTTTATCTATTGATTTAATAAACTCTTCAAATTGAGTTATGTCATTTAAATAAGAAATCTCCGTCAGAGAAGAGTAGTTCTTCTCATAACGGAGATAATCTATGAATCTTTCTTTCCACATTCGGTAGCCTTTTTTCAAAGAATCTAAGTTCTACGAAGATAAAGAAATTATTTTAAATGTGGAAATTTATTCTTCATCCTGGTGCATTTTCTGCACATAAACAGCATGCTGTTTTTGCTTGCGGTTCTTAATTGATGGTTTAATAAAAGCCTGACGACTGCGAAGTTCTTTAACAACTCCAGTCTTTTCATATTTGCGTTTGAATTTTTTCAGCGCTCTTTCTATGTTTTCTCCTTCTTTTAGTTGAACTATTATCATTATGCAGTAACCTCCTTTCTATTTGGACCGCAAAGATATAAATAAAAATTTTAGTTTCAATTCAAATTCTATTTTTTTTAACTCGTTATGAATTATTACATAACTGAGCACTAGCTCTTCTATTATGACCTTACATGAATCGGTTTAAAACTGTATTAACTCCCTATTAAAACTGAATCAACTCTGTAATTATACAGTGTTGATTAGGAGTTTGTAAGGACTTTGTCTGAAGTTTGTCTTGGCAAAGTGTGGGCAAAGTCTAATTGATAAGTACAAAAAAAGAGACTGTTTCAAAATTGAAACAGCCTCTATAAATTTATATTGATTGTTTTATTGAATTATTTTACCTCTTCAAAATCAACATCTGTAACATTATCTTCAGATTTTTTATTGCCACCTTCTGAATCTTGTCCGGCACCTGTTCCAGGTTGTCCACCTTGCTGAGCATTTGCAGCATTATACATATCTTGAGAAGCAGCCTGAAAAACAGCGTTTAATTCATTGGTTGCTGCATCAATAGCATCTAAATCTTGAGATTTATGAGCTTCCTTAAGTTTTGCAAGCGCTGCTTCTATTGGTGCTTTCTTATCAGCCGGAATTTTATCTCCTAATTCTTTCAACTGTTTCTCAGTCTGGAAGATAGTTGAGTCGGCATGATTTAGTTTATCAATTTTTTCTTTTTCTTTCTTGTCAGCTTCAGCATTTGCAGCAGCTTCTTCTTTCATACGTTTAATTTCATCATCACTTAAACCTGATGAAGCTTCAATACGTATTTTCTGTTCTTTCCCTGTTGCTTTATCTTTTGCCGATACATTTAATATACCATTAGCATCTATATCAAATGTTACCTCAATCTGTGGTACACCTCTTGGTGCTGGTGGAATTCCATCAAGATTAAATACTCCAATCTGTTTATTATCTCTTGCAAGTGAACGTTCACCCTGAAGCACATTAATCTGTACAGAAGGCTGATTATCGGAAGCAGTTGAGAAAACCTCACTCTTTCTTGTTGGGATTGTTGTATTTGAATCAATTAGCTTAGTCATTATACCACCCATTGTTTCAATACCAAGTGAAAGTGGGGTAACATCAAGCAAAAGCACATCTTTAACTTCGCCAGTAAGTACAGCGCCTTGAATTGCAGCACCTATAGCCACAACCTCGTCTGGATTTACACCTTTGTGGGGTTTCTTTCCAAACATATTTTCAACAAGCTCTTGAACTGCAGGAATTCTTGTAGATCCACCCACCAGGATAACCTCATCTATATCAGAATTTGTCATACCTGCATCTTTCATTGCAGTAAGTATAGGCTGTTTACATTTTTGAAGTAAATCATCTATAAGCTGTTCAAATTTTGCACGAGAAAGAGTTTTTACCAAGTGTTTTGGAATTCCATTTACCGGCATTATATATGGAAGATTTATCTCAGTTGTAGTTGAGCTAGACAGTTCAATCTTAGCTTTTTCAGCAGCTTCCTTTAAACGTTGAAGAGCCATTGGATCTTTTCTTAGATCGATACCCTCATCTTTTAAAAATTCATCAGCAAGCCAATCAATGATTTTATGATCGATGTCGTCACCACCAAGGTGAGTATCACCATTTGTAGATTTTACCTCAAATACTCCATCACCTAATTCAAGTATAGAAATATCAAAAGTTCCACCACCTAAGTCAAATACTGCAATTTTTGAATCTTTGTTTTGTTTATCAAGACCATATGCTAATGCAGCTGCTGTGGGCTCGTTAACAATACGACGTACAGTTAAGCCTGCAATTTCACCTGCTTCTTTTGTAGCCTGACGCTGAGCATCGCTAAAATAAGCCGGTACAGTAATTACTGCTTCTTTTACCTCTTGGCCTAAATAATCTTCAGCTGTCTTTTTCATCTTCTGCAATACAATTGCAGATATCTCCTGAGGTGTATATAGAGTTCCCGTAATATCAACACGAGGAGTATTGTTATCACCTTTTACAACTTTATAAGGAACCCTTCCGATCTCTTTTTGTACCTGGTCGAATGTTTCTCCCATAAATGTTTTTATAGAAGAAATAGTGTTGTTTGGGTTAGTAATTGCTTGACGTTTTGCAGGATCACCAACTTTGCGTTCTCCATTTTCCATAAAAGCAACTACAGAAGGAGTTGTACGTTTACCTTCGTTATTAGGAATTACAACAGGTTCATTACCCTCCATTACTGAAACGCAAGAATTTGTTGTTCCTAAGTCTATTCCAATTATTTTTCCCATAATTTGTTATATATTAATTTTTTGTATATTCAACTATATATCATTAATCGTTACAATGGATTGTTCTCAAATTTTGTGCCAAAATCTGTAACAATAGTAAACTGCCATTATGACTGTATATAAATATTGTATATTTAAGTTTTTTTTGAGAAATTAAAATTCTTAATAAGATTTATATATCTTTGAAGAACAGATTGCTGTATGTATTGGCGAAGGGTTATAACTAGACTGACAGTTTAAAGCAATTATATTTTTAAATTCTATAATTATGTTTACAGACCAAGATCTTCTTTTAATAGAACGGAGAGGTATCTCAAGAGAGCAAATTGAAACTCAACTGGAATATTTTAAAAAGGGATTTCCTTTTTTAGAAGTTATATCTGCTGCAACGGTGGGAGATGGGATATTAAAAGTTGATGAAGAGACTGAAGATTATTATCTGCAGAAGTGGGATGATTTTCTAAAAAGCAATAAAAGTGTTACTAAGTTTGTACCTGCTTCAGGTGCAGCAACAAGGATGTTTAAAGATTTATTCTCTTTTTACAATTCAGATGATAATCTGCCTTCTACCGATTTTATGAAAACATTTTTCAAAAGAATTGATGAGTTTGCTTTTTATCCCTCTTTAAATAATGTGTGTATCGACCTGTTTAGTAAATCTGTAGATGAATTAATAGACGATCAAAGATATAAAGATGTATTGACAGCTCTGCTTACTGATAAGGGAAAGGACTACGGCAATATGCCTAAAGGATTATTACTCTTCCATAATTATTCAGAAGGTAACCGCACTCCGCTTGGAGAGCATTTAACTGAGGGAACTCTTTATGCCAAAAATGCAGAAGGTGTTGTAAATATTCACTTCACTGTTTCTGAAGAACATAAAGAGATGTTTGAACTTCTTATTGCAGCAAGGAAATTGAATTATGAATTGAAACTTAACTCCAAGTTTGTGATTACTTTTAGTGTTCAGAAATCTTCAACTGACACTATTGCTGTTGATATGAATAATGAGCCATTTAGAGATGATGATGGTTCACTTGTTTTCCGCCCGGGAGGTCATGGAGCACTTATAGAGAATCTTAACGATATTGATTCAGATGTTATTTTCATTAAGAATATCGATAATGTTGTACCCGATAGGTTAAAGGAAAATGAGGTTCGTTACAAGAAACTGCTTGCCGGTGTTTTAGTAACAATACAGAAAAGAGCTCACAAATATTTGGAAAAACTATATTCAGAAGATTTTACAAATGATGATGTAATGGAGATCTATTCATTTACACAGAATGAGTTGCATATTTTTAATCCAAAAGAGTTTAGCTCTGAAGTAGAGTTAATAGAATATCTAAAATTGAAGCTCGACAGACCATTCAGAGTATGTGGAATGGTGAAAAATGTAGGTGAGCCGGGTGGAGGACCATTCATCGCAAGAAATTATGATGGAACTGCATCACCTCAGATTTTGGAGAGTTCACAGATTGATATTGAGAACAGCCAGTCGATGGAAATATTCAAAAATAGCTCACATTTTAACCCTGTTGATGTTGTATGTGGAGTAAAATGTTACAAAAACAATAAATTCGATTTGACAAGATTTGTAGATCCAAATACAGGATTTATATCATATAAGTCGAAAAACGGTAAAGATTTAAAAGCCTTAGAACTTCCCGGATTATGGAATGGTGCAATGAGTGACTGGAATACAATTTTTGTAGAAGTACCCGTATCAACATTTAATCCAGTTAAAACTGTAAACGATTTGCTACGACCTGAGCATCAATGAAGTTTTTCCAATCTATTTTTATCTTAATTGGCCTGTTAATGCTTTTTTCGTGCAAGCAGGCTAAATTGAGTGATGCTAGAAATCAATATATCAAAGGTGAATACTACTCAGCAAGTGAGACATACAGAAAACTATATACAAAAAGTAGAGAAAAAGATAGTGTAATTAAAGGTGTCATTGCTTTTGAGATGGCAGAAGTTTACAGAAAACTTAACCGTACATCTAATGCAGTAAACTCTTATAAGAATGCAATACGTTTTGAATACCCGGACAGTTTACTCTATTTAAGGTATGCTCAAATGCTGCATAAAGCTGGCGAATATAATCAGGCCGTAGAGGCATATAATAGATATTTAAGTTTAAATCCGGATGATCAAATTGGGAAAAATGGTCTTGAAGGAGCAAAACTGTCTTTATTATGGCAAAAAGAAGGTAATAAAGGGGTAAAAATAGAATATTCAGAACTGCTCAATTCAAACAGAGGAGATTTTAGTCCCGTTTTAGCACATAATGATAATACCATCTATTTTTGTTCTTCGAGAAACGATGCAACAGGAGAAAATAGTCCAGTAACAGGCTATAAATATAACGATATCTTTTCTGCATCAAAGAACCAATTAGGCGAATGGCAAAAGCCCAAGAGAATGGCATCAGAGATAAATACAGAATTTGAAGAGGGATCACTATCTATTACTAAAAATGGAAGATTTATGTTCTATACTCAGAGTATTTCAGATTTAAAGAACCCCTCAAGAACCAAAATTTATATTTCTCAAAGAATTAATGGTGAATGGAGTATAGGAAAAGAATTAGAGCTTCCTTCAACAGATTCATCTACACAATATTTATATGCACATCCGGCAATTTCACCATCGGGTGATTATCTATACTTTGTTTCGGATATGCCAGGAGGTTATGGTGGAAAAGATATTTGGAGGGCAAAGCTTACAGGTGAACTTGAGCCCCTATCTATTGAAAATCTTGGACCTTCAATTAACACATCCGGAGACGAGGTGTTTCCATATTTAAGAGATGAAGAGACTCTCTATTTTTCTTCTGATGGACATCCAGGAATGGGGGGGTTAGATATTTTTACTGCAAGGAAAAAAGATAATAGTGATAATTGGAACCTATTTAACATAAAACCTCCATTGAATTCTTCATATGACGATCATGGAATAACCTTCGAGAAAAATAGGAAAAAGGGATTTTTTAGTTCAAATAGAGATGATATTAGAGGTTATAATCACATCTACTCCTTTGAAATTCAGGAAAACAGGGTTATAGTCGAAGGCATTGTGGTAGACAATGAAGATAACTTTATTGAAGGAGCAAAGGTGTTGATTGTTGGCAGCGATGGTATTAAAAGATCATTTACAACAAATAGAGACGGGGAGTATACATTTGATGCAAATGCAGGAAACAACTATTTGTTAATGGCAATTGCAGATAGATTTGTAGATTTAAAACAAACACTAAATATAGATCATAATGTTTCTGACACACTCTATTTTGTAGATTTTGAGATGATTCCATTAAATAAACCTGTGGTTTTGGAGAATTTACTTTATGGTTTTGATAGTCATATAATTAAAGAAGAGTCTATAAAAGAGCTAGATTGGTTAATTGATTTTCTAAATGAGCATCCAGGGTTGATAATAGAATTGAAATCTCATACCGACAGGTGGGGAGATGAAGAGTATAACTTTAAACTTTCGAAAAGACGAGCCCTATCAGTAAAAGAGCATCTGATTAAAAATGGGGTAGATAATGATAGAGTTGTTATAATTGCTGTTGGAGAGAGTGAACCAAAAGAAGTTACTGAATCAATTGCATCTAAATATGAATTTTTAAAAACAGGTGATATTTTATCAGAAGATAGAATAACGAAGTTGACTCCTGAGCAACAGGAAATAGCCGATCAATTAAATCGTCGTACAGAGTTTAGGATAATAGAGAATTAAGAATTCAGAAATAGAAAACATAATCTCCAAAATAATATGTAATTTTGTTTATCTCATAACAAAATAGTTATCACGGTCTTTATTATGTGGATTATATGCTTAGGTCATTATATATAGAGAATTACGCTTTAATTGATTCAATTAATATAAAGTTTGAAAAAGGGTTGACGGTTATAACCGGTGAAACAGGTGCCGGTAAATCAATCATATTGGGTGCACTTTCACTTATTTTAGGTCAGAGGGCAGATAGTAATCATATTAAGCATAATGAAAAGAGATGTGTAATAGAGGGCGTTTTTCATATTTCCGATTATAAATTAAAATCATTTTTTGAAGATCAAGATTGGGTATTTGATGAAAATGAGTGTATTGTCCGTCGTGAAATATGGAGTAATGGAAAATCGAGAGCTTTTGTAAATGACTCACCTGTATTGCTGAATGACCTTAAGGAGTTGGCCGACAAATTAATTGATGTGCATTCACAACACCAGAATCTCTACTTGAGCAACAACCTCTACCAGCTAAAGATAGTCGATATCTTAGCAAAAACAGAGAGGGAGTATGAGGAGTACGAAAAAGCTTACTCAAGATACAAGTCGTTAGAAAAATCATTTAAGGAGTTGCAGTCTGAATCTCGGAAAAGTAGAGAAGAAGAGGACTTCCTTCGTTTTCAATATGATATTTTAAAAGAGACATCCTTAAAAAATGGTGAACAAGAGGAGCTTGAAGTAGAATTAGAGACTTTAACTCATTCAGAAGAGATTAAATCAGGTCTGTTTTATATCACAAGCTTACTCTCAGAAGGAGAATATAGTATAGAGTCGCAACTTAAAGTGGTTAGTGATAGATTACAGTTAATTGAAAAAGTTTATCCAAAGGTTTCAGAGTTGACAGAAAGAGTAAAGTCTGCATATATCGATATGAAGGATGTTCGTGAAGAATCGTCCAGAATTTTCGAAATAATAGAATTTGATCAGGATCGTCAGGATTTCATTGAAAACAGATTAAGTACAATATACGGACTACTGAAAAAGCATTCAGTTACAACAGTTGAAGAGTTAATCAATCTACAAAATGATATTGAACTTCAATTGGAAAATATTGAATCTTATGATGAGAAGCTCTTGTTCTTAGAAAAAGAGGTTTCAATAAACAGAGAGTTGATGCTTGAAAAAGGAAAAGCTTTGAGTGATAAAAGAAAGTCTGCTTCATCTATGATTGAAAAGCAATTGATTGAGAAACTATCATTTTTAAAGATGGTAAATAGTCGCTTTATTTGTGACTTTAAAGAGAAGAAAAATCCAGATATCACAGGTGTTGATGATCTTCAATTTCTATTTTCGGCGAATAAAAACAGTAGTTTGCAACCTGTTTCAGATATTGCTTCAGGAGGAGAAATATCAAGATTGATGTTATGCTTAAAAGCAATGTGTGCAGGAGCTGTTGCATTGCCTACCATAATTTTCGATGAGATTGATACTGGTACTTCAGGTGATGTTGCAGATAGATTAGGGACTATTATGAAAGAGATGAGTGGGGGTATGCAGGTTATTGTTATTACCCATTTGCCTCAAATAGCTTCAAAAGGAGATGTCCACCTGAAAGTTTTTAAGCAGGAGACTGAAAAAGAGATGATAACGAATATTAAAGAGTTATCATCATCTGAGAGAATAGAGGAGATTGCAGGCATGTTAAGTGGTTCTGAAATTACTAGCGAAGCATTACAAAATGCAAGAGTGATGCTTGGTGTATAAAAATATTGAGAAGTTGATGATTTGTAAATAACCTATTTTTAAATATAAATTAATGAGTGATAAAGAGATGATTTTTGGCATCCGTGCCGTAATTGAAGCAATAGAGGCAGGGAAAGATATTGATAAGGTTTTAATTAAACGAGATCTTTCTGGTGATTTAATAATGGAGTTGTTGCGACTTTTACGAGAATATGAAATACCAGTCCAGAAAGTTCCAGTTGAGCGTATCGATAGAATAACTCGTAAAAATCATCAGGGAGTAATTGCTTTTACTTCTGCAGTTACTTATCATAAGATCGAAAATATTGTTCCACAACTATATGAAGATGGGAAAACGCCATTTATATTAGTCCTTGATGGATTGACAGATGTTAGAAATTTTGGTGCAATTGCCCGTACCTGTGAAGTTGCAGGAGTGGATGCTATTGTAATACCTGCTCGTGGAAGTGTTACAGTAAACAGCGATGCCGTAAAAACTTCAGCAGGCGCTTTACACACAATTCCTGTATGTAGAGAAAATAGTTTGAAAGAAGCGATAGTGTTTCTTAAAAATAGTGGGATCAAGGTGGTTGCAGCTACAGAAAAGGCCGCATCTATTTATACCGACACAGATATGAATGTTCCAATTGCAATTGTAATGGGTTCTGAAGATACTGGAATCTCAAATGAGCATATTAGAATTAGCGATGAGTTGATAAAACTTCCACAATTTGGAAAGATACAATCACTGAATGTATCGGTCGCTGCAGGTGTATTAATTTATGAAGTGTTAAGACAGAGACGATTCACTAATCTTTGAAAAATAGTAATTAAAAAAGTATGAAACAATTAATATCAACAAACAGTGCACCGACTGCAATAGGTCCATATAGCCAAGCGGTAGAAATTAATGGAAATATTTTCCTTTCGGGCATGCTCCCTATTGATAGTGTAACCGGAGATTTTGTTCCAGGTGGAATAACAGAGCAGACAGAACAAATATTTGTAAATATAAAAGCTGTTCTCTCTGCTGCAGGAGTCAGCATAGATAATGTAGTTAAGACAACTGTGTTTCTCGAAGATATGTCTCTTTTTACAGATATGAATCAAGTTTATGCAAAACAGTTTACTGAGCCTTTTCCTGCAAGATCTACTGTAGCAGTTAAGGGTTTACCAAAAAATGCACTTGTTGAAATAGAAGTAATTGCAGTAAGATGAAGACTCTTGGTAATGTAATTTGGGTAGTTTTCGGTGGTTTTGTAATTGCCATCGAATACATTGTTGGCAGTATTGCTTTAATGGTTACAATTATAGGAATACCTTTTGGGTTGCAATCTCTTAAGCTAGCAGAACTTGCTCTATGGCCTTTTGGTAAGAAGATAAACAGAGCTAAGACGCCCTCAGGATGCATCTCTCTAATTATGAATGTAATATGGTTCTTTGTAGGAGGTCTTCCTATAATTCTTACACATCTTTTATTTGGTCTTCTCTTTACTATAACAATAATCGGAATACCATTTGGCCGCCAACATTTCAAACTAATGAGATTAGCCATTTCTCCTTTTGGGAAAGAGATTGTTTAAATATTAAATATTATTAGTCGATTACAGAAGGTAAATTATCTTCTTCTTCAGGTGGATCTTTCTGCACAACAAATGCACTGATTTCCCATAATGCGTAAATTGGGAATGTTACAATAATAAGTGAAAAAGGATCGCCTGAAGGGGTTATTAGTGCTGCAGCTAATAAAGAACCTACAACTGCATGTTTACGGTACTTCCTGAAAAAAGATCTATATATTAAACCAAGGCTTGATAGTAACCAAAAGACTAAAGGCAACTCAAATACTAATCCCATAATTAAGATTAAAGTATAGAAATTACTCATATAAGAGTCTAATGATATCATATTTTCAATAGAATCACTAAGCTCAAAAGTTATTAGGAATCGGAAAATTAGTGGGAATACAATAAAATAACCTACCAGACAACCAATTAAGAACATGAAACCACCAAAGCTAAATGCTTTCTTAACCCCTTTAGCTTCATTTATATATAAAGCAGGACTGATAAATCTCCATATTTCATAAAGTATATATGGTATTGTACAAAGCACTCCGAAAGCAAATGATGTGGAGATGTAGGTCATGAACTGTGTAGTCATATTTATATTCAACATCTCCACTCTAAATGAGTCTGCAGAAAAGTCAGGCAAAAAGGGAATATATTTACCAGCCTCCTCAAAAAATCTATAGGTGATAAAACTAGAATCTCTGGGTGCAAGTATAATGGAATCAAATACATAAGGAATAATGATAAATCCCACCACTGAGAAAACCATTACAGCAATAAGAACACGAATAATGGTCCATCTGAATTCTTCCAAATGGTCCCAAAAGGACATCTCTTTTTCTGCCATATTTATACTTTTGCCCTTTTTTATTTTTTTAGATTGTTTGCCTACTTATTATCTTCTGTTGAAGATGATTTGTTTTCTGAAGGATTAGCTTTAATATCATCTTCAAGATCATTTAATCCTTTTTTGAAACTGTTGATTCCTTTTCCTAAACCTTTCATAAACTCAGGAATTTTCTTTCCACCAAAAAGAATTAAGATAACAATAACAATAATAGGTATTTCCCAACCATTTAAATTTATAAGTAATGGGTTCATTTGTGCAATTTGTTTTTTTGTTTGTAAACGATTTTTAATCTCTTAGTAAATATTAGATGATACAAATGTATGGGATATTTATTAAATATACCACTGTTTTAATATAAAGTTTGAAAAAATACTATTCATCAAACATTATTTTTAAATCCAAATATATGGGTAGGTGATCGCTGAATCCTCTGTTGTAACGTGGTCCAATATTTGTTCTGAACGGTTTCAAACCATAATATTTCTCATCTCTTTCAAGTAAAAAGCTTTCTCTATAAATATTAGCAACACTGTTTTCTACTTGTATAGGACTTACACCGTTCAACATTCTGCCACTAACTATTATTTGATCGTACATGCTCCAAACACCTTGATATTTATAGGTGCCATATTCAGCTCTTTTATTATTTATAAAAAAGAGGTTGTATAAGTTTTTATCATTAATATGATTATCTTTTTGTTTTGCATTTAGAATTTCAATCATACTCTTGTCATGGGGCTCATCATTAAAGTCTCCCATAATAATTATATTAGATCTGGTTCGTATAGACAAAATGCTGTCTACTTTATTTCTTAATAATTTTGCTGATTCAATTCTTGCATTTTCAGTCTCAGTTTTACCCGAAACTCTTGAAGGAAAATGACAAACAAAAATGTCGAGAGTATCTTTATTTAGTAAAGTACCGTTTGAATGTAAGATATTTCTTGTTGGACTTGTGTTTATATCACTAAACTTAATTTCATATTGAGCAAATTCAATCAACTTAAATTGATGTTTTTGATAAAGCAGAGCTACATTTATACCTCTTGAATCAGGAGAATCTGTTACAATAAATTCATATCCCTGAGCCCCTAAAGCAGAGCGTATGGTAAGGTCATATAAAACAGAATCATTTTCAATTTCACATAACCCTACCAAAGCCGGTGAATTCATGCCTCCAACTGCGGTTATTACTTTTGCTATTTTATCTATTTTAGCCCAATACTTCCATTCACTCCATCTCATAAAACCGTCAGGAAGGAAGTCATTGTCATCTTTATGTGGGTTGTCGATCGTGTCGAAGAGATTCTCAACATTGTAAAACAAAACTCGAAAGTTGTCTTGAGCTACAACTCCAACATATGAAAGAGTTAGTAAAAAAATAACTATATAAAATCTTATTGGGAACAATTAATTAATTCTCCTCTATTTTACTTCTGGGAGGTTTTCGATGATTTTTACAAGGAAATCCCAAAATTTAGCTACAGAGGATATTTTCATCTTTTCATCAGGTGAATGTACATCTGTCATGTCAGGACCAATTGAAATCATATCGAGATTAGGATATTTTTCAAGAAATAGACCACATTCAAGACCTGCATGAATTGCTTTTACTTTTGGTTTTTTTTCATAAAGTTCTTCATACACATTTTGAGCTATTTTCAATAATCCTGATTCCGGATTGGGCTGCCATCCTGGATAACCATCATTATTTACAATTTTAGCCTCTGCCAAAGCAAATACAGAAGAAACCATATTAACAATATATCTCTTTTGCGACTCAGATGAGCTGCGTTGGCTAGTTCCAACTTCAATTTTTTTATCAGAACGCATCTTTATAGAAGCCAGATTAGTTGAAGTCTCTACTAATCCCGGAATATCCTCACTCATGCCAATTACACCATGTGGGCAAGCATAAAGAGCTAAAATTAATCTTTCGGCAGGTCCCTTATTTATAACTTTTGATGGAATTTGAACAGATTCCATTAGTATGTCAAG
This sequence comes from uncultured Proteiniphilum sp., assembly GCA_964384545.1. Lineage (GTDB taxonomy): Bacteria > Bacteroidota > Bacteroidia > Bacteroidales > Dysgonomonadaceae > Proteiniphilum. The sequence continues at coordinate 13,714 of CAYLKV010000003.1, forward strand.
ATTTGGCTCAGTATGCTTTAATTCCTCTTGTACTTCGGCAAGGAAGTTGTTTAGTTTAACTCTAATATCCTCTCTGTATTTCTCTTTAACTCCTAAAATAGCAGATGCTTCTCTTGCTATTGCATTGTGTAAGTTTCCTCCATCAATTTTTGAAAGTCGCATGCCATATTTCTTTCCGGTAAGAGAATAAAGGAAGCGAGTGAGGATCTTGTTTGCGTTACCAAATCCTTTGTCTATATCACTTCCAGAATGTCCTCCACGTAATCCTTTTACCTTAACTTCAAACCAAAAGTACTTTTTTGGAGAATCTTTCTCTTTATATTCAAAATAGGCTTTAGTTCCTCTACCTCCTGCGCAGCCAATATATATTTCTCCCTCCTCTTCAGTATCAAGGTTTATTAGCAGATTACCGGTAAGAAAATCTTTCTCTAATGAGTTGGCTCCAGTCAGTCCGGTCTCCTCATCTACTGTAAACAGAGCTTCAATTTTTCCATGAGAAATATTGTTATCAGCCAAAATAGCAAGCTGAGCTGCAACTCCAATGCCATTATCGGCGCCTAATGTAGTTCCTTTTGCTTTTACCCAATCACCCTCAATAATTGTTTCAATAGGGTCATTTTCAAAGTCATGCTCCACATCTGAGTTTTTTTCGCATACCATATCTACATGAGATTGTAAAATCAGTGTTGGAAGTCCTTCTTTTCCAGGTCTAGCCTCTTTAGTAATAAGTATATTGCCTGCTTTATCTTGTTTAGCTTCAAGGTTATACTTCTTAGCAAATTCCTTCAGATATGATAGTATTGCTTCTTCTTTTTTAGATGGTCTTGGTATCTGAGTAATATCATAGAAATAATTCCAAATTGCTGCAGGTTGTAAATTTCTTATTGGCATAATGTATCTATTTTAAAAAGTAATTTATTGTAATCAAGCTGATAGTATATAAACCATAAAAATAGTCGAAAAATGGAGGTTATGCAATATTTTTAGCATCTTTAATGACAAATTTAGCATTGTAATAAGTTAATTCCACTATCTTTGTGTTACATTTAAAGGATAAATTATGTTACAAACAATAATAATAGGTATTGCATTAGGTTTGATAGCCATTTTATTGATGGGTATTCGAGTCTTTTTTACTAAGAATGGGCAATTCCCCAATACTCACATCGGAGCGAGTAAAGCTATGCAAGATAGAGGAATAAGTTGTGCAACATCACAAGATGCTGAGTATCGTTATAAAGAGAGTCCGGTAGTTAAATTATTAAAAAAAGAAAATTTATAAATCTCCTGAAATGAAGAGTTACACAAATTACATAGTTAGCGGAGTGCTAGCTGTAGCAGTTATTATTCTATTTATACTGCAATTTAATTCTAGCTCCAGTTCTAAATTAGAGAAAGGAAAAGGCCTTTCATCATTATTTAATGATTCAACAATTACGTTGCCAATTGCATATGTAAATGTAGACTCACTTTTAGTAAATTATAATTTTGCAAAAGACCTTAATGAATCGTTATTGAGAAAAGAAGAAAGCACTCGTGCCACTCTTAATCAACGTGAAAATCAGATCAATCAAGCTGCACAAGAGTTCGAACGTAAATTGCGTAATAACGCTTTTTTAAGTCAGGAGAGAGCTCAGCAAGAGCAAGAGCGTATTTTGAAAATGAACCAAGAATATCAGCAGTTGGCAGATCGACTATCTCAGGAATTTCTTCTTGAGCAACAAAAACTGAATATTCAAATGGAAGATACTATCAAAGTAAGAATAGAGGAGTTTAACAAAACTCGCAACTTCGAGATAATATTTAGCAATATATCTACCAGCACTATTATCTTTGCTAAAGATAAATATGATATTACTAACGAGGTTATACATTATCTAAATAGTAAATACGGTCCGGCTACAGCTGCAGCGCAGTAATTTTAGTTTCATATAGTTTGAAACATTGGTCATCATATTTACAAAAGCACATTGGTAAATATGTTAATTCATATTTTCCACTTAATGCAAAAGCAGATTTAGTTGTAGTAATTCCTTGCTATAATGAAACTAAACTAATAGATACGTTACAAAGTATAAAAAGATGTAATATACCAAATGCTAACATTCTTGTAGCCGTGATAATAAATTCCGGCAAAAATGCCAGTCAACAAGTAGTATTGCAAAACCGTTCAACTTTTATTGAGGTTGAACGGTTTTCTAGTTTAAACGATGAACATAATCTTAAATATTTCTCATTACTAGTTGAAGATCTCCCGAGAAAACATGCAGGGGTAGGTTTAGCCAGAAAGATAGGAATGGATCTTGCAGTTGATCATTTTTATTCAAATAGAAAAGAAAGGGGAATTATTATATCGCTTGATGCCGACTGTGAGGTTTCTGATAACTTTTTTGTTTCTATTTATAATGAGTTTAACCGAAATGTTAAATTAAATGGCACCATTCATAACTTTTATCACAGGCTTGAGGTTGATGATAAAGATGTTGAAAATGCAATCAGGCAATATGAAATGTATATACATTATTTCAGTAATATGCTAAGATATGTAGGGTTTCCTTATTACTATCATACCATAGGGTCTGCTTTTGCAGTATCTGCTGATGCATATGTGAGAGTTGGTGGAATGGGAAGACAACAAGGGGGTGAAGATTTTTATTTCCTGCAGAAGATATTTCAACTAGGTCATATAAAAGATCTAAATAGTGTATATGTTTATCCTCTGGCAAGATTTTCAGATCGTGTTCCTTTCGGTACAGGACCAGCCTTACAGAAAATCTTGGAAGAACCCGATAAAAGGATTAAGATTTATTCTAAAGAGTCATTTAGTAATTTGAAATTACTATTCGATATGAAGGAGAAGTTTTTTAAGATTGATGAAGCTAAGATAAAGATTTATATTGAGGAGCTTCATCCAATGTTACAATGCTTTCTTGAAGAGACTAATTTCGTACATAATATAAACGAATGTAATAGTAATTGCTCAAATAAGAACAGTTTCAATAAAAGGTTCTTTCATCACTTCAACTGTTTCAAAATAATTAAGTACCTTAACTATGTTCACCCTTCACCATTTAACTTTGAAAAAATAGATTCCGGTGCTATCAAACTATAACTTCTGTTTTGCAGTTATGTGGTAATTTTGTACTTTTGCGTTCAAATTGTAACTGGATTCTTTCATTATTCTATCCTTTAAAAAAACTGAAATTCATGCAAATCAATATCCTTGAAATTATTAGTGCATTCTTAGTGTTATTTGCAATAATTGATGTACCCGGATCGGTGCCTATTTTCTTAACTATAAAAAGTAAAAATAGATCAATACATCCTGAGAAAGCAACATTATATTCCTTAATTATATTAATTGGTTTTTTGTTTATTGGTGAATGGCTTTTAAAACTATTTCAAGTTGATATTTCAGCTTTTGCAGTTGCAGGGGCTATTGTGCTATTAATTATTTCAATAGAAATGATCTTTGGTGTTGAAATTTTCAAGAATGACAATCCATCTTCTGATAACTCATCAACACTATTTCCTGTTGTTTTTCCACTTATTGCTGGTCCTGGAAGTTTCACTACACTACTTTCAATGAGAGCGGAATACCAGACTATTAATATTATAATAGGAGTATTAATTAATATGGTAGTTGTATATCTTGCATTGAGATATCTCGGTTCAGTTAAAAAGTTCCTGGGAGAGACAGGATCTTATATACTTCGAAAATTTTTTGGTGTAATATTGATGGCAATATCTGTAAAACTTATAACTTCTAATCTAAGTCAACTGATAGAAACGGTTAATGCGGCTGTATAGATAAGTAGTTTAGATTCAGGTTGAAATATAATATTATTTTAAAGTTTAAAAACTTAAATTTACAGGAAAAAATTGTATATTTGTGTTCTCAACAAGCAAGATATTGCTTTGTTTTTTAGGTTATATTTTAGTTAGTGATAACTATCCACAAATTGTAGATAAATTTATTATATATAAAATTCAACAACATGAGAATTGTAAGTATTTTAGGACGTGAGGTTTTGGATTCAAGAGGTAATCCAACAGTCGAAGTTGATGTATTAACAGAGTCTGGTGCATTTGGACGTGCAGCTGTTCCTTCTGGAGCATCAACTGGTGAAAATGAAGCATTAGAGCTTCGCGATGGCGATAAAGGTCGTTATCTAGGTAAAGGAGTTTTAAAAGCTGTTACAAATATCAATGATGTTATTGCTCCAGCGTTAATTGGATATAATGTTTTGGAACAAACAAAGATTGATGGTAAAATGCTTGAGCTGGATGGCACAAAAACTAAATCGAACTTAGGTGCTAACGCTATTCTTGGTGTTTCACTTGCTGTAGCTAAAGCAGCAGCTGATTATCTTGGCCTTCCTTTATATCGTTATATCGGCGGAACTAATACTTATGTACTTCCTGTTCCTATGATGAATATTATCAATGGTGGATCTCACTCTGATGCTCCTATAGCATTCCAAGAATTTATGATTCGTCCTGTTGGAGCTGAATCATTCAGAGAAGGTCTTCGTATGGGTGCTGAGGTATTCCATTCATTAAAAAAGGTTCTTCATGACAAAGGTTTAAGTACTGCAGTAGGTGATGAAGGTGGATTTGCTCCAAATCTTGCAGGTGGAACTGAAGAAGCTCTTGAATCGATACTTACTGCTATAAAAAATGCTGGTTATACACCTGGTGAGGATGTTAAGATAGCATTAGACTGTGCTGCATCAGAATTTTACGAAGATGGTGTTTATGACTATTCAAAATTTGAAGGTCCAAACGGTAAAAAACGTACTAGTGAAGAGCAAGCTGCTTATCTTGAAGAATTAATTTCTAAATACCCTATTGATTCAATAGAAGATGGTATGCACGAAAACGATTGGGATGGATGGAAATTGCTTACTGATAAAATTGGAAGCAAATGCCAGTTAGTAGGAGATGACCTTTTTGTAACTAATGTTGACTTCCTTGAAAAAGGTATCAGACTAGGATGTGGTAACTCAATTCTAATTAAAGTAAACCAGATTGGTACTTTAACAGAAACTCTAAATGCAATTGAGATGGCTCACAGACATGGCTATACAAGTGTAACTTCACACCGTTCGGGTGAAACTGAAGATGCAACAATAGCTGATATCGCAGTAGCAACAAATGCAGGCCAAATTAAAACTGGTTCACTTAGCCGCTCAGACCGTACTGCTAAATATAACCAGCTACTTCGCATTGAAGAGGAATTAGGTGATAGAGCTGTTTATGGTTACAAAAAAATAAGATAACAGAAATAAAGAGTTTACTATTTATAAACCACTCCATTCGGGGTGGTTTTTTTGTTTTATTTTATTCAATAATATTCATAATATTTTTTGCATATTTGCAGTTAATCTAAATACATAATATATCTACTATGAATTACTTTTATCTTGTTCCTATTGCTTCTATTGTAGCTCTTTTCACTGCTTTCTACCTATTTAAAAAAATGATGCAGGAGAGTGAAGGTACAGAAAAAATGAAAACTATTTCCGGATTTATACGAGAAGGTGCAATGTCTTATCTTAAACAGCAGTATAGAGTGGTACTTATAGTTTTCATAATACTAGCACTTATTTTTGCTATGATGGCATATTTTGAATTGCAAAACAACTGGGTTCCTTTTGCATTTTTAACAGGTGGTTTCTTTTCTGCATTAGCAGGCTTTTTTGGAATGAAAACAGCAACATATGCTTCTGCCAGAACAGCAAACACAGTACAACGCTCACTAAACAGCGGATTAAAGGTCGCTTTTCGATCTGGTGCCGTGATGGGTTTGGTTGTTGTTGGATTAGCGTTATTAGATATTTCTGCTTGGTATTTAATTCTCGATCATTTTGTTAAGGATACAGATACTGGTCATAAGCTAATAATGATTACAACTACAATGCTTACTTTTGGAATGGGTGCTTCAACTCAGGCATTGTTTGCACGTGTAGGTGGAGGTATTTATACTAAAGCAGCAGATGTTGGCGCCGATCTGGTAGGCAAATATGAAGCGGGAATACCTGAAGATGACCCAAGAAATCCAGCAACAATAGCTGATAATGTGGGAGATAATGTAGGTGATGTAGCAGGAATGGGTGCCGATTTATATGAATCATATTGTGGTTCAATTTTATCTTCTGCTGCACTAGGAGCATCAGCTTTTGTTCTCAATCCTGCAATGCAGCTGAAAGCAGTTTTTACACCAATGATAATAGCTGCAATCGGTGTGTTTTTATCTATTATAGGTATTTTCATAGTAAGAACTAAAGAAAATGCTAGCCTTAAAGAATTAATGGACTCTCTTAACAGAGGAGTGAATATAAGTGCATTATTAATAGCAGTAAGTACTTTTGTAATTCTATATCTGTTTAATTTTACCAATTGGATCGGTCTTTCATTTTCAGTAATTACAGGTCTTTTTGCTGGTATAATAATTGGACAGGGAACAGAATATTTTACATCTTCGTCACATAAACCCACAATAAATATTGCTAATAGTGCAAAAACAGGTCCTGCAACAGTTATCATTTCAGGTCTTGGAACCGGATTTATATCAACTTTCATTCCGGTTTTAACTATTGTAGTAGCAATTCTTATCTCATTTCTTGCTGCAACCGGGTTTGACATAGAAAATATGCTCGAAGCAGAAAATGTGAGTATGGGTTTATATGGAATTGCTATTGCATCTGTTGGAATGCTATCAACTTTAGGAATAACATTGGCTACTGATGCATACGGGCCAATAGCAGATAATGCAGGAGGAATTGCTGAGATGAGTAAACTAGATCATGAAGTAAGGAATAGAACAGATAAGCTAGACTCATTAGGTAACACTACTGCAGCTACCGGAAAAGGTTTTGCAATTGGTTCTGCAGCACTAACTGGATTAGCTCTGTTAGCCTCTTATGTTGAAGAAATTCGCATAGCCCTTTTGAGAACCGGCAACAGTTTACTTGAGTTTAGTAATGGTGATACTATTGAAGTGGAAAAAGCAAGTTTTGTAGATTTTATGAACTATTATCAGGTTACGCTAATGAACCCAAAAGTTATAGCAGGAATATTTATTGGTTCTATGATGGTATTTCTGTTTTGTGGATTAACTATGAATGCTGTGGGAAGAACAGCACAAAGTATGGTTGAAGAGGTTCGTCGACAGTTTGCACAATTTAAAGGCATCTTGACAGGTGAAGATATTCCTGATTATGCTCGATGTGTTTCAATTTCTACCAAAGGTGCTCAACGTGAAATGATGTTTCCTTCGTTACTGGCGGTAGCAGCTCCAATTATTACAGGTTTGCTGATGGGTGTTTCAGGTGTTATGGGTTTATTGGCAGGAGGACTTAGTTCAGGTTTTGTAATGGCTATTTTTATGGCCAATTCAGGAGGTGCGTGGGATAATGCAAAGAAATATATTGAGATGGATAATCTTGGAGGCAAAGGGAGTGATGCTCATAAAGCTTCAATTGTTGGTGATACTGTAGGAGATCCATTTAAAGATACATCAGGACCTTCTCTTAACATTCTTATTAAGTTAATGAGTATGGTGGCAATTGTAATGGCAGGTCTTACTGTGGCATGGAGCTTATTATAACTAAATTCATTCATAAGTTTAGTGATTATTATAATATTACATATATATAGTTCCAGTAACATTTTGTATATTTGATGTCCGAAAATTCCCATTGCTAAGAGATATATTAACATTAAAATAGTATTAAATTATGAGTTTTTTAACGAATGACAAATTAACTATTGTTGGAGCAGCTGGTATGATTGGTTCCAATATGGCTCAAACTGCTGCTATGATGCGCCTAACACCGAACATTTGTCTTTATGACCCATTTGAAAAAGGTCTTGAAGGAGTTGTTGAAGAGATGCGTCACTGTGGTTTCGAAGGAGTAAACTTTACATACTCAACAGATGTAAAAGAGGCATTTACAGGTTCTAAATATATGATTTCTTCAGGTGGAGCTCCACGTAAAGATGGTATGACACGTGAAGATTTATTGAAAGGTAATGCAGAAATTGCAGCACAACTAGGAAAAGATATTAAGTCGTATTGTCCAGATTTGCAGCATCTTACAATTATCTTTAATCCAGCTGATATTACAGGTTTAGTGGCTCTTATTTATTCAGGGTTGAAACCATCACAAGTTACAACACTTGCTGCATTAGATAGTACTCGTTTACAAAGCGAATTAGCTAAACACTTTGGAGTTGAACAGAGTAAAGTAACAGGTGCTCGTACTTATGGAGGACACGGTGAACAGATGGCTGTATTTGCGTCAACGGCATTAATTGATGGAAAACCACTTTCAGAGTTAATTGGTACAGAAGCTTTTACTGAGGAGCAATGGGCTGATCTTAAAGTACGTGTTACTAAAGGTGGAGCAAACATAATTAAACTTCGTGGACGCTCTTCATTTCAGAGTCCCGCTTACACTTCAGTTGAGATGATTCGTGCAGCAATGGGTGGTGCAGCATTCAGATGGCCTTCGGGATGCTATGTAAATGGTCAAGGATTTGATCATATTATGATGGCAATGGAAACAAAATTAGATAAAAATGGTGTTTCATTTGGAGAGGTTAAAGGTACAGATGCTGAAATTGCAGACTTAAAACAGAGTTACGGTCACCTTGTTAAATTACGTGATGAAGTGATTGAAATGGGAATAATACCTGCAACAGAAGAGTGGAGCAGTGTAAATCCTAATTTATAAAAAGATAATTTAAGTTGCAGCCGGAACCGGTTGTTAAATAATAATTTTACCATAAGTTTGTTGTTTAATCTTCAGGCTTATGGTAATTTTTTTAAAGAAGCTATTTAGAATTCATTATTTTAGGTATTTGAAAGAATATAAAATATTTTTAAAGATTTATATTAAATCAGATAGTTCTGATTTACAATTAATATTTTATAGTTAAAATTGGGTAATGGATTAAAAAAGCGACTATATTTGTGTTATAAACAAAAAAGTTATATTAATAATTATTATCTAAAGTCATGAGTAATCAATTAACCAGGAGAAAATTCATTAAATCCGCAGCAGTCGGTACCATTGGTGTAGCGGTTTTTCCACAGTTTTTGGCTTCTTGTAAACAAAACAAGAGTGCAGTTGTTGATGATGGTCTAATACGTTTGGGGTTCATCGGATTAGGACAACAATCAATGTATCTTTTAAGCGGTTTCATAGGTATGCCGGATGTTAGAGTAGTTGCCGGATGTGATGTCTATGGTATTAAGAGAGAAAGATTTTTAAAAAGAGTAAATGGCTATTATGCTGCTAATAGTATCGAAACATCAGTAGAAACTTATGAGAAATATTCAGATCTCATAGCACGTGAGGATATTGATGCTGTAGTAATTGCAACACCAGACCATTCTCATGCATTTATTGCGATTGAAGCTTGTAAAGCTAAAAAAGATGTATACCTTGAGAAACCATTAACATTTACAATTAAAGAGGGACAGGCATTATCTAAAGCAGTTAGAGATAACGGTGTAATCTTGGCTGTTGGAAGCCAACAAAGATCGGATTCCAATTTTCAACATGCAGTTAGAATGGTTCAAGAAGGTAAAATTGGTAAAATAGAACGAGTTAATGCTTACGTGGGAGCACCTCCTAAACCTTATGATTTACCTGAAGAACCAATTCCAGCAGATCTTAACTGGCCTTTATGGTTAGGACCATCCGAATTTGTTCATTACAATTCACAACTGAACCCTCCAATATCACTTGATCCTGAACAAAACGAAACCTATTGGGGAGCATGGAGATGGTATAAAGAGTTAGGTGGCGGTTATACTACTGACTGGGGTGCACATATGTTTGATATTGCTCAGTGGGGGATTGGTATGGACAAAAATGGGCCAATTGAAATAATTCCTGCTGGATATAAAGATACTAAATATCTCACTTTTATTTATGAAAATGGAGTGGTGATGACTGAAGAACCATTTAATGAGCAAAAAACTCAAGGTGTTAAATTTTGGGGTGATAAAGGATGGATAGAAATTTCAAGAGGACATTTCCTTGCATCTGATGATAGTCTTCTGCCAGTTGCTAAAGAAGAAAGTAATGGTGCTTACGAAACAAAAATTCCTCACCTATCCAATTTTATAGAATCTATAAAAAACAGAACAGAACCTGTTGTTCCTGTTGAAATTGGACATAGCTCATGTGTTGTTTGCACACTAGGTAATATAGCTTACGATTTGGGTAGACCAATAAAGTGGAACCCTGCCATAGAAACATTTGTTGATGATCAGGAAGCTCTGGCAAACAGATTATACAACAAAACATATTCACCAGGCTACTCTTTATAGATACATTTTAAGAGAGATGATACTTACAGATAAAGAAAAAGCTGCTCATATGAGTAGCTTTTTCTTTATCTGTAAGTAGAGTTTATTTTACTTTTATTCTATAGACTTTAACATTATTCCAAGCTCATCAAGTTGTTCAATACTAACAGTAGATGGAGCATCTATCATTACATCACGTCCTGCATTATTTTTAGGAAATGCAATTGTATCTCTAATACTATCTAATCCGGCAAGAATAGAAACAAACCTATCTAAACCAAAAGCAATTCCACCATGAGGAGGAGCTCCGTATTGAAAAGCCTTCATTAAAAAGCCAAACTGAGCCTCCGCCTGTTCATCAGAAAACCCTAAAACAGAGAACATCTTCTTTTGAAGTGAACTGTCATGAATTCTGATAGATCCACCACCAATTTCAACACCATTTATAACCAAGTCATAAGCATTTGCTCTTACAGCCCCTGCATCACTGTCAAGTAGTTTAACATCTTCAAGTTTAGGAGATGTAAAAGGGTGATGTTTAGCAAAAAATCTGCCTAACTCCTCATCCTTCTCAAGAAGTGGAAAATCTACTACCCAAAGACATTTATAATTCTCTTTATCTCTTAATCCAAGGCGATTACCCATTTCTAATCGAAGTTCACTCAACTGTTTCTGTGTCTTTTCAGTCTCTCCTGCAAGAATAAGCAGTAAATCTCCAGGTTTGGCATTACATTTATCAATCCATTTTTTAAGGATATCCTCACTGTAAAATTTATCAACCGACGATTTGATAGATCCATCTTCATTATATCTAACATAGATTAAACCTTGTGCGCCTATCTGCGGACGTTTAACAAAATCTGTTAATTCATCTACTTGCTTCCTGGTATAATTAGCACAACCTGTTGGACAAATAGCGCCAACATATTCTGCAGAATCGAAAACAGTAAAACCAGCATCTGCTGTTAACTCCTTAATCTCGTTAAATGTCATTTCAAAACGAGTGTCCGGTTTATCAGATCCGTAAAGTTTCATGGCATCGGCATAACTAATTCGAGGAAAATCAGGAATATCAATGCCTTTTAATGTTTTAAACAGATGCTTTGTAAGACCTTCAAATATATTCAACACATCATCCTGCTCAACAAACGACATTTCACAGTCGATCTGTGTAAATTCTGGTTGTCTATCGGCTCTTAAGTCTTCATCACGGAAGCATTTAACTATCTGGAAGTAGCGATCAAATCCAGATACCATAAGTAGTTGTTTAAATAATTGAGGAGATTGAGGCAGTGCATAGAACTCTCCCTGATTCATACGGGAAGGTACAATAAAATCTCGTGCTCCCTCAGGAGTCGATCCAATTAAAACAGGAGTTTCAACCTCCATGAAATTTTTTTCATCTAGGTACCTGCGAGTTTCAAAAGCCATTCGATGACGAAGTTCAAGATTTTTACGTACAACATTTCTTCGTAGATCCAAATATCTATATTTCATTCTTATCTCGTCGCCACCATCGGTTTCTGTCTCAATAGTGAAAGGAGGAGTTTTAGAAGAGTTTAAAACATTAAGTTCAGTTGCAATAATCTCTATCTCACCGGTTGGTATATTCATATTCTTACTGCTTCTTTCCATCACTTTTCCTGTAACCTGAATAACCCATTCACGTCCCAGTTTATTAGCCTGTTCACACAAGTCCTGATTTATCTCCTGATTAAAAGATAACTGAGTAATTCCATATCTGTCTCTTAAGTCGACAAAGGTCATTCCCCCCATCTTACGAATTTTAGATACCCACCCCGCCAGTGTTACTAATTTGTTTACATCTGCAAGACTAAGCTCGCCGCAAGTGTTTGTTCTATACATAAATAACTTCCGATCTGTTACATTAAAAATAATATGCAAATGTACACATTTATAAAATACTAACCACCTTATCTGCCACCTTTTCAAACTCTTTAAGATGAGTAGCCATTAAAATTGTCATCGCCGGGTAGCGATGATGGATATTTTGAAAAATTTCAATAGCATTTTCAGTGCTGATACCAGCTGTTGGTTCGTCGACAACCAAAATTTGAGGCTGTTTAAGTAATGCTTGCGCAAGCAATAGTTTTTTTCTCTGTCCTCCACTTAAAGTCTCACCGTTTTCACCTAACCATGTTTCTAAGCCTTCCGACAGAGAAGACCTCCATGTTGTTAAATCTGCAGTTTTTAAAACATCCTCGATTTCATTATCAGAGTAACCTTCAAAGTTTTCTCGCAATGTCCCAGTAAGTAAATATGCTTTTTGGGTAACATAAATTGCTTTGGGTACGGGAAGATTTGATATTTTCTCATCATTCCAATATAATTCCCCGTCTTTAACATACTCAGGATAAAAAAGACTATTCAATAATGTACTCTTGCCTTTTCCAGTTTCACCATAAAGTGCAACCCATTCACCTTTTTTGATATTAAGTGATAACGGACCAACATTTATAGAAGTTTCAGGTATTATAGCATTGAGATTCACAATATGTAATTGATCTAAATTAGAGTCTACTTTTAATTCATCAATTTTTGTATTACCCTCTTCTATAATTGTATTTATATCTTTTATGTTATTTTCGACAGAGCTCTTTTCTGATTTACCGGAAAATAGCATCTCAGATAATTCTGCCTGTGCCATTATTCCAAAGAATATACCAATTGCAAGGGGTGCATCCATTCCTTGCTGACTTGAATGCCAAAGCAGAAATAATGCAATTAAGCTAAATCCTAATCCTGCAATTAGCTGAAGTCTGAATGAATTGAATTGAATTTTACTTTCTAATCTTTCTATAGTCACCCTTTTATTTTCATTACTATTAATAGCTTTATCTTCAATATTATATTTAGTTATCTCTATTCTACCTCTGAAAGTTTGTATAAGAGAGTGATGGTTTTCCTCTCTAATATCTTTTAGCTGCATATATAATATTTTATTTCTTTGGTGCACAATTTGTGGCAATAAAAAGAGGATTATAACTGAAGATATTAAGAATTCAATCGCTATAACACCTGAAAAGAACATGATAAATATGAAATAAACAGAAATTGTTAAAATTAAAGATGCAAAAGGCAACAGCCATAATAGTATGTGGTTTAGTATATGATCAATGCCATTAGTACTGTTTTCTAATAGAGAAGAGTTATTGCTTATTTGCTTTTTGAAATAGGGTAGTCTTGCAACCGACTTAAAGATTTTTAGTTGTAACCTTTGTTGTACAGCCATTGTTGTCTTATGGTTTTCCAATCTCTCGAAATAACGCGTAGCTGTTCTGGATATTGCTAATAGACGTATTATAGCCGAAGGAACCAGATAAGAAAACCCAATATTTGCCGTAACAAAAACGACACTGCATATTGCCAGAAACCACCCGGAAATAGAAGGCAAAGCAACGAAAGCAATAGTCCATAATGCTAATAAGAAAATCCCCTTTTTCCATTTATCTTTAAAAGGATCAATTATATATGTAATAATGAAGTTATGCATAAATCATTTTTTCACCCCAATTTAAATTTAAGATATTATCTGACACAGCTTCAAATTTTAGTTCATGAGATGCTACAATCACTAGTCTTTCTTTTGCCATTTCAACAATCTCAGAAATAATTAATTTAGTTGTGTCTGAATCTAAATTTGCTGTTGGTTCATCTAATATTGCAATAGGCGTAGGGTGAAGCATCATTCTTGCTAATGTGACCAGTTGACGCTCACCACCTGAAAGCTGCTTCCCGTTGTGACTAAGAATTGTATCCCATCCATCTTCTTTTTTGTTTACTATTTTGGCTAAAAAAGTAGGATACCTGTCTGTTTGACTAAGTTGATTCTCAAGAAAAACATTGTATCGTAAAGTTCCATCAAAAATAAAAGGGAACTGATTCATATATGAACTGTTCACTTTTAACCAGTGATGAGACCAGTCAGGATCTTTCCCATTTACCGAAATTATGCCATCACTTATAGATAGACTTCCGGTACATATTTTCAACAAAGTTGATTTCCCTGAACCCGATATTCCTTTAATTAAAACTAATCCTTTTTTTGGAAATGTCTGATTAATATTATGAAGGACTTTTACAGGAGAGTTGGGATATGAGAAGTCTAAATTTTCTATATAAAAATTATTATATTCTTCATTACTATCTGCAAAAAGCTTTTCAGAATCTTTGTTAAGCAGTGGGATTAATAACTCAGCTGCAGCAAGAGCTTTGTTTCTATCGTGATATGCACTAACAAATTTTCTCAGATAAAAGAAAAAGTAAGGTGTAACTGTCAATAAGAACAATGAAGTTTCAAAATCGTACCCATTACCATAATTTGGACCATTCATAATTCCCAATAGGCTCATCCCAAGATATATAGCAGTGGCGGCAATTGCTATTGTAACGAATAACTCTAATATTGCTGATGAAAGTATAGCAACTTTCATAACATTTGTAGTAGCTTGGTTCAGTTCTTTACTTTTTCTATCTAAAAATTTATATTGAGGACTGAAATTATTTAAATTAATAATCTCTGCAACTGTTTGCAATCTGTTATAAAATACAGCCGAATATTTGAGAAACAAGTTTGTGTGCTTCTTGTGGATTGCTTCCGCTCCAATACCAACTACTGCCATTTGTAAAGGTATAACTAATAATGAAATTAATAAAATGATTGCAACCCATTTTTCAACCAAAAAACAAACAATTAGTACTACTGTACTTACTACTACAGTTGCCACCGAATATGGAATAAAGAAAGCGAAGTATGGTTTTAGGTCATCACTAATCTTGGTGATATATAATGCGCTAGACGTAGAATCTAGATTACTTTCTTTTAATAGTACAGGATATAACTCCTTTTTTATTCTAGCTACTATTGTATT
The DNA here is from genome assembly GCA_964384545.1 of uncultured Proteiniphilum sp. GTDB lineage: Bacteria > Bacteroidota > Bacteroidia > Bacteroidales > Dysgonomonadaceae > Proteiniphilum. Next base: position 28,933 of record CAYLKV010000003.1, read on the forward strand.
TCCTGCGTTAAAATTGCTTCTTGATTCAAAGTGAGCAAAAATGTATCGACCTGCAATAAATATAGAAGCATAAATAATTAAATTAGTCTGAATTACACTTTTTTCTAACAGTTCAGCCGAAAAAGAAGAAAGATACCAGCTAAATATTATAAAGCATACTGAACTTAGTAATGTGAAAATAGACGCAGATATATAACTGCGTTTTGCTCCAGACATTCTATTGCTTAGCCATTTTGATGCGCTCACCTGTTTTGTACTCATTTATAATCTGTAATTTTAAAATGTACATAACCGTAAATATATGGAAGATGTGAAACAAAGATAACTATTTTGTTAACAAGTATAGAGCTGTCGTAGATTAGATAGTATATTGATTTGGTTTATAACATTTCGAAATATATGGAAGTTTATTTGTTAAACTTTAGATTTTAAAATATAAAGATAATTTTTATTCGATTAAAAGTCAAACAGTTTAATAATGAGGAAACTGCAAATTTTAGTTCTACTAGAAACATTAGGATTATTCTAATTTGGTGCTAGTTAAGAAGTTGACAAGCTGCTTTCAGATAATGAAAAACCTGCAGAAATTTCTACTTATGAAACAACCCATTTCCCTTCTAATAATATTTTTCGTGTTATTGTAGAAAAAGAGTATGGCAGAAGATCATATGATGTGTTAAGAGGAGATATTAAGTTTGAATTCAATGGTATTGATTGGGAGTTAGAAAAAAAGCATCGACAATTAGGTTTGAATAATGATATAGACTTGAAATTCACTTTAAATGGAGAATTTATAAGAGATAACAACTAAATAAAGTGCATTTCCGTCCTGATGTATATAATTTTTAAAATAAAAGTTTCAAAATATTTGAAGTTTACAAAATTAATTGTACTTTTGCATCCGCAATAAAGAAACATGTTGCATTTCGGGGTGTAGCACAGTCCGGTTAGTGTACCTGGTTTGGGACCAGGGGGTCGCGAGTTCGAATCCCGCCACCCCGAC
>CAYLKV010000003.1:30035-124873 GCA_964384545.1 uncultured Proteiniphilum sp.
AGTGTACCTGGTTTGGGACCAGGGGGTCGCGAGTTCGAATCCCGCCACCCCGACGAAATAATCAAAACCTGACAGATATTAGGAATAATGTTTGTCAGGTTTTTTATTTATCCAAATTATTGATGCTTTTTGAGAATAGCCGATTACCAGTAGAAAGTCATCTATTAATAAATTTGACCAAAAAGATTATCATTATTCCATGATACACTATAAATAGGTTATTAAAAATACCTCATAATAGTTTATATCTGATTTATCCAATCTGACTACTATTAATATTATATTTGTAATATCAGGATTTATAGTCAGTTTTAGTTTTTATATTTATTTTATCAGAAAAATGAAATCTATGAAAAATATTGCAATAATTATAATTTCATCAGCTATATTATTTTTGTCATGTAACATAAGCAAAGAGTATAATTTGGTTGAATATGTGAATACCTTACAGGGTACAGATTCTTGGCCTGAATATAGTTATGGGAATACCTATCCTACAGTTGCAGTTCCTTATCCGATGCATGCTTTTTCTCCTCAAACAGGGAAGAATGGGGACGGATGGAAATATCAATACTCTGAAAAAACAATTAGAGGTTTTCAGCTAACACACCAATGTAGCCCATGGGTAAGGGATTATGCGACTATCTCGTTGATGCCCCAGACAAATATACTTCTTGTAAATGAAGATGAACGAGCAATAGGTTTCTCACACGAAAATGAAATTGCAAAACCTCATTATTATGGAGTACAACTTGAAAATAATGTAAATGTTGAAATTTCCCCAGTAAAACGGGGCGGGATGATGAAATTCACATTTCCTGAAAATGAGAAAGCCTACCTTGTATTGGATGGATATATAGGAAAAAGCAGTGTTAAAATAATTCCTAATGAGAATAAAATAATAGGTTGGGTTAAAAGTGGATTTCTTTTTCCAAATGAGATGAAAGGGTTTTTTATATTATCATTCGACAAACCTTTTAAATCATATGGTACATGGGAAAACCGTGAAAATAAAATTGTAAAAGGTTCAATCTCAGATGAAGGAGATGGAATAGGGGCTTTTGTTGAATTTGCTCAAGGAGAGACTGTTCAGGTAAAAATAACAATGTCATATATTAGTCCTGAACAGGCTGAACTTACACTTATACAGGAACTTGGAGATTTTGATAATCTTGAAGATGTTAGTAAAGAAGCACGTAAGCTATGGAATGATCTTTTAAACAGAATAGTTGTTGAAGGAGATGATGAAGATGATAAAGCAACTTTTTACTCATGTTTGTTTCGCTCAAATCTGTTCTCTCACACTTTTTACGAAATTAATAATGAAGGTGAACCTTATTATCGCAGTCCCTATGATTTTGAGGTTCATTATGGATATATGTATACTGATAATGGCTTCTGGGATACTTTCCGATCTCAGTTTCCACTAACAAACATCTTGCATCCAACAATGCAGGGGCGCTATATGCAATCACTCATAGATGCTAAAGAACAATGTGGCTTTTTTCCGGCATGGTCTTGTCCTGGAATGTCAGGAATTATGATTGGAAATCATGTAATATCTTTGTTGGCAGACGCTTGGGCTAAAGGGATTAGGAGTTTTGATCCTGAGAAAGCATTAGATCTTTATTTTCATGAAATAACAAATGTAAGTTTTTGGAAAGGTTCAAGTGGCCGTGAAGGTCATGAATACTATTTTGAGAGAGGTTATATACCATTTGAAGTTTCGAGTGAAAGTGCCGCAAAAACACTTGAGTATGCTTATGATGACTGGTGTGCATACAATCTTGCAAAAATGATAGGAAATAAGAAATATGAAGAAATATATGGTGAATTGATTTACAATTATAAATCGATTTGGGATACCGAAACACAGCATATGCGTGGAAGAAAACTTGATGGTGGTTGGGCCTTTGAAGATTTTAACCCATACAGATGGGGTAATCCTTTTACAGAAGGGAATTCTGCTCAATACACTTGGTCTGTTTTTCATGATGTTAATGGATTAATTGAGTTAATGGGAGGTGAAGAAGAATTCAATACTCGACTTGATTCATTTTTTAACGGTACAAATGAATTCGATAAAGGTGCATATTTTGATGTTATACATGAGATTAAAGAGATGTTAGCAGCAGATATGGGACAATATGCGCATGGAAACCAACCGTGTCAGCATGTGCCTTACCTTTATAATTACTCAGGAGAACCCTGGAAAACTCAGTCTCAAGTACGTAAGGTGATGTCGAAGTTATACAATGCAACACCACAAGGATATCCTGGAGATGAAGATCAGGGAGGGCTTTCATCATGGTACATATTAAGTGCAATGGGTATATATAGTGTATGTCCTGGTACAGATCAATACGTATTGGGAAGTCCAATGTTTAATAAAATTACAATAAAACTTGAAAACGGTAAAAAGTTTATAATTGAAGCAGAAAAAAATAATAAAGAAAATGTTTATATAGATTACGCAGAATTAAATGGAGTGGAACATACAAAAAACTGGATTACTTACTCTGATATTGTAGAAGGAGGAAAATTAAAATTATTAATGAGTAAAAGTCCAAACATAATTAGAGGAACAAATCCTGAAGATCGCCCATATTCGATATCAAGTGTTAAATAATCAGGGAATCTTTTTTATTTTTCTATTATCTCTATAGCAATCTTTTTTTATAGAATATCACAATTTAAATTTGCAAACAACTTTTTGGGACTATATATTCTTTCCTATTCTTAAAAAAGTTACAGAATTCAAATGAAGTCATGACTTTCAGAAAATAGGAATATAAAAGATAAAATGTGTTTTTATTATTTTTTACACTGTTTTTAATTCTATCTAACAAAAAATATAGGGTTTAAAAAATAAAAATTATCAAAATAGATTTTTTTCCAAATAATTTAACTAAACTTGCAGTGGTAATAGTAGCTTTAAGTTAAGCATAAATCTTTGTGAAAAAAGCCGTAAATAATTTTTTTAAGGGTAAAAGCTAAAATGAGCATATCAATAAGATCTCTAAACAAGGTCTACCCGAATGGGAACCACGCTATAAAAGATATTAATTTGGAAATTCCTACAGGAATGTTTGGACTACTGGGTCCTAATGGTGCTGGAAAATCTACGTTAATGAGAATTCTTGTTGCATTAATGGAGCCTTCATCTGGAGAAGTAGATGTGTTTGGGTATAACCTGCTCAAGCAACGAAAAGAAGTACGAGGTATACTTGGCTATTTACCACAGGATTTTCGTTTTTTTGCAAAATATAAAACTTACGAGTTTCTAGATTACGCTGCGAGATTGTCAGGAATGAACAACGGGAGATTACGTCGTCAGGCAGTAGATGAGATGCTTGAAAGTGTTGGCCTTTTTGATGTTAGAGAGAGATATGCAAGTAGACTTTCTGGTGGGATGAAACGTCGTTTAGGAATTGCACAGGCATTAATTCATAATCCAAAACTTATTATTGTGGATGAACCTACAACTGGATTAGATCCTGAAGAACGAATTCGTTTCCGTAACCTGTTATCTAAAATAAGTGAACAAAATGTTACAATAATTTTATCTACTCATATTGTAGGAGATATATCAAGTACTTGTAATTGCATGGCCTTAATGAATAAAGGAGAAATTGCCTATTTTGGTTCTCCTGAGGATATGCGAAAACAGGCAGAAGGTAAAGTCTGGCGAATGAAAATTAGTGGTGATGAATTAGCTTCAATTGATAAAAAATATCCAGTAATTACAACAATTCCTTCAGGTACAGGATGGGAAATACAAGTAGTAGCCGACGAAATTGAAGGGTATGATGCAGAACCTTACCCCCCTAATCTTGAACATGCTTATGTTTATTTTATGGAGAAAAAGTTAAATCGTTGGATTGAAGGTTAAAAAAATTAAGAAAAAAGCATGTTTGCATTGCATAATATACAATCGGTCGCCAAATATGAGAGTAAGCTATTAATGAGAAGCTGGTTTTACCGGATATTTCTCATATTGGCAATCCTGTTTTTATGTGTTTTTAATTTTATGGCACTTGTATCTGATCAAGGCTCTGGTTTTTGGTTAATGAAATCATTACCTGCTAATATCCCATATATTAACTTGCTTTTTTTGAATACAGGTCAGGCTATTATAGCAATGTTTTTGTCTTCCGAATTTTTAAAATCGGATAAGAAATTAGATACATCAGAAGTTTTTTATGTTCATCCACTCAGTAATGCAGAATATGTAATAGGAAAAATTTGGGGCAATGCAGTTGTTTTTATACGATTAGATATTTTAATAATCGTTTTAGTTGTTGCTTTCAATATAATGTCTGGTGTTTATATAGATTGGTTTGCCTATCTTATATATTTTACCATTATATGTATTCCTACATTAATATATATATTTGGTTTATCAGTAGGATTAATGCTTATTCTTAAGAACCAGGCTCTTACGTTTGTTATTTTGTTAGGCTATATTGCACTTACACTATTTTATATTGGAGATAAGTTCTATTATCTTTTCGATTATATGGCATATAACCTTCCATTAGTAAAGTCTTCGATAGTTGGATTTTCTAATTGGACAACAGTAATTAATCATCGACTTATATATTTATTACTTGGAATTGGCTTTATTTGCCTCTCGATATTTTTATTCAGACGTTTACCTAATACTAATATGGGAAAGTATCGTTGGTTAATAGCCTCGATTGTTTTTCTTTTAGCCGGAATTTGGACATCATATTTTCATGTTAACTCTATACTCAAAGCTGAAAAGTTACGTAAAATATATACTGAAGTTAATAACCAGTATGTGAGCAGTCCTAAAATGGTTATTGATAGTTATGACATAAATTTAAATCAGCAACCTAATTCAATCTATTCGGAAGTTGAGATGCAAGCGGTAGCATTGGAAGAATCTGACATTTTTACATTCTGCTTAAATCCGGGTCTGAAGGTTATTGAGGTAACAGAAAACAATATATCGTTGGAATTTTCAAGGTATCACCAAATATTATTAATTGATTTTGGTCGTAGGATTGATTCTGGTAATCAAGTGAAGTTTAAGGTTAAGTACACAGGGACAATAAATGAAAATTTCTGTTATTTAGATATTCCTTCTGAGATTTTACAGGCAGAATATGCTAGTAACTTATTCAAAATTGATAAAAAATACAGTTTTCAGAATGAAAACTATTTACTATTCACCCCTGAGACATATTGGTATCCACGTCCTGGAACTTCATATAGTAATGAAAACCCTGACTGGCAACAGGCATATTTCAGCCATTTCAGATTGAAAGTAACTACAATTAATAACTTGAAAGCATTATCACAGGGAATAATGAAATGGCCGATAGTTAATAAGGTTGTTGTAGATTCGAATGGAGTAAAACAAACAAATATATTACCTGAAAGTGTTTCCCAAATTAATTTAGAAAATGATACTCTTAGAAGTCGACAAAGAGGACCAAGAAGAAACCAGTCTCTTACTGACGGTCAACTTGTAGGAGAATCAAGACCAAGAGGTGGACAACCTACTGCAGCCGTACAGCAAAGAGGAGAATCAAGACCAAGAGGATCTCAACCTCCATCAGATATACAGCCAAGAGGTGAGGTAAGACCAAGAAATGTTCAACCACCTGCTGAGGGACAACCCAGAGGGCAGCGGCCAATGGGTCAGGATATGGAAAGAAGAAGAAATAGGGATTCTCTTAATCTAAATGCAGAACAACCTCAGGATTCATCTCTTATCGGCAAAAAGCTGAATGATACTAACCTGAGAGTGGTTACGGAAGTTGTTTATGACAGTGTTTTTATATATGAAACTGATTTTCTAACACCTTCAATTTCACTAATAATTGGTGATTATGAACAGAAAAGTGTTGAAGTTGATGAAACATTGTATAGTATTTGGCATTTAAAAGGACACGATTATTTCGCACCTGTTTTTGAAACCATAACAGATACAATTCCTGCACAAATAAGGGAACGTAGACGATCAATTGAGACAGCATATTCTCTTGATTACTCATTCAGCCGTTTCTCCCTAATTGAAGTCCCTGTTCAGTTTTACAGTTATGCTCGTACATGGACACAAGCACAGGAAGTAATGCAGCCAGAGATGGTATTATTTCCCGAAAAAGGGAGTTTAGTCAACACTGCAAATGTTGTTGAAGGTGTACGTAACACAAAAAGATGGGCTCAACAAAATGGTCAGGAGATTAGTGATGAAGAGGCTGCATTACGAGTTTTGAATCAGTTCTTGTGGCAATTTGAGCGTGCGGAAGCTGATTTTGACTGGTCGCAAGATAGAGGCTCAGTAAATGTAGCTGTTAAACCAAATCCTTTTTTCTTGTTTCCTCAGTTGTATAATTTCAGATATAATGTATTTTCTTCAGAGTGGCCTGTTTCAAATAGACTAATAGAATTGTTCTTGCAGAATAAGACTGATAATAACAATTGGATCAGGCAAATGAACGGTATCAGTAATAATGAGAAAGCAAACTTATTAATGCAGCAAGCACCATTTAAGGAACTGCTAACTGATGTGAAACATAAGGATTTAATGGATAATGTTACCTCTTTAAAAGCCAATACCTTATTTGCATATGCAGAGGAGAGTATAGGTTATAGGGAGTTTAAGGATTCGTTAAGAAAAGTGTTACAAAGAAATGTATTTACAAACCTTAGGTTTGAGAGTTTGTTAGATACAATGGGTATGATCGCAAATGTAGATTTGCATAAACCTCTTGAAGCTTGGTATCATCCAACTGCTTTACCTGTTTTTATATTGGGAACACCAGAAGTTACTCAAATTACGAACCGTGACGGAGAAGTATATATAGTAAAGTTACAGATAACCAATGATTCTGATTCTGATGGTGTATTAGATGTAGAAATAAATTTTGGTGGTGGACAGGGTAATGATATTTATGATCCTCGAACTAAACGGATAGTGCCATTAAAAGCACGTGAAACTAAAATTCTTGTTTCGGTATGGGACGAAGTCCCACGTAATATTATTATTAATACATTAATTTCAGCAAATTTACCTGCCACAATTAATTTGCCGTTAAATAATATTGTTCGTGAACGAAATAAACCAATTGACGAAGAGGGTGATTTTATAATTGAAAATGTTTCTTACAGTATACCAGGAGAGATTATTGTAGATAATGAAGATTCCACACTATTTAAATTATCTGAACCAGAAGTCGTAGGGCTTCTTCCTCAATGGCTAGATCAGGTGGATGACAATTCATTTCGTTATTCAGGAGTTTCAAATTGGCGTCCACCTCTTAGGTGGACATTGACTACAAATGATAAGTATTACGGCACTCATATACGCTCTGCATATGTAATTAAAAGCGGAAGTGGAAATCAAACTGCGACATGGAGGATTCCTGTACCTAATTCTGGTCAATACGAGTTGTATTTTTGGGTTACTAAACCAGATGAACTTCGCAGAGGTAGAGGAGGTAGAGGAGGTGATACAGGAGAAACCGAATATCACTTCAAAGTAAAATATGATGGTGATGAAGAAAACGCTTTTATAAATTTACAAAGTTCCGAAGAGGGTTGGAGTATATTAGGGACATACTTTTTTAGTAACGATACAGTGGAAGTTGTTTTGAGAGATGATTCTAAATTGCGATCTATAACTGCTGATGCTGTAAAGATTGTTAGGAAATAATGTGCTTTTTATCAAGCTTTGCAATACTTTTACTGAAGTATATTAATTTTTATATTGAATTAAATAAATAGTTATGAATATAAAACGGATAAGGATACGACTTTCTTGTATAATGATTTTAATGGTGGGAGTATCTTTTCTTTCATACACGAGTGCACAAACACCCTTGACCATTGATCAGGCGTTGGATATTGCTGAAGAAAATAATCCGGATATGAGAGCAGCAAAACTTAATCTTGAGCGATATCAATATAATCTTGTAGCTCAACGTGCTTCACTTAAATCTAAGTTTTCATTAGATTTAGATCCAATCAATTATAGTAGATCAAGAAGGTTTGACAATCGTTTGTCTCAATGGTATACCAATGAAACGCTTACAACTAGTGGGACATTTATGATCTCACAGCCTATACTGTTTACTGATGGTGAAGTTTCACTTATAAATACATTCGGTTGGCAGGATAATCAATCTATTGTAGAAGGAATAAATAACGGTAATAGGGCATTCAGTAACGATCTTTATCTGAGATTTAATCAGCCGATATTTACATATAATAGGCGAAAAATGGAGCTGCAGCAAATTGAGTTTGATTATGAGAATGCCGGAATCAGGTACGCTTTGCAACGTTTAAATATGGAAAGAAGTATTACAAATCAATTCTATTCGGTATTTATGGCTCAAAGCAATTTAGAAATTAGTAGGGAAGAGTTGGCTAATACAGAACAGAGTTTTGAAATTATAAAAAATAAAGTAGAAGCTGATTTATCAGCAAAGGAGGAGTTATATCAGGCAGAATTGAATCTCGCAAATGCACAATCAACAGTAGAAGAGCGTATAGTTTCACTTGAAAATGCAAAAGATCAACTTAAACAGACTTTAGGCATGTCATTGCATGAAGATATTAAAGTTACTGTTGAAATTGATGTGAGTCCATTATCCATAGATCTATTACAAGCGGTACAGAGTGGACTTAACTCAAGAATGGAAATTAGACAACGTGAGATTGATATTAAACTCGCCGAACTACAAATGATACAAACTAAAAGCCTTAATGAGTTCAGGGGAGATATTTCGCTATCAGTTGGTATAATTGGAGATCATCAGAGATTCGAGAATATTTATGATAATCCTACTCAAAATCCTCGTGTGTCAGTAAGTTTAGCTGTTCCAATTTTTGATTGGGGAGAAAAAAAGGCAAGAGTTAGAGCACAACAGGTTGCACAAACACTTGCAAAGCTTGAAGAAGAAAATCTGAAAATCGATATTGAATTGGAGGTAAGACAAACTTGGAGAAGGCTCGAAAATCTTCGTACACAGATAGATATTGCAGAAAAGAGTGTAAGAAATGCTCAACTAACCTATGATATTAACTTGACCAGATATAGAGAGGGTGATCTAACAGGTATGGAAATTAGCCAGTTCCAGACCCAATTATCCAATAGAAGAATGGCGTATTCTCAGGCTTTGATTAATTATAAAATTGAATTATTAAACCTGAAAATTCTAACATTATATGACTTTGAAAATGATGGACCTATAGTACCAATTAAGGAATGGGTTGGAACTTTTGAAAATAATTAGTTTAATGATATGAAGTACAGAGTATTATTGTCTACGGTATTAGTTGCTTTACTCACTGCTTGTGGAAATTCACCTCAGAGTAGTCAAAGCGAAATTGAAACACCAGTTTCAGTACAGGAACTCAAAAAAGGCTCCATAAGCAGGTTGATAAACACAACCGGAACAGCTATGGCAACCTATAGTACCGAACTCTCTTCAGAGATGAGTGGATATTATAATCTTCAGACGAATCCTTCAACCGGAAAACCATTCAAATTGGGAGATAGGGTAAAGAAGGATCAGGTTATTATCCGCCTTGAAGACAAGGAGTTTGAAAACGGTGTTGCATTGGATTCTAAAAAGTTAAGTCTTGAAATAGCGGAGCAGGAGCAAAGTAAACAGACAGCACTTTATGAAAAAGGGGGGGTTACTTTGAGTGAGATGCGTAATACTGAAGTAAGAGTAACCAATGCCCGTTATGATTTAGAAAATGCTACCTTGAGCCTTAAGAAAATGGAAATACGTGCACCTTTTGACGGTGTAATTGTTTCTTTACCTCATTACACAACACAGAGCAGGGTAACACAAGGAAGTGAAATGGTTAGTATGATGGCTTATTCAAGGATGTATATGGAAATTAATCTTCCAGAAAGCGCAATTGAATATGTGAGAGCAAATCAACCAGTGCACATAACACACTATACTATCCCAAATGATACTATTAAAGGTGAAATAAGCGAACTGTCGCCAGCCATTAGCACAGAAACTCGTACATTTAAGGGAAAGATTTTGATTGATAACAATCAGTTAAAATTACGTCCTGGAATGTTTGTAAAAGCCGATATCGTAGTAAATAAGGCGGATAGTGCAATTATTATACCAAAAGAGGTAGTGTTTTCAAGAAGGAATAGAAAATATGTTTACATAGTAGAAAGAAATACTGCGATACTCAGAGATATTCAAACAGGGCTTGAAGATGAAAATAATATGGAAGTTACCCAAGGTTTGAATGAAAATGATAACCTTATTATAAAGGGTTACGAAACATTACGTGAAAACAGCCGCGTGAAAGTATTGAATTAATAGTATACAGTAAATGAGAAATATACTTCGATTCGCTTTAAAAAATCCTGTTTCCATCAGTATGATCGTTTTTGCGATTTTACTACTTGGAAAGATCTCTTATGACCGGCTAAGTGTAGATTTGTTGCCCGATATGAATTCACCACGCCTTTTCATAGAATTCGAGGCTGGTGAACGTCCACCAGAAGAGATAGAAAAAATGTTTGTCGAAAGTATGGAGTCGATGGCTATTCGGCAAAGCGATGTAGTGCAGGTTTCAACTGTTATTAGATCTGGATCTGCTCGACTGACAGTTGAGTATGTACAAAATAAAGATATGGATGCAGCCTTTCTAGATCTTCAGAAAGCAATTGCTTCATTTTCTCAGAACCCTGATATTGAATCTATCAATATTACTCAGCACGATCCAAATACTGCACCTGTTATGTTAATTTCCATGTCACATAATTCTATTACAGATATGGCTGAATTGCGCAAGATGGCTGATAGCTATATTAGAAATGAATTGATTCGTCTTGAGGGAATTGCAGAGGTGGCCTTATCAGGTGAAGAAGTGCCTGTTTTAACTATTGAAACTGATCCATATCTTCTGAGTTCTTTTGGAATAACAATCGATGAAATTGCTTCAAGAATTGAAACAAACAATCAAAGTATATCGGGAGGAAGAGTGAGTGAGCTAGGATTGCAGTACTTAGTAAAAAGTTCATCTTTATTTAACTCAGTTGCTGATTTCGAGAATTTAATTGTTAGTTATAAACCAACTCAAGCTGCTACTTCAGGAACCAATTCAGTAAGTGCAGAAAGTGCACCACTCTTTTTGCGTGAGGTAGCAAAAGTTAAGTTTGAAAATGCTCGACCAGAAAATATAACTCGTATTAATGGTGAACGTTGTATTGGATTATCTGTCTATAAAGAGACTAATTTTAATACAGTAAAAGCAATTGAATTATTAACAGCACAGCTGGATGTTATTAGACAGGCACTACCCGGATATAATTTTAAGGTAATCAGTAATCAGGGAATATTTATAAAACAAGCAATAGGAGAAGTTATTAATAGTGCTCTATTAGGAATGCTACTTGCTGTTTTGGTTCTGTTTTTCTTTCTACGACGTATTGGAACAACTCTTATTGTAAGTGTTTCGATTCCCATTTCAATAATTGCTACATTTACAATGATGTATTTTAATGGTCTCACGCTTAATGTGATGACGTTAAGTGGATTAGCGTTGGGTGCTGGGATGCTTATTGATAATGCAATTGTCGTAATTGAAAGTATATTCAGAAAACGTGAAAATAGATCTGAATTGGACGACTCTATCATTAATGGAACTACGGAAGTTTCAGGAGCTGTAATTGCATCAACTTTGACTACAATTGTCGTATTTTTTCCAATTGTATATATGCATGGTGCATCTGGCGAACTATTTAAAGATTTAGCCTGGACCGTTACATTTTCTTTGTTATCATCACTATTTGTTGCATTGTTGGTAATCCCAATGTTGTATGATATGTTTACTAAAAGGAAGATAACAGAAACAAAAACAAATTCAATTCAATTCAAAGGATATGGAAATCAGCTTAGAACTTTACTAAAGCATCGATGGTTAGTTATAGGTATTTCGACAGCTATATTGGTAATTTCAATATTGTTAATCCCGTTTATTGGTACTGAGTTTCTGCCAAGAACAGAAGGAAAAGATTTCTCTATATCAGTGAAATTATCTGAAGGTACCAGATTAGAAAGAACTGATGCTGTTGTAAATAATTTAGAACATCTATTGTATTCTATAAGCAATGATAGTTTGGCTATAATATACTCTCATATTGGAAAGGGATCTTCTGATAATGAGATTTTTGAGGGAGAACATACCGCATTGATTAAAGTCATATTATCTAAACAAAGTACTGTCGCTCCAGATGAAGTTATAGCTAAACTAGTGGAAGCAACCGAAGATATTGATGGATTAGAGCTTACTTTTAAGCAAGATGATAATTCGTTAGGACTATTTCTAGGAGATAATGAAGCGCCTATTGTAGTTGAAGTAAAAGGAGAAGATTTAGAAGAAATTGCTTATATAACCGATGATGTATTGTCGCGTATGGAGCAAATCGAAGGGATTTATAACTTAAAATCTTCTATGGCAGATGGTGCACCAGAATTAAACATTTATATAGACAGAACTATTGCAGGAATAAATAATATTTCGGTTGCTACTGTAATACAGCAAATTGGGCAACAACTTCAGGGTCGAGAAGTTGGTAAAATGGATTATAAAGGGGAAATGCGAAATATTGTAATTAAAGTACCGGATGTATCATCAAGTGAGTTAGGTGAATTGGTTGTAACTAGTGGTAATCAAGAATTTAGATTGAATGAAATTGCTAAGATTACTACATCTTTAGCCCCCAAAGAAATTTTTAGACGCAATCAAAGTCGAATAAACAAAATTGTAGCAAATTTAGAGTCCGAAAAGTCTCTAGATAAAGTAGCACAGGAAATTACTGCTTCTGTAGAGGATATAGAACTTCCTCCAAATTATTCAATATCAGTCACTGGTGAAGAAGAGCAACGAAAAGAGTCGATGAGAAGTTTAATGTTTGCTTTATTACTTTCAGTGGTATTAGTGTATATGGTTCTGGCTTCACAATATGAATCTTTGTTACATCCATTTACTATATTGTTAACAATTCCATTTGGATTGATTGGAGCTGTAATGATTTTCTTAATTACTGGTAACTCCATTAATATAATGGGGGCAATGGGTATTATAATGTTGGCCGGAATTGCTATAAACAATTCAATACTATTGGTAGGACGTATTAATCAGCTTAAAACCGATATGGATCTTATAGATGCAATTGTTAAAGCAGGACAGCAAAGGATACGACCAATTATTATGACCAGCATTACTACAATCCTTGTATTACTACCAATGACATTTGGTTTTGGAGAAGGAGCGGCAATGCGTTCTTCTATGGCAATAGCTGTAATAGGGGGATTAGTAACATCTACTTTGATGAGCTTGGTGGTAATTCCATGTGTGTATTATGTGTTTGAACAGATGAAATTTAGGATAATAAAGAGAAAAGGATGAACTTTCTTTTAAATAAGAGGATTACAATCAGTATGTTGTTTATTGCAACTACTCTATTGGGGTATGTTTCATATAAACAATTGCCTGTAGAGCTTTTACCAAACGCAGAGTTGCCGGTGTTATTTGTTTCTGTTAATTCTCAGCAGGATATGGATCCTTCATATGTTGAGTCTGAGGTTATAATTCCTCTTGAAGGGGCTATAAGTTCTATTGGTGGAGTAGATCAGATACAATCGGAGATCAGTAGTCGACAATCCTCTATTCGCATAAATTTCAAGAATAATATAAATTTCAACACAACTTCTCTTAAGTTAGAAGAGATAATTAAAGAAGTATCGAGTTCATTGCCGGATGGTTTTAATGTAAGCGTTCAGAAAATGGACGTATCTATGAATAACAATACATTCATGTCTTTACAGATACGCGGTTCTGGGGGTGTAGACAGAATACGTAATGTAGTTGACGAAAAAGTTGTTTCTGAACTTGAAAATATTGATGGAATAGCTGCAGTTAGAGTTTTTGGAGGTAGAGAAAGAGCTATTGAAGTACAGTTAGATAGAGAAGCTAGTAAAGCATTAAATTTAACTCCTTCACGAATAAGTAGTCTTTTGAATTCTAATGCTAGAGAAAAAGTGTATGTTGGAACTGTTCATGAAACACAAAATCAGTTCTTTGTACATGTTAACTCAGCATATAATAAAGTATCAGAACTTGAGAATTTAGTTGTTGCACCCGGCCCAATTCTTTTAAAAGATGTGGCTACATTATTTTTTGATCTTAAAGAGGAGGTCTCTTATAGTCGTGTAAATGGAAAAGAATCTATATCAGTCTCACTTATTAATGATGCACAAACAAATCTAATAGACCTTTCGCATAGGACTTTAGAAACTATTGATCAACTAAACAAGCAACTGAAATTATTGGACGTGGAAATAGTTGTTGACTCCAATACTGCTGAAACGATGGAAAATAATATCAACCAGATAATTGATCTTGCGTTGATAGGAGGATTATTAGCTGTTTTAGTACTATGGTTTTTCTTGAAAAATGTAAGATTGGTGATTTTGATAGCTTTAGCAATGCCAATATCTGTTATGACAGCTTTCAATTTCTTTTATTACGCAGGAATTTCAGTTAATAGCCTAACTCTTATTGGTATAGCATTAGCTGTTGGAATGTTGTTGGATAACAGTATTGTTGTTCTAGAAAATATCTATCGTTTATCTGGCACAGGTATGCAACCAGGGGATTCAGTTAAAAGAGGTACAGCTGAAGTGTGGCGCTCTATTGTAGCTGCAACATTGACAACTATTATCATTTTTCTGCCATTTCTTTTCTCAGATAATTTCTTGCTCAAACTTATGGGCATGCATATTGGAGTTTCAATTATATCAACACTTTTAGTTTCCCTTGCTGTAGCATTGTTATTCATTCCAATGGCAGCCTATTTTATTCTGAATGGAAAAAACAAAAAGAGTGTATTTTATGAAAAAGTTCAATTAACACAACGCCCAATTCAAGTATACATTGTCTTATTGAAAGCATGTATGAGGAATCCAGGTGTAACTATATTCGGAGCAATACTTTTATTAATTATTACATTAATTTTATCATTTTCTACATCAACACAACAAAGAAGAGAGGTTGATGCAGATAGATTTAATATTTATGTAACTATGCCAACAGGAAGTACTTTAGAAAGTACCGATAATGTTGTAAAGATACTTGAAGAGCGTTTAGAGGAAATTCCTGAAAAGAAAGATTTAGTTAGTCGTGTAAATGAGGAAGAGGCAGTATTGACATTAATACTACAAGAAAATTTTCAAAAAATAAATAAAAGGGGAATATCCGATATTAAGGCAGATGTTCAATCTAAAATACCAAACTTTGGAGGAAGTGAAATTTTTGTAGCTGATGCAACTGGAGGAGGACAAAGTAACGGCGGAGCTTTAAGTGGTATGGTTGGATTCATGAATTTGCTGGGAATTGGAGATAATCAGGAGCGGATTGTTTTAAAAGGTTCGGATTATGAAATGATGCAAATTGTAGCTGACGATATTCAGTATCAATTAGCGCAACAGGAATTTATACAAAGCTCTCGTGTATCTTTTACTCGACGCCAACCCGAAATAATACTCGATTTTGATCAAATACTTATAACTTCATATTCGATAACTCGCTCAAATATTACAACAGGACTTTCAGAGTTAAATACTGAATTTTCTTCAGGTACTACGTTTAAAGTTGGAGATGAATCATATGATATTATAATAAGGGATAAGACATCTGAAGAAGATGAAGAAGAGCAAAGACGACAAAAAACAATAGATGATCTTGAAGCGGTGCAGATAATGAATTCAAGCGGAGGATTACACAACCTGATAGATCTAGCAACAGTTAATAAAGGTTACGGTCGTTCAAGAATTACACGTGTAAATCAAGATAAGCAATTAGAGGTTCAATATAGTTTCTTAAGAAGTATCACAGGTTCTAAAACGCTACTTGATGGGTATCGTGCAGATATTGATCAGTTGATTGCAAACTATAATTTGCCTGCAGGCGTTGCAATTGAGGTAATACATGAAGAAGATCAATTCGCAGATTTCAAATTTCTTATTATTGCTGCCTTCTTATTAATATTCATGATTTTAGCAATGGTGTTTGAATCTATGACTACGCCATTAGTTATGCTATTCTCCATTCCACTTGCAGCTATTGGCTCGTTGTTAGCATTAATTATAACTGGTAATAGTTTGTTAAATGCTAATACGCTTATGGGATTTCTTATATTGATAGGTGTAGTTGTAAATAATGGAATTATCTTAATTGACTATTCTAACATACTCAGGAAAAGAGGATTCCGTAGAGAACGTGCATTGATAACTTCAGGATTATCTCGTTTACGCCCTATTTTGATTACCTCAATCACAACGATTATATCTATGCTGCCTCTTGCAATGGGTGATAACGAATATGCGGGTGCAATAGGTGCTCCATTTGCCATTACTGTGATAGGGGGACTAACAT
This sequence comes from uncultured Proteiniphilum sp., assembly GCA_964384545.1. Lineage (GTDB taxonomy): Bacteria > Bacteroidota > Bacteroidia > Bacteroidales > Dysgonomonadaceae > Proteiniphilum. The sequence continues at coordinate 46,491 of CAYLKV010000003.1, forward strand.
TTTCTACACTACTTACACTTTTAATTATCCCAACAGTAAATATGGGATTAGAAAATACATTGGTATGGTATCGTACTTTATCTATAAAAATAAAGATTATTCATATCATACTTTTTGTGATTGGTGCAATCTGCATATACTTATTTGCCGACGGAATGATATATCAGATACTTTATATAATAGCACTTGTAATACTTATTCCGGGAGTAACTTATTTTATGCAAACTAGTCTGCGTAGCGCTAAATCAGATGTTGTTAATCCTGATCATGAGATACATATATCAGTACGCAACCTAGTTAAGATATATGACAGATCGGGTAGATTTACGCGTGAATGGAATAGTGGATTAGCAATAAGAAGACGGTTGGGGTTAAGTGGTGAATATCATTCAATTAAGGATTTCGTAAATGTTGTATGGCAGTTTGTTATTTGGGGATTTGCTTTCTATTTCACCTACTTCTATTTGAACAATAAATTGTGGGGTTTTATCTTGTCTTTTGTAATGTATGCTGCTACTTTGTATCTGTGGCGTAAGATTAGATCGTACCTGTTTTATCGTTTTGAGAATAGTAAGAAAGTAAAATACTTGAATCGATTTGTATTTTGGATTTTACCCCCATTGGTTTTATTTGGCTTAAATAGGATGTTGGATAATATTCCAATGGTTTTGGTAATTGGAGCTCTATGGGGATTGGGTATTGCAATATATGTTTCATCAAACTATATCTATACAAAGAATATAAATATTGAGAGAATAGTAGGACGTTTTGAAGGACTGAAGCGCGGTTATTTCAGATTGGTTATGAGTATTCCTTTCATTGGTAAACGTCGTCGCCCATTTAAAGCACTTAGAAGTGTTTCTTTTGAAATTAAAACAGGTATGTTCGGTCTATTAGGACCTAATGGAGCTGGAAAATCCACATTGATGCGTATTATAACAGGTATTTTAGAACAAAGTTATGGCAGTATCTGGATAAATGGGCTGGATACTAGAATATATCGAGAAGAACTGCAGAGCTTAATAGGTTTCTTACCACAAGAATTTGGCACATATGAGAATATGACATCAAATGAGTTTCTCGATTACCAAGCTATTCTAAAAGGTTTGACTGATAAGAAGATTAGAGAGGAAAGGATAGAGTATGTGTTAAAAGCTGTACGTATGTATGAGAGAAAAGATGATAAAATTGGTTCTTTTTCTGGAGGAATGAAACAACGTATTGGTATTGCATTAATATTACTACATTTGCCACGTATACTTGTTGTAGATGAGCCAACTGCAGGCCTCGACCCAAGAGAAAGGATACGTTTCCGTAATTTGCTAGTTGAACTCAGCAAGGATAGAATTGTGATTTTTTCTACACATATTATTGAAGATATTTCTAGTTCATGTAACCAAGTAGTGGTTGTAGATAAAGGAGAGTTAAAGTATTTTGGCGAACCGGAAAATATGCTAGATATGGCTGTTGGTAAAGTATGGCAATTCTTAATTGATAAAGTATCGTTCGACGAAAAACTGGATAAATCATTGGTAGTGCACAATATTCAGGACGGAGATCTAATAAAAGTACGATATATATCGATTACTAAACCATACGAAGGATCTGTACAGGTAGAACCTAATCTAGAAGACGCATACTTGTGTTTACTGAAAAATATCTGAAATTATGGAATTAAACAATTATATAGGATTAATAAATAAGATTATAAGATATAATTTAAAAATTATATTTGCAGGTAAATTCTTTTGGTTTTTATTAGCTGCTTTTTCATTTTTTGCTTTTTTTATGTTTCAGCAAGCATGGAATAGAGTTGAGATAAATGAAGCGTCTATATATGGTTTATTACTTTTTCCTTGTTTATTGCTTATTTTCTATCCGATTGTTTTTGGAATACAAAACGATGAAGACAACCGAATTTTAGAAATAATTTTCGGAATTCCTAATTACCGCTATAAAGTATGGGGAGTACGAATGCTAATGATTTATGTATCAAATTATTTTATACTTGTAATTTTTGCATTTATAGCTCGAATTCTGTTATACCCTGTAAACCCGTTCGAAATGGCCGCACAACTTATGTTTCCAATGCTTTTTTTTGGAAACTTAGCGTTTATGTTTTCTACAATTACGCGAAGCGGAAATGGAACAGCAGTAATAATGATAATATTAGGTTTACTGTTTTTTATATTCATGGGTAATAATAATCAAATTTCTAATTCATTCTGGAATGTTTTTCTGAATCCATTCTCTATACCAAATGATATTCATCCATTTATTTGGCAAAACACTTTGTTAAAAAGCAGGCTATTTCTTTCTATTGGGGCCATAGTTTGGTTGATGATAGGCTTTTTAAACCTGCAAAAGAGAGAGAAATATGTTTAGTGAATATGTTACTAATATAAATCAATTAACTATCTCGGCGAAGTCCTCAATATTTTCATCTACATATTGTGCAATAATTAGAGTTTCCTCTTCTTCTATATAGAAGAATTTCTCTTCAAGTTCATCAAATTGTTCAAATTTTTCGTACATAGCCATGAATTCTTCCTCAGTTGTTTCACGTTCAAGTTCTGTGCGGTGTTTTTCGTAAATATCTTTTGCTTTATATAAAATTTTTGAGAAACCTTTAGCTCCAATCTGCTTAAGAGATTTTGCAGTAGGATTATCAAGAACGTATCCACCATAACCGTTTTGTATTAATTGAACAAAACCACCTTCATTGACTTCTTCAATAAAAAAACGTAATGCAAGTAAAGTGTGCTGGTATCCATTAAGCGTATCTATGTTTTCATTTGTGATATCACCACCTAGTGCTTCTAGGTAAGCATCGGTGAATACTTTTAAGAACTCATCCATACCCTTTTCAGCTGCTTCAACTATTTTGGATTCTTTAATCTGTATCATATTGTTATATCGTTATTTCGATAACAAAAGTAACGGTTTATTATGGAAAAAATGTTACATTTGTCTGAAATAACCTTTTGAAGTATAAATTTTAAAATAACTATTTGTATGAAGATAAAACCCTTTAGAGGTGTTCGTCCCCCAAAAGAATTAGTGAAAGATGTAGCTTCGCGACCATATGATGTTCTAAACTCAGAGGAGGCACGTAAGGAGGCAGAAGGTAATGAGAAGTCGCTTTATAGAATCATCAAACCAGAGATAGACTTTCCAATATCCAAAGATGAACATGACGCGGATGTTTATGAAAAGGCAGCTGAGAATTTTATAATGTTCTGCAACAATGGTTGGTTAGTTCAGGATGATAAAGAATTATACTATGTTTATGCACAAACTATGAATGGAAAAACTCAATACGGGCTTGTAGTTGGAGCAAATGTAGATGATTATATGACGGGAAAGATAAAAAAACATGAACTAACTCGACGTGATAAGGAGGAAGACCGAATGAAGCATGTAAGAGTGACTGATGCTAATATTGAACCTGTGTTTTTTTCATACCCAGATAATAGTACTATAGACAATATTGTTGAAAGGGTTATAAAAAAAGATCCTGAATATGATTTTGTTTCTACAGATGGGGTAGGACATCACTTCTGGTTGATTGATAATAATAATGATATCTCTGTTATAACTGAAACATTTAGTAGTATTCCATCTCTTTATATTGCTGATGGTCATCACCGTTCTGCAGCAGCTGCTTTGGTAGGGGCAGAAAAAGCCAAAAATAACCCTAATCACAAAGGTGATGAGGAGTATAATTTTTTTATGGCAGTTTGCTTTCCAGAGAGTCAACTTACAATAATTGATTATAATCGCGTTGTAAAAGATTTAAATGGTCTCACTCCTGCAGAGTTTTTGCAGAAACTAGATAAGAATTTTGTAGTTGAGCCAACTGGTACTACAATTCAAAAACCAAAGTGCCTACACAACTTTTCAATATATCTAGATGGAAAATCATATAGTGTTACTGCTAAGCCGAGAACTTACGATGATAATGACCCGATTGGACAACTTGATGTTACAATTAGTTCTAACCTAATATTAAACGAAATATTAGGATTAAAAGATTTACGCAGTGATAAACGTATAGATTTTGTAGGTGGAATTCGTGGTCTTGATGAACTTAAAAATAGAGTAGATAGTGGAGAAATGGCTGTTGCAATTGCACTTTATCCTGTATCTATGAAGCAATTAATGGAAATTGCAGATTCAGGTAATATCATGCCTCCAAAAACAACATGGTTTGAACCAAAATTAAGATCAGGTCTCGTAATTCATAAGTTGAATTAATCATTTGCATATTTTATGTTTGATTTCATAAATCAATGTATTAAATTTGCAGAAACTAACCCAAATTTGTAACAATTTAAAAGTAGATGTATGGCCCATCATGATTTAGATGAACTAGATGAAAAAATTCTTAGTATGATTGTAGAAAATGCCCGAGTTCCTTTTTTGGAAGTGGCACGTGCTTGTAATGTCTCAGGAGCAGCCATACATCAAAGGGTGCAAAAACTTACAAATCTAGGTATAATTAAAGGTTCAGAATATATTATTAATCCAGAAAAGCTAGGATATGAAACTTGTGCTTTTATAGGGGTTTTTCTTTCATCTCCTTCTACTTTCGACTATGTAGTGAAAGAATTCGAAAAGATCCCTGAAGTAGTTGAGTGTTACTATACTACAGGACAATATGATCTTTTGATAAAGGTAGTTGCAAAAAACAATAAAGATCTACTAAGAATTATTCACTCAAAACTTCAACCTCTAGGTTTAGCAAGAACAGAAACTATCATTAGTTTTAAAGATGCATTTAGGAAAAGATTTCCTATAAGCTTTATTTCATAACAAATTGTTTTTGAAGAAAATATTATTTGTAACTTTATTAATAACTTAAATTATAGACTATTGTGACATCACGTAGAAATTTTATTAAAAAAACTGCAATTGGATTAACTGCAATTGCTGTTAATCCTTCAAAAATTGCTTCACATACATCAACTGCAAAAATTAGCACAGTTAAACAAGCAGAAAAGTATGTTTCAAAAAGGCTGCCAATTAAAGAACGTAACTTTAGTTCTGAAGCAGTTGAAAAAACAATCAATAGGGTTAAACCACTAATTAAGGATCAAAAATTGGCATGGATGTTTGAGAATTGTTTCCCAAACACACTAGATACAACTGTGAATTTTAGTATGAAAAATGGCAGACCTGATACTTTTGTTATAACTGGTGATATTGACGCTATGTGGCTGAGAGATTCATCTGCACAGGTATGGCCATATCTGCCTCTAGCTAATTCAGATGATAAACTTAAGCAGTTGATAGCAGGACTTATTAACAGACAAACTGACTGTATAAATGTAGATCCTTATGCGAATGCTTTCTATAATGAAGACAGACCAGATGGTGATTGGCAAGGAGATATTACAAAGATGAATCCAAGAATTCATGAGCGTAAGTGGGAGATAGATTCACTAGCATATCCTATTCGTTTGGCATATAATTACTGGAAAACCACAGGAGACATATCCGTTTTTGATGATAGGTGGACTAAAGCAATGAATCTTGTTATTCAAACATTCAAAGAGCAACAACGAAAAAATGGTAACGGACCATATAAATTTCAACGAAAGACAGAACGTCAGCTTGATACATTAAATAATAATGGTTGGGGTAACCCAATTAAACCGGTTGGTCTAATTGTGTCTTCTTTCCGTCCATCGGATGATGCAACCACATTTCAATTCCTTATCCCATCTAACTTCTTTGCAGTAACATCACTTAAGCAACTTGCTGAAATTGCCCAAAAAGTAACAAGAGACTCTGATTTAGCTTCAAAAAGTTTGACTTTGGCAAAAGAAGTAGAAGATGCTATAAAGAAATATGCAATTGTTAAGCATCCAAAGTATGGGAAAATATATGCATTTGAAGTAGATGGTTTTGGTAATACATTTTTGATGGATGATGCAAATATTCCAAGTTTATTGGCATTACCATATTTGGAAGGTGTAAATGTGAATGACAAAATTTATCAAAATACAAGAAAGTTTGTTCTTAGCGAAGATAATCCTTTCTTCTTTAAAGGTAAAGCAGGTGAAGGTATTGGAGGGCCACATATTGGTTATGATATGGTTTGGCCCATGAGTATAATTATGCGAGCACAAACAAGCAGAAGTGATGAGGAAATTAAATATTGCTTGAAAATGTTGCGTGATACAGATGCTGATACAGGTTTTATGCATGAGTCATTCAACAAAGATGATGCTTCGGATTTTACAAGAACATGGTTTGCATGGGTGAATACATTGTTTGGAGAGCTTATTCTCGATCTTGAGGCAAAAGGTAAATTGAATTTAGTAAACAGTATATAAGAGATTTATAAAATGAAAAAATTATTAATTACTGCTCTAGTGTTATTTTCGGCTTTTAGTATAAAGGATATAAAAGCTCAGACATATGAAACTCCGGTTGACTATGTTAATATCTTAATGGGGACTCAATCTGAATTTGCATTATCAAACGGAAATACATATCCAGCTATTGCTCTTCCATGGGGAATGAACTTTTGGACACCTCAAACACGTAAAATTGGAGATGGATGGCAATATGCATATACAGATAATAAGATAAACGGTTTTAAGCAAACTCACCAACCAAGTCCTTGGATGAATGATTATGGTCAATTCTCAATTTTTCCAATGGTAGATAAGATGGAGTTTGATCAAGAAAAGAGAGCGAGCTGGTTTTCACGTAAAGCAGAGGTAGCAAAACCCTATTATTATAGCGCTTATCTTGCTGATTATGATGTTACAACTGAAGTGACACCAACAGAACGAGCTGCAATCTTTCGTATTACTTTCCCCAAAACTGACAGTGCTGTTGTACTTGTTGATGCATTTGATAGAGGCTCTGCAGTAGAAATACTAAAAGAAAAAAACGCAATAATTGGTTATACAAAACGTAATAGTGGTGGTGTTCCTGCAAATTTTAAAAACTATTTTGTTATAGTTTTTGATAAGCCATTTGATTTTACACGTGTTGTTAGTGATAAAGAAATACAAGAGAGTGGATTAAAATCTGAATCTAAACACTCGGGTGCATTTGTTGGTTTCTCAACTAATAGAGGTGAGCAAGTCATTGCAAAGGTAGCCTCTTCTTTTATAAGTTATGAACAAGCTTGGTTGAATTTAAATGAAGTTTCCAATAAAGAGTTTGAAACAGTTAAGCAAGAAGGACGTGATATTTGGAATGAAGTTCTTGGCAAGATTGAAATAGAGGGAGGAAATCTAGACCAACAACGTACTTTTTATTCAACATTATATCGTTCAACTTTATTTCCACGTAAATTTTACGAAATAGATGCACAAGGAAATGCAGTACATTACAGCCCATATAATGGCGAAGTTCTTCCAGGTTTTATGTATACAGACACTGGCTTCTGGGATACATTTAGATCATTATTTCCGATTTTAAATTTTGTTTACCCTTCAGTGAATAAAGAGATACAAGAAGGATTGGTAAATACATATAAAGAGAGTGGGTTCTTACCAGAATGGGCTAGTCCGGGTCATAGAGGAATTATGATAGGTAACAATTCCGCATCAGTAGTTGCAGATGCTTATCTCAAAGGTTTAAGAGGATACGATATTGAAACTCTATATGAAGGTATGCTTCATGGCACAAAAAATGTTCACCCAAGAGTATCTTCTACTGGTAGATTAGGACATGAATATTATAATTCTTTAGGATATGTTCCATATAATGTAGGTATTAATGAAAATGCAGCTAGGACTCTTGAATATGCATATGCAGATTGGACTATCTATAAGCTTGCAAAAGAGTTGAAAAGGCCTAAAAGTGAAATAGAACTTTTTGCTAAGAGAAGTCAAAACTATAAAAACCTTTATTCTCCAGAATACAAGCTTATGAGAGGAAAGAATGAAGATGGTTCATTTCAGTCTCCATTCAGTCCAACCAAATGGGGTGATGCTTTTACAGAAGGTAATAGCTGGCATTATACTTGGTCGGTATTCCATGATCCACAAGGATTAATTGATCTTATGGGAGGAAATAAAGAGTTTGTAGGAATGCTAGACTCAGTATTTATAATGCCTCCAACATTTGATGATAGTTATTATGGTGGTGTGATACATGAAATTAGAGAGATGCAAATTATGAATATGGGACAATATGCACACGGTAATCAACCAATTCAACATATGATTTATCTTTATAATTATGCAGGTGAACCATGGAAAGCTCAATACTGGAATCGTGAAGTTATGGATAAACTTTACAATCCAAATCCCGATGGTTATTGTGGTGATGAAGATAACGGACAGACATCTGCATGGTATGTTTTCTCAGCACTAGGTTTTTATCCTGTATGCCCAGGAAGTGACGAATATGTTATTGGATCTCCTCTTTTTGAAAAAGCAACTGTACATTTAGAAAATGGTAATAAGATAGAAATTAAAGCTCCTGGAAATAATCATTATACTAGATATATTGATAATATTAAAATGAACGGTAAGGATTATTCTAAGAATTACCTAAAACATTCTGATCTTATGAAAGGTGCTACTATTGATTTAAAGATGTCTGAATTGCCAAATAAAAATAGAGGTGTGAAAAAATCTGATGCTCCTTATTCATTTACTAACGAAAAATGAATTAAAAGGACAGATTATTAAAATATTATGGAGTGCTGAAATATTGGATAAAGTTCCAGTTTTTCAGCACTTTTTTTACGAATTAGAAGCATTAATAATTATGTAAAATGTATATATACAAAAAAACCGCTTATCTAATTGATAAACGGCAATTTATTGATAGTTGCGGAGGCAAGATTCGAACTTACGACCTTTGGGTTATGAGCCCAACGAGCTGCCACTGCTCCACTCCGCGATATGATTTCCTTTAAAAGGAATGCAAAGATATAAAATGTTTTTGAATTATCAAAATTTATCCGATTTTTTTTTAATCTACTCGAAAAGCAGTACATTTGAACTAAAATATAACATAATATGTCAGACAGTTTAGTAATTATCCCAACTTACAAAGAGAAAGAGAATATCGAAAGAATTATCAGAACTGTATTTGGACTTGAGAAAGAGTTTCATATTTTAGTAGTTGATGATAATTCTCCAGATGGGACAGCATCTATTGTTCATAAACTAATTGATGAAGAATTCTCAAACAAGCTATTTATTGAAGAAAGGAAAGGTAAACTTGGACTAGGTACAGCATATATACATGGCTTCAAATGGGCCTTGAGTCGATCTTATAAATACATTTTTGAAATGGATGCAGATTTCTCACATGATCCAAAAGATTTGATTAGACTTTACACTGCATGTCATGTTGATGGTTTTGACTTGTCGGTAGGATCAAGGTATACTTCAGGTGTGAATGTTGTAAATTGGCCTATGGGAAGAGTCTTAATGTCTTACTTTGCATCATGGTATGTACGGTTAGTAACAAGATTAAAAATAATGGATACTACAGCCGGCTTTGTCTGTTACAAAAGGGAGGTACTTGAGACAATTGATCTGGATGAAATAAGATTTAAAGGTTATGCCTTTCAAATAGAAATGAAGTATACTTCAACTGTTTTAGGATTCAAATGTAAAGAGGTCTCTGTTATTTTCGTAAATAGACAACTTGGCACTTCTAAAATGAATACTTCAATATTTGGTGAAGCTTTTTTTGGTGTTATTATTTTACGATGGAGAAAAATATCAGGTAAAATCAAACCTAAAACCATTAAAATATGACCATTATATATAAAGCAACTATTATAAATGAAAGCAACTCTTTCATTGGTTCGGTTTTGATAAATGGTGAGAAAATTGAAACTATTTATCAAGATGAAATACCTGAAAGATTGCTTAATGAATGCAATGAAATTATAGATGCAAGAGGATTATATTTGATACCTGGAGCAATAGACGACCAAGTCCATTTTAGAGATCCTGGTTTAACTCACAAAGGAGATATCTCGACTGAGAGCAGAGCTGCAGTTGCTGGAGGAATAACTTCTTATATGGAGATGCCTAATACTAATCCTCAAACAGTTTGTATTGAGGAGTTGAATAAGAAGTTTGAACTAGCTTCTGGAAAGTCAGTAGCAAATTACTCTTTTTATCTTGGAGCAACAAATAGTAATATTGAAGAGTTGCGAAAAGTGGACAGAAAACATGTTTGTGGAGTGAAAATCTTTATGGGCTCTTCTACTGGAAATATGCTTGTAGATAATACAAAATCTCTCCAAAGAATATTTGCTGAAGTTGATATGTTGATTGCTACTCATTGTGAAAAAGAGGATATAATTCAAGAGAATATAGATCATTATAAAAAACAGTTAGGTGATGACATTCCTATAAAATATCATCCTCTGATAAGAAGTGCAGAAGCTTGTTACCAATCTACTGCACAGGCTATTGAGCTTGCAGATAAGTATAGCTCAAGATTGCATGTTCTTCATTTATCCACTGCAAGAGAACTTTCATTATTAAATGATTCTAAATTAGAAGATAAAAAAATAACAGCTGAAGCTTGTGTTCATCATCTATGGTTTACAGACCAAGACTATGATTTATATGGAGCTAGAATTAAATGGAATCCGGCTATTAAAACTGTTGATGATAGAGATGCCCTTAGGATAGGTTTATTGAAAAATAAGATTGATATAGTTGCTACTGACCATGCACCACATCTATTAAGTGAAAAAGAAGGTGGCTGTTTAAAAGCTGCATCCGGAGGGCCTCTCGTGCAGCATTCGTTACAGGTAATGATGGAATTGGCTCAAAATGGATATTTTACTCCAGAACAAGTAGTAGAAAAGATGTGTCATGCTCCAGCAAAACTATTTAATATTAAAGATAGAGGGTTTATTAGACCTGGCTATTTTGCCGACTTAGTATTGTTGGATTTAGATGAAAAATACATTGTTACCAAAGACAATATTCTTTATAAATGCGGTTGGTCCCCATTAGAAGGCACCACATTTAAAACGACTGTAAAGAAGACTTTTGTCAACGGTAAGCTTGTTTATAATAATGGTATAATCACAGAGAATCAGTTTGGTTCTGCTCTTGAATTTAATTAAAAACTTAAATTAGTGAGATTCTTATTTAGTGTTCTTGGAGAGGGTAGAGGTCATTATACTCAAGCCTTATCATTATCTGCTATGCTACGCAAACATGGGCATGAAGTGGTAGGTGCAATCGTAGGTACAAGTGATAATAGACAAGTGCCAGCATTCTTTAAAGATAAGTTCGGAGCACCTATTTATGAGTTTAGTAGTCCTAATTTTACTACATTCTATAAGCAGAGGCGACCAAGTATTTTTATGAGTGTTTTAAAAAACATCTCACGTCCATTTATTTTCCGTAAAAGTTTACAGACTGTAAAAAATCTAATAAAAGATATACGTCCGGATGTGGTAGTAAACTTTTATGAGATGATTACCGGAATGGCATATGAAATTTATAAATTCGATAAGAAGTTGGGAATACCAATGATATGCATTGCTCATCAGTATATTCTTTTGAATAATAATTATAAAACTACTGCAGAACAGGATGTAAAATATTATCTACTAAGAATGTTATCAAAAATTACTTCAAACCGTGCATCTAAAATACTTGCTCTCTCTTTTAGAGATATCCCAAGATCAGGAAAAGTAATTGCAATGCCTCCATTATTGCGATCAGAGGTATTTGAACTTCAACCACAAGAAGGAGACTACATCCATGGATATATGGTTAATTCCGGGTATTTTGAGGATGTATATCATTGGCATGCGAAAAATCCTAACATCCCATTAAGATTTTTTTGGGATAAGAAAGATGCAGAAGAGATTACAAAGATTGATGATAATTTCGTTTTACACACTCTAAATGACGAAATTTTCTTGAAAAGTATGGCTGGTTCAAGAGCATATGCTACAACATCAGGATTTGAATCAATTTGTGAAGCACTATATTATCGTAAACCAATAATGATGATTCCTGTCCATCTTGAACAGGAATTTAATGCATTTGATGCTGCTATTTCGGGTGCTGGTATAACAGATAAAAAATTTAATCTAACTAAATTAATTGAATTTATGCCTGAATATAAGCCCGATGAGGGTTTCCATGACTGGATACTTAAAGCTGAGGAAATGTTTATAAAGGAGTTAATTTATAAACCAACTGAGTCGCGATAAAAGTCAAATGCTTCAAATATCAATTCCTTTTCTGCAGTCTGGTCTATTTTAACGTTACCTATCTCTGAAAGGAGAGTGAAATTTATTTCATCACCTTGGTTTTTCTTGTCATGTTTTGCAATTTCAAATAGTATTTCGTAATTATCGCAACTGATATTAAAAGCACCGTAGTTCTGTTGTATAAAACGAACAGTCTTTTTTAGTTTTTCTTTTGGAAAACTACAAATTCTGTGAGATAGATATAGCTCTACAATTATACCCCATGCTACAGCATAACCATGTGGTATAGGTCTGTTTTGTGATATTGCGAAACTTTCTAATGCATGTGCAGTTGTATGTCCTAAGTTAAGTGCTTTACGTATGTTTTTCTCATAAGGGTCTTGTTCAACAATCCCTCTTTTGATGCCGACTGAACGGAACAATAGTTCATTTAACTGACTATAATCTATTATATCTAAAGGAAAGTTAAGTAGCTTGTCAAGATCAATTGCTGAATGTATTAATGCGTGTTTTATCATTTCAGCATAACCGGATAAAATTGCTTCATTCGAAAGTGTATGGAAAAATTCTGTAGAAATTATAACTTGTTCAGATGCGTAAAATGCACCTATCTCATTTTTATATCCTGCAAAATTTATACCTGTTTTACCTCCAACAGCCGCGTCAACTGCTCCAAGAAGTGTAGTTGGTATATTGATATATTTAATACCTCTTTTAAATGTAGCTGCTGCAAAACCTCCAAGATCTGTTACCATGCCACCTCCAAGATTTATTAGTAGTGAATGGCGAGTCGCTCCATTTTGTGTAAGCTCTTCCCATACTTTGCACAAGCTTTCTATTGTTTTATTTTTATCATCGGCAAGTATAATGATAATTTTAGCAATACTAATAGAAGGTGTATTTTTTATAATTGGATAACAGTATTGGTATGTATTTTTGTCTGTAAGTATAAAAAGTTTGTCATGTCGAATACTCTTTATTGCTTTATCTATATCAATACCAATGTTATTGCTTTTTATAATCTGTTGCATTCTTTATTTTTTTATTCTAATTCTAAATTTATTGCTCTGTAAATCTCTTCTTGAATTCTTTCTCTTATTTGAAGAGTATAAAATCTATTTGGTGATCTAGTAGGATTTACTCTATTCGAAAGAAATATATAAATCATTTCATTTTTTGGATCTGCCCAAAAGCTTGTTCCTGTAAAACCGGTATGACCATACACTTCAATTGATGCGCCAGGACTAGTAGGGTTAGAGCTTCTATTTTGTATGTCTGGTTTATCAAATCCTAAACCGCGACGACTGATACTACTCTTAGAGGTTGTAAATAGTTTAACTGTTTCTTCGCTTAGATATCGTTCACCTCCATACTCTCCCATGTTTAACAACATTTGATAAAGTTTCGCAAGATCGTTTGCATTTGAAAAGAGGCCTGAATTACCTGAAATACCACCAAAAAGAGCTGCCCCTTCATCATGTACATATCCTACTATGTGCTGTTTACGGAAAAAAGGATCGTTCTCTGTTGGAGCAATTATTTCTTTTGGAATAGATCTTAGTGGGAGATAAGTTGTAGTATTTGATCCTAACTTTTCGAAAAAATTTGTTCTTGTGTATGTGTCAAGATTTAAGCTGCTTATATTTTCAACAACCTCCTTTAACAACATGAAATTTAGACAGCTGTATCTATATCTACCTCTATTACTCAATGGTGAATCTATAACATCTCTAAGAAGTGCATCGTGCATTTTATCACTAGCATACATGTCTTTAGCAACAGGTTGATAAAATATATCAGATGGTTTAGATGAAATCATATCTGAATGAAATTTATAATCAGTTCTTCCCCAAGAACCAGCATAATATGCATGATACTTATGTGAGCGTTGTCCAAATAGTGATCCAGTATAACTTTCTTTATCTATTGCAGTAGTATAATATGGAATAAATGCCACAAGACCAGATTCATGAAAAAGGAGTTCGCGGATGCGAATATCATTTTTATCGCTTCCCTTGGTTTCCTTAACAAACTTTCCAATATTGTCTTGAAGTGCTATTTTTTTCTCATCATAGAGTTTCATTATTGCTGGTAATGTAGAAGATACTTTTGTTACAGAAGCAAGATCATAAACCGTTTCAGATGTGACTTCCGGGCTTTCGCCATAGTTCAAATGACCAAATTCTCTTTCATATATAACTACACCGTTCTTTACAACCAATATTTGACAACCAGGATATGCTCTTTGACGAACACCTTCCAAAGCTATATGTTCAATGTTATCCAACTTCTCAGAAGTTATACCTACTTCCTCTGGCATTGAATAACTTAATCGCGTTTTTTTTGTATTTATACCCGTACCTTCTTTAAAAGTCACAGAAGATACAGGAAGCTTTCCAATCATTTCAATTCCTCCAAAAATCCCTTGGGCAGTACTCATTTGTGCATAATCACTATTGTCATATGAAACTATTAGAGATGATGCAATATCCGCAGATGATTGGAATGCACTTAACCTATATGGAGAAGTGAAGTGAACCAATATTGTTCTCTTTTCTTTAGCAATTTCTTGTATTGCAGGAGAATCAACAATATTATCACTATGTATTGATATAATAATCACATCATAATCTTTTAACTGTCTCAAGCTTGTTAACTCAGATGCAGACATTATCTGAAATGCAGATACGTTTGCATATTTTTTTAAATAGGCCTGAAACTTGTTATTTTTAGATGCTCCAATAGTTACCGAGGCAATCTTTATCTTTTCGAGTTTAGTTATAGGAATTATACTACTGTCATTTTTTACTAGTGTAACAGCATCATCATAAATCTTTCTCTTAATCCATTCTGCTGATGGACTATTTACTTTATTATATATTGAAGCTTTATCAATAGGGTCAAATTTATGAACATTCAGAATAAATTTATATGTAAGTATCTTCTTGACCTTCTCTTCAAGTAAAGAAGAGGAGATTGTTCCATTCTGAACAGCTCTCTTTACAGATTCAAATTCTGTTTTACTATCAACTACTCCTAATATAATATCATTACCTGCCAATAATGCCTTAACGCTAACATCGGGTTCATTAGAAACACCTTTCATTGCCATTCCATCTGTAAAAACAAGACCTGTAAATCCGAAAGTCTCTTTAAGCAATTTTGAAGTAACTTCTTGTGATAGTGATGATGGCAATCCTTTTGTTTGAAGAGCTGGAACATTTAGATGTCCTATCATCATACCCGAAAGGCCTGCATTTATAAACTCTTTAAATGGTAGCAACTCTACCTGGTCTAGTCGTGCTCTATTGTGATTTATTGTTGGTAGTGTTAAATGTGAATCTTCTGAAGTGTCGCCATGTCCAGGAAAATGTTTAGCAACTGCCATTACACCATTAGATTCGAGACCTGTAGCATAGGCTATTCCCTTATTAGCAACATTATTAGCATTCTCTCCAAATGATCGTGTGCCTATGACAGGATTCTTAGGATTACTATGAACATCTAGCACCGGAGCAAAATTGACATGTATACCTACTTCTTTGCATTGCCTTGCAATCTCTTCTCCATATAGTTTAACCGTTTCATTATCTCCAATTGCTCCAATAATTAAATTTCTTGGGTAAGAGGGTGCGTCCTGTAGACGCATTGATAGCCCCCATTCACCGTCAAGAGTAATCAATAAAGGTATATTAGATAACTCTTGAGCAAAATTGATAATTTCAACCTGATTTGCTAATGTTCCTTTAGAAAAGAGTAGACCTCCAACCCGTTGATTATTTATATAGCCTGCAATTCTAGTTTTCCAGCTATTGTTAGGTTCAACTATTGGGATAAATAGCTGACCAATTTTATCGTCGATGGACATAGTTCTGTAAACAGAGTCCACCCAATAGTTCATTTCAGTTTTATTCGATTGTTTGTAAAGGTTAGTAGCAACTTGTGCCGGACAGTTAAAAAAGAATATGCTTACATATATGTAAAGTAAAAAAGTCTTTTTCATCTTTCCTCCTTTTCAAATTTAACATCTATACGACCTACGCATACACCTCTTCCGTTGGTTTGGTTTACCAATACATCCTTATCCTCCAAGTTCTTTTTCATGGTTGGTTGTTTTAAATATGTATGGCTATGACCCCCAATTATAATATCAATGTTTCTCGTTGATTCTGCCATAGTTAGGTCTGAATTATATCCCAAATGTGAAATACATACTACAATATCACAATTGTGTTTCTCTTTTAAAATTTTTGCCATACTATTTGCTGTATTCACAGGGTCGAGATATTTAACTCCTTTATAGTTGTTCGCTGCTATTAAACCCCTCGGCTGAATATTAATACCAATAATACCAATTTTAACTCCACCTTTTTTTAGTATTATAAATGGCTTAACCAATCCGTTTAGCTTAGTTTCTGAAAAGTCATAATTAGAAGAGACTATAGGAAATTTTGCCAATCGGGCAACTTTTTCTAAAACTTCTAAACCATAATCAAATTCATGATTCCCTATTGTTACAGCTTCATAACCCATTTTATTCATTGCTTCAACTTCTACCTCACCTTTGAACAGGTTGAAGTATGGTGTTCCCTGCAAGAAATCACCAGCATCAACTAAAAGAACATTTTTATTCTCTTTTCTAACTTGGTCTATGAGTGTAGCTCTTCTTATAACTCCACCTCTATTTGCTGAGTATTTATCGGTTTCGGGTAGTGGCTCTATTCTGCTATGAGTATCATTTGTATGCAGTATTACTAGTTCTTTTTGAGAGAATAATGAAAGACTGAATGTAAAAAGCAGTGTTAATATGTAAAATCTGAGTGTAGTATTCATTATATCGATTTTTTTATTTTTCAATTATTATTCTGCCATCAAGTACAGACTCAATCTCTTTACCCATTAAAGTTTGTTCTTTTACCCAATCGATCATTAAATCACGCAGAGTAATACCTGTATTATTAAGAGAAATAGCATTTAGGAAAACACTCATATTGTCATTTCCTTCTGCAAGATAGTCTAGTGTAACAATCTTATAGATATTATTATCGTCTATTGGTTTATTATCTACTGTTACACTTTTTACTCTATTATCTTCAATGATTAATTTCACATTAGATGAAATACCTCCACCACCTATTCTTGCATATGCATCAAACATCTTTTTTAAATCACTTCCTTTAAGATCTAAAAATGTAATAGTGTTATCGAAAGAATAAATCTCAAATAAATTTCCAATTGTAACAGTTCCTTTAGGCATAGTTGCACGATGTCCGTGTACATTCATTACCGCTATAACAGAGGCCCCTTGAATAAACTCATCACCATATTCTTTCATAACATCAGACGTTAAATTAGTGAGAAGGCTCTCAGGACGTTTATAATCCATTAAACTTGTTGAAGTGCCAATAGGAACGTTCATTTCACTATCCAACTCTATTTTGTATAATTGCACTAACTTTTGAAGTTCATGGTTAGGTTTTAAGTCGAAAGTAGAATCAATCTCAATAATTTCTCCTTTCATTTCCACTATTCGATAGTTGGATTTACATGAAAAAAGAAATAATATTATTATTAAAACAGATAATTGTTTTATATTCATATGTTTACAAATAATGTTGTGGTGCTTTTATATTAATACTCAAAAATACACCTTTTTCTTAATTGTGTCAAGGAGTGAAAAAAAATAAAAGCAAATTAGCTGTTAAATAAAGTTTTGTGAGGCAAATAAAAAAAATATTGCTACCTTTGCATCCGCTTTGCGTAATCTCTGTCGGTAAAGTTCCGTTATATTACGCTTCACATTGGTTAATTATTAACATAAAGCATTTAAAAAGATGGACTTAATAAAAGTAGCGGAGGAAGCTTTTGCAGGACAAAAGAAAGAATTCCCAAAATTCAAGAGCGGTGATACAATTACCGTAGCTTACCGTATAGTTGAAGGAAACAAAGAAAGAATTCAGCAATATCGCGGAGTAGTTATAAAAATTGTAGGTGGTGGCGATAACAAAAGATTTACTGTTAGAAAGATGTCAGATAACATCGGTGTTGAGCGTATTTTCCCAATAAACTCTCCATTTATCGACAGTATTGTTCTTAACAGTGAAGGTAAAGTTAGAAGAACTAAACTTTATTATCTTCGCAGCAGACGTGGTAAAGCTGCACGTATTAAGAAAAAACTTTATTAATACTAAACAGATACAAAAAAAATGCTCCGATATATTCGGAGCTTTTTTGTATCTGCTGAAATTCGTACATCAAACTAATGCATGAAGCACATACTAAAAAATGATTTGTTCATAGGAACTCAATACATATTTTGAAACTATCTTCATAATTATTATTTTTGGCTATTAAAATTGACTAACTGGATTTTGTATGCTATACAAAACAGAGGGTATTGTTTTAAATATAATAAAATATAGCGATCGTTATGCTATTACCAATGTATTTACACCTGATTTTGGTGCTACATCATATCTATTGCCATTGTCAAACAGCAAAAAATCTAAATTAAAAAACTCTCTTTTCTTCCCATTTTCAATATTAAAAATGGAGGTTGAGCATCTTCCCAATAAAGAAATTCAAAAATTAAAAGAGGTTGAAAGGTTACTTCCCCTATATGATATATGTACAGATATGTCAAAAGTCTCTTTAGTTTTTTTCTTATCTGAGTTTCTTCATAAGGTTCTTAAAGAGTCTGACAACAATGCAATTACATATGAATATATTAAAACATCTGTTGAGACTTTAGAAGAAGCTGAAAGAGGTGTTGCCAATTTTCACATTGCATTTATGATCGGGTTAACACGCTTTATAGGTATTTATCCAAATTGGAATAACTACAAGACAGATAGATATTTTGATATGCTAAATGGGGAATTCAAACATAATATCCCCTCACATAATCATTATCTTAAACAAGAAGAAAGCAGGTATTTGAAATATCTTAATCGGATAAACTATAGTAATATGCATAAATTTAAGTTGTCTCGTGAGAATAAAAATACAATTATAAATTATTTGCTTGAATATTATAGATTACATCTTTACGATTTCCCTAAATTGAAGTCGCTTGAAGTATTAAGAGAATTAAATTAAGAAATCACATTATGAAGGTCTGAAAAACAATTAATCTGCCTGTAGTTTCAATAGTGAAACTTTCTCCTAAAGATTCATTTAACGATCCTTGCCACCAATTGGATAATATTCTGTTTGAGATAGGATATTTTAAATTATGAGTTGTAATTTTGCTTTGATCAATTGAGAAAATAGAGACCTGCTCTCCTTTGAAGCTATTAAATTGTCTTGTACTATTAATGGGAGTAAAAATCCCCCAGTTTGTTACCATTGCAATATCAGCCAAATAAATATATTCTGCAAGTAAAGAAATATTTCCAAGTGTATGATCCTCACGTTTGCCTGTACCACCCACTATAATTATATTATTCAAGCCTTTATCTACACAAAATTGTACAGATTTGGTTAAATCATTAGTATCTTTATCACTACTTGGATAGATTATGTCTGCATAAAGAATGTAATTATCGTACGAAATTGAATCGCAATCGCCAACTATGGCATCTGGTTTACCTCCACATGCTATAAAATCGTTTACTGCACCATCACAACAAACAATAAAATTTGCTCTTTCTATATAAGAGAGAGGAATTTCGTGAGTAGGGAATTGTCCATTAGCTATTATAACAGTCATATTTTAAACTTTATATTGCAAAGATAATCACCTTATATTAATAAATGAAAGAGAGAGACTTTTTTGAAGACTCTCTCTTTTATTAAAGTTTTTATTGATATATTAGTTATTCAATAAACGATTCAGCTAAAGCTATAGCTTTAGGGAAAAGTATATTATTTTCAAGATGTATGTGTCGATGTAGATCTTCTTCAAATTCCATTAATAGGCTTAAAGTTACTCGATAAGTATTACATGCATCAGCAGGGGGATTATAATTATCTGTTAAATCACTAATTGTTCTGAATCTATCTCCCTCTACTGAGTGATCATCTTCCATTGACCTAATATAATCTTTAGCATCCCCTGTTATTGTTTCTGGCCTTTTTCCACCTGTCAATTGAGCTTTTACTAGTTGGCGAATGTATGGGAATAGTATTAGCTCTTCTTTCCTCAAATGAATAGAAAGATCCCCTGCAGATTCAAGAAATAATTTCTCGACAACTAACAATTCGGGATGATTATTTCCGTGAACATTTGCAATCTTTTGAATATACGGAGTAATCTCACTAATTTTAGAATCTACATACCTGTGATGAGTCTTTTCTATGTAGTCTGCTAATAGATCTAAAGGGAAAGTTTTAAAATCAATATTTCCCTTTGTAGTTTCGTTAACAGCTTCTTTTAGTTCATCTATAAGATTAAATTCATTCAATTGCCTTTTTCTACTTGCGTCAGAAATTGTACGATTTCCATTACAACAGAAATCAATATTATACTTTTTAAACACAGAGGCAGCTTTATAGTTTTCTGCAACAATATCTCCGATAATACTTTGGTTGTTAATTTCCATATCCTTTTTATTTAAATATTACTAAATATGATTCTCTGTATGAGGAATCTTTTTTCCTTTTTAATCTTTTATCTACTATTTATCTCTTTCACTTGGTTTACTCTTTTTTTTAATTGTCAGTTGAAATACGAACCAGAAGAGAGTAATACTTCCTAAAGCAAATATAGTGTCACCAATAGTTCTAAGCCACTTAAACAGATTAACAACTGGTTGTTCCATAAACTCTGCTGAGCGGGCATACCACATACCTTCTTTTACACTTGCAACTGTCTGCATTAGTCCCACAGGTAATAAACTGAGTAATAACATTAACATCAATCCAATATTAAGAGACCAAAATGTAAATGATATAAGTTTATTATTCCATTCTTGTTTTCTGTATAGGCTTCGTAGAACAAAAAGTATAAGACCAATTCCAAGCATGCCGTATACACCAAATAGTGCAGCATGAGCATGTACAGGAGTTGTGTTTAAACCTTGCATGTAGTACAATGCAATTGGTGGATTTATTATAAATCCAAATATACCAGCTCCTAAAAAGTTCCAAAAAGCAACAGAAAGCAGGAAGTAGATAGGCCACTTATATTCTTTTATCCACTGAGTAGCTGTACTCAAACGATAGTTATGAAATGCTTCAAAACCGATAATTACTAATGGTACAACTTCAAGTGCGCTAAATGTTGCACCAACAGCCATTACACCTGTTGGTGTACCAGTAAAGTACAAATGGTGAAATGTTCCTAAGATTCCTCCTGACAAAAATATAATTGTGGCAAAAAGGACATTGTTTGTGGCAGACTTTATCCTTAACAATCCTAATCTAACAAATAGAAATGCTGCAACTACTGTCGCAAAAACTTCAAAGAACCCTTCTACCCAAAGATGTACCACCCACCATCTCCAATACTCTGCAACAGCGAGGTTGGTTGTCCTCCCCCACATAAGACCGGCAGCATAAAACATTGCTATAGCAGCACAAGAAATTATAAACAAAATGAGTAGTCCTTTTTCTGAATTACCTTTTTTAATTATTGGATATATTGGGCGAATCATAAGAGCTAGCCACAAAAAAAGACCCACTAAAAGTAATACTTGCCAAAATCTTCCAAGGTCTACATATTCATATCCCTGATGACCAAACCAAAAATTGTTTGATAAATTAAGTCTTTGCATAATTCCAAACCATTGTCCTGCAAGTGATCCAGCCACAACTATCAGTAATGCGACAAACAGAATATTAACTCCCAATTTCTGATATTTAGGATCTCTGCCACTAAGAGAAGGAGCAATATAAAGTCCAGTGGCCAACCATGATGTTGCGATCCAGAATATTGCAAGCTGAAGATGCCATGTGCGAGTCAATGAGTAAGGCATAAATCTCGATATGTCTATTCCATAGAACCCATCACCCTCAACTGCATAATGAGCTGTTAGAACACCAAGTAGTATTTGTGCAAGAATCATTATGTTTACAATCCAGAAATATTTTTTTACACCCCACATCGATGGAGTTATTATCTGATTCATTAAAGGATCTTCAATCGGTTTCAGAATCTCTTCCTCTTTTGAACGTGCCTGCACAAATATCATTATACCAATCCCCATGAGAAGCATAACTATGCTGAATCCTGTCCATAATATAAGTTCTCCTGTTGCGATGTTGCCAATTTGCTCATCGGGTGGCCAGTTATGAGTGTATGTAATATCTGAGCCAGGTCGTTCTGTAACACAAGCCCATGACGCCCAGAAGAAAAAAGTAGACATTTTTTCCATACGACCCTTATCCTTGATTGTATTTTCTGCTATAGCATAATTTTCTCTTAATTCCTTAAGTTCCGGGTCATTCATAAAAAGCTTACTGTAAAATTCATGTATAAATAGAAATGCTTCATACCTTTCTCTGTCTATCACAAGTTTTTTAGAGGCTTCATCGTATGTATTTATTCTAAGAAATGTCTGAAGTATACTTTCCATTTCTGCCTTTTCATTCTTATTCAAATACTCAAATTCTACACCATGATTTAAATGTGACCATTTATTCAAAAGAAATTGAGCTTCCATATGAAGATAATCTGCAGTCCAGTCAGGCGCAACATATGCACCATGACCCCATATACTGCCAATTTCTTGACCTCCAATGCTCTGCCAGATATTCTGTCCATCTTTAATGTCTTGTCCGGTGAAAAGCACATTTCCCGATTTGTCCACTACCTGTTCAGGTATAGGAGGAGCTTTCTGATATATTTCATTTCCAAAATATACCAGCACACCAAATGATATTACAATAACAGCTCCAAGAGCAATCCATAGTTTTTTTTGTGTCATACCGAATCTTTATTTAAAAGTTAGTAATTATGTTACCTATGATTATTTTTCAGATTTTAATTGTGAAAATATGAATATAAAAATAAATTAAGACAAAAACATCATAAATAATAATATAGAAGAGTGTAAGTTGAAAATTAATCAACGAACAAGTATCGATTCATTATTTTCAATACTTTTTGCAAGATCATAAATTTTTGTATTTTGCAATTCTTTCTTCATTTTGCTTCTTAATGGGTCTATAGTGTTGTGCATAGGACAAGGTTCATTAGGATTACAATGACTTAACCCCAAAATACAACCTTCAAAGAAATCATTACCCTCAATAGCTTTTATAATATCTACTACTGTAATTAAATCAAATTTATCTCTATTAATTTCATAACCTCCATTAGGACCTGTGTGAGAGCTAACTATTTTATTTTTAGATAATACACCTAGAATTTTACCTGTAAAAGCTTCCGGAGAATCAATATTTTCTACTATATCACCTACTTTTACTCTTTTGTTTTGTAATGATTGTGATGCTATATACAAAACTGCTTTAATACCATATTCACAAGTTTTAGAAAACATAATTTTAACCTCTTGTCATTTATAATGTATTGTTATTAACTATAAGTAAGAACCTTTTCTGATTTTAACTGTTATGATTAAAACCTTATTAAATATCAATTTGGTCTAGACAAAGATATATTAATATTCTAATCTCAGATAAAAATATCGGAAATATTTTATAGGATAAATTAGTAGATAAATATCGAAAATTAAATAAAACATAAAAAAAGGACAATCTCACAAACAATAGGAACAGGAAACTGTTCTTATGTAGACTCATTCTAATTAATTAAAACATACATAAAGAATACATTAAAGGAGCTAATATGGCAAAGAAGAATGCTAATAAAAAGACGGAATTGTCAAAGGACAAATTGTTGGAAATGCATCGTATGATGTTGGATATCCGTAATTTTGATAATAAAGTGAACCGTCTTGTAAAAAGAGGTGTAGTACCGGGGATGACACATTTCTCGGTAGGTGAGGAGGCAGCAAATGTTGGAGCAGTTGCTGCTTTAAATATAGGATCAGACCTTATAACATCTAACCATAGGGGGCATGGTCAAAGTATCGCATTGGGTATAGATCTTAATGAGATGATGGCTGAAATTATGGGAAAAGCAACAGGTACCTGTAAAGGTAAAGGTGGCTCAATGCATATTGCTGACTTAGATGGAGGTAATTTAGGTGCAAATGGAATAGTAGGTGGAGGAATGGGAATGGCCATTGGAGCTGCACTTACTCAGAAAATTAAAAAAACCGGGAAGATAGTTGTATGCTTTTTTGGTGACGGTGCATGTAATGAAGGTACATTTCATGAAACTTTAAACTTAGCATCAATATGGAAACTGCCTGTAATTTTCTATTCTATTAATAACATGTACGGAATTAGTACTCCAATAAGTAGTGTAATAAATATAGATTATAATTATAAGCGTGCTGCTTCATACGGTATACCAGGACATTTTATTGAAGATGGTAACGACTTAATGGCAGTATACAATAAATTCGAAGAGATTGTAGATTATGTCCGTGAAGGAAATGGTCCAGTATTAGTTGAGTCAATTACCTATCGTTATTTAGGTCACTCAACATCTGATCCGGGTAAATATCGTACTAAAGAAGAGGTAGATGAATGGAAGAAAAAAGATCCTATTACACGCTTCGAAGAATATCTAATAGATAATAAACTTGCTACTAAGCAAGAGATCGAAACAATAGAAAAATTATCAGAGGAAACAGTAGAAGAGTCTGTAAAATTTGCCTTAAGCAGTCCCGAACCAACTTTAGAATCTGCCTTTGAAGATATTTATGCACCTTAATCAGTAATATCAGTTCAATAAATATAAAGATATTGACAAAGAAAATCTAATTGAAATAAAACAACAGCTCAGTAAAAATATAGATGGAAAAAGAAACAAAATTAATGTCTGTCCGTGATGCTATAATCATGGCAATGTCAGAAGAGATGCGTCTCGATGAGAACGTATTCCTGATGGGTGAGGACGTGGGTATTTTCGGTGGTGATTTTGGCACTTCAGTCGGAATGCTCGAAGAATTCGGTAAAGAGAGAGTTAGAGATACACCAATATCAGAAAATGCAATCTCAGGTGCAGCAATAGGTGCCGCTATGACTGGTCTACGACCAATTGTGGATGTTACATTTATGGATTTCATCGTTTATATGATGGATAATATTGTAAACCAGGCAGCCAAAACAAGATATATGTTTGGTGGAAAAGGTCAGATCCCTGTAGTATTTCGTGCTGCAGCAGGTGGAGGAGTTGGCTCAGCAGCACAACACTCTCAGTCGCTGGAAGCATGGTTTACACATATACCTGGTCTAAAAGTTATTGCTCCTGGAACACCTGCAGATGTAAAAGGATTGCTAAAAGCAGCAATTAGAGATAACAACCCGGTAATTTTCCTTGAGTATAAAGCTCAATATAATATGAAGGGAGAGGTACCTACCGATCCAAATTTTGTATTACCTATTGGAAAAGCAGATATTAAGAGAGAAGGTAGAGATGTTACAGTAGTAACATATGGGCGTATGCTTGAAAGAGTAATGCAAGCAGCACAAGAAGTACATGAATCAGAAGGTGTGGAAGTAGAGATAGTTGATCTAAGAACTTTAGCTCCACTTGATAAAGATGCTGTAATACAATCTGTAAAGAAAACCGGTAAAGTGCTTTTAGTAAATGATGCACATAAAACCGGTGGATTTATAGGAGAGGTGGCAGCATCAATTGCAGAGAGTGAAGCATTTGACTTTTTGGATGCAAGAATACTTCGTTTGGCTGGTGAAGATGTCCCAATTCCATATAACCAGACCCTCGAAACTGCAATGATACCAAGCGTAGAACGAATAAAGAAATATATTCTCAGATTAGTCAATAACCGATAATAACTGAGTGGATGGAAAATAAAAAAATGAGGGCAACACCTGCAGCAAGAGCATTGGCCAGGCGCTTGGGTGTAGATCTTTTTAATGTAATCGGTACAGGTTACAAAGGAAGGATTCACAAAGATGATGTAGCAGGCTTCAACTATGAAGCTAAAACACATATTTCACCTCTGGCGCAACGAATTGCAGATATACATAATATAGACCTTAAAGGTGTAGTGGGAACTGGCTACCGTAATAAAATAATGAAGGATGATGTTCTTCAATTAATTGAAGATAAAGAGATAAAATCTCGTTTCATGCTCGATGATTACGGATATCAGATGGTTTCAGCCGGACCTGTTGCAACTAAAATCGCAACTCCTGCAAAACAGGACGATACTCCAAAAGCAAAACAAGTTCAAGAGGTTTCTGCAGATGGTACAACTGAAACTTTACAAATGACACAGATGCGTAAAATCATATCAAAACGCATGTCAGAGAGCTATTTTGGAGCACCTACTTTTATACAGACTTGGGAAATTGATATGACTGAACTTTTAGAACTGCGTAAACAACTTCTTGATCCTATTATGGCGAAAACAGGTAAAAAGGTAACTGTAACTGACCTGATTTCAATGGCAGTAATCAAAACCTTGCCAAAACATAAGTATATCAACGCAAGTCTTAACAAAGAGGCAACTGAAATAATATTCCACAATTATGTAAACCTTGGAGTAGCAGTTGGTTTAGATGACGGATTACTTGTACCGGTTGTTAGAGGTGCAGACAAGATGACACTAAGTGAATTTGTTGTTGCAATGAAAGATTTAACAGAGCGCACATTTTCTAAAAAGTTGTTGCCCGATGAACAATCCGGAAGCACATTCACAATTAGT
This sequence comes from uncultured Proteiniphilum sp., assembly GCA_964384545.1. Classification (GTDB taxonomy): domain Bacteria; phylum Bacteroidota; class Bacteroidia; order Bacteroidales; family Dysgonomonadaceae; genus Proteiniphilum. The sequence continues at coordinate 73,386 of CAYLKV010000003.1, forward strand.
AATCTTGGAATGTATGGTGTAGATGAATTTACATCAATCATTAATCAGCCAAATGCGGCTATTTTAAGTGTAGCATCTACTCAGCAAAGAGCAGTTCCAAGAAATGGTGAGATTGTTATTCGTCCAATTATGAAAATAAGCCTTACATCAGATCATAGAATTATTGATGGGCTTACATCAGCAAAGTTTATGACAGATCTAAAGGCTGCTTTAGAGAATCCATTAGCATTGTTTATATAACAGGTTTACATTGAGAATAAATAGTGAGAAAGACAACAGAAAATAAAAGATAAAATATGGCTTTTGAAGTAATCATGCCCAAAGCAGGTATTGACATGACCGAAGGGCAAATTGTTAAATGGTTGAAGAAAGAGGGTGATCCTGTAAAAGAAGGAGAGATCATTCTTGAAATCATGACCGACAAAACCAGTATGGAGATAGAGGCTGAGACCTCCGGTGTACTGCTCAAGATTGTTCACCATGATGATGAAACAGTTCCTGTAACTACTGTTATAGGATATATTGGCAATGAAAATGAATCGGTAGATACACTCATGCCGGAAGAGTTTGAAGATACGGGTGAAGAGGAGAGTGAAGAAGATAAACGAATGATTCGTCTTGAAGATAGCTATAACATTGTTGTTATAGGTGGAGGACCTGCTGGTTATGTCGCTGCAATTAGGGCCGCACAGCTAGGTGCAAAGGTTGCCATTGTAGAAAAGGGCGTATTTGGTGGTACATGTTTAAATGTAGGATGTATCCCTTCAAAAGCTTATCTGAAGAATGTTGAAATTGTTGAACATATCAAACATGCGGCATCAAGGGGAATAATAATTGAAAACCCCAATATCAAGATTGATATGGAAAAGGTTGTAGAGTTCAAGAATGGCGTAGTTAAAAAACTTACCAGTGGTGTTGAAGCTCTACTAAAAGCCAACGGTGTAGATATCTATAGAGGTTTCGCTAAAATAAACAAGAATAAAGATGTTGTTGTTGATGACTCAAAGATCATCAAGGCAGATAAAATAATTCTTGCCGGTGGCTCTAAGGTGTTTATGATTGATATTCCAGGCATTAAGAATGATAAAGTCCTCACAAGCGACGATCTGCTTGGCATTAAAGAGGTGCCTGAAACAATGGTTGTTTTAGGTGGAGGAGTAATTGGTGCCGAAATGGGCCTCTCTTTTGCCGGCTTGGGTTCTAAAGTAATAATTGTTGAAATGCAAGATCATATTGTATCTATGTTCGACGATGATATTACTAATGAACTAACAAAACTTATCAAGAAAAAAGGAATTGAAGTGGTTACATCTGCTAAAGTAACTGAAGTTGTTGATAAGGGCAATAAACTTGAGATAAGAATTGAAGGTAAAGATCCAATAATTGCTGATAAGGCACTACTTGCAATTGGTAGAGTCCCAGATTTAGAAGCACTTGGAGAAGTTATGTTTGAAACCGAAAGGGGCAGAATTAAGGTCGACCAATATATGGAAACTAGTGTCAAAGGTATTTATGCACCAGGTGATATAAATGGAATAAAGATGCTAGCACATGTGGCTTTCCGTATGGGAGAGGTTGCAGCTGAAAACGCTGTTAAAGGTAATCATCGAAAAGTGAAACTTCTTTCTACACCTTCTGTTGTTTATACATTGCCGGAAGTGGCGATGGTTGGACTAACTGAAGCTCAGGCTCGCGATAAATATGGAGATGATATCAGAATTGGTCGTTTCAACTTCTCCGCAAATGGTAGAGCTCTTGCTTCAAGTGAGGCTGAAGGATTTGTGAAAGTTATTGCAGATAACCGCTATGGTGAAGTTTTAGGAGTACACATTATTGGACCAACTGCCGCTGAACTTATAACTCAAGCTTCATTGATTATGGAGATGGAGATAACAGTAGAAGAGGTTGTGAACACAATTTATGGGCACCCAACATACTCAGAAGCAATATTTGAAGCGTTTGCAGATGTATTGGGAGAGGCAGTGCATATAGTACCTAAGAAAAAGAAGTAATAAAATTTGGCAGAATGCCATAAAGTGTTTTATTTTACTCTATATAACCCGATTTGAACTCATTTTCAGATCGGGTTAATAATTGATATAGTACTAATGTTCTAATATTCAGATTAATTAATTGATTTTATATGATATATATAGTAAATAAGTCTAATAAACCGGATTTTAATATTGCACTCGAAGAGTACTGTTTTAAATATCTAACTAAATTCGATAAGGTGTTTATTCTGTGGATAAATGAACCTTCAATAATTGTCGGTAAAAATCAAAATACTCTTGCTGAGATTAACGAGAATTATACTAAAGAAAACGGAATTCATGTTGTGAGAAGAATATCAGGAGGAGGAGCTGTTTATCACGATTTGAATAATTTAAACTATACAATTATTTCAAATGAAAGCAGAGATAATAAAAGCTTCGATTTTAAAGCTTTCTCTGAACCCGTTATACAAACACTTAAAGATCTTGGGGTAGAGGCCGAATTTACAGGTAGAAACGATATCACGATTGATGGTAAAAAGATTTGTGGAAATGCTCAAGCTTATCTCGATGGAAGAGTTATGCATCATGGGTGCATACTTTTCGATGTGGATCTTACAGTCCTTTCAAAAGCGCTAGAAACATCAACTGAGGTAGTAGATGCTAAGGGTGTGAAATCAGTTCGCAGCAGAGTAGTTAATATACTTCCTTATCTTAAAGAAAAAATCACTGTTAATGAATTTGCAGAAAATATTTTAAATCACATGAAGAGTAAATACCCTGAGATGATTGAATATAATTTCAGTGATGATGAACTTCAGATTATAGATATAAACAGACAAGAGAAGTTTGGAAACTGGAATTGGAACTTTGGTTCAAACCCGGTTGCAGAAATTGTTCGTGAAAGGCGTTATCCGGCAGGTAAAACTCAACTTTTTATCAATACAAAAAAAGGAGTAATTGATGATATCACGTTTTATGGAACATTTTTTGGTGTAAATAGCGACCTCACAATGGTTCAGAATCTTCTTAAAGGGGTAAAATACAGTCACGAAGATGTGAAAAAAGCTCTGTCTTCAATAGATATAACACCCTATTTTGCAGGATTCTCAATTGAAGAACTAACTGATGCAATTGTTGGTTGATTAGTACTCAACATCATTCGTTTCCATTTAAAATATCCAAATATCGATATTACAGAATAGATACAAAATAGAATAGCTGTTGGATAAAGACCTTTCCATAAATAAAGGCCTGATGAAACTATATTTACAATAATCCACAACCACCACTGTTCTACATATTTCTGTGCTAAAAGCCACATTCCTACGATGCTAAGAGCTGTTGTGAAACTGTCTCCATATGGTACAGGACTATCTGTATAACGAACTAAAATAAAAGATATTAAAGCAAAAGATAAACTACCTATAATTGTAAGTGGTAATATATGTTTTTTAGGAGTATGAGTAATAGGCAGATCCTCCTGTTTACTCTTCTTATGTCTGTTCCAAATAATCCAGCCATAAATACTTGCTAAAAAATAGTAAACATTTACACCCATATCTGCATAAAACTTACTCTGAAAGAATATCCAGATATATATTACTGGCATTACAACCCCAATAGGCCAGAGCCATTTACTTGCTTTAAATTCAAGATATAGGTAGATCAATCCAATAATTGCACCTATTATTTCAATTGTTTGCATTAAAACTATTATTATTTAGTAAAGATAACTCGATTCAATCAATGGATCGAGTTATTCAATTTAATTTAGACTTTTATACTTTTGCTAAAACGTAAGAGTTAGTCGTCCAATATAATTACGAGTTGCCTGAGGATAATATCCAATCCAGTTAATATAACTACCATCAGCAAATGTATCAGTTGCTGCCCAGCCATTTGCAACATATTCCTTATTAAAAAAGTTATTTATGAAAACCTGAAAGCTGATTGTTCCGAAATTTGTTTTATCAAGAGTATAACCTGCAGATATGTTATTTACAAAATATGCTTCTATAGATCTCTCTTCACTTGATGTATTATCCATATATTGCTTACCAACATATTTGCTAAGCATATTTATATATAATTGAGAATTAGGTTGCCATGTTATACCTGCTGCACTAATAATATTTGGTGAAAATGAGATATTTGTCGTACCATATTCCTTAGAAATCTGACCTTCCCAATTCCAATCAGATTGATTATCATAATGATCAAACCAGGCAACATAATCTTTTATTTTGTTTCTGCTAAATGTTACATTGGCATCAATTCTTATTTTATTTCTCCATAATGGTACAGAAGCTTCAATCTCTATGCCGGCACGATAACTCTCTTTTACATTCTCCATTAACTTGTATCCAATATCAGTTAGTTTACCGGTTTGTACCATCTGGTTGTGATAATCCATAAAATATAAATTAGCGCCCAATTTTAATCTGTTAGTATTATTAAATCTATAGCCAAGCTCGTAGTCAATCATACTTTCAGGTTTTATTGGATTCGCAGACTCTCCTTTAATTCCATCCTTTAAATCTGCTCTAAGCGGCTCACGTTGTCCAACAGCAATAGAGCCATATATCTGACTCCAATCGTTTAGCTGCATAAATATACCGGTTTTTGGATTTAAGAAATTGTATTTAAAGAGTCCTGTCAGATCCTCAAGATCATCATCGACACCACTAAATTCATATTTTACGTTTCTATATTGCATATCTCCAAAAAGAGAGAACCTATCATTTAGTTTATAGTCAATCTTTGTATAAAAGTTTATTTCTGATTTATTCCCAATATTTTCATACCATTGAAAATCTTCAGCAACATTCTGATTATGTTTTATCCATGGAAGTTTACCAAAATGGTCTCCATGATAAAAACTATACATACCGCCAAAAGTAATATTAAATCTATCTCTGTAATAGTTTAATCCCGCATTTGCTACATAGAAATCATTTCTCATTAATTTACGACGAATAAAGTCGCTACGATCAAATTCTATCCCATCAATAATCTGAGGATCAAGTCCAAAATCAGAGAGTTTTCTATTATACCTATAGTTCTCATAATAACCATATCCATGATTATAATTGAGACCGGCATTCAATGACAGATTTTGATTTAATTCTCTAGAAAATATTAATTGTAGAATATCTGAATAGTAATTATCAGTCTCATTATCGTGATACAAACGGTTTCCCATCTCATCATAATATTCACCTGCCGGATTATATCTCCTACCATATACAGAATCTTTCATCTGTTCAGCTGAAACACCCTCCCATGTGATTCCTGTATGCTGAATACCTTTTAAATAGCTTAATCGAATAAGCTGATTTTTATTGATATGAGATATTGAGCCGTAAAAATTTGTGTGATCTACGCTTCCATTTCTAATGTAACCATCACCAAGTACACGAGAAAAGCTTGCATCAAATGAGAGTCCGTTTTCTAAAATGCCGGTACCTGTTGAAATATTAGAGAGAAAAGTACCATAGCTCCCAATTGCTGTTGAAGCCTCTCCATAAGCTTTAGATCTCGCTCCACTGGTTTTTAAAGATATACTTGCACCAAATGCAGCTGAACCATTTGTTGAGGTGCCAACACCGCGCTGTATCTGTATGTTTTGCAAAGAATTCGAAAGATCCGGAAGATTTACCCAAAACACCTCTTGAGTTTCAGGGTTGTTTAATGGCATACCATTTAAGGTAACATTTATTCGTGTAGCATCTGTTCCTCTAACTCTAAAATATGTGTTTCCAACACCTAAGCCATCTTCTGTAAAAGATACTATAGATGGAGTAGACTGTAGTATAGCCGGAATATTTCTTGCGGCATTATCTTTTCTTATATCAGACTTTGTAATGTTTGAATAAGAAATCGGGGTATTGCCACCTGCACGAGTTCCAGAAACAATAATCTCTTCAAGTTGGATGTGATTTACACTGTCGGGTTTTTCAGCAATAAGCAGATTCCCTTTTGCTGATAAAATTATCAGCATTGTTAAAAATATAACCTTTTTCATTTAAATAAAATTTTATGACATACATAGGCATTATAATAGATGCTGTCAGTACATCTTTGATTGTTAAATAAAAAAGGGGTGTGAAATAAGATATATACCAATAATCACTTAATTGTGATCTGTTCTCCCTCCGCCGGCATTATCCGGATCAGGTAATTTGGGTATGATCTCAGCCCGTTTTTTTGGGCACCCCTGATGAATTAAAAAACAAAGATAAGTTCTTTTTGTTCAAATTCAATTATTTCTTTATTTAATAGTTATCAAAGTGAGATTTTTGAACTAGATAAAGTGTCAAAACTTTACAAAATAATAATTTTATTATACAGATTTGATAGTTAAAAACTTACTATTAATAGGATAAATATGTGGAAATATTAGTAATTTCGTCAATAAATATATGAATTAAACATATATACGGAAAATAAGTCATAGGAGCAGTATGGTAGACAATAACGAAATAGCAATTGATGAAGATAAAATTATTGAAGAAGAGTTTCAAGCTCTACTTAATGATTATCTGAACTCAAACCACAGACGCAAGGTTGATATAATAACCCGAGCATTCAATATGGCAAAAGAGGCACATAAAGGTGCACGCCGTCGTTCAGGTGAGCCATATATATTGCACCCTTTGTCTGTAGCTCGTATTGTATCCAAAGAGATCGGATTAGGCTCTACATCAATTTCTGCTGCACTTTTGCACGATGTTGTTGAAGATACTGAATATACAGTTGAAGATATAAGAGCTCTGTTCGGCGAAAAAATTGCATCTATAGTAGATGGTCTTACTAAAATATCAAGCGGTATGTTTGGTGAAAATGTATCTGCTCAGGCAGAGAATTTTCGCAAGCTACTGCTCACCATGTCTGATGATATACGTGTGATTCTTATTAAGATAGCCGATAGGTTGCATAATATGCGCACTTTATCATCTATGTCTCCAACAAAACAGTTTAAGATTACTGGCGAAACGCTATACATATATGCTCCGTTAGCTCACAGATTAGGACTTTTTGCAATAAAAACAGAACTGGAAGAATTATGTTTTAAGTATGAGCATCCCGAAACTTATGCAGATCTTACTAATAAAATTGAGATAACTGCTCCCGAGAGAAATAAGATATATGAGAATTTTTCTACACCTGTTGTAGCTGCTCTTAATAAAATGGGTATAGAGTATGAGATGCATGCTCGAGTTAAGTCGGTATACTCCATTTGGAACAAAATGCAAAAGAAGGGTATTGAGTTTAATGAGGTTTATGATCTTTTTGCTGTACGAATTATATTTGAACTGACTCATGGAATTGATGAGAAAAAACGTTGTTGGGATATATATTCCGCAATTACAGATATATATAAACTTCGCCCCGATAGAATTAGAGATTGGGTAAGTCACCCTAAAGCAAACGGATATCAGGCCCTTCACCTCACTGTTATGGGTCCTGATGGAAAATGGATCGAGATTCAGATTAGAAGTAGACGCATGGATGATATTGCCGAAAAGGGATTTGCGGCACACTGGAAATATAAAGAAGGAAAAATCGAGGAGGATAACGAGCTCGATAAATGGCTCAAAACAATTCAAGAGATATTGTCAAATCCAAACCCCAATGCAATTGATTTTCTCGACACAGTTAAAATGAATCTATTCTCATCCGAGATATTTGTTTTTACCCCAAAAGGAGAGATTAAAACATTACCTCAAGGCGCAACAGCACTTGATTTTGCATATTCTATACACACTCGAATAGGAGATCATTGTTTAGGAGCAAAAATCAACCATACACTTGTCCCTTTAAGTCAGAAATTAAGCAGTGGTGATCAAATAGAAATAATTACATCTCAATCTGTTGATCCACAACCTGAGTGGCTTAATTTTGTGTCTACTGCAAAAGCCAGAACCAAAATAGAAGCATCACTTAGGCGCCAACGCCGAATAATAGCCGAAAAAGGTAAGAAGCTGCTCGATGAGTTATTTGATAATGAACCAATCGAAAACAGTATATTTAATAAAATACTCTATGTTTATAAAGCAGAAAACAAAGAGGACCTATATTTTCTTATAGGTAATAATGAAATCACTCTACCTCAAGATAAACAGGAATTTTACAAGGTTAAAGAAGAGCCAGCAAAGAGTGATAATCTCTTTGTAAGATATATGAAACAGGCCATGAGTGCTATTAAAAAGCCGGGTATTGATAATAAACCAAAAAGCCAGGTATATAAAGATAGTAAAGAGCTAGTTGAGTCTACAGACAACAAATTATCAGGATCTCTTAATAGTGCTCTTCAACCAAAAGCAAAGATTGACAGAAAACAAATCTATAAACTTGAGGAGCATAATTTCGTAAAAAACTTCACTGTTTTAACTTGTTGTAATCCACTTCCCGGTGATGATGTGTTTGGATATGTGACAGATAAAGAAGATGTTGAAGTTCATAAAAGATCTTGCCAAAATGGTATAAAGATTAAATCAAATCATGGTGACAGAATAATAGATGTATCTTGGGGAGATTACCGACAATACTCTTTTTTAGCATCTATAGTATTTACAGGCATAGACAGAGTAGGTATACTCGGCACTATTCTTGCTAAACTGTCTGAGGATGTAGTTGTTAATATAAAAAGTGTAAATGTGTCTTCCAATGATGGCATATTTGAGGGTGTGTTTAATGTGCATGTCCATAGCGCAGAACAGGTAAATCAACTTTGTACTAAAATAGCAAAAGTGAACGGTGTAAGCACCGTTCACAGATCTAATTTATAATTTATAGAAGTATAGAGGGTTATTTTCTTTTTCTTCTGCTTCCAAATAGAGCCGATGTTAATCTTTTAGCCCCAAAAGCCAATAAAGCAGGTTTAGCGAATTTCCAGGTAACAGAACCTATAAAAGGTAAATTGGACATTATAATCTGCAAAGCAGCATTATTTAACCAAGATGAATGTCCTTTTGTAACAAATGGAGTAATTGATGAAGAGGATGAGGTAGATAGGTTATCTACTGTTTCAGTGAGCTTCGTTTTAATTGATGAAGTAACACCTTTAGTCAGCAAAGTTCCCCAGTTATCATTCAGATACTGTAATTGATATGATAAACGCTGACTGGCTATTACACGTTCCTCCTTTTGACGTTTTTTCTCCAGTCTAAGTTCTTCAATTGGATCTAATTTATATCTGCTCATTTGTTGCTTATTTTATCATCCTTATCATCCTTTTTCATTAGAAAACTAGCGATACGGTTAGTGAATGTATATTGAATAGACTTCCTGAAAATTAATAAAATCAATAATACAAAAACTGCAAATGCTGAAACAATTCCAAAACCTTGCCAATAGCTATTCAGAAGTTCTCCCAAATATAATCCTGCAGCTAAAAATATAAACAGCAAGGCTATCAGAGCAATTCCACCTAACATCAAGCCAAATAGAAATGCTGATGAGCCTATACTTATTTTTTCGAAGGTTTCTAGTTTTCCGAGTTCAAGAGTACTAGTGATATATTTTCCGATATCATCCCTCATCTCCTCAAACAACGTACTTACTTTTTTTTCTTCCATTTTATATCAAATTTTTGATATTATTGTTTCGAGAGTTCTTTTTTAGCGATATCTGCTAAATCGTCAATATCTTCTTTTAAATCATTAACTTCACTTTTGCCTTTATATACTGCCGATTTCACATTTGCTTTTACTTTATCTGCAAACTCATTTGCATATTCAAGCCACTCTTCTCTTTTGTCAGTTCCCATAATGTAACCAACAGCAGCACCTAGTGCTAATCCAATTCCGAGGCCTAATAGTAATTTTGCTTCTGATTTCATAATTTATTTTTTTAATGATTTGTTATTAATAGTTTACTATCATAGATTGTTAACTAAATGTCAAGTAAAACATGTTTAATGGCAATTTTTTCGCGCTTTATATAATTTAGAACGTTTAAATTACAAAAATGTTTATGTAAATATAATCAAATTCCTGTTCATTAAATGGCTTCTCCAAATAAAGTTGCCGAAGTAAAACCTGTTATCTTAACTTTAGCAAATTGTCCGATGCGATAATTCTTTTTATCGAAAATAACAACCTTGTTTTGTTCGTTTCTGCCAAAAAGCTGTTCTCTAGACCTTTTAGAAAACCCTTCAATCAACACTTCAAATTCCTTGCCCATATCCTTCTCGTTGCTTTCTCGAGAAAGTTCAAGCTGAAGATCAATTATCTCTTGTAGTCTTCTCGACTTAACTTCATCATCTATATCATCTTCCAGTTTTTTGGCAGCATAAGTTCCGGGTCTTTCAGAATATTTAAACATAAAGGCAGAATCAAAACCAACCTCACGCATTAAAGATAATGTATCTTGATGATCCTCTTCAGTTTCAGAGTGAAAACCACACATAATATCTGTAGAAAGTCCACAATTTGGAATAATTCGCTTTATTGCTTCAATCCTCTCCAAATACCACTCTCTGTTATATCTTCTGTTCATTAGTTTTAGCATACGCGAACTTCCGGATTGTACCGGCAGATGAATATAATTTGCCAGATTTTTATATTTAGCTATTGTCTCAAGTGTCTTGTCATTCATATCCCAAGGATGAGATGTAGTAAAGCGAATCCTGATTTCAGGAGCCTGCTCAGCTACTAATGCTAATAGATCTGAGAAATCAATAACTCTATCCTGATCCTTAAATATATATGAGTTTACATTTTGACCTAAAAGTATAACCTCTCTGAACCCTTTCTCTTGCATGTCACGCAGTTCGTTAAGGATACTCTCCGGTTCTCGGCTACGTTCTCTACCACGTGTGAACGGCACAATGCAATATGTGCAAAACTTATCACAACCACGCATAATAGATAAATATCCGGAGATATTACTTCCATTTAACTTAAGTGGCATAACATCTTTGTATGTTTCAGTCTTGGAAAGCTCTACATTTATCGCTTTTTCTCCCTGTTCGGCTGCTCCAACCAGATTTGGAAGGTCTAAGTATGCATCAGGGCCAACAACAATATCTACATTATGATTATCTATCAGATCAGATTTAGCTCTCTCCGCCATACAACCCAAAACGCCAATAATAAGTTTTTCTTTTCTCTTTCTTTTGAGAGATTGGAAGTATTCAAGTCGCTGAATAACTTTCTGTTCAGCATTTTCCCTTATTGAGCAAGTATTCACGAATATAGCATCAGCTTCTTTATCTTCATCAGTCAATGTATATCCATCCATTTCCATTATAGATGCTACAACTTCTGTGTCAGCCACATTCATTTGACATCCATATGTTTCTATAAATAGTTTTTTGTCTTTTATGCTTTGTGAATCCATTATTGTCTTTTTGAACTATTATAACTGTGATTAATTAAGTATAGATAAGTAATTATAAATTATCAATTTTAAATCACTTATGTTGCAATTTATGGTTTATTTTCCTATTTTTGTAAGGACTAAAAAATAATATTTTTCATAGTTAAGGTTTTGGTTAAATATGTTCGAGAGTAACTGTTAAGCTACTCTCGTTTTTTTTCACCAAAACATACTTAAACAGGTAAAAAATAACTATTTTTGTCCTGTTGCAAAATTAAACAAATTATGGAAATAGGTGACCTGTTTTATATAATCATTCTTTCAGTTTTCATGATATTGGGATTTTTTAATGATTCCAAGAAGAAGAAAAATGAACAAAAACAACAAAATGTTGGGCCGAAACCTAAATCTTTCCATTCAGAAGAAGATGAAGTTTTGCCTCCACTCTTCAAAAAAGTTACCCCTCCTAAACCTGTTGTAGTAAATAGAAAAAGGTCATTTGAAGGACAACCTAAATATGACTATTCTAAAGAGGGAGAGGCCATTTTTCGTTCTTCAAAAAATTATTCAACTGATTTTAGCAAGGAGTCTTCTCTTGGAAGTTCAATCTACATAAATGATACCGGAGAAACCTATGAGCAACTTTCTGATGATCAGAACAAAACTGAATCATTTGATAATAACTTAGCATTAGACAATAATGTTATAAATGATCTTATAGGAGATAACAGAAGAAATGAATTGGTGAAAGGACTCATTTATACCGAAATTCTAAAAAGAAAGTATTAAATTGTAATTGTTAAATAGATACCATTAACCAGAAAATCAAATTGTTTGTAATTAATAAACCAAATATAGTAAGTTAAATATGGCATTAAAATTTATTAACGCTGAAGAAGCAGCATCACTTGTTAAAGACAATGATAATGTAGGCTTCAGCGGATTTACACATGCAGGATGTCCAAAAGTAGTTCCTGTGGCAATTGCAAAACAAGCAGAAGAAGAACATGCTAAAGGCAATCCGTTCAAAATAGGTGTATTTACCGGTGCATCTACCGGTGATGCTATTGATGGTGCACTTTCAAGAGCAAAAGCTATTAAATTCCGCACTCCATATCAGACTAACAAAGATATGCGTGTTGCGCTTAACAATGGTGAATTCGACTTTTTCGATCTTCATCTTTCTCAATTGGCACAGGAGATACGTTATGGTTTTCTAGGAAAAATAAATGTGGCAATTATTGAAGCTTGTGATGTAACCGAAAGTGGTGAAATAGTTCCTACAACAGGTGTTGGAATTACACCAACTATTTGTCGTCTTGCAGATATAGTAATTGTTGAGCTAAATAAAAAAGTACCAACAAAACTTCGCGGAATTCATGATATGTATGAATTGCAAGATCCTCCAAAACGTCGTGAGATACCTATTTATGAAGTGCAAAACCGAGTTGGACTTGAGTATGTTAAGGTAGATCCTTCAAAGATTTATGTAGTAGAGACTGAAAAAGATGGTGATGGTGGCGGTTTTGCCCCATTAGATGAAGTTACTGCAAAAATTGGAAGCAATGTAGCTGAGTTTTTTGTGGCAGAGTTAAAAGCAGGACGCATTCCTCCCCATTTTCTTCCAATTCAGTCGGGTGTAGGAAACATTGCCAATGCAGTACTTGCTTCTATGGGAAGTAACCCCTCTATTCCTCGTTTTGAAGTTTATACCGAAGTAATTCAGGATGCTGTAATAGATATGATGCAACAGGGAAATATCTCTTTTGCAAGTGGTTGTTCACTCACTGTTAGTAATGAGGTATTGCAGAAATTCTATGATGATCTGCCATTCTTCAAAAATAAACTTGTACTTAGACCATCAGAAATTTCAAACAATCCGGGTCTTGCCCGAAGATTGGGAATCATTGCTCTTAATACTGCAATTGAAGTTGATATTTTCGGAAATGTTAACTCAACTCACGTTAACGGTACTCATATGATGAATGGTATTGGAGGATCTGGTGATTTTACCCGTAATTCATATCTTTCAATCTTCCTTACTCCTTCTACTGCAAAGAACGGCTCAATCAGCTGTATAGTTCCAAAAGTTACTCATGAGGATCACAACGAGCACTCAGTGAAGATAATTGTGTCGGAATATGGAGTTGCCGATCTAAGAGGAAAAGGGCCGGTGAAACGTGCCCAGGAGTTGATTGAGAAATGTGCACACCCCGATTATCGCCCATTGTTGCATGAGTATATAAACAGAGGTGTTAAGGGTCATATTCCTCAGGATTTATATAACTGTTTTGCGTTTCATCGTGCACTTAAAGAGACAGGAAGCATGTTAAATGCAGATTTTTCTAAATAAGGTTCTATAAAAAAGATATACAATAAAAAAACTACCTGATAAGTTTAACTTAACAGGTAGTTTTTTATTTAAAGCTAATATTAATAATCAGTCTCTCCAATAATACCTTGTCTGGTTAAGAAATATTCGGTATTTCTGTTGTAAATATCACCTCTATCGCTATCTACCAATCCTATTAGACAATACGAATTGCTATAGGGATCATGAAGAAGTTCTTTTACTAATGAAAAATTCTCTATTTCAGAGGTGTTATTTATATGAAAACGAGGTCCGTCACACTCGATAATCTCATTTCCCATCATTATATGATCTTCGTCGTAATATGATATTTCGAGGTTTTCAGCAATCATCAGATTAATTAATTCCTCCAGCCTGTCAAGGTCAATGTTTGGTTTCTTTTCAAACTTGATTACAAACCCATTACGGATATCTGAAAAGAAGTAATCGTCTTCCGATATATTAAACGTGTTAGTCAATACCGAAACCGTTACCTCTTCAGCAGAATGAGCCATCTTGCGATACCTCAGCGATTCATGCACAATCTTATAAATACTGGCAGGGTGCGGGCCAAAAAGACTGGGGCGTGCAAGTATTATCTCTTCACCAATACCAACAATTATATCGGCATTTCTACCTAATGCAGGGTATATAAGATTGAAATGCTCTATTACTACACGTCTTTTTTTATCAAGCAGTAATTGAACATATTCCACAATCTCATACATCTGTGTAAAAGCCATTTGAAACCTTACATCAATATGAAAAGTAGTAGCATCATCAACATCTTGAAAAGAGTTGCGCACCTGAAGCATTTTACGAGGGTTCACAATATCGTCATCATTAGAGAGTTGTAATCCCGGGAACATCCCTTTTATTAAAGAAGATTTTCCTGCTCCCGAATCACCAACAACCCCAATCAGGAGATCATTAAAATTCAGATGCCTGTGCGAAATCTGTTCTCCAAGAAATAGAAGTCTCTCTTTGCCACGTGGAGCAAAGTATTGAGTTGAAACCATATAATCCCTAATAAGATTATGCATTTCCTATTCTTGTTTTTAAAGTTCAATACTAAGTTTTATTAGAGGCGAGTGCTGCTGTGCACCATATACATCTGTCTCACCCAGAGAACCTGATGGAATAGGCCTTACTATAGTAATTTTCACTGCTTTTGCAGGATCAAAATATATTACATTCATTATTTTAGAGTCGGGAATATTGTATAAAGAGGCAAACATACTCGAATTAAATATATTGGCAGCCTTTACCCTTTCAAACATCTCAAACTCCTTAAAAATAATATCAAAAGTAAGTTCATAAGGTCCTGAATTCTTACTTCTTATAACCGAAGCAATATCTGTTAGTTTATATTCCATTATTTTTTATTATTTATTATTCATCTAAATTAGTATAATCTTTGATAGCGTTTTATTACAGCAAATATTAAAACTCTAGATAGCTAATTGGAAATATATTTATTGGATCTTCTACTTTCATTAAGTGGTAGATAGAAAATTCATAAACCTCACCCATTTTTGAGTCAGATGGAGAAAATGGGAATGCAAGATTTCCTGCAGTCGATATTCTTCCCTCGTATCCAAAGTGCAACAATGTGCTTCTTGCAAAACCGCAAATTGTATCTGCTTGTTCCTGTGTATCAGCTACTGCCTCAATAATAATAAGTAATTCGTTAATTACAGATCCTTCACCTTTATCGAAATTATCGAACATGCCCATAACAGCATTCCTACCATAAACCTTAAAGTCGAGAAAGAAATTCTTAATTCCATAATTATCGAAATTATTTCTCACCCTTTCAGTTACACTTTTAGTGATATTATCAATCTCCTTAATCATTATGGGATCTGTTACTCCTGCGCATGATATAGTTCTGTGGCCAACTTTTCTAACCCCCTCAAGTTTTACAAAATATTCGGGAGTTGGTTTGAATTTACTTCCACTTACACGCACCTTGTTGTCTTCTATCTGTTCAAATTTACACTCTTTCAGATCAATTGCTCCACCAGGTCCGGGAAGTAAATAGGGATTAGATTTTTCATACAGTGTATGAGCTGCAACTGAAAGTGTTGTGCATTTTCTTAAGGGTGATAGCGGCTCTAGTATGAAGCAATCGTGTCTGAGATATCCAAACATACAATCACTGCCACTTCC
Source organism: uncultured Proteiniphilum sp. (assembly GCA_964384545.1). Taxonomy (GTDB): domain Bacteria; phylum Bacteroidota; class Bacteroidia; order Bacteroidales; family Dysgonomonadaceae; genus Proteiniphilum. The sequence goes on from CAYLKV010000003.1 coordinate 89,229, forward strand.
CGGAATTGCAGCAATTGCAGCACACTCAAGGATTTTACCCATATGAATAGCCAACCCTTTATCAAATCCCTCTTTTATTGCAAGCGCAGAAAATACTGAAGGGTCGTAAGATCTTCCGGCAATAATTACATTTGCTCCATTGTTTAAAGCCTCAATAAATGGCTCTTCACCCATTTGAGCTACTATCCTTACTGTATTTTCAACATCCAGTTCATCTATTTCTCCGGCAGGGTAAAGAGGTAATATGTTTCCTGATCGAAGATTTTCTTTTATGAAATCTTTATCGAATTCAGAATTTATTACAGCCAATTTTAGAGATAAGCTCTTTTCTTTTATTATCTCTTTGACGATATCCACAGTAAGATCTACGTGAGCCTTTCCTCCACAACCACCGGCAGTGCCAACAACAAGTGGAATTCCGGCATTAAGCGCTGCAGGAATCAAAATTTCAAGGTCCCTCTTTACCGAATTTCTGTCGGTAAATGACTTACCTGCACCCAGATAGTATGGTCCCGGGTCAGTAGATCCTGCATCCACAGCTATAACATGAGGTTTACGCTCCATACCGGCGTTAAACGACTCAATAGGAAATCCATAACCAAGGATTGCGGTTGGTGATAATACTCTAATCTCTTCCATTATTTTATATTTCTTGATTATTATGATTATTCTAAAATAGAAAAATCACTCTCTTATAATTTTCTCGAAACTTAATGAACCTTCGCTGAATAAATAGCCAAAATACGACTAATTTCATTATAAACAATCATATACCCCTCATCAACACCCATTCCCGGTTTTGCAAGCAGCTGATCGGGCTGAGTAGCCATTGCAATATGGGCACATATTTCAGCAGAGCGGGCAGTTTCATTGCATGTTCCACCAAGATAAGCTCCAATACCATGTTTTTTACAGAAAAGAACTGCTTCGATACTATTATTAATTCCACCCAAATCGGGAGTTTTAATCTGCATCATATGACCAGCCTTCATTTCTGAGAAATCAATTACATCTTGCAGCGTATTGCACCACTCATCTGCAACAATCTCAGCAGTTACTCCTCTCTCTTCACACTTTATACGCAATAATTGAAGTGCTTCCATTTGAGCCTGTTTTTCGCCCATGTCAACCGGACCTTCAACTCTCAGTAGGAAAGGTTTTGTTATCTGCTCTAGTTCAGCAATATAGTCGGCAATTAAATCGAAGTCGTTATTAAAAATGGTGCTTAAAGTACCATAAAGATCTATATGAATTACAGGACTGTAGCTGCTGTTGAATCTCTTAGCAATAATCCTGTCTCTCAGCCAAATCAGATACTCTTTAACCTTAATTCCATTTTCACCAACCTTGCTTTCAGGATGATTAAATAATCCATGAGGAAGAACGTCTGCTCCCTTCATTATCATTTTATCTGCATTTAAATATCTATCATCTCCCGATTGTGAGAAAATAGGAATCTTTGTCTCAGATATTTGAGTTGAATACTCTTCAGCAATCACTTCTGCCATTAGTATAGATCTGCTTTTGGCCACTGCATCTAGGCAAGCTTGAGTAACGCCATATCTTATAGCTGTATGAAATTGTTTACCAGTGTTAGGATTTATGGCACTTTCAATTATATCACACATCTCTTTAAATGTGCTAATTTCTTTACCTTCATAAAGTGGAGCAATTTCTTTTTCGATAATAGGAATAAAGTTCTCGGCTAAGAAAAGAGGATCACGTCCACCGGCTCCTGAATATTGAACTGCTGCACAATCTCCAAATGCAAATGCACCATTTTCTAAAACGAAAATTATTGAGATTGATTCTCCAGCTTGTCTTATAGATTTAAAACCTTCTGTAGCAGTTGTTCCATTATAAAATGCGCCATCATTCTCAGCTCCTTTTTTTATAGCAAGCTGGTCATCAAAGTAAAACCCTGTTTTACCCGGTGAACAAATAAGTTTTTTTATTTTCATCGTATTCTATTTTTACTAATTTTTATCTCTTGCCGGGGCGGCCAACCAAAAATCCTTTACCAATTGCATAAACATCGTCTATTACCATTTGAATGCTAACCGGACGTTTTTCCTGAATTGCACGCTCTTCGAGTTTGCTCCTGTGGAAATTTTTAAGTTCAGGTGTAAATGGCAAATTGCCAGTATCTATTAGTCTTACAGCACCACTCTTGTCGCGTGCAGGCATAACTTTACCTGCATTATATTTACTTGGTGCAAATGGTATGTCAATAACTCCAGCCTCAAATGCAGCAACAGTACCAACTGCCATATCTCCTTTACCAAGTTCCTCAACTTTATCTAAAATACATTTAATCTCATCATCAATAATTTCACTCTCAGCAATAATTGCAGGTATAGATCTCAGGTCCTGGTCTCTGAGCATAGAAACTAACTGTTTTGTAGCTAGTAAACCGGCAGCATTAGCCTCTTTTGTTGGTACACCCATTGCTTCATGAGGAGTTTTGACAATAACTTTAGTCGCTTTTGCAAGTACCGCAGCAGCTGCACCCCATGATATAACACCAAATGCTTTTGCCTCATCTTGAGGAAATCCACCCATCCATTGGTGGAAAACAGTAGTAATTCTTACATCACTATACCCATATTTATCAAGATATATTCGTGTAAGCGATTCAAGAGATTTGATAGCTGCAACATCCTGAATCAGGTTCCCGCACTGGCCATAACCAACTGTAATATCTTTAACTCCCTGCTCAGCTGCCAGAAGAGCCTCGATAATAGCTACCGATCCTGAAATACAAGGAGAGATAAGAGTGCCTGTTAACGGGCCAAATGGTTCACGATTAATAGAGACACCTGCCTCTTCATACATTCCAATCAATCTATCGGCATATTGCCAATTTGCAATAGTCTGTTCAATAGAGTGATTTTTAGAATATGGTATATTATATGAGATTCCACCACCTTCATAAGATGTAAACCCTCCCGCAATTGAGATTTCTGTAAGAAGTCGTGCATCAGGTGTACCATGACGAACCTGAACCGGTTTTGTAAGAGCTGAAGTAACCTTGCGGCAGATATCCACCCCATAGTTTACAATAGGAAATCCATTAAGCATCGATCTTCCAGTCTCTCTACTCTTTTCTATTCCATTTTCAGCCTCATTATATCTATTTAATCTAGTATAGCTGTCAACCGTTGTGGGAAGAAGATCTGCTTCACCTTCATTTTCTAGATACTTCAGTAGATTTATATGCTCTTCATAAAGTGCCACACCCGCTCTCGGTTGAATTAAGGTAACTCCATTTGCTGCTGCCTCTGCCAGTTTCACTCCAAATCTTTTCTCTGTAGGAATCGACTTTTGGTACTCCACAGTCGAATTAAAATCCACATCTTTGCCTGTTTTCCATTGATTCAATACCTTCTCACGTTCTGCAAAAAAGATATCTTCAGATAATTTTTTATTGCTTATTTCCATACTTTTAGATTAAATAAAATTCTAAGCTGTTATTATCATTTTAATTTTTTGTGCTTATCTGTATAATTTCCTCTCTCAGCAGTTTGTGAGCTAAGTTCGGATACTCTTTACTTATTAATCCCATTGAAGAGAATATATAACTTTTATCTATAAAATAATCAGGATTTATTGGTTTAGCATAATCTATATCATCTTTAGATCTCTCCATCGATTTTAAAATCTCATATGGATTTAATGCATTTACTAATACTCCACCAATTCCAATTATACTTTTTATTTTTGAAAGATCTTTTCCCGTAAGTGTAAAAGTTTCACCCAGAGGTGTGTAGACCAACTGATACCTCCCAACATGCCTTTTTATCGCAATCTCAGAGGCAGATTTAGCCAGTAAGTCTTCTATCCTATGTTCCAAAGAACCTGGTACAGCAATAGTAACCGGCTCATTTATACATTTTTGTATCCAGTTTCCAACTTTTGTTTTATCAACATTCAATTGACCTGATATCGACTCTAAATTAATTTCATCTCTCAGAGACCCTAAGCTATATCTCATTCCCAGATCGCCCTCAACACTGCGTTTACTTTTTGGTTCCGGAAGACCTTTTATAATTGTATTTGACATTGTTGGCTTACCTTCTGAAATTGAGAAAATATCAGTCGTTGCACCACCAATATCAATCGCTACCAAATCACCCATACCCTCATAATTCGAGGTGCCCTCACTCAGAAGTTCACAAGCCATTAAAACAGATAAGGGAGTTGGTATTATTTTATTTTTCGATATCTCTTGAATTTTGTTTAAGCCCTTAGCTTCAATTATATGATTTATAAAAAGCTCCTTAATTTTTTCTCTAGCAGGTTCAATATTTAATATATTTAATGTTGGCATTACATTTTCTGTAATAACAAAATGCCTGTTTGCCGATCTGAATATTTCACTTACTTCGGAAGAAGCACTTTTATTGCCTGCTACAATAACTCTGAAATTCCCTTCAATTTCCGTAAGTTTTTTTGCATTTTGTATGATAACCTCTTTGTTACCACCGTCGGTACCCCCGGAAAGTAAAATCAGATCAGGATTTATATTTTTAATCTCGATTTGCTCTTCAGGGGAGAGTTCAAATGCATAACTCTTTACCACTTTGGCTCCGGCACTTGAAGCAGCAAGTTTTGCAGCTTTTGAAGTTAACTCAGGAACAAGCCCAATTGCCACCATTTTTAGTCCTCCTGCTGCGCTACTGCAACAATACAGCTTATCATATTTAAAGTTGGGAGCTGACTGTTTTAATTTGTTTAAGGCTCTATTAAAACCCTCTAAAACATCAGTTTCGATAGTAGTAAAAGCAGAAGAAGTTGCAATTATTTTTTCTTGTGTTATGCTTATTGCGGTAAGTTTAGTGTATGTACTGCCTATATCTGCAGTGAGTAGATTCATTTTGTTAATTCTATTTATTCTAAAGAATTTCTTTCAAATAATCTATGCATTCATCAATATCAGAGCCTGGAGGATAAACTTTGGTGAACCCCATCTCCATAAATCTTTTTTCTACATCCTCGAAATTCTGTTTGCCAACTACTAAATTGCCACCCGCAATAAGAGGAATATTTGTTAATCCGGCCTCATCACATTTTTCGCGAAGTCCCCTGCAATCTATTTCGCCATGACCATAAAGAGATGAAACCATAATTGCATCGGCGTTAGTTTCAATCGCAGCATTTATATACTCCTCCTGATCAACCATAACTCCAAGATTAATCACTTTAAATCCAGCTTCTTCAAGTTTATATGTCAGAATCTTATTTCCCACAGCATGAACATCAGATCCAATAACTCCGGTTACTATTGTTATTAAATCATTGCTGGTTTTTTCGTTTTTCATACTATTAAAACTATAATTTACAATGTTATAAGACTAATAATTCATTCTTTAATTTCATGCAAAAGTATACCTTTTAAACCAATTGGCAAAACAATTTATTTAAATTATTATTATTAATAGTTGTTATAATATTTATAATATGAATTAAATACACATAAAATAATAAATAATAATTAAATATATTACTGAAATAATGATAATAACAAGTAGAATAATTTGATATAATAAATATATTGAGTTTATAAAGGTTAACAGATGTTTACTTTTTTGGAGTAATAATAGTGAAATTATTATATCTATTGATCAATTTGAAATATAATTGCATAAATAATGTCATTTTTAAAAGAAATTTGATTTAAGTTCAATTGAGTAAAGTCAATACAATAATGTAAAATAAATTTTACTTTATTTTTATCTAATTCTTTACTTCTCCTCTTATAAAAGGGGTTTAAAAGAGCAAGATAGGGACAAAGTAAGTGCCAAGTAGAGGGGTGGGATAGTCAAAATCAGGTCTATTCACTTATACAATAGAGATTAGTATAAGAGCTCAATTATATGGCATAAAAAAACCACCTGTGAAATTTTCACAAGTGGCATTATCTTTCGTCGGGATGAGAAGATTCGAACTTCCGACCACACGCCCCCCAGACGCGTACTCTAAACCGGACTGAGCTACATCCCGAAAAAGTGTATACAAAAATATAGCTTTTTTTTCAATTGCACAAATTAGCGCTGGGAGCAGTTTAGAAAAATTTATGATTTTAAATATGACTAGATAAAAAATAAGTTGTTAATTTGCAATACTAATCATAAGTATTTGTGGGCATTGTCCGGATCATTCATTTTATTTACACTTCTATTTTGAATGTTAAGTCAGTATGTCCCATGATATTTAGTATATCTGTAAATTTTTTTTAATGACTTATACAGCACAACAAATAGCTGATTTCCTTCACGGAGAAGTGGTAGGTAATCCGGAAGTTACAGTTTCAAGTTTTTCAAAAATAGAGGAGGGCAAACCTAATTCACTCACTTTCCTGGCAAACCCTAAATATACTTCTTTTATTTATGAAACTCAGTCGGATATAGTTTTAGTGAACAGAGATTTTGTTCCCGAAAAGCCAATAAAAGCAACACTGATAAAAGTTGACAATGCTTATACAGCACTGGGATCCTTAATGGAGTTGGTGAGTAAAAGCACCAAACAGAAGAATGGTGTTGAATCTATGAGTTATATCTCTGATTTAGCAACATTGGGAAAAGATGTTTATGTTGGATCATTTGCCTATATAGCAGACAATGTTACAATTGATGATTATAGTAAGATATATCCTCATTCATATATTGGAGATAACGTTAAGATTGGGAAGAACACCATAATTTACCCGGGTGTTAAAATTTATCACAACTCTATCATAGGCAGTAATGTAATAATACACTCAGGTGCTGTAATTGGTGCTGATGGCTTCGGATTCAGCAAAGAGGGAGATATATATCATAAAATACCCCAGTTGGGAAATGTAGTTATTGAAGATGATGTTGAAATTGGTGCAAATACCACTATAGACAGATCGGTTATGAGTTCTACCATAATACATAAGGGTGTAAAACTTGATAATTTAATACAAATTGCCCATAATTGTGAAATTGGCGAAAATACAGCAATGGCTGCTCAAGTAGGAATAGCAGGTTCTACCAAAATTGGAGAGAACTGCGTACTTGGTGGTCAGGTTGGTATTGGTGGACATATTACAATTGGTAAAAATAGCCAGATTGGAGCACAGTCGGGTATCATAAGTAATATAAAAGAGGGTTCTGAATTGATAGGATCACCAGCATATCCTGTTAAAAACTTCTTCAGATCCAGCATCATTATTCCTAAACTTCCTGATATCTATAAGCAAATCAATGCTATGGAGAGAGAGCTCAATGAGCTAAAAAAAAGAATGGAATCAGCTGAATAGACAATTGTTTTTCTTTAAACTAATAAACATTTCATGTTTTGTTATTAGAATTTGTGCTTTTGATTGTATATTTGCACAAATATTGGTAAAATGTGAAATTTAAATTATATAAAAAGTGAAACAGCAAACATTAAAAGGTAGCTTCACATTAAAAGGTGTGGGTCTGCACACCGGATTGGAAATTGTTGTAACATTCAATCCTGCACCCGAAGATCACGGCGTAAAGATTAAGAGAGTTGATCTCGAAGATCAACCAATATTAGAAGCGTTGGCTGATAATGTTGTTAATACTCAACGTGGAACAGTAATTGCTAAAAATTCAGCTACTGTAAGTACAATTGAGCATGGTATGGCAGCATTATATGCACTTGGTATAGATAACTGCCTTATTGAAGTTAATGCTTCAGAATTCCCTATACTTGATGGTAGTTCAATTGAATATGTAAAACAGATTAATAGAGTTGGAATAGAAATTCAGGGTAAGGACAAAGACTACTATGTAGTTAGAAAAAAGATGGAGGTGACAGACCCTGAAACAGGCTCAAAAATCACATTATTACCCGATGATTCATTTTGCATAAATTCATTTATTGAGTTTGATTCAAAATATATCCCCAACCAATCGGCATCATTGGACTCAATTACAGATTTTGAAACAGAGATTGCACCTGCAAGAACTTTTGTTTTCGTGAGAGAAATTCAAAAGCTTCGCGAAGCTGGTCTTATTAAAGGTGGAAGTCTAGAAAATGCAGTTGTAATTTATGAAAGAGAATTGCCTCAGAATGAATTAGATGAAATTGCTGATGAACTAAAAGTGCCAAGGCAAAATGCAAAAGAACTTGGATATTTAAATAGCCGTAAACTGGTATTCCCCAACGAGCCGGCACGTCACAAATTGCTTGATATAATTGGAGATGTGGCTTTAATTGGAAAACCAATTAAAGGTAGAGTTATTGCATATCGTCCTGGTCACAAAATAAATAATAAGCTTGCACGACTTATTCGAAAGGATATAAAATTGAATGAGGTTCAGCCCCCTGTGTATGATCCTGCATTAGAGCCTGTTATGGATAACATTCGTATACGTGAACTATTGCCTCACAGATATCCTTTTCTGATGGTCGACAAGATTATTCAGATGACCGATAAATATATCGTTGGAGTAAAAAATATAACATCTAATGAGCCTTTTTTTACAGGGCACTTCCCACAAGAGCCTGTAATGCCGGGTGTATTGCAAATAGAGGCAATGGCTCAAACAGGTGGATTGCTTGTTCTTTCAGGACTTGATAATCCTGAAAGATATTCTACCTACTTTCTTAAAATAGATAATGTTAAATTCAGACATAAGGTTGTGCCGGGTGATACAATCATATTTAGAGTTGAACTGACTTCAGAAATGAGGAGAGGAATAGCTACTATGCGTGGTTTAGCATTTATTGGTGATAAGGTAATTTCAGAAGCCGACTTCACTGCTCAAATTGTAATGAATAAATAACAATATAATTAAGCTCATATATGAACACTGTTTCAAATTTAGCTTTCGTACATCCTGAAGCTAAACTAGGCGATAATATTATCGTGGAGCCATTCGCATTTGTAGATCAAAATACAGTTATTGACGATGGTACACGTGTAATGAGCCATGCAACTATCCTCAATGGTGCACGAATAGGTAAAAATTGTACTATTTTTCCTCACGCAACAATTGCAGGAATTCCACAGGATTTAAAATTCCAAGGTGAAGAAACAACTGCTGAAATTGGCGATAACACAATAGTAAGAGAGTGTGCAACTGTTAACCGTGGTACAGCTTCAAGAGGTAAAACTGTTGTTGGATCTAATTGTCTTATTATGGCCTACAGTCACGTTGCTCACGATTGTATATTAAATAATAATTTAATTATTGGAAATGCTACGCAGTTGGCAGGTGAAGTGGAGATTGACGACTACGCTATAATTAGTGGAGGTTCTCTAATTCACCAATTTACCCGAATAGGAGCACATGTAATGATTCAGGGTGGCTCTAAAATACCTAAGGATATTCCTCCATTTGTTCTAGTTGGCCGTGAACCAATTGTATACATGGGACTTAATGTAGTGGGTCTAAGGAGAAGAGGTTTTACAAGCGAGCAGATCAACTCAATTCAGGAGGTCTATCGCTACATATACCAAACCGGACATAATGTGTCGCAGGCATTGGAAAGAATTGAAAAGGAGTTACCCGAGACAATAGAACGAAATCATATTATGGAGTTCATCCGTTCTTCAAGCCGAGGAATCGTTCGAGGTAACATGGAGGGTTAAAGTATGCAACAAATCTTTTTTCCGGCTGAATGGCACCCACAAAGTGGTGTTCAGCTAACTTGGCCTCATTTAGGTACAGATTGGTCTGATATATTTGATGAGGTTATTAATTGTTATATCTCAATTTCGAGAGAGATAATTAAAAGGGAAAAACTGCTGATTGTTACTCACCCTAATACAGATGTAGGGCAATATTTTTCAGAAGAAGAGAAGAAGAATATAATCATCACTGAGATAGAGTGCAATGATACCTGGGCAAGAGATCATAGTGCGATATCTGTATTTATAGATAACAAACCAACATTGTTGGACTTTGGTTTTAATGGTTGGGGGCTTAAATTTGCTTCAAACTATGATAATCAAATAAATAGTCGTCTTTATAATAAGTCGGTATTTAATTCCAATGTTGAATACAAAAGTCATATTAACTTTATATTAGAGGGTGGTTCTATTGAGACTGATGGGAAAGGTACACTTCTTACAACATCGCAATGTCTATTAGCACCAAACAGAAATCAACCTTTAAATAGGGATCAGATTGAGGAGCAGTTAAAAAGTGCTCTTGGAATTAATAGGGTGTTATGGCTAAATTATGGATTCCTTGCAGGTGATGATACTGATAGCCATGTTGATACACTAGCACGATTTTGTGATGAAGATACCATTGCCTATGTAAAATGTGATGATGTAAATGATATGCACTATTTTGAGTTGAAGCAGATGGAGTATGAGTTGAAGTCGTTTGTTAAATCGGATGGAACACCATACAATCTTCTGCCTCTTCCAATGGTTGATGCTCTATATGGCAATAGCGGCCGTCTTCCTTCAACTTACGCTAATTTTCTTGTAATTAATGGTGCTGTTTTGTTGCCAACTTATGGTACAACAAAAGATGAAATAGCAAAGAAACAATTTCAGAAGCAATTTGCTGATAGAGAGATTGTTGGTATTGATTGTAGACCATTAATTAAACAGCATGGTTCACTACATTGTGTAACGATGCAGTTTCCCGAAGGTTTTATAAGATAACATATAGTTTTATGGCGAGGTATAAATGAGTCAATTTTAAACAATGATTCATTTATAACGTTAGGTAATAAAAAGCATAATACTTTATTTATTATGAAGGTAGGAATTATACAACAAACAAACAGCTCTGACTTAAAAAGTAATTTAGCCAAACTTCAAGCAAAAATTAGAGATCTTTCTAATGATGGGGCAGAATTAATAGTTTTGCAGGAGTTACATAATGGACTGTATTTCTGCCAGACTGAAGATACAAATGTATTTGAACAGGCAGAAACAATACCAGGACCATCAACTGATCAATTTGGTAAGCTTGCGGAGGAACTTGGTGTTGTAATTGTACTTTCTCTTTTTGAGAAGCGTGCCGCAGGACTATATCACAATACTGCTGTAATAATTGAGAAAGATGGATCTATAGCAGGTAAATATCGTAAAATGCATATCCCGGATGATCCTGCGTATTATGAGAAATTTTATTTTACTCCAGGTGATTTAGGTTTTAAACCTATTGAAACATCTGTTGGCAAGTTAGGAGTTCTTGTTTGTTGGGATCAATGGTATCCTGAAGCTGCAAGATTAATGGCAATGTCGGGAGCAGAATTGTTGATATATCCTACTGCGATAGGTTGGGAGTCGACCGATACAGAAGATGAGAAGAAGCGCCAACTTGATGCATGGATTACTATTCAGAGAGCACATAGTGTAGCAAATGGAATTCCGGTAATTGCTGTAAACCGTACAGGTTATGAGGCCGATCCATCAGGGGTAACTAATGGTATCAGTTTCTGGGGAAACAGTTTTGTTTGTGGTCCTCAAGGTGAGTTCTTGTATCATGCAGAAGTTGGCGAGGAGACTTCAATTGTAGAGATTGACAAAAAGAGAACAGAGAATGTTCGTCGTTGGTGGCCGTTTTTCAGAGATCGCAGAATTGACTTCTATGATAACATTACAAATCGTTGGATAGATTGATAGAAAGATTTTCAACGTAATATTAAAATATGAAGAGGGACTGTCTAATTAAATTGACAGCCCCTCTTTTATTTAATTTATTTACACACATCTGAAATTTATCTGCGACCGGAAGTAGATCTAGTAGATGTAGTGCTGCTTCCTGATGACTCATTGCCATTTCTACTGCTGCTTGATGTAGAACTTGATCTGGTTGTAGAAGTTCTGTTGCTACTATTATTGCTGTTTTGAGTCCTTACTGTAGCATTACCACTTGATGAAGAAGAGTTGCTTCTTGTTTGATTCACATTTGAACTACTATTGTTGTTTGAACTTCTTCTACTTGGTGTACTAACATTCGCATCGCGGTTAGTGTTTCGGTTGCTCTGACCAGTTGTTGCCTCTCTTGAAGTAGTTGAAGTTCTGTTTGTTGAACTATTGCTATTTGTTGAATTAACAGTGCTGTTTCTATTTGTGCGACTGCTTCTTTCATTTGAGTTAACTGTTGCGCTTCTGTTTGTAGTGGTGCTTCTGCTTGATTGGTTTACTGTAGCATTGCGACTCTCACTGCTATTTCTTGCTCCTGATTCTGGACGGTAAACAGTAACTGCATTGTTGCTAACTGTTGTATTTCTTCCGGATGAGCGATTGCTGCTTTCCAGTTTGTGTACAGTTGCTTTTCTACCACTTGTTCTTTCATATTCAGTGCTGCTTGGACCACTATAGTAGCGATTGTTGTTATAAATATATGTGTTATTTATAATTGTTGTTCTGTTGTAGATAGCAGGAGTGTATCTGTTATAATATTTATGCATATTTCTATGATACATTCTATTGTTAGGAATGAAGGTCCAATAACTGCCAGGAAGATTAATATTGATATTTATATTAAGCCCGGGTGACATTGGTGCCCATCCATAGTATCCACCACCACTTCTCCATGAAACCCAAGCTGGTGCCCATTCATAACCAGGTACCCAAGCCCATCCGTAGTAGTCGTCGAAATACCATCTTCCATAGTGGAAAGGAGCCCATCCCCATGAGTAGTTAGATACCCAAGTATTGCCATAGTCGGTCATCACCCAATATCCGTTTGATGCATAAGGATGAAAGTTGCGTCCAGCATTTGGAACCCAAACTCTTCCGTAGTGACTTGAGCTAATCCATCTTCCGTAAGGTCTTAACTCGTTATAGAAAACGTTGAAATTTATTACACCATCGTTATAATTGTCGTAATACTCTTCTTCATAGTAATTGTTATATCCCTGTGAGTACATCTCTCTTGAAGAGAAGCATGATGTAAATACAATTGCGAGTAGAGCTAAAACTAATGGGTGTTTAAATACTTTTGCTTTCATAACTGTAAGTTTTAAATGGGTGTGAGAACTATTATTTAACACTATGACTATAACACACAGGAATGGTTTAACATTTAAATCAATTTTTATTGTAAAAGTTTGATTCTCGAAGCTCAACTACTTGTAACTAGAGAAGTCTATTAAAATTATTTAAGACATAAAAAAGGGTTTAAAAGCATTTTTTAAAGCCTTAAAACCCTTTTATTTAGCTTGTTTGTTTAACGATTGTATTATTTAAAAACCTGATCAATACCTGAGAAACCCATAAATGCCATTGCGATAATTCCAGCTGTAATAAGAGCGATTGGAACTCCCTGCATAGTTTTTGGAACTCTTGTTAAAGAAAGCTGTTCACGTATACTTGAGAAAATTATTAGTGCCATTGCATAACCAATAGCTGTTGCCATTGCATAAATAACCGATTCCAAAAGATTATACTCTTTTTGAATTACAAGTATTGCAACTCCTAGTATAACACAGTTGGTTGTGATAAGTGGTAAGAATACTCCAAGTGCCTGATATAGTGATGGAGATATCTTTTTTAAAATTATCTCTACCATCTGCACTAGAGATGCAATTACCAAAATAAAAGTTATTGTCTGCAGGTATTCAAGACCAAATTGTTCAAGAATTCCTTTCTGTACAATAAAGGTTACTATGGTAGCTAATGTCAATACAAACATTACTGCAAGTCCCATTCCAATTGCTGTGTCAACTTTTTTTGAGACGCCTAGAAAAGGGCATATTCCTAAAAATTGAGAGAAAACAACATTGTTTACAAAAATAGCTACTATTATAATTCCTATTAATTCCATAATTATAATTATTAGTTAGATTGTTCTTTGGTCTGAAACTTATTAAATAGCGCAATTAAGTAACCAAGTACAATAAAGGCACCTGGAGCAAGAACAAATATTAATGATCCGAAATTTTCGGGATAGATTTCTAAAAAGAATATTTTTCCAGTACCCAACAGTTCTCTTAAGGCCCCTAAAATTGTTAGTGATATCGTAAAGCCAAGTCCCATTCCTATACCATCGAATATTGAAGAAGTAATACTATTTCTTGAAGCAAAAGATTCAGCTCTACCAAGTACTATACAGTTTACAACAATAAGAGGTAAAAATATTCCAAGGCTATCTGCTAGAGCTGGTACATATGCATTCATTGTCATTTCAATAATTGTTACGAAAGCAGCAATTACAACAATAAATGCAGGAATTCTTACCATATCAGGTATTAAATTTTTCAATAGGGATATAACTGTATTGGAGCATATTAGTACAAACATAGTGGCCAACCCCATACTCATACCATTCATAGCTGAGCTTGTAGTTGCAAGAGTTGGACACATACCCAATAGTAATACTAGTGCAGGATTTTCACGTATGATACCATTTATTAGTACACCTAAATTCTTATTCATCGTATTATTCCTTTCTGTTATTTTTCGTTATCTTTTCTTTGATTTGATGCCCCTGAAGTGCTGTCAACTTTACTTTTATTATAAGCATTATAGGCTCTGTTAATAGCATTTAGAAAGGCTCTGGAGGTGATAGTTGAGGCTGTTATTGCATCTATGTCACCGCCATCTTTGGTAACTGAAAGGTTTCCTTTTGACATGTCTCTTCCAATTATCGACTTACTCTTAGATTCAATGTCTTTAAACCATTCATCCATTTTTGATCCAAGTCCAGGTGTTTCTGAATGTTGTAAAATTGAATAGTTTACAATCTTTTCATCAATATCAAATCCTACAATTATCTGGATTTCTCCGGCAAAACCGTTTGAATAACTCTTGATAGCGTATCCTACAACCTCATCACCTTTTGTTGCTGGGTATACTAGAAGTGAATCTCCTCCTTCGCTCTCAATTATATACGCTTCAGAAATAGGGTCATTATCAAATTCAGGGACCACATCTCCTATAGCTGTTTGGAGCTTTTGCATTTTTGCTTCTGCAATTGGTTTTGCAGTTAACTTGTTCACCTGTGCCAACAATATAGCTATTGCTAAGCATATGATTGAGAGCGACAGGAACATATTTTTAAATGTTGATTTTAACTTAGCCATTTTTTACAACCTCCCCGAATCTTTTTGGTGATGTATAATTATTAATTAATGGTGTAAATGCATTCATAAGCAAAATAGCAAAAGATACACCTTCCGGATAAGCTCCCCAAAGACGAATTGCGACCGTAACCAAGCCTATTCCAATACCATAAATAATCATCCCTTTTCTGGTCATAGGAGAAGTTACATAGTCTGTTGCCATAAAACATGCTCCAAGCATCAATCCTCCAGATGCAAGATGAATAATTGGATTGTATAACTCTATAGGATTGATAATATAAAAAATACCTGTGAATAGTGCTACTGAAACTAAAATAGATACAGGTATATGCCATGTGATTACCTTTTTCCATATCATATATAATAGACCGAGTAGGATTGCAACAGTACTCATTTCACCTAAAGATCCTGCTTCAAAACCAAGCAACATATTTTGAAATGAAGGTAAAGCTTCAGGTGAATATTTTAACACTCCTAATACTGTAGCAGAGCTAACCGCATCAGTTGCTTCTGCAATTGCAGGTGACGGCCAACTGGTCATTTGTGCAGGAAAAGAGATTAATAGAAATATACGTCCTGCTATTGCCGGATTAAAAATATTATTACCTAACCCTCCAAAAGACAATTTTACTACACCTATTGCAAATAGACATCCGATAGCCAAGATCCACAATGGTAAATTAGATGGTACGTTAAATGCTAACAGAACTCCTGTAATTATTGCAGAACCATCAAATACTGAAGGTGTTTTCTTTAACAGGTATTTTACTATTACATATTCAAACAAAACGCAGAATAACACTGCAGATAATGTAATTAATAATGCATCAAGCCTAAAAACATACAATGCTACTAAAAATGCTGGAATTAGTGCTATCAGCACATTATACATGTTTCTCTCAATCGAGTCTCCACTATGTATGTGTGGTGAGGGAGAGACAATAAGTTTATTTTCCATATTAAATTATTCTGCTTTAATTTTTTCTTGCCCTTATTATTGTATTAACTCTACCTTTACCCAGTTTAATGTAGTCTAGAAGTGGACGATGCGAAGGACATGTAAAACTACAAGAGCCACATTCAATACAATCTGTGATTTTATTAATTTCAGCCTTATCCCAAACTTTATATTCGGTTAGGTTCATTAATAGAGTAGGGTTAAGACCCATTGGACATACAGAGATACATTTAGCACATCTGATACAGTCGCTCATTGCCTTTCTCTTGGCTGCAAGAGTAGGGATAATTAAAACTCCAGAAGTTCCTTTTGTAACAGGTATATCTATATTAGCCAAAGCTTTACCCATCATTGGGCCACCAGAAACTATCTTTCCTGTACCCTCAGGTAATCCACCAACAGCATCTATAAGTTCGGTTAAGGGTGTTCCAATTCGTGATAGAAAATTAGATGGCTTTTTTACATGGTCGCCGGTTATTGTTACTACACGCTCAACTAAAGGTTTGTTCTTCTGTACTGCTTCATATATCGCAAATATAGTTCCTATATTTTGAACAACTGAGCCAACGGAAATTGGTAAAGCTCCACTTGGCACCTGGCGTTTAATTACAGCATCTATCAACTGTTTCTCACCACCTTGTGGGTATTGTACTTTTAGGGGTTGAATCTCTATATTTGGATATTCTTTTGCAAATTTATTAAATATAGAAATTGCATCTTTCTTATTATTCTCTATGCCAATGATAGCTCTTTTGACATCCAAAGCTTTCATTACTATAGTTGTACCCACTAAAATCTCTTCACTTTTCTCAAGCATAAGAGCATGGTCAGATGTGAGGTAAGGTTCACACTCAACACCATTGACAATAAGAATAGTAGGTGTTGTTCCGGGAGGAGGAGTGAGTTTAACATGAGAAGGAAATGTTGCACCACCCATACCCACTATTCCTGCTTTTTCTATTTTTGATAATATCTCTTGTTTAGATAAAGTACAATCTTTAATGAGAGTATCACTTCTGTCGATTGACTCATCCCATTCGTCTCCTTCACAATTTATAAAAACTGCATCTCTTTTATAACCACTTGAGTCGAGAGCTTTATCAATTTTAAGTACTGTTCCGGATACTGGTGAGTGAATGTTGGCTGATACAAACCCTACACTCTTTCCTATTTTGGTGCCTACCTTAACTTTATCACCTTTCTTAACAATAGGTTGACATGGAGCACCGATATGTTGACCCAAAGGTACTATAACCTGTTTAGTTAAAGCCATGGGTTCTATTGCTCTTCCTGCAGATAGTTTCATCTCTTTTGGATGAATACCTCCGATTCTAAATGTTTTTAACATATATTCTAATAGCTTACAGGTTAAATCGATACTGTTGTATTTTCCTCAATTCTAGCTTGAGGTTTATCATTTTTTGGAGGAAAATTAAGCTCCAATATCGATTTTGTAGGGCATACTGGTACACATTTCCGGCAGAGCCTACATTTGTCATCAATAATAAAAGCCAGATTGTTCTCAATTGTAATAGCCTCAAATGGACAAACCTGTTGGCACTTAGTACATCCTATACATGCTACATTACAAGCTTTTTTTGCAACTGCACCTTTGTCTTTATTTACGCAACTTACATATATACGTCTAGATTTAGGGCCTTGCTTTCTTAATTCGATAATATCCTTAGGACAAGCTTTAACACATGATCCACATGCTGTACATTTGTCTTCTGACACCTCAGGCAGTAAAGTTTCAGGGTTGATATGAATTGCATCAAATGTACATGAATCAACACAATCACCAAGTCCATAACAACCAAAAGAGCATCCTGTATCACCTCCATAAAGTGAAGCTGCTATAGTACAGTTAGATACTCCATCATAGAGATTAAGTCTGGGTCTATTATCACATGTTCCATTACAACGAACAACTGCAATCTTCTTTACTGCAATAGGTGCATTCAGTCCAAGTATTTTAGCCACTGAATCCATTGTTTTTTGTCCACCAACCGGACAATTTAAATCGTTTAGTGCTTCTGCACTAACGCAAGCTGTTGCAAACGAAGAGCATCCAGGGAACCCGCAGCCACCACAGTTGGCGCCTGGTAAAGCATCTTGAACCTCTTGTATTCGAGGATCTTCATCTACTTTAAATTTTTGTCCCACCAGAAAGAGAATTGCAGCACTTCCGGCACCAATTACTCCTAAAGTTGCAACAGCAGATAGTAATACACTCATAATATTAATTTGTTTTTTTAATACTGAATCTAAACGTATTTGCCATTTTATCTCTGAAAAAATATAGCACACTATAATATGGAATTACAGAAAGAATAGAAGCCAAAGCTGACTCAATATCACTAAAATTCCAAATTGTGATGGAAATAACTAAAAAAAGAATCAGAAGAAATAAGGGTAAAACAAAAGCGAAGAAAACAGCCTTATAACCAATTGATTTTTTACCCTCAATTACAACTCTTTCATTTTCATGGAATAAACCAATTTGATCAAATACATCTACCAACTTTTCTTTAGAGTCGGAAGCCATACAGACTGATTTTGCATGACATTCGCTACAGGCCGATTTCTGTAAAATTCGAACTGTAATCCTGTTCCCTTTTACCTTTTCGACAATTCCTTCGTGTTCAATCATGAATCACTAGTATAATAAATCCTTAATAAATTAATGTGCTTAGCTAGGCGCAAAGTTAAGGATTATTTTTGTGATTATTAAAAGTTTTAATGAACTAAATACCCTATATACTGTTAATATAAATTTGCAGTTTGTATACAACTGCTATAGGTTCTGTTGATAGCCCACTTTTAATAAATATAACAGTACTTTTTTACGAACATTTAGCCCTGATTTTTTGTTAAAAAGTTACTTAATAGCTATATCAACATTATTTTTTATTATATTTTAATACTTTGACTCCTATGATTTTTGATATTGATATGATTCGTAGTGTTTATGGACAACTTCCTAGTAAAGTGCAACAGGTTAAAGAGGCATTAAAGAGACCTTTAACATTAACTGAGAAGATTCTATTTACACATCTTTCCGCTGGTGTGCCTGTTTTAAATTATAAACGTGCAAATGATTATGTTGATTTTGCACCTGACCGTGTAGCCATGCAAGACGCAACAGCCCAAATGGCATTACTTCAGTTTATGAACTCAGGAAGACCATCTGTCGCAGTTCCCTCCACAGTTCACTGCGATCATCTTATTCAAGCATATAAGAATGCTGATGCAGATCTTGAAACTGCTAATATTACAAACAGAGAGGTCTATGATTTTCTTCGTGATGTGTCAAATAAGTATGGAATAGGATTCTGGAAACCCGGTGCAGGTATTATTCATCAGGTGGTGCTCGAAAACTATGCATTTCCTGGAGGTATGATGGTAGGAACCGATTCACATACACCTAATGCAGGTGGATTAGGAATGATTGCCATTGGTGTTGGTGGTGCTGATGCAGTTGATGTAATGGCAGGTATGCCTTGGGAACTTAAAATGCCAAAGCTTATTGGTGTTAAACTAACGGGAAAACTTTCAGGATGGAGTGCTCCAAAAGATGTAATTCTTAAGGTTGCCGGCATTCTGACAGTAAAAGGTGGAACAAATGCTATAATTGAATATTTTGGTGACGGTGCAGAGTCTCTTTCAGCAACTGGAAAAGGAACTATTTGTAATATGGGTGCTGAAGTTGGTGCTACAACATCAATTTTCCCATTCGACAAAAAATCGGCAGAATATCTTGTGCAAACCGGCAGAAGAGAAGTAGCAGAAGAGGCAATGAAAATTGTTCAACATCTTCAACCAGACCCAGAAGTGGTTGCAAACCCAGAATTATACTATGATCAAATTATTGAGATAAATCTTTCAGAATTGGAGCCTCACATAAACGGTCCATTCACGCCAGATGCTGCATATACAATATCTGAATTTGCTGAAGCAGTAATAAAGAATGGATGGCCACGTAAAATGGAGGTTGGATTAATTGGCTCATGTACAAACTCATCATACGAAGATTTAACAAGAGCAGTTTCCATTCTTAAACAGGCAGCTGATGATGAAGTGCCGGTTAAAGCTCAATTCTTAATAAACCCAGGTTCAGAGCAGATTAGATATACTGCAGAGCGTGATGGAATACTTCAAGTTTTTGAAGAAGCAGGAGCAACAATCATTGCAAATGCTTGTGGCCCATGTATCGGACAATGGAAACGTGATGATGAAACAGCTAAAAATAGACCAAATTCAATTGTTACATCATTCAACCGTAACTTCGCGAAACGAAATGATGGGAATCCAAATACACATGCTTTTGTTACATCTCCCGAACTTGTTGCAGCATTAACTATATCCGGAGATTTGTGTTTTAATCCTTTAAAAGACACCCTTTTAAATGATAAAGGTGAAGAGGTGAAACTAAAAGAACCTCAAGGATTTGAATTGCCCCCAAATGGATATGATGTGAAGGACGCAGGTTTTATTCCACCAGCTGATAATGGTAACGAAGTAAATATTAGTATAGATCCAGAATCAAACAGATTGCAGAAACTAGAACCCTTTGCACCATGGAATGGTCAAGATTTAACAGAATTGCCACTACTTATAAAGGTTAAGGGTAAGTGTACTACAGACCATATTTCTATGGCAGGTCCATGGCTTCGTTTCAGAGGTCATCTCGATAATATTTCTGATAATATGCTTATAGGTGCGGTAAATTCTTTTAACGAACAGACAAATAGTGTTCTCGATACTAAAACAGGTGAATATACAACAGTTCCTGGCTTAGCAAGAAAATTCAAAGCTAATGGTCTAGGATCAATTGTAGTTGCTGAAGAAAATTATGGTGAAGGCTCTAGCCGTGAACATGCTGCAATGGAACCTCGTCATCTTAATGTAAAAGTTATACTTGTTAAGTCATTTGCACGTATTCACGAAACTAATCTTAAAAAACAAGGAATGCTGGCCCTCACTTTTATCGATAATAATGATTATGAAAAGATAAGAGAAAATGATAAAATCAGCATTCTTGGATTAAGTGAATTTGCACCTGGTAAAAATCTTACAGTTGAACTTCTTCATGTCGATGGAACAAAAGAGTCCTTTGAAGTAGCGCATACTTATAATGAGCAACAAGTTGAATGGTTCAAAGCCGGCAGTGCTTTAAATGCAATGAAGAAAAAATAACCTTTCATATTTAATATATGCAGATATATATGAATGAGGGTAAGATGGTAGTATCCGATAACCCTACTATACCATTTATAGAAGGAGATGGAATAGGTAAAGAAATTACAGCACACGTACAAAAAATAATAAATTATGCTGTAGAAAAGTCTTATGGACGTAAGAGAAAGATTAACTGGCTAGAACTTCTTGCTGGAGAAAAAGCTTTTACAGAGGTAGGTACTTGGTTACCGGCAGAAACGATAGAATCATTTCGTACCCATCTAGTTGGTATAAAAGGCCCTTTAACTACTCCTGTCGGAGAGGGTATAAGATCATTGAATGTTGCATTAAGACAGGAACTCGACCTCTATGTATGTCTTCGTCCGGTAAGATGGTTTAAAGGTGTATCAACTCCACTTTTACATCCCGAAAAAGTGAATGTTACAATCTTCCGCGAGAATACAGAAGATATTTATGCAGGAATTGAATGGGCTGCAGGAACACAAGAAGCAAACAAAGTACTTGATTTTCTCCAAAATGAAATGGGAGTTAAGAAGATTCGTTTCCCTCAAAGTTCATCATTTGGGGTAAAACCTGTTTCTAGAGAAGGAACCGAACGACTTGTTCGTTCTGCTATTGAGTATGCAATACAAAACAAACTACCATCTGTAACACTTGTTCATAAAGGAAACATTATGAAGTTTACTGAAGGAGGATTTAAAAAATGGGGTTACGATCTTGCTGAACGCGAGTTTGCTGATTTTACATTCACCGAACATCGTTTCAATCAGATTAAAGTTGAGAAAGGTCTCAATAAAGCTGTTGAAATGTACAATCAGGCAATTGAATCGGGTAAAGTATTTATTAAAGATGTAATAGCAGATGCGTTCTTACAAAACACTCTTATTAAACCAGAGGAATACTCTGTAATTGCTACTCTAAACCTTAATGGTGACTATATTTCAGATCAGCTTGCTGCAATGGTAGGAGGAATTGGTATAGCACCCGGAGCAAATATTAACTATCACTCAGGACATGCAATATTTGAAGCAACACATGGTACTGCACCCGATATTGTAGGTAAAGATATTGCCAATCCATGTTCAATGTTACTATCTGGAGTAATGCTTCTGAATTATATAGGATGGAATGAGTCTGCAGATCTTATTACCACATCTTTGGAGAAACTTTTTGAGGAAGAATATGCAACACCTGACCTTGCACGTTTCATGGTAAATGGCAAACCTCTTTCAACTTCAAATTTTTCAGATAAGGTAGTGGAGAATCTCTAAATATTAATTGTTTATTTAAACAAAAAGAGTATTCTCTATGTTAAAAGGATGTCAGTTTTAGTACCATCCTGAAACTACATAAATAAGTGCAATTAGATTAAATAAAACATATACAAAAATCAACAGTAAAGACATATGAATAATAATGAAATAACTAAAATTCTTTCAGATTCAATTCTGTTTACAAGCGATATAGACAAACAGTTATTTACCAAAATGGGTGTAAAGCGAGGACTTCGAAATGAAGATCATTCCGGAGTTTTGGCTGGACTAACAAGAATTGGAGATGTTGTTGGCTATGAAAGACAAGCCGATGGATCTTTAAAACCTATTCCTGGTAAACTCTATTACAGAGGCCTCGATGTTGAAGAACTAGTTGCTGGAGTTCAAAAGGAAAATAGACTTGGATTCGAAGAGACAATATTTCTTTTACTATCAGGTCGTTTGCCTAATAAGATTGAGTTAGATGCTACTCTTAATCTAATTGCTCAAACTATGCCTTTAAACCATACAGCAACAATGAACATTCTGGCTCTTCAAGGTAAAAATATTATGAATATTCTTGCCAGAAGTGTTCTCGAGCTTTATGTATACGATGAAAATCCTGATGATATTTCTCGAGAAAATTTAATAAGACAAACCATTAATCTTATTGCAAAATTTCCAACAATTATTGCATATGCTTATCAAGTACTAAGACACGATGTTGAAGGTCGTTCTCTTCATGTTCGTCTTCCTTATCCTGATAAATCAGTTGCTGAGAACTTCTTATATATGATGAAGGGACCAGACAAATATACAGAGTTGGATATAAAGATTCTCGACTTGGCACTTATTCTTCACGCAGAACATGGTGGAGGTAATAACTCAACATTCTCTGTTCGTGTAACAAGCTCAACAGAAACAGATACTTACTCGGCAATAGCTGCTGGAATTGGGTCTCTAAAAGGGCCTCTTCACGGTGGAGCAAATGTAAAGGTTATGGGTATGCTTGCTGATATGAAAGAGAAAGTGGCAGATTGGACAAGTGTTGAACAAGTAGATGACTATCTAAAAAAAGTGCTAAATAAAGAGGT
This sequence comes from uncultured Proteiniphilum sp., assembly GCA_964384545.1. Lineage (GTDB taxonomy): Bacteria > Bacteroidota > Bacteroidia > Bacteroidales > Dysgonomonadaceae > Proteiniphilum. The sequence goes on from CAYLKV010000003.1 coordinate 112,733, forward strand.
GTATGATCGTACAGGGCTCATTTATGGAATAGGACACGCAGTTTATACAATTAGTGACCCACGTACAGCACTTCTTAAAAATATGGCAAAAGATCTTGCTGTTGAAAAAAGTCGTGAAGCTGAATTTGCTTTCATGGAATTGATAGAAGAGAGAGCTATTAAAGTTTTTATGGATGCAAAAAAGAGTACTTCTAAAAGTAATGTTTGTGTCAATGTAGACTTCTACTCTGGATTTGTATATGATGCAATTGGTTTACCGTCTGAAGTTTATACTCCTCTATTTGCAATGGCTCGTATTGTTGGATGGTCAGCTCACCGAATTGAAGAAATGAACTTTGCTAGTAAACGATTAATACGACCAGCGTATAAAAATGTTCGAGAGATGCAAGACTTTATTGCCTTAAAAGATAGAAAATAGATTTTGGTTTAAATGCATAAAATAAAAGTAAACAATCCGGTTGTAGAGATCGATGGAGACGAGATGACTCGAATTATATGGTCATTTATAAAAGAAGAGCTAATCTTGCCATATATCGATCTTGACATAAAATATTATGATCTGAGCATACAAAATCGAGATGCCACAGATGATCAAGTTACAGTAGATGCAGCCGACGCTATAAAAAAATACAACGTTGGAATTAAGTGTGCTACTATCACTCCTGATGAAGCTAGGGTAGAGGAATTTGGTTTAAAGAAAATGTGGAAATCTCCAAATGGGACTATACGTAATATAGTTGGTGGTACAGTTTTCCGTGAACCAATAATTTGCAGTAACATTCCCCGGTATGTACAAGGGTGGACAAAACCCATCATAATCGGTCGTCATGCTTTTGGTGATCAATACAGAGCTACAGATACAGTTATTAAAGGCAAAGGAAAGCTTACAATGACATTCACATCTGAAGATGGTAAAATAGAGAGTTGGGAAGTATTCGATTTTAAAGGTGATGGCGTAGCTATGGCTATGTATAATACAGATGAATCGATTTATGGATTCGCTCGTTCATCTTTTCAAATGGCATTAAGTAAGAGTTATCCACTCTATATGTCCACAAAAAATACAATCCTCAAATCATATGATGGACGATTTAAAGATATATTCCAGGAGGTTTATGAAAATGAGTTTAAAGAGCAGTTTCAAAATGCCGAATTAACTTATGAGCATAGGCTTATAGATGATATGGTAGCTTCTGCCATGAAATGGGATGGAGGATTTGTTTGGGCATGCAAGAACTATGATGGAGACGTGCAATCTGATACGGTAGCACAAGGTTTCGGCTCATTAGGTATGATGTCATCTGTGTTAATTACTCCTGATGGTAAAACAGTTGAAGCTGAAGCAGCACACGGCACAGTAACACGCCACTATCGTCTACATCAACAAGGAAAAGAGACCAGTACAAACCCAATTGCATCTATATTTGCATGGACAAGAGGTCTTGCTCATCGTGGTTTTTTGGATAATAATAAAGAATTGATAGATTTCTGTAATAAGTTAGAGCAGGTTTGTGTTCAAACAGTTGAGAATGGCGAAATGACAAAAGATTTGGCGCTTCTTGTTTATGGATCGGAATTGCAACGTAATAACTGGTTAACGACAAAAGAATTTTTAAATGCACTGAAGAGGAATCTAGAAAAAGCGCATGAGTAATGAATAGTAGATAATATTTTGAGTCAATAGTTTTGATTCAAAGTGTTTATCTAAAATTTTACTTCTATTAATCATACATAAATTTAGGGCGACCTTATATTGGGTCGCCCTAATTATTAAACAACTAACTTATCGCTAAAAAAGAAAATCAGTCTTCTTTTTCCTGCTCCTCATATTCTTTAAGTAGTTTCTCCTGAACATCAGAAGGTACTAGCTCATAACCTGAGAATTTCATTGAAAATGAACCTCTGCCACCGGTAATAGAACTTAGTGAGGTTGAATAGCTACTCATTTCCTTTAATGGAACTTTAGCATTTAGCTTTTCAAAGCCTTTTTCACTTTCCATACCCATAATCAAGGCTCTTCTACCTTGAAGGTCACTCATTACATCACCCAAGTATTCACCAGGAACAGATACTATAATATTATAAATAGGTTCAAGAATTTTAGGAGATGCATTCTTAAATGCAGTGCTGAAAGCATTTCTACCTGCAAGCATGAAAGATATTTCGTTAGAATCAACAGGGTGCATCTTACCATCATAAACAATAACTCTAACGTCACGGGCATATGAACCAGTAAGCGGACCTTGTTCCATTCTACCCATTATACCTTTAAGAATTGCAGGTAAGAAACGAGCATCAATAGAACCTCCTACAATACTGTTTACAAATACAAGCTTTCCTCCCCAATCCAGTTCAACAGTTTGAGTATCGCGATTCTGTATTTTAAACTCCTGACCATTAAATTTATATGTATCAGGAAGAGGCATGCCATCAGAATATGGTTCAACTATAAGATGAACTTCTCCAAACTGACCGGCACCACCCGATTGTTTCTTATGTCTGTAGTCGGCACGTGAAGCTTTAGTAATTGTTTCTCTATAAGGAATCTTAGGTTCAATAAATTCAATTTCAATCTTATCGTTATTTTCAAGTCTCCATTTAAGAGTTTTAAGGTGAAACTCTCCCTGTCCAGATACAATTGTCTGTTTAAGCTCTTTAGAAACCTCAACAACCCATGTTGGATCTTCTTCCTTCATACGGTTAAGAGCTTCATTCATCTTTTCAGCATTAGACTCATTCAAAGCCTTTATTGCTCTGCGATAACGTGGTTCTGGGTATTTAATAAAATCAAACTTGTGATCAATACCTTTTGCATTTAGAGTATTACCTGTTTTAACTTCTTTAAGTTTCACAGCAGCACCTATGCTACCCGCATGAAGTTCTTCAGCTTTGTTGCGCATCTGGCCCGCAACTGTATATAGTTGTGCAAGTCTCTCTTTAGACTGTCTGTTTATATTTAAGAAATCATCTCCCTCTTTTACAACTCCCGACATTACTTTAAAGTAACTCACTTCACCAATATGAGGTTCAACTGTTGTTTTAAAGAAGTAAAGACTTGTTGGTTCACTATCTACAGGTGGTACTTCTACACCATCATTATTAATAGGTGCAGGCATATCGTTTGGAGATGGAGCAACCATGCTTAAAAAGTTCATTACACGGTGAACTGCCATATTTTTCTCTCCTGAAGAACAGAAAACAGGATATAAACTATGGGTTAGCATACCTTTGTGTATTCCATCACGCATTTCCTCTTCTGATAGTGTTCCCTGCTCAAAGAATTTCTCCATTAAGCCTTCATCGTTCTCCGCAGCAGCTTCCAGTAGTGACTGGTAATATTCACCTGCTTTCTCTTTCTCACTATCTGGTATTTCAAGAACTTTAGGTGCAGTATCTCCTGGTTCCCAATGATAATACTTCTGTTTTAATACATCTACAATACCATTAAAAGATGCACCACTTCCTATTGGATATTGAACTGGCATTATCTTATTTCCATAAACATCCTTTAGGCTTGCAATTGTGTTATCATAGTCAGCTTTTTCATGGTCCATCTGGTTAACAAGCAGTACAACAGGTTTGTTAAGTGAGTCTACATAGCGGAATTGGTTAATTGTCCCTACCTCAACACCACTTTTTGCATCAATCAGCATAAGAGCCATATCTGTTACATTCAAAGCTGTAACTACACCACCAACAAAGTCATCTGATCCTGGACAGTCGATGAAATTCATCAACTTATCTTTCCATTCATACGATATAACAGCGGGAAATACAGAGTATCCATACTCTTTTTCCACCGGGAAATAGTCACTTACAGTGTTTCCACTATCTATTGTACCGCGACGTTTTATCAGACCACACTCGAAAAGCATAGCTTCAGCGAGAGTGGTCTTTCCTGACCCTGAATTACCAATCAGGGCTATGTTTTTAATTTGGTTAGTTTTGTAAACTTTCATGATTAGAAAATATTTTTAATTAATTTATTCTTTCAATTAATTTTTCTCTCTTCTTAAAAACTAGTGTTTATCTTAATTGGTTTAATTTAATTTTTCTGTAGCACAATTCTATGTTAATCTGATGATTAGCATATTAAATTTAATATTAAAAAAGACTTTGCGTCTTGTACAAACTGGCAAAGTCGAACTTTACATATATAGCTTTGCAATTTATATAAAAGGGGTGATTTAAAAAAATGTAGTAGTTATGTTCTACAACATATACTAATATTGAGTACAATAATTCGGAACGATGTTTACTAATTGATAAATCTTTAACTACATTTGCTATTAAAAATATTTAATAATGGAGTATTATTACAATCAAATTAAAACCGAAGTTTTAAAGGAATTTGCAGTTGATCCTTTAATAGGATTATCAGGAACAGAAGTTGAAGGTAGAAAACAGAAATACGGACCCAATAAACTCGAGTCCCAGAAACAGAAGTCGCTTCTTAAAATATTCATAGAGCAGTTTAAGAGCAGTATGGTTGTGATATTATTCATTGCAGCCATTGTTTCTGGCATTATCGGAGTAATGGAAGATGAAGGGTTGGTAGAAACAATTGTAATTCTCGCAATTTTGCTCCTTAATGCCATTATTGGCACTTATGAAGAGCTTAAAGCGCAATCATCACTCGAAGCTCTTAATAAGATGAGTGCACCCCGCAGTAAAGTTTTGCGAGATGGTCAAATTGAAGAAATAAGTTCAATAGAAATAGTCCCGGGCGATATTGTTGTACTCGATACCGGTGATATCATACCTGCTGATATGAGACTCATCGAAGCTGTTAACCTTAAAGTACAGGAATCGGCCCTCACCGGAGAATCTGTCCCTGTAGAGAAGATAGATGGTCAGATTAAAGGCGAAAATATCTCGCTCGGGGATCGCTCCAATATGGCATTTTCTACAAGTATTGTAACCTACGGTAGGGGCAGAGGTGTAATCGTAGGAACAGGAATGAACACCGAAGTAGGAAAAATAGCGCACTTGCTTCAAAATACCGAGTCCACCGAAACCCCTATGAGTAAACGTTTAGAGCAGCTTGGTAGGGTTCTTGGTTATGTTGCACTGATAATATGTGCACTTATACTTGCTATTGGCATACTGTATGGCAACAATTGGCTCGATATGTTTATGATGGCTGTCAGTCTTGCTGTTGCAGCTATCCCTGAAGGGCTTCAGATTGTAGCCACAGTTGTTCTAGCTATCGGTGTACAGCGTCTTGTAAAGCAAAATGCTATTGTGCGCACTTTACCTTCCGTTGAAACATTAGGTAGCACAACAGTAATATGTTCAGACAAAACCGGCACACTCACACAAAATAAAATGACTGTAGTTGAGGGTTGGATAAGTGATTCTAAAACTGATTTTCGAAACTCTGAAAAAGATGTTGCTATTGAAGGTGATGTAGAACTGCTTATTAAGTCGGCATTGCTGTGCACCGATTCACACCTTAAATTAGATATCGAAGGTAAACACGAGCTTTCGGGTGATCCCACAGAGATTGCAATAGTTGAATTGGCTTTAAAACTTGGATTCAATAAGAATGAGCTTGAAATTCAATATCCACGTGTTCAAGAGGTTCCATTCGACTCCGAAAGAAAGAGAATGACCACTATAAATCAAATGAAGGGGACTAAACTTCAAGTAAATGTTAAGGGAGGGCTGGATGAGGTACTTAATGTTTCCACACATATACTTATTTATGGTGAGGTAAGACCAATTACTGAAAATGACATTGAAACGATAAAGAGTGAAAACGAACGGATGGCAAAATCGGCTCTAAGAGTACTTTCAGTGGCATATAAAGAAATAGACTTTATACCACAAAAGGTAGAAGCCGAATCTATCGAAAACAATCTTATCTTTATAGGACTCCTTGGTATGATCGATCCCGCTCGCCCCGAAGTAATAGAAGCAGTAAAGAAATGCAAGACAGCCGGTATACGCCCAATAATGATTACAGGTGATCATAAAGTTACGGCAGTAGCAATAGCTGACGAAATTGGTATTTATGACAAGGGTCACAAAGCTGTAACAGGTACCGATATAGAATTGTTAGATGATAGTTCACTTTACCGAGATATAGAGTACTACTCTGTTTATGCCCGAGTGGCTCCAGAACATAAGGTTCGAATTGTAAAAGCCTGGCAGAAGCATGGCGATATTGTTGCAATGACAGGCGATGGTGTAAATGACGCACCCGCCCTCAAGCAGGCCGATATTGGAGTTGCAATGGGTATTGTAGGAACTGAGGTTGCAAAAGATGCATCAGATGTTGTGCTTACCGATGATAATTTTGCAACTATTGTAAGCGCAGTTGAGGAGGGTAGGCGTATATACGATAACATTCTCAAAGTAATACAATTCCTTTTGTCTGCAAATATGGGAGAGGTACTACTAATCTTTATTGCATCAATTTTCAATCTTGGTAACCCGTTATCCCCAATATTAATACTTTGGATTAACTTAGTAACCGACAGTCTTCCTGCACTTGCATTAAGTTTAGACCCTGCCGAAAAAGATATAATGACTCGTAAACCCAGAGATCCTAATAAAGGTATCTTCACAAAGGGTATGATCCGTAGAATAGTTTATCAGGGATCAACTATCGGTCTCATTTCACTGGCAGCTTATATAATTGGACGAAATGATGGCATTAGTATGGGACATGATAATCCGGAGGCATTAGGGCAAACAATGGCATTTGCAGTGCTCGGGCTCTCTCAGCTTTTTCATGTGCGTAACCTTCACTCAAATAAAATATCATCATTTAAAACAAGCATATTAAATAACAAATCATTATTGTTAGCAGTACTAACATCCAGTATTTTAATGCTAATTGTTATGATGGTTCCGCCAGTTATGGATGTATTTGGACTTGTTCCAATCGATGGTACACACTGGATTTATATAATTGGTTTATCATTAGTTCCAATTGTAATTGTCGAATTAGTAAAAGCTTTAAAATTAAATCATACAAAAGATGAGTATTGATATTAACTCATAAATAATTGTTCTTAATACTGCCTGAGGGGTTTGTCCCTCAGGTTTTTTTGTACTTAAGCCCTATTTAAGTAACCTTAAACAATCCTAAAAATTGCACAAATTTCGAGTGTACGTGCACAAAATAAAATATTATTTGTATTTTTGATTTTAAGATTACATTCTTTAGATATTTCCCATGTTTTTCTTACAATTAGGTTATATGTTATAAACCTTAATTGAGGTATGATTTTGTTATGTAATTTAAAAATAGATAAAAAATAGTATAGTTATGGAAAACATTCAAGAGGCTTTATTACTCTTGCTTATCGGCATGATAATGGTATTTATCATTCTTTCGTTAGTTGTAGGTCTAGGTAATATACTTATCAAGGCAACAAACAAATATATCGCTGATGTTAAAGAAGATACAGGAGAAGATTCGAAAGTAAGCAATACAGACAAAAACCCTAAAAAAATCGCAGCAATAGTAACTGCAGTTGATATCGCAACACAAGGTATGGGTAGGATTGAATCAATAAATAAAATCAAATAAATAATATTATATGGCAAAAGAGATAAAATTTAGTCTCCTTTACAGAGATATGTGGCAGTCGGCAGGAAAATATGTACCTACTGTAGAGCAGTTAAAAGAGGTTGCACCAGCAATTATAGATATGGGATGTTTCGCGCGTATAGAAACAAATGGAGGGGGCTTCGAGCAAATAAATCTTCTTTTTGGCGAGAATCCAAATAAAGCTGTACGCGAATGGACCCAACCATTTAACGATGCTGGCATACAAACACATATGCTTGAGAGAGGTCTTAACGGAATCAGAATGTCACCTGTGCCGGCAGATGTGCGCAGACTAATGTTTCAACTCAAGAAAAAACAGGGAACAGATATTTCTCGTTCTTTTGATGGACTAAACGACCCTCGTAACCTAGAGAATTCTATAAAGTTTGCAAAAGAGGCAGGAATGATATCACAAGCTGCACTAAGTCTCACATTTTCACCGGTTCACACAATAGAATATTACACAGATCTTGCCAATACTCTTATACAGATGGGAGCAGATGAGATTTGTGTTAAAGATATGGCAGGAGTTGGACGCCCCGTAAGTATTGGAAAGATAATTAAAAATATTAAAGAACAACATCCAAATATACCAATAACATACCATGGACATGCTGGTCCGGGATTTCAGATGGCATCAATTCTAGAAGCAGCAAATGCTGGAGTAGATTATATCGATGTTGGCATGGAACCATTATCGTGGGGTACCGGTCATGCCGATCTCTTGGCAGTTCAGTCAATGCTAAAAGATGCCGGCTTCAAAGTTGCTGATATCAACATGAAGGCATATATGAAAGTGCGTTCGCTTACACAAAAGTTTATGGACGACTTCCTTGGGTATTACATTAGTAATAAGAACAGAGTAATGAATTCTCTTCTTATCGGACCGGGACTTCCCGGAGGTATGATGGGTAGTCTAATGTCAGACCTCGAGGACAACCTCAAATCACTTAACAAGTGGAAAAGAAAGCATGACCTTCCTGAACTCACCCAAGACGATCTCATGATGAAGCTGTTTGATGAAGTTACATACGTTTGGCCAAAAATTGGATATCCACCACTGGTTACTCCATTTAGCCAATACGTTAAAAACCTGGCTCTTATGAACGTGATTCAAATAGAAAAAGGAAAGGAAAGATGGGCTATGATTGCAGACAATATCTGGGATATGATTCTAGGAAAAACGGGTAAACTGCCTGGACAACTTGCCCCTGAGTTAGTAAATATGGCAGAAGAGCAAGGTCGCGAATTTTATACAGGCAACCCACAAGACCTATACTCCGATCAACTCGATGAGTTTCGAGCCGAAATGAAAAAGAATAACTGGAGTACTGGTAAAGATGATGAAGAGTTATTTGAGCTTGCTATGCATCCCGAGCAATACAGAGCATACAAATCAGGCGATGCCCGAAAATATTTCCTTGCCGACCTAGAGAAAAAGAGAGCAAAAAGTGAAGATTCTGAAATAACTGATTCAGAGATTCCATCAATATTCTCATCAGGTAATATTTATCAGCCAAAAACACTAATTGTAAACGTAGACAACGAAGAGTTCGTTGTTAATATTTCATATCCGCAAAATGGCGATGCATCTTCTGCTGTTTCAGTTGCAGCACCTGTCGTAGTTCCTGTTACACAGAACATTGCACCTAAACAATCACCAGTTACATCGAACAGTGTCTCTAAAGTAATTTCTTCACCACTCGAAGGTAAATTTTTCCTCACAAAAGAGGCATCAGAAAAACCTCTTAAAGTGGGAGATACAGTAAAAATAAATGATACAATCGGTTATATCGAGTCGATGAAGACATATAACGCAATTGCATCCGAAGTAGAAGGTGTAGTTGCAGAAATATGCTTTGCAAACGGCTCAGCAGTTGAGGAAGAAGATATACTAGTAAAAGTTAAATAAAAATGGGTGAATTCTTTACAAGTCTTTACGGAACAACCGGACTTATCGAAACCGATTGGGGAACAGTACTCATGTGGGTTATTTCCGGTGCACTATTATATATGGGTATTTTCAAGCAGTACGAACCACTGCTGCTTGTACCAATAGGATTTGGTGTCCTCCTTGCCAATTTGCCAACTGCCGAACTTGCAGTTGTTGAGGCAGGAATGGTTCATAATCCTGATGGAAGTTTAATGAACCTCCCAGAAATTGCATCAAATTACGGAATACTAAATCTACTCTATTATTCACTCATTAAAACAGGAATTCTTCCACCTATTATATTTATGGGGGTGGGGGCTTTAACCGATTTTGGACCCATGCTGAGAAATCTGAAGCTCGCCTTTTTTGGAGGAGCTGCACAATTAGGAATTTTCACTGTGGTAATACTTGCTGTTTTAATGGGATATTCACTGCCCGAAGCCGCTTCAATGGGTATTATTGGCGGTGCAGATGGTCCCACAGCCATCTATACAACCATTAAACTAGCACCACATCTGTTAGGGCCAATTGCAATAGCCGCATATTCATATATGGCCATGGTTCCGGTTATAATACCTGCAGTGTCAAAACTTCTCATGAAAGAGGATGAATTTAAGATTCATATGAGAAACATGGATAAGCAATTTCCTCCTAAATATGAGATAAAGAATCTAAGAACAGTCAAGATTCTATTTCCAATAGTTCTAACACTTGTAGTTTCTGTTTTGGTGCCATCAGCCGCACCACTTATAGGAATGCTTATGTTAGGAAATCTTCTCAAAGAGATAGGAGCAAATACAGCTCGTTTAGCCGATGCAGCATCCGGACCTATAATGAATACTGCAACCATTTTTCTCGGATTATGTGTTGGAGCTACAATGCCGGCAGAGATGTTTCTCAGATGGCAAACAATAGGTATTTTAGTACTTGGGTTATTTGCCTTTGCAATCTCTATAGCAGGAGGAATAATTGTTGTAAAAATATATAATAAGAGTTCAGCAAAGAAAATTAATCCACTAGTTGGAGCAACAGGTCTAAGCGCAGTTCCAATGGCTTCACGTGTAGCAAATGATATTGCATTGAAGTATGATAAAACTAATCATATACTCCAATATTGTATGTCGAGCAATGTTTCCGGTGTTATAGGTTCTGCAGTTGCAGCCGGAGTATTGATTGCTTTTCTGAGTTAAAGAAGATAAATCCTATTAGTTTCTGAGTTTAAATATTTATAAGAAGGCTGTCTCATATTTAATAAGACAGCCTTTTTCTTTTGTACCTCAATTCTTTTGTACCTTAATTCTTTTGTACTTCAAATCTTTTCTTTTGTATGTCTAATTGCATCAGCGATAATTGGTACACCTTTTTTAATTGAATCAGTATCAGTATTACAGAAAGATACACGAATATGATCATTTTTAATACCGTTAGGGTCAAATGTTTTACCTGTAACAAAAACAACCCCATTCTCAATTGCTTTCTTAAGTACTTCAGTCGCATCACACCCATCAGGCAGTTTAATCCAGGTGTAAAATCCGCCACAAGGTTTCACATACGATGTATCTTCCGGCAGATATTTATCTAGTGCCTCAATCATCGCCAACCCCCTTTTCTTATACTCATCTCTAATGCTTGCAATATATTTATAAATATGTCCATCACGTAAAAACTTGTCAGCTATAACTTGCGAGAAGCTTGGTGAGCATGCATCAATCGACTGTTTTATCAATTCACATTTTCTATAAATATGTTCAGGCACTAGCATCCATCCCAAACGCAATCCAGGACCCAGAATCTTCGAAAATGAACCGGTAAAGCACACATCAATTCCTTCGGGATCCATCATCTTAATAAGTTCCATTTTAGGAACATCCTCATCAAAGAAATATAAGTCGCTATAAACATCATCCTCAATAATTGGAATATCTTTTCCTCTAAGGAGTTCAATCATTTGTTGTTTCACCTCTTTAGAATAGATAATTCCTGCAGGGTTGTGAAAGTTAGGTGAATAGTATAAAAACTTAGGTTTATTACCCTCAGACTCAACAATCTCCTTAAGTGCCGAAATATCCATTCCATCACCATTTAATGGCACACTCAACAGATTAGCCTGATAAGAACGAAAAGCAGAAAGTGCTCCAATAAAGCTGGGCGACTCAACAATAACAGAATCACCTGGATCTAAGAAAGCTTTCCCTAGAATATTTATAGCCTGTAAAGATCCGGTAGTTATAATTAATTTATTAGAATCAACCGGTAAACCTTTATTTCTCAGATAATCAGATAGCGATTCAAGCAGAGTAGGGAGACCTGTAGTAGGCCCATACTGCATTGCAATTTGTTTCTCTTTATCAGTTAAAGAATTATATATCTCATCAATAGTATCAAGAGGAAACAATTCATTACCAGGCATACCACCGGCAAATGAAATCATATCCGGAGCAGTTGCCAGGCTCATCAAATCGCGTATTTCAGATGAGCGTAGTTGAACAACACTATTAGAAAATCTAGTCATTTTTTATTTAAAATTCTTGTTTCACTAATTCTATTTCACTAATTCTATTTCACATTCGTAAGAAGCATTCCAAAGAAACTTCCCAGATCGGATAAGCTCAGTTTGTTTAATAAGCTCAGATTATTTAATAAG
>CAYLKV010000004.1:0-124525 GCA_964384545.1 uncultured Proteiniphilum sp.
AGAGAAATCTTAAGGGAGTTTTTTTATTCCTTAAACGATGCTTAAAGCTAATATATGAGAGGTTTTTACAATAACTTTCAAACTCCTCTAATATCATTTATTCAATATTCCGAAACTGTATTATTAATAGGAGTGAGGTGCCAAACTGGTGTTCTAAATTTTAAAAATACACCAAAACACCAGACTTTAAAATTAATATCTATAATAAGCAGTAGAACAGCACTATATATCAAATAGCAGAACGCCACATTACAAACATTAACAAATTAAAGTGTAAAGCTATGGAAAAGTCAACATATATTCCTCCAATTTTATTTAGGATTAAATTTCTAATAATGTCCCATCGCTGAATATTATATTTAAATTTATTATACTTCAGCCAATATTCAGGATAATTATCTACAACAAATTTATTCAATCGATCGTTATCCAGGAGTTCATATTTCCAATCAGGATAATCATATCTCCAAGTTTTACCCAATGTCTCGAAATGCTTAGGTAGGGGGGCCATCTAGCCCTGACCAAATCAGGTGAATTATTTTAGGTATTACCATGTTTTATTTGACACGACTTCCGAAGAAACTAACTTCCCTTTTTTGAATATCATCCTCAAGTAATGTTTCTTTTGCCATACCTCACGTTGCAGGGGAACCTTTTCGGGGTTAGCTTTTTTCACATAGAGTGTATCGGAAAACCAGGTAGCCGGCATAAGACCATAGATATGTTCCCCAATCTCGATATTCAGGATATTTTTTTTGTTAAAGCGTTTGCCTGTAAATTTCTCCATCGGGGGATACACAATTTTATCATCTCTCTTTGCTTCGAAGGGAAAATGTACACTACACAAATATAACCGCGTATTTAATAATAACCAAGTCGCTATATACTCTTTCTCGCTATTCCCCGCAGAACCGAATGGCAGGCCAAATGGTAAAAAAGCATTACTATGAACAATCATTCGTTTGACCTCATATTTCTTCTCACTATCTCCCTCTGCATCAAATGGCAATTTATAAGAGTTACCATAGATAGTTACCGTATCACTGTAAATTCTCCGGTATCCATTGAAATGGGATAAAGGCGACTTGCTTATCAGGTATTTGTCGCGATTATCCGCAACATAAAAAACATCAAATGTTTTTAAAAGGTTATGTGTAAATTCATCGTACAATTCTGGTTTCACTTTAGGTGTTTGGGCAAACAATTGAAATGAAAGACAAAAAAAACAGAAGTAAAATATCCTTTTATACATTGCATATAGATTTTTATGATTATTCGTATTTATACCTAAATTCCTTTAAGAGAAATCTTAAGGGAGTTTTTTTATTCCTTAAACGATGCTTAAAGCTAATATAGGAGAGGTCTTATATATATTCTATGTTCAAAATTTCATAAACAATATCTTTTTTGTCTCGTTTTAAGATTGCTTTTTCTCCAACTATTTTATTTGTCAATAACTTTGCTAAAGGCGAAATAAATGATATTTTCCCCTTTGAAACATCGGCTTCGTCAACACCAACAATTTGAAAAGTCTTAATCCTATTGGTTTCTCCTATCTTGAGGGTTACTGATGCACCAAATCTTACTTCATTTTGTGGCTGCTCTTCTAAATTGACTATTATGGCAGTATCAATTCTATTGTCCAGTAGAAAAAGTTTTGCGTTAATAAAATTTGCTGCAACCCTTTTGTCATCTTCGTCTGCAATGTTTAGATTTTCTTTTTCTTGAATAAGCTTTTCTTTTTCAGCAAGTAGTTCATTCATGCCCACCTGGGTTACATAGTTCGTTTCACCCTCAGGTAAAAAAGCTCTGGGAGGCACTATAGGAATATCTTCCTGATCTCCCTCTTTTACAAATCCTCTGCTCATAACTTATAGTGTTTTACGTATTAATTATTAAACAACTTACCTCCTGAAATATCCCAAAATTTGTTTGAGCGGCACGTACCTCACAATCATCAAAAAACCTGACAGAAACTTTACTGATATTCTGCGAAAATTAGTGATTTATTTCTGTAATGATCATATACTGCTTGTGTCTTGTATCTATCTCCGCCTGAAGTCCAGTTTTGTTATCATTTACAAATCTATCGAAGGTTATGATTGCATCTATATTATAAAGCTCTCGTTTTTGTTCAACATTCCTGGAGCCTTCGTTTTGAACTTATAAGAAATCCTTACAAGTTGTATCCTCTTTTAACTCTCCTTCTTCAAAAATATTTTTCAGGTGAATGGTAATGTTTTGTGGCGTTTTCTAGAATAATTCATCTCTTTTCTGTTCATTAGTCATTTATAGTATTTTGATTGTCATATGTTTCTCTGCATTAAAATAATCAACTTCGAAGATAGTTAATTATTATTTATAACACAAAGTAAGATATTTCGGTGGAAAACATATCATTTTCACATTTTTTACAAACCCATTTCAGTACAAAGCCAAGGGCAATCTTTCTACTAACTATTTACTAACTCCGTACAAACTTCCTACCAACTCCTGACCAACTCCTAACCAACTCCTAATTTCCATTATACAAATTAGAAGTTTGTACGGACTTTGTAAGGGTTAAGTCAGATTTAATCAGGTGTGAAGTATACTTAATCAGCTGCGTCTTTAGCGAATAAATGTAAACATGAGGTTAATACTTGAATTTTACGTATCTGCTTTCGAAATTAACTTTATGCTTCGGCAGATTTGATATATAAAAAAAGAGACTATCCTGATTACCGGGATAGTCTCTTATATTTATTCCGGCAACCATAATTTGTTACCGGCAATTAATTTTCCTAATTATTGTATTAGTCTAATTGTGGACCTGAAGGAATTAATGCCTTAGCTGCGTCTGTGTCTGTATATTGTTTGAAGTTCTCGATATACATAGCAGCAAGTTTTTTAGCTTTAGCTTCCCATTCGCTTGCATCAGCATAAGTAGAACGTGGGTCAAGAATATCAGAAACACCGTTTAATTTAGCAGGTGCAGTAAGATTCATGATTGGAACGTGAATTGTTTCAGCTTCTTCAATTGAACCATCAATGATAGCGTCGATAATTGCACGTGTATCTTTTAATGAGATACGTTTTCCGGTTCCGTTCCATCCTGTGTTTACAAGATATGCTTTAGCATTGTGCTCTTCCATCTTTTCAGCAAGACGTTGTGCATATATTGTTGGGTGAACAGTTAAGAATGCTTCACCGAAAGCAGGAGAGAAAGAAGGCTGTGGTTCAGTAATTCCGCGTTCTGTACCTGCTAGTTTGCTAGTGAAACCGCATAGGAAGTGGTATTGAGCCTGATTGTTATCTAAAATAGAAACTGGAGGTAATACACCAAAAGCATCAGCTGAAAGATAGATAATCTTTTTAGCGTGTCCTGCACGTGAAGGCAATACAATTTTGCTGATGTGGTGAATTGGATATGATACACGTGTATTTTCAGTTGCAGAGATGTTAGCGAAATCGATGTTTCCTTCATCATCAACAGCAACGTTTTCAAGAAGTGCATCGCGACGGATAGCCCTCCAGATGTCTGGTTCGTTTTCTTCAGTAAGATTTACTGTTTTTGCATAGCAGCCACCTTCGTAGTTAAAAACACCATTGTTGTCCCATCCGTGCTCATCATCACCAATTAAGAAACGTTTTGGGTCGGCAGAAAGAGTAGTTTTACCAGTTCCTGAAAGGCCGAAGAAGATAGCAACATCACCATCTTTACCAACGTTTGCAGAGCAGTGCATTGAAGCGATACCGCGTAGTGGGAGGTAGTAGTTCATCAGTGCGAAGATACCTTTTTTCATTTCACCACCATACCAAGTACCACCGATAACCTGCATGTTTTCAGTTAGATCAAACAATGTGAAGTTTTCAGAGTTTAATCCATGCTCTTGCCATTTGTCATTAGTAGTTTTTGAACCGTTTAAGCATACGAAATCAGGTTCTCCGTAATGTGCTAGTTCGAAGTGAGAAGGACGGATAAACATGTTAGTAACAAAGTGTGCTTGCCATGCTACTTCCATGATGAAGCGTACTTTCATACGAGTATCTTCGTTTGTTCCACAATATGTATCAACAACATATAATTTTTTAGCTTTAGATAGCTGTGAAGTTACACGTCCCTTGCAATAATTGAAAGCCTCTTTCGAACATGGTCGATTGATAGTACCATCCCACCAAAGAGAATCTTTTGTTACATCGTCTTTTACAAAGTATTTATCTTTTGGAGAGCGTCCTGTAAATTTACCGGTGTAAACAGCTGTAGCGCCACTTTTTGTTAATTTTGCTTTTTCGAATCCTTCGTTTGCTGGATTCAATTCATCTTGGAAGAGTGTTTCGTAGCTAGGATTGTGAACGATTTCGAAATCTCCAACAATTCCATACTTGCTTAAATCTAAATTTGCCATCTTTAATAATTTGGGTTTAATGTTTATATATAAAATCTATTACTTACGAACTTTTACCTAATACAACACTACAAAAATAATCAAATAAGTTTAATCACGAAACAATTAAAGAAATATTTCTTTAATTGTTTGGTTTTTTTATCTCCATAGACAATTATTTAACAAAAAATCAGTTTAAAAGTTTAGCATGAGTCTTAAATATAGTACCTTTGTATTCCGAAATATGTTTCTTTTAATCGCGCATTTTCATTATTATAAATATAACCTATGCAAGTAATAAACTTTTCGGAAAGTAACTCCCTACTTAATTCATTCGTAAGAGAGATTCGAGATGTAACTATTCAAAATGATCGCTTACGTTTTCGTAGAAATATTGAAAGAATAGGGGAGTTGATGGCGTATGAAATCAGTAAAGAATTTGGGTATAATACCATAACTATCGACACACCTCTAGCTAAAGCTGAAGTTTCGGTTCCAAATGATCAAGTGGTAATTGCTACAATACTAAGAGCCGGATTACCATATCATCATGGCATGTTGAATTATCTTGATGGAGCAAACAATGCATTTGTTTCGGCCTACAGAAAGTATCGCGAAACAGGGCATAAATCATTTGATATTCACATAGAATATATTGCTTCTCCTACAATTGAGGGGAAAACATTAATTCTTACTGATCCTATGCTTGCTACAGGAAGTAGTATGGAGTTGACTTACAGGGCACTGCTAACAAAGGGTAATCCTGCAAAAATTCATATTGCTACAATTATTGCCAGCAGACAAGCTATAGAATATTGTAAAAACAATTTCCCTGAAGATAAAACAACTATATGGGCTGCTGCAATTGATCCGGGATTAAATGAATCATCATATATAATTCCAGGAATTGGTGATGCAGGTGACTTAGCTTACGGTGAAAAGATTTAGTTGTCAATTAATTAAATCAATCGTAAAATTTCTTCTCAAAGGCGTGGTATACGCCTTTTTTTAGTATTAAACGTTTCCAGAAAGCAGAAATAAATCCTGAACCATATCCAGTTAATTGAACCCAAGATGAGGAGATGCTATAAATTGCCACCTTCACAGATCTATTTTTTGATAATGAATCAATAAATATTAAGATAGAGTATGTGAGAGGCAACAGAAGAAGTGTTGGATAAAAGAGGGAAAGAAGTAGTATAACTGCCATTCCAATTACAAAGCATGCAGGTAGAGCATGAACTAATTTTAATGAGCCGGGGTGCAACAACTGAAGATTTATTCGGGCAATTCCCGAATTGAATACCTGTTTGAAAAATTGCCGGAAATTGGATCTTCTTTTATGATAAACATATGCGTTTGGGATAAGAGCTATTTTATAATCTGCTTCAAGCAGTCGAAGACTAAAATCTATATCCTCACCAAAACGCATCTTTCCATATCCATTTAAACTGTTAAAAGCTTCTCTGGAAACACCCAAATTAAAGCTGCGTGGGTGAAACTTATCCAAGGTTTTGCTTCCTCCTCTAATCCCACCGGTTGTAAAGAAAGAGGTCATTGAGTAATTTATTGCTTTCTGAACTGCTGTGAATGTTGGAAGTGCTGCATCAGGACCACCAAAAGCATCTACGTTATTAGTGCTTAGAAATTGATTTACATTCTCAATATATTCATCTGGAATTATACAGTCGGAATCAAAAAAAATAAGCCAATCATATTTAGCTTTTTCAGCAGCAGCGTTTCTTGAAAGTCCCGGCCCCGAATTTGGTTTCTCAAAATATGTTATAGATAATTTATCTCTATATTTTTCAACTATATGATCGCTTTTATTCGAAGAACCATCCTCTGCTATAATCACTTCAAACCGACTATTAGTCTGATTGCATAAGCTTAGAAGTAGCTCGTCTATTTCATCAGGTCTGTTAAAAAGAGGAATAATAATAGAGAAGTACATATAGTTTGTTTTCTGTTTTAAAACACAAATCTAACTATTTTCTTCCTTAAATCCATATAAATTAATCATTAAGGTTGTCTATATTAAAAAAACAAACAATAAATGTGAAAATCATTGAATATTTAAAAAAAAGCAGTATCTTTGCCCTTTCACAAATAGAACAATTCACCAAGATTTATAGACAAATGATAGGAAAATATTACATAATAATTATATGCATTATCTGCTTGCTTTTTGCATTTTCGTGCAAAAAGGGAGATGATACTGTTATAAAAGGTGATATTTCCAATCTTTCCGGTCCTTATATTTTAGCATCATATCTATCATCGGATTCACTGGTTATTGATACAATTCCGGTATATGAAACAAGTAAGTTTAACTATAAAGTTAACATAGATACTCTTACTTCTTTTTCGTTATTTATGAATGAGAGATCAACGGTTGTATTTGCTGATAAGGGTCAGAAGATAACAATTAAAGGTGATGCTCATTTCCCTGATCTTATTAAAGTGAGTGGAAATGAAATAAACAATGATCTTACAGCATTTAAAACTGCAAATCAGGAATTGTTAAAACAAAGAGGTCAACTATTGTCGGATTTCCATGGCATTAAAGAGACAGACACTTCAAGGAATAACTCTTTATCGAGAAGTAATGATATTTCAAATCTCAATTTGTTAAATCACGAGCTAACTTTAAAGGCTGAAGAGTATATAATAGAGAATCCTACAAAGTTTTCGAGTCTTATTTTAATAAATAATTTCTTTACAAACAGTGATACTCCTAAATCACTTGAAAGGGTATTGAGTTATATAGAAGGAGATATTGTTGAAAGCAATATTGCAAAAAGGCTTCAAACTTATTCTCAAAAGCTTAATATGTCGGCCGAAGATGCTATCATACCATATTTTCAATTAACAGACAAGGATGGTGAGTCAATTCGTTCTAATGAGTTAAATGGTAAATATGTTCTTATATCTTTTATATCAAACACAGGAACTGAATCGCGTGAAACTGTCGAGCTCCTTAAAAATGAGTATGAAATTATAAACAAAGATAGTGTTCAGTTTATCTCAGTTTATATAGATTCAGATAAATACCCAATGGATGTAGAACTAGATTCAATTCCCTGGACTGTTATTAAAGAAGAGAGAGGATGGGGTTCAGATGTTGTTGATCGTTTAAATATTCAATATATTCCTTTTAATATACTTGTTAATCCTAAAGGAACCATAATGTTAAGGAATGTACCTGCTCAGGAAGTAGCAGAAATGGTAACCAAATCTTTTAAAGATTAAGATTTTATTTAAAAAATAAACTGTAACAAATGCTGGTAAAAGTATTTGGAGCAGCTGTACAAGGTATTGATTCAATACCTATAACTATTGAAGTTAACTGCTCCAAAGGTATAAGGTTTCTTCTGGTAGGTTTACCGGATGCTTCTGTAAAAGAGAGTCATGAACGAATTGTTTCGGCTCTTGAAGTTAATGGGTTCAAATTTCCACGTCAACAGATTGTAATTAACATGTCGCCTGCCGATATTCGCAAAGAGGGATCAGCTTTCGATTTGCCTCTAGCAATTGGTGTTTTAGGCGCTTCGGGATCAATCTCGAACGAGAAATTCTCGAGTTATATACTTATGGGTGAACTTTCTCTCGACGGATCTGTGCTTCCACTTAGAGGAGCTCTTCCAATGGCGCTTATGGCAAAGGAGAATGGTTTTAAGGGGTTCGTTTTGCCTGCAGAGAATGCTAGAGAAGCTGCTGTTGTTGATGGTTTGGAAATTTATGGAGTAAATAATATTAGAGAGGTAGTTAACTTTTATAATAATGAGAGCAATCTGAAACCAACCACAATAGATCTGGAAAAGGAGTTTAATGAGAGTAAATCGGAGTTCGAACTAGATTTCTCAGATGTGAAAGGTCAGGAAAATGTTAAACGGGCTCTAGAGATTGCTGCTGCCGGATCACATAATATAATAATGTCAGGCCCTCCCGGTTCAGGAAAGTCGATGATGGCAAAACGGATGCCTTCAATTTTACCCCCTTTTACATTGGAAGAGGCGCTTGAGACAACAAAAATTCATAGTGTTGCCGGAAGCACCGATAAGTATCATTCGCTGATGTTCAGGCGTCCTTTCAGAGCGCCGCACCACTCAATAAGCAACGTTGCTTTAGTAGGAGGTGGAAGTACACCTCAGCCGGGAGAGATAAGCCTTGCTCATAATGGAATTCTCTTTCTCGACGAGCTACCGGAATTCAACAGAAGTGTACTTGATGTGATGAGGCAACCTTTAGAGAATCACACAATAACAATATCCAGGTCGAGAT
The DNA here is from genome assembly GCA_964384545.1 of uncultured Proteiniphilum sp. Lineage (GTDB taxonomy): Bacteria > Bacteroidota > Bacteroidia > Bacteroidales > Dysgonomonadaceae > Proteiniphilum. Next base: position 8,652 of record CAYLKV010000004.1, read on the forward strand.
ATAATGTAGATTACCCCTCTGCCTTTATGCTGGTTGGAGCTATGAATCCATGCCCATGCGGATATCATAATCACCCCGATAGAGATTGCGTATGTGCACCCGGTACTGTGCAGAGATACCTTAGTCGCATATCAGGTCCTCTTTTAGATAGAATTGATATTCAGATTGAGATAACACCTGTTCCTTTCGATAAAATAGCCGATCGCAGGCCAGCCGAGTCTAGCGAGAAAATAAGAGAGAGAGTTGTAGGGGCACGCAAGATTCAGCAAGATAGGTTTAGAAATATCAAAGGGGTATATTCAAATTCACAGATGAGCGGGAGGCTTCTGCATAAGTTCGCAACTCCCGACGCCACAGGGTTGAAGCTGCTGAAAACTGCAATGCATCGAAGATCTTTATCTGCAAGAGCATATGATAGAATATTAAAAGTTTCTCGTACAATTGCTGATATCGATGCTAGTGAGAATATCAAATCTGTGCATCTGGCAGAGGCTATTAACTATCGTAATTTGGATAGGGAAAACTGGGCTTTCTCGAAATGATGGTCGTCGTAATACTTTGTAAATGAGTGTCCCCATCTGAAGCCTAATTTTTTAAACTGATCAACTACGGGGTGACCGGGGAATAATGTGCCGTTTACTGTTGTATCTAACTCTGCACCCACAGGTTGGTTTGGCTTGTCTTCAATTTTCCATCTTAATGGATTAAATCTTGGGTTAATATCAATTGCCATACCATAGGCATGTTTAGAATATGACATATTACGGTAGCAAAAGCTGTAACTGTTATTTTCTTCCATCGAAAGGCTGTCACTCCAGTTGTATCTTGTTATTGGAACAGCTTTTTCAATTACAAACGATTCATTCAGCATAAAGCTGAAAATTTCTCTGATATCTTCTGCAATTAATCTGTTTGTTAAAATCTGACCTTTATGAATTTTCCCATCTGTAGATATATAAACAACATCAATTAGTTCGAGCTGCTCTATTATTTCTTCAGGTGCATTTGACCCGGCAATTGCCTCTTCGAAAGAATAATCTGAATCTATAATTGTATCGGGAACAATTGGTTTTTGAGATAATAACAGTGTATCGGGAGAATTTGGGTTGATAAGTGATTGAGTGTCTACACTTCTCTTTTCCCCTTTGCAGGATAGTATAATAGTTGAGATTAGTAAGATGTAATAGATAAATTTCATCAAAAGAAGTTCCGTTTTAACTTAGCTCTAATCCAAATTCATCAGACAGCTTTTGCAAAGAGGGGTTTTTTTGAACCAGTTCATCAAAAATCTCTCTTGAGGTTAGTGCTTTTTTTATTACATTCTCTTTAGAGATCTTAATTGTCATTGTTAGATTATCATTCTTAACCTTACCTCGCAAAAAAGCAAGAATTGCTTCTCCATTATTTGTCAGATACTCTTTGTTTAACTCTGAGTTAACCTCTACCTCAAACATTACGTCACTAATCAGTTTGGGTTTATAAAGAGACATGGTGTTTTTTAACAACTTTTCTATTTCTAGGTTGTCTGCATATTCATTCCATGCTTTTAGAATATCTTCTTCTGTAAATTTGTTGTTGCTGTTAGATGAAATAAACTCTTCGGTTGTTTTGGTTACCTCCTCATCTTTTTTGACGAGCGATGTTAATGAGATGCCTATTCCTGATACTTTACTGATTTTTAATTTTTCTGGATTTGGGGTTGTAGCTGTTGTAACACTCCCTGTTTTGTTCTCTTTGGGCGATTCATCCTTTTCTCTACTTCTGCTTTTACTATTTTGTTCTAACTCTATATTTGAACTATTTGACGATTTCTCAATTGGCTTAATTACTGTTTTTTTTTTAATGTCTGCTTCTTCATCTGAAACATTCAACTGACAAAGTTTTATTAATGCCAATTCAACTAACAGGCGCTTATTTTTACTCTGCCTGTAGTTGAGGTCGCAATCATTTGCAATTTCAATTGCCTTATACAGAAACTGGTTGCTGCATCTTTTTGCTATCTCAATATAGTTATCTCTTATAGATGCTCCTACCTCAAAAAGTTGAGCAGTTTTTGCATCTTTGCAAACGAGCAGATCCCTGAAGTGGGAAGCTATACCACTTATAATATATTGACCCTCAAATCCACGGTTAAGAATATTATTCAAAATTAATAGAGAGTTAACAACATCGCCATTTAGGAAAGTATCTGTGAGCTTAAAATAATATTCATAATCTAATACGTTGAGGTTCTCAATAACAGATTTGTAGGTAATGTTTCCCTGTGTATAGCTTGCACATTGATCAAATACTGATAGTGCATCGCGCATACCACCATCTGCCTTTTGAGCAATCACATTTAGAGCCTCCGGTTCTGCAGTAATGCCTTCTTTACTAGCAACATATTGCAAATGTTCTACGATATCAATGATGTTAATGCGATTAAAGTCGTAAACCTGACACCTTGATAAAATTGTTGGGATTATTTTATGCTTCTCGGTGGTAGCAAGTATAAATATTGCATGTGCAGGTGGTTCCTCAAGTGTCTTTAGGAATGAGTTAAAAGCATTTGGAGATAGCATATGAACCTCATCAATAATATATACCTTATATTTTCCTATCTGAGGGGGTATTCTCACCTGATCGATTAGTGATCTTATATCATCTACACCATTGTTGGATGCAGCATCGAGTTCATGAATATTGTATGAGCGCTGTTCGTTGAATGCAACACACGACTCACATTTATTACATGCTTCACTGTCACTGGTAAGATTAAAGCAATTTATTGTTTTTGCAAAAATTCTGGCGCAGGTTGTTTTACCAACACCTCTTGGACCACTAAATAGATATGCGTGTGCAAGTTTTTTGCCGGTAATAGCATTCTTTAGAGTTGTAGTCAGGGCTTGTTGGCCAACCACCGATCGAAATGTATCTGGTCTGTATTTTCTTGCTGAAACAATAAAATTATCCATTAATGATAAATAGCTTTAGTGAATTTACAAATGTACAAAATTTAGTAACCAAACTCAATATGTTCAAAAGCAGATTTTAGAAATTATTCTATAGTTATAACGTTAAATTATTTCTAGCTTATTATCTTTACCGTAATTAAAGAATATTCAATATTTCTATGAAACAGAATAGTCTCATTATTTCAGTAGCTCTATTTTTAATATTATCGATTGGTTCATCTTGTTTATCGACAAAGAAAACAGAACTAAATAAGCATGATATTTCAGTTGGTGCAAATGAAGCATTGCCCGTAGAGAGCGTAGTTCCAGATACATTTATTCTTCCATCTATTCCATCAACTATAACTGATAGTAACAAACGTGCTGAATATCTGGTTGTGAACTATTGGAAAAGATTCGATTTTAAAAGTAGGGGGTTAACTGAACGTCCTGAAATAGCAGAACAGGCTTTTGTCGATTATATTGGGATACTCAATTATGTTAGTAAAGATATTGCAGATATCTCGTTGCAAAACACTTTAGAAAGAGCTGAAGCAGATAGTGTGATGTATGCATATTTTGTGAATTTGTTTGATAAATATTTCTACGATCCTAACTCTCCATTTAGAAACGAAGAGTTCTATATTCCTGTTTTGAATAAGGTTGTTAATTCAAGTTTGCTGAACGATAGCGAGATATCAAAATATAAATTCCAATTGGAGATGGTTTTGAAGAACAGGGTAGGAGAGAAAGCCAATAATTTTAATTATACTCTTGCATCCGGTAAATCAGACTCATTTTATAACCTGCAGAGTGAATATGTATTGTTGATGTTTTCAAATCCAGGATGCCATACATGTGAGGCTGTTACAAAACAACTGAACAGTTCAGTAGCTATAAATAAAGCACTTGCTTTAAACAGCTCTTCACGTACAATGCTTACAATACTCACACTTTATCCTGATGAGGATTTAGACCTGTGGCTTAAGCATCTACCGGATATGCCAAAAAACTGGGTGCATGGTTATGATAAAGGTCTGGAAATTACTCACAAAAAACTATATGATGTAAAGGCTATACCTACTCTCTATCTGTTTGATAGAGATAAAAAAGTGATATTAAAAGATACATCAATCGAAGCTATTGAGAATTTTTTTGCCACACCGCAATAATCTATGAGTGATATATTTTATCTACTGAGATTTGGTAAATGTAGATATGAGTTGTGTAATATGCATAAAATCAAATATATACGTTTTGATATGTGTAATCAGCACAAAATCAGATAATTGTATTTTAACATTTGAAAGTGTTTTTTTTGTCCAAAAAATACAATAATTGAAAAAAGTGACGTACTTTTGACATCTAAACGAGAGGCTTTTAGCGAAAAGTCTTTATAAATAAGAGGTTTAGTTATTGCGTGAAGCATCAGCTAATCTATTTACTAACTAAAATTATATTTTATGAAGTATGTGAACTTTTGCCTTGTAGCTTTATTTTCACTTACATTATCATCAGGATCCGTGAAGGATGCAACTCCATCTTTAGGTTATTATCCGGGAGAAATAATTCCTGAAATTTTTTTGACGGATTTGGAGAATAATACCTGTATGTTAAGTGAATACAGAGGCAAAAAAGTTGTGGTTAACTTATGGGCTACATATGATGCCCAATCCAGAGCCACCAACATTCGCTTGCATAATTATCTTAAGATGATTAATTCGGATGTTACATTTATATCAATAGCATTTGATGAGAATTTAAATGTGTTGGAGAGAACGATGGAAATGGATAACCTCGACAGACTTTCACTATTCAGTGATGTAAGTGGAACAAAATCAGATTTGTATAGAAATTTCAAACTGAATAGAGGGTTCCGCAATTACTTAATCGATGAAAACGGAGTTATTGTTGCGATGAACATTACTCCCGAAGATTTAAGTAGCATCCTTTAAAAGAAAAGAAGATTAATTTAAGAACGGTCGTCATTTAAGGCGCCCGTTTTTTTATTTCATTAAAATCTATTATCAGATTTATTCAATTAGCATATTTAATGTTCAAAAAAAAATATAACTTTGCAACCAAAATTATATTTTAACAATTAATGAACAACAAACATCTATCCCGAGGACAGAAAACTATTGTTGGGGTTCAGTTCCTCTTTGTTGCCTTTGGAGCAACAGTCTTAGTACCATTATTAGTCGGGCTCGACCCCTCAACGGCTCTTTTTACAGCAGGAGTAGGGACTCTGATCTTTCATTTAGTTACGAAAGGCAGTGTCCCTATTTTTTTAGGTAGCAGTTTTGCTTTTATAGCACCGATTGTTAAAGCAACGGAGCTTTACGGATTGGCAGGAACATTGTCTGGTCTTGTTGCTGTAGGTTTAGTTTATTTTCTTATGAGTGCTCTTGTTAAATGGCAAGGCATTAATCTGATTAAACGTCTTTTTCCGCCTATCGTAATTGGTCCGGTAATTATGCTTATCGGTCTCTCTCTGGCAGGTACTGGTGTAAATATGGCAACCGAAGATTGGTTGCTTGCAATAGTTGCACTTGTAACAGCAATGTTAGTTAGTGTTTTTGCTAAAGGTCTACTTAAACTTATCCCAATTTTTGCAGGAATTATAGTTGGATATATTGTAGCTATGGTTTTAGGGCGTGTAGACGTTAGTAGTATAGCTGAAGCTGCCTGGTTTAGTATTCCACAGTTTGTTACCCCTAAGTTTTCATGGGGTGCTATATTATTTATGGTGCCGGTTGCTATTGCACCTGTAATAGAACATGTTGGTGATGTATATGCAGTTAGTCAGGTTGCAGATAAAGATTTCGTTAAAGAACCGGGTCTACATCGTACAATGTTGGGTGATGGTATTGCATGTATTTTTGCCGGTTTAATAGGAGGACCTCCAGTTACAACTTACTCTGAAGTTACAGGAGCAATGGTACTAACAAAAGTTACAGATCCCGCTGTTATCCGTATTGCTGCTATAACTGGAATTCTATTCTCTGTTGTTGGTAAGATTAGTGCAGTTCTGAAATCGATACCTGGAGCTGTATTGGGAGGTATAATGCTTCTTTTATTTGGTATGATTGCAGCCACCGGTATTAACAATATGGTTCGTAATAAAACTGATTTGAGTAATACTCGTAATCTGATTATTGTGTCGCTTATTTTAACTACAGGTATTGGGGGTGCAGTACTAACAATAGGCTCTATTAGTTTAACTGGAATTGGTTTGTCTGCCTTATTAGGTGTGTTATTAAACTTGGTTATTCCTCAAACAAAAGAGGAAAAAGCTGCAGAAAAAGCTGAATAATAATATTATTTTGACATAATTTGTCAAATTAGTCACCTGTTTTTGACTTTTTATTCAATTTTAAGTGCGGAATATGCAAAAATACGATATAATATGTTTATTTTAGAGAATAGGATATATAACAGATTATAAGTAAAATGAATGCACATGGAGAAATACAAATAAATAGATTTCAACTTGGAGTACTACTCACAGGACTTGATAAAAATCTTTTTAATTGTATTATAGACAATAATATATATTGTTCACATTGTAAGAGCTTTGCAATTAGAGGTATAATTGTTGATTCTTTATTTCTCACAAAATTAAACGACGTAAAAGTTTATGGAAGATGCAAAATATGTAATACAGAAGTTGTGCGTCTTCTTGAGTTTGGCAATGTAAAAATATTTAGAGATAAGGCTATAAAATTAAGAGAGTCATTGAATGAAATGACTCTCTTAAATGTTTGATATTTATATCTATAACTGCTCTTAAATTGACCTAATAACTTCCTCTTTTTCGAGTCTGGTTTTTGGAGTGCTATTCGGTTGGTTTGTATCTTTTTCATCGCGATAGCCAATTGCGACAGCAAATAATGTTTTATAATCATTATCTTCTAGAATAGCATCATAACCCGATTGATCTATTCCTTCCATTGGAGTGGAATCTATTCCTAGACTTGCAACAGCACTCAGAAAGAATCCAAGTGAAAGATATACCTGAGATTTCATCCATGCCATAATCTGTTCTTCTCCTCTTGGCTTCAATGCTCTGTTGTAATATGTCATTACAGCTTCCGGCATTTGAGATAACCTCATTTTCTCAAATGAGGTTGTATCCTTCAAAACACTAAATACAACAACATGACTTGCATCTATTACTTTATTCATATTGTAATGTGAATGTTTAGATAGGTCATTTTTTATATTCTGATCCTCCACAAAAGTAAACTTCCAGGGTTGACTGTTTATTGATGAGGGGCTCAATCTGAGAATCTCTTTCAGTTTTTCTATTGTAATTTCATCTATCTTTTTAGTAGAATCATATTTTTTTGTTGTATATCTGTTTTGTGCAATATTTAAAAAACTCATATTTGATTATTTATTTATAATTTGATCTATTTGATTATACTTACAAATAGTGTACCAGTATAAACTGTTTTATAACACATTTAGTTTTTTAGAGATGTTTAATAGTTTATAATATATATATTTGTAAGTGAATGATTAAACTTTTTTAAGATGAAGCAGTTTCTTATTTCTATATTTATATGTGTTTTTACACCTATATTTCTATTCTCTCAATCCATCTCTTATAATGGCAGTTTACCGCAAATCTCAATAGGTGAAAAGATAGTAATTACACCATCTGCCGACGGATTATGGTCGGTTGCAACTGGTTGGGAAAACGATTGGATGACCAATTGGAATCATGCCAACCCTCATAACGTTGAGTATCTTGATAATTTGACTATACTAACCGGAAGAATCGAGTTGCCGGAAGGGGAGATGTTGCTTAGAGATTCATATAGTGTTGTTGAAAATGGATTGATAAAATGTATACGTCGTTTTGAATGGAGAGGAGTTGACACTTTACATAATGCAACTTTGTCAGTAAGATTCAGAATTAATGGTGAAAATTTGAAACCTCTACTACCCGGAATTTTATACTATGGAAATAAAATGGGAGCGGAAGTCAACCCCGATCTTATTCCGGTATATAGAGGGAAACCAGGTGAATTTGCAATTTTTGAAGATCACCGATATCCTATGCCATTTGCAATGCTTGAAAATAGTGCCGAGAAATATGCAGCTGCCATTCACACTACTCCAAGCCCTGTAAAGGGAGCTGTAATAAATGACCAATGGTGGTCGATGGGTGTGGAGGCATACGATGGGTATACTGAGTTTGTACTTTATTCAGGACCAATTGGATATAATGGAAAACGAAGTGTTGCCAAAGCGTTACAGAGATCACCGATGAAATATGGTAACACCTATCTTTCAATTGAGCCCGAACGGATAATAGAAAAGGAGTTTTATATCGAAGTTTATCCAGTAGAGAATGAGGGTAGTGGTTTTCAACAGCCTCTATATACATCTTTAAACTTGCATAAACCTTATAATGTGGATCGCTTTGAGAGCTTTGATAATATTGTAAAGAGTAAATATCAATTTGCAAAAACAAGATGGATTGAGGAGGGTGACGTTAATGGTTTTGGGATGTATGACATCTCTTTAAGAAAAGATATTGTTATGGGTTGGTGCGGTCAGGCGGGCTCACCGGGTTTTGCCCTACAGGTATTGGAAAAGAGATTAAACGATACCGGAATTAAAGATAAAGTTCAGACTTCGCTAGATTTTCTGACTACTTTTCCTGTAAATGAGGAGGGTATGTTTCCTGTTGGATTTAATATTGCAAATAAGGATTTTCATGGAGGTGATCATGTTTCATGCGGTCAGGCGATGTATAATTTCGCTAAAGCCATTGAGGAGGCTCGGAAAAGCAAAAAATACAAAACTGATAAATGGGAGGCGTTTTTAAAAAAAGCTTGTGATGGGCAGAGTAGGCGTATATTGAGAGAGGACTGGAATCCTCGTTCTACAGCAGAGGGTTTTTATATTGCACCTCTATTAATTGCTTCAGAGTTGTTTGGAAATAATAACTATAAAGATGCTGCAATTAAGGCTGCAGAACTGTTTGCAGATCGCCATCTTGCTATGAATGGAGCTTACTGGGGAGGAACTCTTGATGCTTCTTGCGAGGATAAAGAGGGCGCCTGGGCAGCTTTTCAGGGATTTGTGGAGTTGTATGACAGATTAAAAGAAGATCGTTATCTCAACTGGGCAAAGCATGCAATGGATGTTTGCTTAAGTTATGTAGTTGTATGGGATATCCCTCTTCCTGCAGGTCGCTTATCTGATTATAATTTTAAATCTACCGGATGGACTGTTGTTTCTCCGCAAAATCAGCATATTGATGTCTATGGTGTCCTTTTTGCTCCTGAAGTTTATAAAATGGGGGTATATCTTAAAGACGAGAGGCTGAAAAAACTTGCTCCGGTTATGTATCGCAGCTGTTATCAGTTGACTAACCCTTATGGTAGTCAGGGTGAACAATTGCAACAAACTAATTTTGCTCAACATGGCAATATGTCGGATGTACATAAACTTCGTGGTGGTTATTCAGAAGGATGGACGGTGTTTTGGATTACAGCACATTTTCTGAATGCTGCAGCACGATTTGTTGAAATGGGTGTTGATATTTAAAAAATAAGAGCTAATTCTGAAAATATCAAGATATCTAAATTTTTGAAATTAGAAACTTTTTATAATAAATTACCTCTAAAAATAATAAGTAAATATACAACAAGTTTATCTTTGAAGTCTGAATTTAAAGAAGTAAATATGTAATAAGATTATCTTTGAAATTTGAATTTAAAAAGGCAAATGTGTAATAATCATATCTTTGAAATTTGAATTTAAAATTGAATCTTATTTGAAATTATAAGTATATGATAAAATCTAATTATTTCGTTCTACTTGTTGCTCTATTTTGTTTAATAACTGTTAGTTGTAATAATATTGATAAAAAAAACGATAGTATCCAAGATGGGGATAACTTTCAGAAGATTGTAGTTGAGGATATTGATGATGCATATCAGTTTTTCTCATGGACTGAAGATAGAATTCCAATGGTATCTGCTCACAGAGGAGGCAGGTATTATGAAGGATATACAGAAAACACGATAGATGTTTTTGAGTATGTAATTAGCCATAATCCGGCAATTATTGAATTTGATGTGAGTAAATGTAAAGATGGTGAACTGATTCTAATGCATGACGAGACTACTGGTCGAACAACCACTGAAGACAAGGCTGTTAGGGATCTTACATTTGAGGAGATTAGAAATCTAACTCTTGTAGATTACAAACGAAATGTAGTAAAAGGAACTGTACCAACATTAAAAGAGGTTTTGGAGTGGGGAAAAGGTAAAGTTGTATATACTGTAGATGTTAAGTCGGTTGATTATCTTGATGAAGTTGCTCAAATGATAATTGAGACAGGAGCTGAATCTTATTCTGCAATAATAACTTATACTTTAAATGTTGCTGAGTCAATTCATCAGAAGTACCCTAATCTTATGTTATCTGTTACAGTCAGAAATCAGGATGAACTTGAGAGATTATTAAACAGTAGTATTAACCTTAATAATGTTGTAGCTTTCACAGGTACTTCTGCTCGAGATAAATCACTTAATGATTCTCTTCATGAGTTGGGCATTTTTACTATCCTTGGTACAATGGGAAATATCGACAATAGCGCAAAGGCAAGAGGAGAGAATGTTTATAGTGATGTTGTTGCTAATGGTGCAGATATTTTGTCTACTGATTATCCGGTTGAGGCATACAATGCTTTCAAGAGTCTGGTTCCGGAGAAGAGTTCTAAGAGTATATTTTTTAAAGTAGATGGAGAGTAAAAGATCAGAATTAATAAGTTATTCTCTAATAAGATCTACACGAAGATCCATCGGTATAATTGTAAAAACTGACGGAAGCGTGGTAGTGCGTGCACCTCATCGAGCAACAATAAAACAGATTGAAGATGTTCTTAATAAAAAAGCCGACTGGATATTAAAACATAAAAAGAAGTTTGAAGACCTGGAATCATCATATTTAAAGAGAGAATTTATCGACGGAGAAAAGCACCTTTTATTAGGAAAAGAGTATGTTTTAAGGGTTAAAATTGCACCATATAATAGAGTTACACTTGAAACTGATTTTATAGTAGTAGAATGTAAAGAGAAATTATTGGTAAAATATCTTATTGAGGAGTGGTACAGACAAAAAGCAAATGAGCTGATGCCAAGCATTATGACGCCTTTAATAAAGAAATTTAATGACCTTTATAATGTATCACCCAAGAAAATAAGTTTGAAGAGTATGAAGTCGAGATGGGGCAGCTGCACTTCAAACAGAAATATCTCAATGAATATAAAGCTAATAAAGTCTGAAGATAAATGTATTGAGTATGTTATTGCTCATGAATTATGCCATCTTATACATATGAATCACTCAAAGAATTTTTATGCGCTTCTTACAGAATTTATGCCCGATTGGAGAGATAGAAAAATAGTGCGTGATAAATATATTATATGAAATTATTTGGTATTGGCTAGGTTTTTGCAGTAGATAAATTCCTGTTTTCAGAAAAGAATAGACACAGCAAGAATATAAATCGCTATTTGAATATTATCTTTGTAATTATAGAGTTAAAGTACTTGATGTATACACATATTTTAAAAAGAGACTTGATGAAAAAAATGTTTTTAATTTATTTAATAATGATGACAACAGTGGTTGCAATAGGTGAAAATCCGTTTTATAAACCGTTTACAGGACCTCATGGGACGGCTCCTTTTAATGAAATTAAGATAGAGCATTTTGAACCTGCTTTTGATAAGGCAATGGCTGATAATAAAGCAGAGATAGATGCAATTGCTAATAATACAGAAAGTCCAACATTTGCTAATACAATAGAGGCATTAGAGAATGCAGGTGAGATGTTTAGTAGAGTTGGAGGAGTTTTCTTTAACCTGCTTGGATCTGAGAGCAATGATGAAATGATGGAAATCTCTCAGCGTATAAGTCCCAAGATGTCGGAGCATTCAAATTACATTAATCTGAATGAAAAGCTTTTTGAAAGAGTTAAAACTATATATGATCAGAGAGATAAACTGGGTTTGACAAATGAGCAAAAGCGACTTGTTGAGAAGTATTATGAAGGTTTTGAGAATAGTGGTGCAACATTATCTCCAGAAGATAAGGAGAAATATAAAGCACTAACTCTAGAGCTTAGCAAAGCTTCTTTGGAATTTGGACAAAATAATCTCCGTGAAACAAACGCTTTTGAGATGTTGCTCACTGATAAAGCTGATCTAGCCGGATTACCTCAAAGCGTTATTGATGCTGCAGCAGCAAAAGCAAAAGCCAAAGGTAAAGATGGTTGGATGTTCGATTTGTCAGCTCCAAGTTATACCGGGTTTATGCAGAACTCTTCTAGTCGCGATCTTCGTGAGAAACTTTATATGGCATACAATACCAAGAATGTTAAGGGTGGACAGTATGATAATAGTCAGAATGTAATTAAGATTGTAAATACTCGTCTTCAGATTGCAAACCTTTTAGGATACAAAAGCTATTCAGATTATGTCCTAAAGAACAGGATGGCAAAAAGTGCCGAAGGAGTATTTGGGCTGTTGGATAAACTTGCAGAATCATTTGCACCTATAGCAAAAGAAGAAGTGGCTGATGTGACTGCATTCGCCACAGAAATGGAGGGTGAGCCTATAGAAATTCAGCCATGGGACTGGTCCTATTACTCAGAGAAATTGAAGAGCAAAAAATTTGGTGTAGACAATGAGATGACTCGCCCTTACTTTGAACTTGAGAATGTTAAGAAGGGTGTTTTTGGACTGGCTACTGATCTTTATGGAATTCAGTTTAAGAAGAATGATAAGATTCAGGTTTATCATCCCGAAGTTGAGGCTTTTGATGTGCATGATGAAAATGGGAATTTTATTGCAGTACTTTATACCGATTTTCATCCTCGCGAAGGTAAGAGATCTGGTGCATGGATGTCATCATTTAAAGATCAGTATATTAAAGATGGAGTGGATAGCAGACCACACATTACTATTGTAATGAATTTTACACGTCCTACTGAAACTACTCCTGCACTGCTTACATTCGATGAGGTAGAAACATTTTTACATGAATTTGGTCATGCTTTACATGGTATGCTTACAAAAACTACTTATGAATCACTATCAGGTACAAGTGTTTATCGCGATTTTGTAGAGCTGCCATCTCACTTTATGGAGAACTGGTTAACAGAGAAGGATTATCTCGATAAATTTGCATTTCATTATCAGACAGGTGAAAAGATGCCTGAAGATTTACTTCATAATATTATAGATGCATCAAACTTTAATGTTGGCTATGCTACACTTAGACAGCTTTCTTTTGGATATCTGGATATGGCATGGCACTCTTTGGAGAAGGCATTTGAATCGGGAGATAATCAACAACTGATTAGAGCTTTTGAAACTGATGCAATGTCATTAGTACAACTCCTGCCTACTGTTCCTGAGGCCTGTATGTCAACATCATTTAGTCACATATTCTCTGGAGGATATGCTGCCGGTTACTACAGTTATAAGTGGTCGGAGGTTATGGAAGCTGACGCTTTCTCTCTGTTTAAGGAAAATGGTATTTTTGATAAGGTTACTGCCGACTCATTCAGAAGAAATATTCTTGAGCTTGGAAATACAGAAGAGCCTGAGGTTCTATTTAAGAGATTCCGTGGTCGTGATGCTTCAATCGATGCATTACTTAAAAGAAGTGGAGTGAAGTAATGTAGAGATATATATTACTACTATATACAAAAGCATAACTGTCAATGAGAGTTATGCTTTTTTTGTTTTATTTTTATTTTATATTGTATATTTAGGGAATATTTTTTCAGGCTAACTATAATTTATAACATAATGAAAAAAGCAACAACTCTTTTAATTTTAGTGATCCTCAGCGGAGTTATGGTTTTTGTTGTCGCACAAAACAAGAAAAACTCTAAAAATGTATGGAAATATGAAGTGTCTCAAGCACCATATGGTTATGAAAAAGGAAATCTTATAGTCACAAATGACAGTAGTGGTCTTAAAGGTGAGATAGAAATTAGCTCAGGTTACAAAATAAAAATGAGAGAAGTAGCAATTGTGAAAGATACATTAAGAGGTAGTGTCTTTATCGAAAATGAGCTTGTTAGGCTAAAAGGTAATATGAAAGATTCCATAATTGTGGGTACTGTTGATACTTCAATGGGGAAATTGAGTTTTAAAGCAAAAAAAGTAGCAAGCTCAAATTAATTAATTGCTATTTTATATAATAGAAATTTAAATATTAACTTTGACGTAGTTTCCTAATTTAGGTTTCTTCATCAATAGAAGGCGACTTTGTTAATTAAAATAATGACATGAAAAGAGAAAAAGTTAATGTCCTGTATTTACATTTGGTATTAATATTGCTTTCTAGTCCTATATTAAAAGTATTTAGTCAGCCTTGTTTGGTATACGATTCATCAACAGAAGATTACGTTAAGATTGGTATCTCAAATTGTGATATTAAACCAATAAGAGTACTTCATATAACAGATGCACATATAACATTTGCAGGACCTGAAGATGAAGTATATGCCGAATACTCATCAAGAATGTCTGCTGCTTATGAGAAAGGGAGTTACTATAAAACAGGAGCACCAATAACTCGCACAGAAGCATTTACCTCTATACTTAATGAATCGAAAAAACTGAAAGTAGACTTAATAATGCTAACCGGAGATATTATAAACTATCCTTCTAAACATGCTGTTGAGTTTGTATTAAGTGAACTTAATTCCTGTGGAATACCTTTTCTGTATACAGCAGGCAATCACGACTGGCATCTGGAGGGATTGCCAGGATCGAGTCACGATTTAAGAGAAGAGTGGCGAGAGAAAGTCCTGAAGCCTCTATATCAAGGTGAAAGCAGTTCTCATTCGTCATATATTATAAATGGTATAAACTTCCTCATGATTGATAACTCTACATATCAGATGACGCCCGACCAGCTTGACTTCATTCGTGAACAGAAAGCTTTGGGGTTGCCATTGGTTATTGGGTCACATATCCCAATTGATGTGGCAGATCAGCACGGAACAATTGGAAGCCATAAATGGGGCGCTGCAACAGATAATAGCTTCGAGATTGAGAGACGAGAACGCTGGCCTGTGGAGGGTCATAATCAAGAGACTTACGATTTTGTGAATGAATTGATTGATTCCAATATCTCTATATTTTTGTGCGGTCATATACATACATCAAAAACCGAGCGTTATGGAGGCCTTCTTCAGTATATTACCCCAATGGCTCGATTTGGACACTACCGAATAATAGAAATTGTGCCTGTAAATGAAACAAACTAAAAAACTATAAATAGAAATATGAAAAAGACATTTGTTAGCTTATTATTATTGTTGTTTTCAATTAGCTTAATTAGTCAAACTAAGTGGTATAACCCTATTGATGCCGAATATCCTGTAGTTCAGAACAGAGGTTGGGAGAATGAGATTAGCAATAGTTATCAAAGACTCCCCGATAGGGCAAAAGATGTTGTTAGGAGGAGTGTTTGGGACCTATCGCAGAACTCTGCAGGAGTTGCTATCCATTTTAAAACCAATGCAGAGAAAATACAAATAAGATATGGTGTAACCGGAGATTTCGCAATGCCTCATATGCCGGCAACAGGCAAATCCGGAGTAGATTTGTATGCTATTGATTCAGATGGCAACTGGAGATATTTATCAGACAGCTATCACTTTAGCGATACAATTACATATACTTACAATAATATTATTCCTAACACTTATCATAAAAATGGATTTGAATATAGACTTTTTCTACCCCTTTATAATAGTGTAACTTGGATGGAGATTGGAGTTCCCGAATCGTCTGAATTCTCATTTATGCCACTTTTAAAAGAAAAACCAATTGTAGTATATGGTACATCAATTGCACAAGGTGGTTGTGCATCTCGTCCCGGAATGGCATGGACCAATATCTTATCTCGTAAACTTGACTATCCTGTCATAAATCTTGCATATTCTGGCAATGGACCACTCGAAAAGGAGAAGGTAGATTTAATCAAAGAGCTAGATGCTTCACTAATAATATATGATTGTCTCCCAAATATGCTTAGTCTTTCTGATGATGAAGTTAAGAAAAGAACAGTTTATGGTGTAATGGGAATCAGAGAAAAGAGCGATCTTCCAATCTTAATCACCGATCATATTGGATATCTAAATGATGGAATGATTGCAGGAATGAGAGATAAAGCAGATAGACTAAATAAAGCATCTCGAGAAGCATATGATTCATTAAAGCAAGCAGGTGTTGCCAATATCTATTATCTATATAAAGATAGCATTAATTTACCTGCAGATGGAGCTGTTGATGCAATTCATCCTAATGATCTGGGAATGCAGGCATATGCCGATGCATATGAGAAAATAATCCGTCAAATCTTAAGTATGCCGGTTGGTAAAATATCGACTACAAAACCTGTTAGTCAACGCAGAGAACCATATTTTTATGAGTGGAAAGATAGACATAGATCTAAGCTTGAAGCAATCGAAAAATTAAATCCTAAAAAGGTGATTATAGGTAATTCTATTACTCATTATTGGAATGATGAAAAAGGAAAGGAAAATGGACCAAATAGCTGGAAGAAATATGTTGAACCTAAAGGCTATCTTAACTTAGGTTGTGGTTGGGATAAAATAGAAAATGTTTTGTGGAGGGTTTACCATGGCGAACTTCAAGGTTATAATGCAGATGAAATTGTACTGATGATTGGAACCAATAATATCGGCTCAAGCACTAATGAAGAGATTGTTGAGGGTCTATGTTTTCTGTTTAAGCAGATACAAGTGCGACAACCAAATGCAGAATTAAAGGTTATTGGAATCTTACCACGCAGAGGACAGGAAGATAACGTTAAGAAGCTGAATGAACAAATATCTGCCATGGTTAACAAAAACAACTGGCGTTACATCGATGTAAGCGATAAGCTAATGAAAGATGGTAAGATTGTAGAATCCTATTTCTCAGATGGTCTGCATCCAAATGATCAGGGATATGCTCTAATTGCACCACTAATTGTAAAATAATATATGCCGATGAAACGAAAAATTATCTCCACATTTATACTATTCATATTCATAAATAGCACAATTGTGAATATGAGATGTCTTGCTCAATCAATCCCAGTAAAAGAGGAAAACTCTATTAGATTGATGTCATATAATATCCGAAACGCAAAAGGTCTTGATAATATTACAGATTATGACAGAATTTCAAATATAATTAAGTCTGCTGCACCAGATATTATAGGAATCCAAGAACTCGACAGTGTTACAGGAAGAAGTAATAAAGTTGATGTACTAGATGTAATATCCAGAGAAACATTGATGTATCCAACATATGCTGCCTCTATTAATTATGATGGAGGTAAGTATGGTATCGGTATATTGTCGAAAGAGAAGCCAATTAACGTTATAAGAGTGCCACTACCATGCAGAAGTGAACCCAGAGTGCTACTAATTGTAGAGTTAAAGGATTATTATTTTGCCAACACCCATTTCTCTCTCAATGAAGAGGATAGAATGAAAGCCGTTGAAATAATCAAGAATGAGATTAAAAAGCTTAATGTGAATAAACCATTCTTCCTGGTTGGTGATATTAATTCTTCACCTGAGTCGGAGGTAATTAAATCGTTATTGAGTGACTTCAGAACACTTGTTCCAAGTAATCAGTTAACAATTCCTGCTGACAATCCAACAAGCTGCATAGATTATATCCTTGGTTATAATGGCGCTACAGGATGGTCACTTTTAACCGATAAGGGAGTTATTGCAGAAAAGGTGGCTTCAGATCACAGACCTCTTTACGCTGATATCAGACTTCATGCCAAAAAGGATGAAATATTCCGTACAAAACCATATCTGCAAAATCTGACAGGAAACGGTATAACTATTTCATGGTTAACAAATGTGCCTGTTCACAGTTGGGTTGAGTATGGTATAAATGGAAATCTTGATAATAGAATGGATATTTATTTAGATGGACAGATGATGATGAATAATCTACTTCATAGATTCCGTTTAGAGAACCTGAAACCGGGTGAAACATATAGCTATAGAGTATGTTCAAGAGAGGTTTGCCTATATGAAGCTTATCGTAAAGAGTTTGGCGAAACTGCTATTTCAGAAACATACACTTTCAGAGTTCCTAAAGAAAATGAGACTAATTTCACGGCGGTTATATTCAATGATTTACATCAAAGGAGAGCAACCATAGATCAGTTATCAAATTTAATATCTGATATAGATTATGATTTTGTAATATTTAATGGAGATAATATCGATGATCCAAGAAATGAGAGTCAGGCTGTTTCAACACTTACATATTTAAATGAGAAAGTAGGAGCAGAGAATATTCCAGTAATATTTTTAAGAGGAAACCATGAGATACGAAATGCTTACTCAATTGGACTTAGAGACCTGTTGGACTATATAAATGATAAAACTTATGGTTCATTTAATTGGGGAGATACCAGATTTGTTATTCTCGACTGCGGTGAAGATAAAGATGATAGCCATCCTGAATATTCAGGAATGAACGACTTCACCGGATTAAGAAAGGAACAGGCTCAATTTTTAAAAGAAGAGCTTAAGAGCCATAAGTTCAAAGCTGCAGAAAAAAGAGTCTTAGTGCACCATATTCCTATTTATGGTCTTGGCAAAGACTCATTTAATCCAAGTCTTGCTGAATGGGGTGACATCCTCAAGAATGCTAAATTCAATATATCAATTCAGGGGCATATGCATAAGTTTACATATTACCCAAAGAACAGCATAGGCAATAATTACCCTGTTGTTATAGGCGGAGGAAATAGTGTTGAAGATGCAACAGTAATGATTCTCGAGAAAAAAGGAGAAGAGATGACATTACGAGTACTAAATGCATATGGAGAAGAGCTATTAAAAAAATCGTTGTAGTATTTTTTGCTACAACGATTTATATAAACAACACAATAGTGTTAACCTCTATACTAATTAAATTTACTTAGCTTTTCCTTGATTTGCTACTGCATCCATAAGTTTTTTGATCTCTTCAGGATCACCTAAAAAGTAATCTTTCTGAAGATTCATATCATCGTCAAATTCAAATACGTATGGTACTGCGGTAGGCAAGTTGAGGCTTACAATTTCATCATCTGAAATATTCTTTAGGTGCTTAATGATACCACGTAAGCTGTTGCCATGAGCAGCAATAATAACTTCGTTGTAATTATTTTTTACCTCCGGAACAACAACATCATTCCAATAAGGAAGAATACGTTCAACTGTATCTTTAAGAGCTTCTGTCAAAGGTAGATCCTTTGGATCAACTCCTTTATAGCGAGGGTCTTGAAGTGGTGAGCGCTCATCATCTTTTTCTAATGCGCTAGGTGGCACATCATAACTTCTGCGCCATACCAATACCTGATCGTCGCCATATTTCTCTGCTGTTTCAGCTTTGTTCAAGCCTTGAAGCATTCCATAATGCTTTTCATTTAAACGCCATGTTTTCTCAACTGGAATCCAATCAAGATCCATCTCATCAAGCACTACGTTTAAAGTCTTAACAGCTCTTTTTAAATATGAAGTATAGGCTTTCTCAAATTGGAAACCCTCTTCTTTAAGATATTTTCCAGCTTTATGTGCTTCCTCAATACCTTTTTCTGTTAGGTCAACATCTGTCCAACCTGTAAAGCGGTTCTCCTTGTTCCACACACTTTCACCATGTCGAATTAAAACAACTCGTTTCATACTTTAAATTTTATATATTAATAAATTATCAATCTCAAACTATTTATACAAAACTAATCAAATTAGCTCAAATCCGGGCTATCTGAAAATGTTTTTATAGCAATTTATTACTCTCTATCTTTTTTAGCTGTCTAAGTTGAAATATCAGCAAAAAGAGTGATAGAATAAATGAAACAATATCCGAGAATGGCATTGCAATCCACAAACCATCAAGTTTAAATATCCTTGGTAATATTATAATAGCAGGAATCAGAAATATTAACTGTCTGCTTAAACTTTGTATCAACGATTTTGTTGCAGAACCAATACTTTGGAAGAAGCTCGAAGAAACTATCTGAATGCCAACAAGTGGAAGAGCAGAAACCGATATTCTAAGCCCCCTTACAGTTATACTTTTCAATTCAGCATCACTAGTAAAAGCGTTAGCGAATATCTCCGGAAATATTAATGCAATAAGTGCTCCTGAAGTTGTAATAATTGTCGCAATTTTTATAGAATACATTAGCGTCTCTCTAACTCGTTTATAGTTGCCCGCACCATAATTGTACCCTATTATTGGCTGTGTTCCCTGATTCAATCCCATTATAATCATCAGGAAAAGCATTAAAATAGTGTTAATTATTCCATATGCCCCAACTGCAAGATCACCACCATATCTAATCAGAGAAGTATTCATTAAAACAGCCACACCTGATGCTGCCACCTGCATACTAAACGGAGACATTCCAATTGAGACTATAGCAGTAATAATCTTTTTGTTCAACTTTATATACTTCAACTTTAGTCTGATCAGGCTTCTTTTCTGCATGAAATGATGCATAACAAATATCATTCCCAGAAACATCGAAACAACTGTGGCCCAGGCAACACCCTGAATACCCATATTGAAGCCATATAGAAATATTGGTGTAAGAATAATACTGAAAACTGCACCTATTAGCATGGTTATCATTGCTTTTTTTGGATAACCAGATGCTCGCATCATTGCATTGAAATTGTACCCCAGACTAACAAAAACGTTTCCAAGAAGCACTATCTTAAGATAATCATAGGCAAAGGGAAGTGTTAAATCACTCGCTCCAAAAGATCTTAAAATGGGCTCCAAATATATATATATTAGAGTAATAAAGACAGCATTTAATATGATCGTAAGCAGAAGAGAATTACCGAGAATCATTTCAGATGTTTTTTTATCCTTTTTGCCAAGACTTATGGATATTCTGGCGGATGCACCTGCACCCACCAACATTCCAAGTGAAGTTGTAAGGTTCATAACAGGCAAAGTAATAGCCAGCCCCGATATAGCCAATGCACCTACACCCTGACCAATAAAAATGCGGCCGATAACATTATAAAGTGCAGTTACAACTGTACCTATTATGCCCGGCAATGCATACTCCCAAACAATTTTACTTATCTTTTTTGTTTGGAAATCAATCTCTTTTTTTGTTTGTAACACCTGTTTTTAATAACCTATTATGATTCTGCAAATTTACACATAATTATTTATACATATATGATTTTCACCTAATTTAGTCTTATCTACTTGGAGTTAAGTTTTATTGGTCCTATTTTTGAAGTTTAAACTTATTATTATGTTAAACTCAGAGCAGCTGTTACACTTTATCTGGATGAACAAGCTGTATAATACCGATTCATTAAAAACAGAAGATGGGGTTAAGGTTGAAGTGATTGACCCCGGTGTGCAAAATGAAAATGCAGGCCCCGACTTCTTTAACTCTAAAATTAAGGTAGGGGGGAAAGTGTGGGCAGGCAATATTGAGATTCATCGCGTCTCTAGCGACTGGTTGAGGCATGGTCACCATAAAGATAAAGCGTTCAATTCTGTTATTCTACATATTGCGGAAAAGATAGATACTGAGATATTTAATGAGAATGGACAGAAGGTTGATCAGCTTAAATTAAAGGTCTCAGACCATTTGCGAAACAGTGCTGAATATCTCATCAACAACAGATATAAACCAGCTTGTCTTAACTTCTTGTCGCACATTCCAAAAGTTAAACTAATCGGTTGGATGTCATATCTCACAATAGATCGATTAGAGCGAAAATCTAATGATATCAATAATCACCTTAAAAGATTAAATAATTCATGGGATGATGTATTTTATATTATATTATCCCGCAATTATGGTTTTGGAATAAACTCCGATGAATTTGAGCGACTTGCTCTTTCACTTCCATACAAATATATTCAAAAACATTGCGACAATCTTTTTCAGATCGAAGCAATGATGTTTGGTCAGGCAGGACTCCTTAAAAATGATAGAGAAGATGAATATTACATGAAAATGAAAAATGAATATAGCTTTCTTAAATCAAAATATAATCTTAAAGGTATAGAAGATTGTCTTTTAAAAAAAATGAGAATCAGACCAAAATCATTTCCCGAATTACGAATCGCACAGCTTGCGGCACTTTTGCAAAAATCGGGACGACTTTTTTCTACAATCCTTAAAATGAAAGATTACAGTGATTTCTTCAACTACTTACAGGTAGAACCTTCCGAATATTGGCAAACACACAGCTCCTTTGGCATAACTTCTGCTAAAAGTAAAAAACTCCTTGGGGCAGCATCTCTAAATATAGTTTTAATAAATACCGTAGTCCCAATGCTTTTTGCATATGGCAAGAAAATCTCAAATCAACAATATTGCGAAAGAGCAGTCGAAATCCTCGAAACCATTAAACCTGAGAACAATAGAATTGTCAGAGAATTTGTTGCTGCCGGTATTAGGGCTCTAAATGCTGCAGATAGTCAAGCTCTTATTCAGTTAAATAGAGAATATTGCGATAAACGAAAGTGTTTGTATTGCCGAATTGGGTACAGCTTGCTTTCAACAGATAGTTTTAACTGTAAGATGGTTTAAAAAAAATGAATTACATTTGTACAATTTATTGAATTTATTCAACTAAATAAATTATGCTGAATAGGCTACTTGCATTCTTCGTATATATATTTCTATCATTAATATTGATTTTAATGGTGCACTCATGTGCTAATATAGCTTCCCCGACAGGAGGGCTGTATGATGTAGATCCACCCGTAGTAAAAGGTTCAAATCCAGGGTTTAATGACTTAAATACAACTCCACAAAGGGTAGAAATAGAGTTTGATGAAAATATAAAAATTGAGAGCCCAACAGAAAAAGTAATTATCACTCCACCGCAGAAAAATATGCCAATCATCCGTGCTGTTGGTCGAAAAGCTGTTGTAGAGCTTAAAGATGAATTACTCCCCAACACAACATACACAATAGATTTTACAGATGCCATAGTCGATAATAATGAGGGAAATCCTCTCGAGAATTTCATGTTTGCATTCTCAACCGGCGATCAGCTCGATACCTTGTCTATCGGAGGTAAAGTGTTAAATGCAGAGGACCTGGAACCAGTTACAGGAATGTATGTAGGTATCCACTCAAATTTCGATGATACAATGTTTACAAATGTGCCTTTTGAGAGAATCTCTAGAACCGATTCAAGAGGTAACTTTACTGTAAGAGGAATGGCACCCGGAAGATATAGAGTTTTTGCATTAGGTGATCTAAACAGAGACTATAAGTATGATAATCCACTTGAAGCCATTGCTTTTCTAGATTCGATTGTAGTGCCTTCTACAACTCCAGCAATGAGAAAAGACACAATTTTTGTCGACAGTATCACTATAGATACCATACTCGATGTTAATTATACCCGCTTTTTGCCTGACGATCTTGTGCTAAACTCTTTTAACTCAGAATTTAAAAGGTTATATCTTCAAAATAGTGAACGACCCGAAGAGAACAGATTAAATATATACTTTGCTGCCCCAACTGAAGCGCCAGCATTTAGACTATTAGAACCAAATATTGAGGGTGATGACTGGTATGTTGCTGAGAGAAGCATAAATAACGACACATTAATGCTGTGGATAAAAGACTCCCTTATTTATAAGCAAGACACAATTAAGCTTCAGATTAGTTATCTAATGACGGATACACTAAATATGAATGTAATAACAACCGACACACTAAATTTTTCTATTAGAAAGTCGAACCAGAATAAAAAAGCCGAAGAGAAAAAACCAACAAAAGGAGAAGAAGAAGAGCCCGATGTGCCTAAAATTAAATTTCTTGATATAAAGAGTAACGCACAGCCATCCTTCGAGCTCTATAACCCTGTTAGATTAGAATTTGAACATCCTGTTTTAGAGTTCGATTCTTCATTTGTTAAATTTGAGATTGAGGTGGATTCCCTGTTTCAACCAGTGCCATTCAAATTTGAGAGAGATTCTATAAATCCAAGGAATTTCACTTTACGTCCATCCTGGAAGCCAGCCGGAAAATATAAAATATCAATAGACTCTGCAGCAGTTACAAGTATCTATGGTTTATGGAATAATAAATATGAGCAATCATTTGCTGTTAAGGATCTTGACGAGTATGGTAACCTTCAATTAACTATATCCGGATTACCCGAAGGTAAGCATGCTTTTGTTGAATTGTTAAATAACACAGATAAACCTTTTAGAAAAAGCTCTGTCAAAGGTAATATCGTAAAATTCCAGGATTTACCTCCAGGCGAATTATATGCGAGACTTATAATTGATGATAATGAAGATGGTAAATGGACAACAGGTAGTTATGAGGAGTTACGCCAACCCGAGAAGGTTTACTACTATAATGGTAAGTTTGTTATAAGAGCATTCTCAGACCATTTAGAAGATTGGGATATACTTGCTCAACCTGTAACAAAACAGAAGCCACTTGAAATTACAAAAAATAAGCCTCAAGAGAAAAAGCGAAGAAATCCTAATGAGGAGCTGGAGCGCCAGCAGCAACAGCAAAGCAGACCGGGGTCGCAACAGCAAAACAGACAAGGATCTCAAATGCAAAGCAGGCCAGGTATGCAGACGCAAGGATTAGGAGGAGGAATGAGTGGAATGCGATAATACAACATTAGTAAATATAAATAGATATGATAAAAAGAAGTACATCTATATTTTCTTTATTACTTATAATATTCGTTTTTCAAACATTAAATAATCAGTCGGCTATTGCACAGTGCATAATAAATAACACCGCATTCGCTAGTGGAGAAGTGATTGAGTATGATCTCTATTTCAACTTTGGCGTTTTCAGAGCTCGCGCCGGCAAAGGATCACTTTCGGTAACAGAGGCCAATTACAGAGGTGTAAATTCTCTCAAGGCTGTTATGTTGCTCAATACGTCAGGAATAGCAAATAGTATATATTCTGTAAATGATACTTTAACATCTTATATTGATAAGGACATGCGCCCTCTTCTATTCACAAAAGAGGCTCATGAAGGTGGCGATTATTCCATCGAAAGACAATCATATACTTACGATGGCAATAATATAAAAATAAGGTCGCTCAGGCACTATAATGGTGAGCAGAGGTTCGATGAGGTTATTGAAACTGAAAAATGCACCTACGACTATCTGTCGGTTCTCTTTATGATCCGAAATATCGATTTCACTGGTATGAAAGCAGGTGATAGAAAATTCATTCAATTTATTTCAGGCCGTAAAGCTGTCAATATGTATGTTAACTATCAAGGTATATCACATATAAAGGCAAACGACAACAAGAAATATGAGGTAATTGATCTTACTTTAACAATACATGACGATGCATTCACAAATCAAAAAGATGCATTAAAAGCATCTCTTACAAACGATAGCAACCGAATTCCAGTAATAATAGACACCAGTCTAAACATTGGCTCAATAAAAGCAGTATTGAAAAGCGCTAATGGTTTAAGGAATTAGCAATTAAAGAAATTTATCTTTAAATTAAGATTAAAATTTTTAAATAACTCCGAAAAGAAATTATCTTTGTCAAGTAACTTTTTATAACTAAAACAGAAAAAGAAATGTCGACACAGACAAATTCTAATAAGATACCTGAACCAGCGCTCAGGAGATTGCCTTGGTACCTGTCATATGTAAAACTTCTTAAGACAAAAGGTGAAAAGTATGTCTCATCTACACAAATAGCTAATAAAATCGATGTCTCTGCATCTCAAATAGCTAAAGATCTGTCTTTTGTAAATATTAGCGGCAAAACTCGTGTAGGTTATGAAATAGATGAACTTATAAAAGTTTTAGATATGTTTTTAGGTTTCAGGAAGTTGCATACTGCCGTTGTATTTGGGGTAGGCAGCCTTGGAGCTGCTCTATTATCCGACTCAGGACTAGAGCAGTATGGCCTAAAAATTATAGCCGGATTTGATATAAACAAATCAGTTGTGGGGACAACAATTCATGATATACCCGTCTATCACTCAAATGATTTTTTAGAACTAAATAAAGAGATGAAAGCTGATATAGGTATCCTCACAGTCCCTTCAGGAATTGCTCAGGAAGCCTCCGATTATATGATATCATGTGGAGTAAAAGGTGTATGGAATTTCACTCCTTTCCGCATCCGTGTACCAGAAGGAGTTGTACTTCAAAACACCTCTCTATATGCTCATCTCGCTGTAATGTTTAACAGATTAGATTAATGAAAATATTTGCAATTGGGCTAAACTATGGGGCTCACAATACAGAGATGAAAAGAACGTTTGAGAGTGAACATCCTGTTCTTTTTATGAAACCCGATACCGCACTCCTTAAAGATGGCAAACCTTTTATGTTGCCCGATTTCTCAAGCGAGATGCACTACGAAACAGAGATTGTTGTTAAGATAAACCGATTGGGTAAAAATATTGCAGAACGCTTCGCTCACAGATATTACGACGAAATTACCGTTGGAATAGATTTTACTGCCCGCGACCTTCAGCAGAAGTTAAAAGAGCGCGGATTGCCATGGGAGGTGTCAAAGAGTTTCGACAATTCTGCCGTTATAGGCAATTTTATCCCGAAGAGCGAAATTGAAGAGATTCAAAATATTAATTTTCATCTCGATATTAATGGAAAATTAGTTCAACAGGGTAATACTAGAGATATGATCTATTCGGTAGATAAGATTATTTCATATATTAGCACCTACTTTACAATCAAGATTGGCGATCTTATCTTTACAGGTACTCCTTCAGGTATTGGTCCCGTAGCTATAAACGATCATTTACAGGGATATATCGAAGATAGAAAGCTGTTAGATTTCAAAGTGAAATAGCTAACCGAAAGTACACTTTATATTGTAAAATCATGTATAAGAATGTATTAATATTATTGGGATGTTTGTTTCTCTTTATGCCGAGTAGACTAAAATCTCAGGAGCTTGTCTATAACCCTATTTTTACAGCAATGCCCTCACTTCAAATTGCACCCGACGCAAGAGGAGGAGGTATGGGTGATGCAGGTGTCGCAACCATGCCCGATGTCTACTCGCAGCACTGGAATGCAGCCAAATATCCATTTATAACTACTGATGCCGGACTGGCATTTTCTTATACACCATGGCTAAGTAATTTAATTAGTGATATAAACTTGATGTATGTTTCGGGATACTGGAAGTTTGGCAATTATAAACAGCATGCCATAAGTACATCTCTGAGATATTTTTCTTTGGGTGATATAGATATGGCAGATCCAACAGGTGAATTCTGGCATAGTGTATCACCTCACGAATTTGCATTTGATGTTGCATACTCACGTAAATTAACCGAAACATTTTCGGGTGCGGTAACACTAAGATATATTAGAGCAGATTACTCAACCGGTGCAGATGAGTCGACACCGGGTAATGCTTTTTCTGCAGATATTGCAGGTTATAACGAATCATACTTTTATTTAGGTCGTTCGGAGGCCCTACTTGGCATTGGTTTCAATATATCAAATATAGGCTCTAAAATATCATATGATGGAGGTGAATCATCAATGTTTCTACCTGCCAATTTAAGAGTAGGTGGATCATTGGGCTTCCCAATCGATCCTAAGAATACAATCACCATGAGCATCGATATGAATAAACTGCTTGTGCCAACACCAAAACTACCCGGCGAAGATGAAACAGATGAGGAGTTATATCAAAGGTTGGATGAGTATAATGATATATCATCAATAGCAGGCATTTTTAAGTCTTTTGGAGATGCTCCCGGAGGAGTCAAAGAGGAGTTGCAAGAGATAATTTGGTCTTTTGGATTGGAGTATGTATATAACAATCAGTTTTCAGTTCGAACCGGCTATTCAAATGAGAATGAGTATAAGGGAAATCGCAGTTATGTAACATTTGGTGCCGGATTCAGAGCCAAGGCTTTCCAGATTGATGCAGCCTATCTTGTTTCCACCACACAGTCGAATCCGTTAGATCAAACACTTAGGCTGTCAATAGGTTTCGACTTAGCAGGACTAAGATATTTAATGAATTAATTATGCGAATTAAAGTTGGATTTGGTTATGATATGCACAGGCTAACTGAGGGTAGGGACCTGATTTTGGGCGGTATAAAAATTGAACATATAAAAGGTCTGCTTGGCCATTCCGATGCAGATGTAGTGATTCATGCAATTTGCGACGCCTTGCTTGGTGCCGCTAATCTTCGTGATATTGGTTATAATTTTCCCGATACATCTGCTGATTATAAAAACATAGATAGCACAATCCTTCTACGCAAAACAGTTGAACTGATCAAAGAGAAAGGTTACACAATAGGTAATATTGATACTACTATTTGTGCAGAGAAACCCAAAATTAATCCTCACATAGCAGCTATGCAGCAACGACTCTCAGAAGTTATGGGTATTGATATTGATGATATTTCAATAAAAGCCACAACCTCCGAGAGGATGGGATTCGTTGGTCGTGAAGAGGGAATTACTGCATATGCTGTTGCTTTGATTCAGGCCATATAATGCTGTATTTAAGATATTTGCTTAGGAAGAAGCATTCGAAGGGTCATGGAATTCATTCTCCGTTTGCTTTCGATCTTATAACAAATGTATTGTATTCACCATACATCTACTACGCATTTACCGATATTCCAAATCTATTGCCAGATACAATCATTCAGTCTAAAAGAGAGAAGAGATTCAATCGCACCTCTTTTTGCCTGATCAACCATTTTAAAGCTTTAAATATCTTAGAGATAAATCCGGGAGATGGAATAAATACACTATATATAAAATCGCCCATATCAAAGATAAACTATAGTTCGCTACCAAATATCGGGATACTAAATAGTGTAGCAGATAGAAAATTCGATGCAATTTTTATCAATTTAAATGGAGACGAGAATAGTGACAATTACATAGAGACACTGTTAAATATTAGCCACCAAGAGACCTTCTGGGTAATAAACCCAATCAAAACAAAAGTTAGTAAACAATTTTGCGAGCTTATCGTTAAACACGAAAGAGTAACAATCACTTTTGATATCAGCGATTCCTTAATTGCATTTTTAAGATCCTCATTTTACAAGCATCACTATTTTGTTTAAATGATTAAATATATGAAAAAGAGTATTATATATACAAAAACAGGAGATAAGGGTACCACAGCACTTGTTGGCGGTATGAGAGTTCCTAAAACACATATACGTCTCGAGGCATATGGCACAATTGATGAACTAAACAGTTATATCGGATGGCTCAACTGCGTTGTTAAAGATAAAAATCATGAAGAATTTCTTAGATACCTGCAGCATAAGCTATTTACAGTGGGCTCATATTTGGCAACAGAAACAGAGGTGAAACAACCAAAAGAGGCAAGCATTATTACAGAAAGAGATATAGAGCGTGTTGAAAAACAAATAGATCTAATCGACGGCGAATTGCCTCGCTTAAACCGCTTTGTACTTCCAGGTGGCAATGAAGCTGCCTCAAGAGCACATATTTGTCGCACCGTATCTCGACGAGCAGAGAGAAATGTTTATAATGTAGCCGAAAATTATCCTGTATCAGAAGCTGTGTTAATCTTCTTAAATCGGCTTTCAGACTACTTTTTTGTGTTGGCAAGATATGAAAGTAACAAATCTTCACAAGAAATATTCTGGGAACAGGGGGATATATAAAAAGTTTTTATACATTTGCGGAAATTTGGAATAGTAATTAAAATAAAATACAATGTACTGGACACTTGAATTGGCATCAAAGCTAGAAGATGCTCCTTGGCCTGCTACTAAAGATGAGTTAATTGATTTTGCACAAAGATCGGGAGCACCTCTGGAAGTAATAGAAAATCTTCAAGAAATTGAAGAAGATGGAGAAGTCTTCGAATCAATTGAAGATATTTGGCCTGACTATCCTAGTAAAGAAGATTTCTTCTTTAACGAGGATGAGTATTAAACTTCCAACCTTTAGTGGTAGAAATAGAGTAGACTTTTTACTCTAAGGAAAGATTAAATAAAATAGGAGACTATGTTTCATTTGAAAGCGTAGTCTCCTGTTATTTTATTGTGACTATAATTATATTAACTTGTCTATTTTGTCTGTAAACATCTTCTTTGGGCCTGCACCTACCAGTTTATCTACCACTTCGCCATTCTTAATGAAAAGAACTGTAGGTATATTACGGATTCCATATTTTGATGTAGTTTCATCGTTATTGTCCACATCTAGCTTACCAACTACTACTTTATCTTTGTAGTCTTCGCTAATTTCATCAATAATTGGTCCCACCATTTTGCACGGTCCACACCATTCTGCCCAGAAATCTATTATAACAAGTTTGTCCGATTGCAACACCTCATCAAGAGTTGCGTCTGTAATTTGTAACGCCATATTATTTATTATTAAATTAATTAATTTAGTTTGAAGTTGATTTGTAGATTATCCTTTAGATAATCGATGAATTTTTTATTTACCTGAATCTTGGCTGGTCGCGAAAACAAGTTTAAATTCATATAAGGCTCATCCCCAATAATGTGAAAATATAACAACGAATTCCCTTTATTGTTTTTTACAAGTGCTGATAATTCTGCAACTGTAGAGTTGTTAAGTTCATCAATAGGAATTTGCAAAGTAATTTTTGAAACAATCTTATCTTTCACCTCCGAAAGCATATTTATAGTAGAGATTTTAATCTCCATCTCATCCTGTCGATATCTCTTAGGCTGTACTTTTGCCTCAATATAGATAGATAGTCCAATTCTGGCATATCTCCCAAAATTGATGCTGTCTTCACTAAAAAGAGCTATTTCAATACTTCCTGAATAATCTTCAATCTTGAATATTGTAAAAGGTGAACCTCTTTTGGTCTGACCCTCTCTTACTGCTGTCACCATTCCTCCAAAAGTGATATCCCGTCCGTTCAAGCTTTCCAAATCCTGCAGTTTCAGAGTGTCGGCGCTACATATATATTTAAGTATAAACTCATAATCATCCAATGGGTGTGCAGATAAATAGATCCCAATCAAATCGCGCTCTTTATTCAATCTCTCCAGATCCGACCATCGTGGAGCCTGTGGAATCTCCGGTCTTGAAATAAGAAAAGATGTGTCATCTCCAAAAAGCGAATTTAATGCCTGCTGTTTATCCTGTTGAAACTTACTTCCATAACGCAATAAAATATCTATAAACTCCTCATCCTTACCATTCTTAGCAAAGAATTGTTCGCGTTTTATATTTGGGAGTGAATCGAAAGCACCTGCCAGTGATAAAGCCTCAACAATTTTTCTGCTGCAAGAAGAGAGATTTACCCTCTCTATAAAATCAAAAATATCTTTATACGCACCATTTTTCAGGCGTTCATCAATAATATCATTTGCTGCACCCTGACCAACACTCTTTATTGCACCTAACCCAAAACGAATATCTCCATGCTTATTAACAGAGAATTTTAAAAAAGATTCATTTACATCAGGAGATAGCACATTAATACCCATAGCCTTGCACTCATCCATAAATTTTGTAATCTCAGTAATATTATTAAGATTATTAGATAGTACAGCAGCCATATACTCAGAAGGGTAGTTGGCCTTAAGCCATGCCGTTTGATAGGCTACCCACGAATAGCATGTGGCGTGAGATTTATTAAATGCATAAGAAGCAAACTTCTCCCAGTCGGCCCAAATCTTATTGAGTATTTTTTCATCATATCCATTTTTCTTGCCACCACTCAAGAATTTCTCCTTAAGAGCGACCATCTTGTCAATCAGTTTTTTACCCATAGCCTTGCGAAGCTCATCCGACTGCCCACGGGTAAAATCAGCAATCAGACGCGACAGAAGCATCACCTGTTCCTGATATACAGTAATACCATAGGTTTCACTTAGATACTTCTCCATAACAGGTAGGTCATACTCAACAGCTCCTCCATGTTTACGTCTGATAAATTCAGGAATATACTCCATCGGACCAGGTCTGTATAGCGCGTTCATCGCTATCAGGTCTTCAAACTTACTTGGTTGCAGCTCCTTTAGATACTTCTGCATACCGGCAGACTCAAACTGAAAAGTACCGGTGGTCTGACCATTGCAATAGAGTTGATATGTCTTCTCATCCTCCATATCAATCTCATCAATATCAATTTTTAAACCACGGTTAATCTCAATATTTAATACAGCATCTTTAATAATTGAGAGCGTTTTCAGACCAAGAAAGTCCATCTTAATCAATCCAGTCTCCTCAATCACTGACCCCTCAAACTGAGTTACAAGCAACTTCTCTTTAGTCTCTTTATCTTCGGCGGTACTAATAGGTACAACATCAGAGATATCTGTCTGCCCAATAATCACACCACATGCATGTACACCGGTGCTTCTTACATTGCCTTCAAGCATTTGAGCATACTTAAGAGTGTCTTTTACAAGTGGGTCGCTACTGTTTGCAGCCTCTTTTAATTCAGGAACAAAATCAATGGCATTAACAAGATTGATTTTCTTATTAGGAATTCTGTCAGGAACCAGTTTAGCTAAACGGTTTGATTCTGAAAGCGGAAGTTTATGAACACGGGCAACATCCTTAATAGACATCTTAGTTGCCATTGTGCCATAAGTAATAATGTGTGCCACTCTCTCGCTGCCATACTTCTCTGTAACCCAGCGAAGCACCTTTCCTCTGCCCTCATCATCAAAGTCGATATCAATATCAGGCATTGAAATACGGTCGGGATTAAGAAAACGTTCAAAAAGCAGATTATATTTCAGAGGGTCAATATCAGTAATCCTCAGGCAAAAAGCAACAGCAGATCCTGCTGCTGAACCTCTGCCAGGTCCAACAGCAACATCCATTTCCCTAGCGGCGTTAATAAAGTCTTGCACTATAAGGAAATAACCCGGAAAACCCATATTCTTTATTGTATTAAGCTCAAAATTCAATCGCTCAATAATCTCATCAGTAAGGTTCTCACCATAACGTTTATTAGCACCAATCATTGTAAGATGAGCTAGAAAGTCGGCCTCCAGTTTCACACGAACAACTTTATCATAATCACCAAGGCGATAAAAAGTTTCCTCTCCAAACTCCTCAATCAAATCCTGCTTACTATATTTTTTTCTATACTCTTCCTCAGTCCCAAACTCCGGATTAATAGGATAGAAAGGCATTAGAGGAGGATTGTCAATAGTATAAAACTCCACCTTTTCTGCCACCTCTAATGTGTTTGAAAGAGATACAGGAATATCAGCAAACACCTGATTCATTTCAGCAGTAGTTTTAAGCCACTCCTGCTTAGAGTATCTCATCCTATCGGGATCATCAAAATCCTTACCTGTACTTAAGCAAATAAGTCGGTCGTGCGCATCAGCATCCTCCTCATTTACAAAATGAACATCATTAGTTGCAATAACCTTTACATTATATTTGTTAGCAATTCTAATCAACTCTTTATTAACCCTCTCCTGAATAGGATAAGTAGATTGGTCTGCATCCGGTCTGTCGGTTTTATGTCGCTGTATTTCAATGTAGTAGTCGTTTCCAAACACACTCTTATACCATTGAACAGCCTCTTCAGCCTCATTTATCTGTCCGCTATCAATTTTTCGCGAAATCTCACCACCCAAACATGCCGATGATACAATTAACCCCTCGCTATATTTCTCCAACAACTCCTTATCTATACGCGGGCGATAATAAAACCCCTCAGTCCAGCTTTTTGAAACAATCTTAATTAGGTTTCTATAACCGGTAAGGTTCTTTGCCAATACAATTAAATGCCAACCGCTACCATCAATTTTTTCAGTCATCTGAAATCTGTCACGGCGCGCAAGATAGCACTCGCAACCTACTATAGGTTTAAAAAGTCTCTTTTTAGCCTCTTCAAGTTTCACTTTTAAAACCTTAAGCTCATCGCTCAATAAATCGCTGTTGTTAGAATCAATACTCTTCTCAATTGAGAAGATTTCGGCTTTAATCTTCTTTATCTCAGCATTAACCGGAGCATTCTTTTTAGAAGCATAATTAAGAAACTCCTTTATACCATACATTGCACCATGATCGGTAAGTGCTATTGCCTTCATACCGTCGCCGGATGCTTTATCAATCAATCGTTGAATACTTGCCTGCCCGTCGAGCAGCGAGTATTGAGAGTGAACATGTAGATGTACAAATGGTTGCATGCTTTATAAATATATTTTCTATCAGATGAATATTACAAATATACTCAAAAAAATCTCAAGGCTTATTGTGATATCGTTAGAAGTTATCAACGTGTGAGGTTATCTATAAATCATAAAC
Organism: uncultured Proteiniphilum sp.; assembly: GCA_964384545.1. Taxonomy (GTDB): domain Bacteria; phylum Bacteroidota; class Bacteroidia; order Bacteroidales; family Dysgonomonadaceae; genus Proteiniphilum. The sequence continues at coordinate 42,935 of CAYLKV010000004.1, forward strand.
ACTAATTAAATAGTTAAGCTATAGCCCAAGTCTTGTTTGGATCTAACTGGTTTTCACCTTTTCCTTATTTAAGCCTTATTTAAAGAGAGTTTATAGGGAGAATAAAAGGAGAAGGTAAGGCTGAGAAAGGAATAAGTTAAAGACATGATACATCTTACAATAAGAAATATCTACCTGTATCTGAACAGATGAATCTCTTAATAGAGTGAGGTCTATTTATTGAGAACGAAGAGCTTGCTAAGGACTATTTGAAGGATATTGAGTATTTCATACTAAGCGCAAAAAAACTTTATTTCTACAAAAAAAGGAGCTGCTTCTAAAAAGAGGCAGCTCCCTGATTAAGTCATATTATCTAATATATTCTATTTCGCTATTCTGTCGAGCCATTTTACCATAGTCAACATTGTAAACATAGATATTAAACATGCAACAACAAACACCATCCATGTTGTTGACATTGAGAATGTGGTGTAGAAGATTGCACCAATAAATAGTAAGCTGTTACCAACTGCTGTTGCACCTAACCATGCACCTTGCATAATTCCCTGATATTTTGGAGGAGCAACTTTTGATACAAAAGATATTCCTAGAGGACTTATAAATAGCTCAGCAACTGTTAGAATAAAGTATGTGCCAATTAGCAACCAAGGTGTGACACGCATTTCATTTACTAATCCACCCATTGAGTCAACATCTGCTTTTAATGGTAATCCCATTGAGCCAAAAGCCATAACTGCATATGCTAATGCTGCAATTCCCATTCCTATTGCTATCTTTCTTGGTGTTGAAGGCTCTTTACCTTTTGCTCTTAACCATCCAAAGATACCAACAATAATTGGAGTAAGGAATACTACAAAGAATGGATTAATAGATTGGAATATCTCAGCACCCTCTAAGGTTGCGAATCCAAGATTTACTTTTATCTGACTCAAATCGGTGTAATCTTTAGCAAAATAGGTTAGAGTTAGTCCGTTTTGATGGAAAGAGAACCAGAAGAAAATAACAACAGCAAATACAGCAAAAAGTGCATATAGTCTCTGTTTTACCTCTTTGATATCCATCTCTTCTATTGCAGCACCTCCTGTAGCAGAAGTATCTTTCTTTGAAGGATCGGGAAAACTTTTTTTGTTAAATGCATATATCACCAATGAGATTAACATTGCAAAAATTGCCACGGCAAATGCATAGTGAAATCCTGTTGTAAATACATTTAGATAGTCATTGGAAAATGTTGTAAGGTCGTTTCCTGCATAACCCATTTCTGTTGCAAGTTTTTGCAAACGCTCAGTTCCTTCAACAGTAATTGAATTGCCTAACAGCTGATGAGTTAGAGTAGGAAGGTCTGCATTATATATAAAACCATTTTTTTCTACCCACCAGTTTCTTACGCCAACGGCAAGGAATGGAGCAAAAATAGCACCAATATTTATAAACATATAAAACAATTGGAATCCGGAGTCGCGCATTTTGCTATACTTCGGACTATCATACATCTGACCAACCAAGGCTTGTAGATTACCTTTAAATAGTCCGTTACCAAATGCTATAACAAGTAAGCCAAAGCAGGTGAATGCAAGCATTAAGCCATATTTATCTGCAGGAACAGGAGTAGGGGTTGGAATGGCAATTAATACATAACCCAGAGTCATTAGAACCAAACCTGTCATAATAACACCTTTATAGTTACGGGTTTTATCAGCTAGTAAACCACCTACTAATGCAAGCAGATAGATGGATGCATAGAAGATTGAGTAGATAATACCGGTTTTAGTCTCATCGAGACCAAATTTTGTCATAATAAACAGTGATAGTATGGCCATCATGGTATAGAAACCAAATCGCTCTCCCATATTTGCAAGCGATGCTGCAAGTAAACCTTTTGGATGATCTTTGAACATTGTTAATTAATTTATTTATTGTGTAATATTAGTTCGGGTATTTTTTAGTTGCAAATATAATAACATTTTCACAATTTAATATAGATGTGATTTCTAAATAGAGAGTGAATATGACTTCTCTATTAATAAATCAGGATTAATCTGTTTTTTTTATCAAATTGTTTGATTTTTTAAAAAAAGTATTACATTTGCATTCATAATCACAAAAAGATTTACAAGTGAACAATTCAGTTTTTGCATTTTATTTCGGTTTTTACTTTTACTTTAGTAGGTAAAGGCAGGATTTTATATGCAAAACAAAAAGATATAACATATCAATTTAAATAAAGTCCTGTCGAGCAAACGACGGGACTTTTTTTATAAAAAAAAGATTGTAATTAATTATGAAAAGAGTAGCCATTCAAGGAGGCCCGGGTGCATATCACGAAATAGCAGCACGTGAATATTTTATAGATGAGGAGTTGGAGATTGTACCTTGCGCTACTTTCAGAGATATTTTTATTGAGTCTGCCAAAGACCCATCTCTTGTAGCTGTAATGGCTATAGAAAATACGATTGCAGGAGGATTATTGCCTAATCACGATCTGCTGAAGCTGAATAATTTAAGTATAGCAGGTGAACATAAATTGAGAATTTCTCACACTATTTCTGCATTACCCGGAACTACCATTAAAGAAGTTAAAGAGGTTGTTTCTCACCCAATGGCTATAATGCAGTGTGAAGATTTTATTGACACGTTGCATGGAGTTAAGGTTGTTGAGCATGAAGATACTGCACTTGCAGCAAGAGATATTAGTGTAAATAGAATTATTGGATCTGCTGCGATCTGTAGCTCACTCGCAGCTGAGATGTATGGTTTGGAGGTAATTGCAAAGGGAATTGAGACAAATAAAAGAAATTTCACCCGTTTTCTTATTCTGGCACAGGGCGATATGCTGAAAGAGGTTCAAAAGGAGAATAATATAAATAAATCATCTCTTGTATTTGTATTACCTCATAAAGAGGGTAGTCTTTCACAGGTTCTGTCGGTTTTATCATTCTACGATGTAAACTTAACCAGAATACAATCGTTGCCAATAATTGGAAGAGAGTGGGAATATCAGTTCTATATTGATCTAACTTTTGATAGCTTTAGTCGTTATAAACAATCACTAGATGCTATTCTCCCATTAGTTAGCGGTTTGAAAATTTTAGGCGAATATAGAGAGGGAAAAAGAAAAAATGAAAATTAAGAGTAATCTAATTAAGTATTAATATTATGAGTATTGAACCAGCCGAACATATAAAAACAATTTCAGAGTACTACTTCTCTGTAAAACTTGCTGAGGTGGCACAAATGAATGCAGAGGGTAAGGATGTTATAAGCCTTGCTGTGGGTGCACCCGACAAAATGCCGTCGGAGGAGACAATTGAAACATTATGTGAAACGGCAAAACGTTCTGATGTGCATGCATATCAGCCATATACTGGTATTCCAGAACTTAAGAAAGCTTATGGCGAATGGTACAAAAGGTTTTATAATGTAGATTTAACCTTTTCTGAGATATTGCCGCTGATTGGTTCAAAAGAGGGAATTCTGCATATTTCAATGGCATTTCTAAATATTGGTGATGGTGTACTTATTCCGAATCCGGGGTATCCGACATATAGATCTGTTTCTAATTTATTGAGAGCAAAGGTGATTGAATATGATCTTGTAGAGGGGAACAATTGGTATCCCGACTTTGATGCTCTGGATAATATGGATCTTTCTGGTGTGAAGCTGATGTGGGTAAATTATCCAAATATGCCAACCGGCGCTAATGCTAGTTATGAGCTTTTTGAAAGATTGGTTGCATTTGGCAAAAAACATGATATTGTTATTTGTCACGATAATCCATACAGTTTTATATTAAATGATAATCCAATGAGTATAATGTCTGTACCGGGAGCAAAAGATATCTCTATTGAGCTTAATTCATTAAGTAAATCGCACAATATGTCGGGATGGCGTATGGGTGTGCTGGTGTCTAATCCTCAGTTTGTTAAGTGGGTGTTAAAAGCAAAGAGCAATATAGATAGTGGTCAGTTTAAGCCAATGCAATTGGCAACTGTTGCTGCTCTTAATAATACCGATCAGTGGCATGCTGAGATGAATAGGATATACTCTGAAAGAAGAGTATGGGCTGAGAAGATAATGGATCTGCTTAATTGCAGTTATGACAAATCTCAGATAGGATTGTTTGTTTGGGGTAAACTACCTGAAGGTGCTAAGGGTAGCGAAGAGTTGATTAATGAATTGTTGTATGAGGCAAAGGTGTTTATAACTCCGGGATTTATTTTTGGGAGTAACGGAGAGGGCTTTGTACGTATCTCATTAGGTTCTTCGGCAGAGAAACTGCAGGAAGCATATAATAGAATTAAGAAATATATAACAAAAAACTAAAAATATGGAATTCGAATCAATTTTACTGCCAGGTGTAGATGCTAAAAGGCCATTGGTAATTGCAGGTCCTTGCAGCGCTGAAACAGAGGAGCAGGTAATGACAACCGCACGAGAACTTGCCGCAAACGGGGTTAAGATTTTTAGAGCCGGTGTTTGGAAACCGAGAACTAAACCGGGTGGTTTTGAAGGTGTTGGTAGCCCTGCGTTAAAATGGATGATGGAGGCAGAGAAGGAGACGGGGATGTATATGGCAACAGAGGTTGCAACTGAAAAGCATGTATATGAGGCGCTTAAATTTGGTATAGATATGCTTTGGATTGGAGCAAGAACTGCTGCTAACCCATTTGCAGTGCAGGAGATTGCCGATACGCTTAAGGGTGTTGATATTCCTATTTTAATAAAGAATCCGGTAAATCCCGATCTGGAACTATGGATTGGTGCTCTGGAGAGACTTTATAATGCTGGCATAAAAAAACTAGGTGTTATACATAGAGGGTTTAGTACAACTGATAAAACTGTATATCGTAACGTACCACAGTGGCATCTACCTATCGAGCTAAAACGTCGTTTCCCTAATCTGCCTATAATTTGCGATCCTAGTCACATTGGTGGCAGCAGAACAATGATTCATAAATTGAGTCAACAAGCAATGGATCTTAATTTCACAGGATTAATAGTTGAGACACATTGTTCTCCAGATGAGGCTTGGAGCGATAAGGATCAGCAGATTACTCCTGCTGCTCTAAAGGAGGTTATCGACAATCTTATTATAAGAGATACAATTCAAACTACGGAAGATCTTTCTGTATTGCGAAATCAGATAGATGATTTGGATAATGAACTGCTGCAGCTGCTTGCAAAACGTATGCGTGTATCGCGCGAGATAGGACATTATAAACTTGAACATAATATGCCAATTTTGCAAACAAAAAGATATGACGAAATTCTTAAAGACAGAGCTTATCAGGGTGAGAGGATGGAGATGTCGGGCGAATTTGTTAAGCAGGTGCTTGAATCTATTCACTCTGAGTCGGTACGTCAGCAAATGGTAATAATGGAGCGTGAGAAGAAGCAGTCGCATAAGTAGAAAGAAATATAAAATAATAATTTGACCTATAATGAAGATTTTAATTCTTGGAGCCGGTAAAATGGGCTCCTTCTTTGCCGATGTTCTGAGCTTCGATCATGAGGTGGCTGTTTTAGATACAGAGCCTAAAAAGCTGAGGTTTATATATAATACTCAGAGGATGACAGACCCGGCTGAGGTTAAAGAGTTTGAGCCTGAATTGGTGATTAATGCTGCTACACTGAAATATACTATTGCTGCGTTTAAAAATGTGATAGAGTATCTGCCTTCAACTTGTATATTGAGCGATATTGCATCTGTGAAGACCGGTTTGGAAGATTTTTACAGGGAGTGCAAGCTGCCTTTTGTTTCTACTCACCCAATGTTTGGACCCACTTTTGCCAGTCTAAGCGATCTTAGCACACAGAGTGCTATTATCATAACTGAATCTTCTCATTTGGGAAAGGTGTTCTTTAGAGATCTTTATAAGAGTCTGAAACTGAATGTTTTTGAGTACTCGTTTAGTGAGCATGACCAAACAATTGCCTATTCATTGTCTATCCCTTTTGCTTCTACATTAGTGTTTGCTTCTGTTATGAAACATCAGGATGCACCGGGAACAACTTTTAAGAAACATATGAATATAGCACAAGGTCTCTTATCGGAAGATGATTTTCTTCTCACTGAAATTCTGTTTAATCCTTATACAACAGAACAGGTTGAACAAATTCGTAAAAAGCTGAAGGAGTTGATAGAGATAATCAATAAAAAGGATTCTGACGGAATGAAAAACTTCCTGACAGATGTAAGAAAAAATATTGAGTAGATATTATTTCTCAATATAAACTCTGATTATCTTTGCGTCTGTAGAAGGTCGGTTTCGGCCATCTACCGGTAGTGCTGTGATTTTGTCAATTACTTCCAGTCCCTCAAACACTTCCCCGAAAACTGTATACTCTCCATCGAGGTGATGAACTCCACCTATTGTGCTGTAATCCTCTTTTAAACCCTCAGGCCATAAGAATTTGCCGGGTGCAATGGCATAGAGTGAATCGACAACACCAAGCAGCGAATCGAGCAGATTATTGAATCCTGCTCTGTCGTCAGCATTCTTAAGACTATCGAGCATCGGTTTGCCGGGTGCGTAATGTTTGCGAATTAGATCATTTTTAATTGGAACATTTACAACCATCTCCATTGTATCGAGCTTTCCCTGACTGTAGACTTGTCCATGTACAATATATAATTGAGAACCGTCGGATTTCTTTTGTGGGTTTTCGATATCTGCTCTCCTTGGTGCTGCAAGAGCTCCTTTTTTATGATATCTGTTTTCTCTAAATTCAGGCATAAGATCCATATCCCTGCGTCCGCTACCTATTTCGATTCCTGCTGGTGCATTGCGTGAATCCTGAGCACCTCCTTGGATCATAAAGTTTTTGATAACTCGATGAAATAGTGTGCCGTCGAAATACCCCTCTTTTATCAATTTTAAATAGTGATTGCTATGCACTGGAGTATCATCATATAGCATAGCCTTCATTACACCATAGTTTGTTTCGATTACTATTGTTGGGTAATTTGTTTGCGCATTTATAAATATTGCACTAAACAGGATTAGCAATAATGTTATATTTCGTTTCATATTTTCACTTGTTAATTCGGAGCTCTCTTATATAAGTAAAATGCTATGACACTAAAAAATATGTTGGGAATCCATGCAGCAATAAAAGGACTCATTCCACCCTTGATGGCAAAAGTTGAGCTGACTGTCATAAATAAAATATAGGCCATACTCAATATTAGACCAAATCCTATATTTAAACCCATCCCTCCTTTAACTTTTCTTGCAGAGATTGAAGCACCTATAATTGTAAGAATAAAAGCAGAGAATACCATTGCAATACGCGAGTGATACTCAATTTGAAATGGTTGTATATTTCCCATACCTCTTTCCTTCTGACTATCGATATAATTTCTGAGTTGAGGTGAGGTCATCATCTGCTGATCGGAAGAGGCAATGATGAAGTCGTTAGGCACAATCTGCAAAACTGTATCGATGGCTTCGCCTGTTGTAATTGTCTCTATCAACCCATCAAATTGACGAATTTGGTATTTATTTATTGTCCAGTTATATTCAGAATTATATTTTATCGATTGAGCAGTAAGCCTTGAATTAAGATTAAGACTATCGAAATGGTCCATCGAAAAATAATAACCTGTATTGCTGGCTAAATCAAAATTTCCGAAATATACAATTGTACCCGGACCCACCTTAAATTGAATATCGCGATCGCCGGTTTTTTTCTTTCTTGGATCCACAAATGTATGCTCAAATTCTATTCTTGTACCATTAGCTTTAGGAATAATATAACCTCCAAAAACAAAGGTGAATAATGCTATGATTAATGCAGATATCATATATGGTTTAAGTAATCTCTTAAAGCTTATTCCGGTTGACAAAATGGCAATAATCTCTGAGTTGTTGGCAAGTTTTGAAGTGAAAAAAATAACAGCAAGAAAAACAAAAAGTGGACTGAAAAGATTTGTATAGTAAGGAATAAAATTGAGATAATAGTCGAAGACAATTCCTTTGAATGTAGCATTGTTGGTCATAAACTTATCAATCTTCTCGTTGATGTCGAAAACCACAGCAATTGAGATGATAAGTGCAATCATGAATACGTAAGTACCCAAGAACTTTTTAATGATGTACCAGTCTAATCGTCTTATTATTTTATTCATAACCTTCTTGTTACATTTTCAAGAATTTTTGGTTTCCACTCAGTAAAATCACCTGCAATTATATGATTTCTGGCCTCCTTAACCAGCCAGAGATAGAAAGCAAGATTGTGTATGGATGCGATTTGCAGACCAAGAATCTCGTTGCTTATAATTAGATGGCGAAGATATGCCTTGCTATATAAAGTGTCTACAAATGAAGCTCCATCCTCTTCAATTGGGGAGAAGTCGTTTTTCCAACGCTCATTTCGCATATTCATTATACCCTGTTTAGTGAATATCTGTCCATTGCGTCCATTTCTGGTTGGCATTATGCAGTCGAACATATCTACTCCTCTTTCAATAGCTTCAAGTATATTTTCAGGTTTGCCAACACCCATCAGGTAGCGAGGTTTGTCTTTAGGTAAAATTTCATTTACCAGTTCAATCATCTCATACATTTTTTCGGTAGGCTCACCCACCGCTAGTCCGCCAATAGCATTTCCATCAGCTCCTAATGAAGCTATGTTTTCTGCAGCACGTTTTCTCAAATCGGGATAAACACAACCCTGAACAATTGGAAACAGCGATTGAGTGTGCCCATAGGGACATTCTGTTTCATTGAACCTTGTAATACATCTGTTTAGCCAGCGTTCTGTAAGCTCAAGAGATCTTTTTGCATAGTTGTAATCAGCATCACCCGGTGTACATTCGTCGAAAGCCATCATTATATCGGCTCCAATAATACGTTGAATATCGATAGCTTTCTCGGGAGAGAAAAAATGTTTTGATCCATCAATATGTGAGCGAAACTCAGCCCCTTCTTCGGTTAGCTTTCTATTTTCGGTGAGTGAGAATACCTGAAAACCACCACTATCTGTGAGAATTGGTCTGTTCCAGCTGTTAAACTTATGCAATCCACCTGCACCCTTTAATACTTCAAGTCCGGGTCGGAGGTATAAATGATAGGTGTTACCCAAAATTATTTGAGCTTCAATATCATCTTTAAGTTCGCTTATATGTACTGCCTTAACACTCCCTACAGTGCCAACCGGCATAAATATGGGAGTCTCCACATTTCCATGATCGGTTGTAAATATACCCGCTCTGGCGTTTGACTTGGAATCTGTATGTAGTAACTTAAAATTCAATTTGATCTGTTTATCTTCTCTTTAAAGGGCAAAGATAAAGTTTTTGAAGTTACAAATTGAATAGTATCTATTTAAAAAATGCAATGAGCACTGTTTAATTAGTTATAAATCGAATTAATCTGTATTTTTGCCCTGTTTAATTTTTAAAATCACTTCAACTAAAATATAATGGAATTAAAACCGGAATTGACGCAAAGAAAACCAGAATGGCTCAAGATATCGCTACCTCAAGGGAAGGAGTACCTGAATGTTAGAGAAGTAATTGCTCGAAAGAAGCTTCATACAATATGTGTAAGCGGCAAATGTCCTAATATGGCGGAGTGCTGGGGTAGAGGAACAGCCACATTTATGATATTAGGTGATATTTGCACAAGGGCTTGCCGATTTTGTAATGTAAAGACCGGTAGTCCTCAGGGTATTATTGATTGGGATGAGCCGGACAGATTGTCTGAGAGCATAAAAAGTATGAATTTGAGGCATGTTGTGCTGACCAGTGTCGACAGAGATGATCTGCCTGATGGAGGTGCTGAGTTTTGGGCGAAAACAGTTATGCGAGTAAAAGAGGTGAATCCAAATGTTACGATAGAGACTTTGATCCCCGATTTTAATGGTATTGAGGATTTGATCAACACTGTTATCGATTCAGGTCCCAATATCGTTTCACACAATATGGAAACAGTGAGGAGATTAACCCCTAAGGTGCGTAGTCGCGCCAAATATGATATAAGCCTTAAGACAATTGAAACTATTTCAAAAAGCGGAAAAGCTAAACCGAAGTCGGGTGTCATGCTTGGTCTTGGAGAAACAGAGGAAGAGCTTTTTGAGACAATGGACGATTTGATAAATGTTGGATGTAAGGTTCTTACAATTGGACAATATCTACAACCTACAAAGAAACATCTTACAGTTAAGAGGTATGTTACTCCTGAAGAGTTTTTAAGATATAAACAGGTAGGATTGGAGAAAGGCTTCCAGTTTGTAGAGAGTGGACCACTTGTTCGTTCTTCTTACAGAGCAGAAAGACATATCTGATTTAAAGATATTTGAAAAGATAATTTGGGTAAATGAATAGTTGATATTTATGAACAGAGAAGTTAAATTTGAAGATCTGGGTAGAGTACGTTATAAGAAAGCGTGGGAATATCAGGAGGAGATTTTTCAGAATTTAATAAAAGCAAAGGTTGTTAATGCAGAGAAGCGCAAAAAAGAGCTGTTGCATGGCTCTTATCATGAGGCAGACAATGAGAAAGAGAGAGCTGTTTCAGCTAATCAGTATATACTTTTTTGTGAACATGAAAATGTTTATACACTTGGGAAGAGAGGGAATAGGCAGAATCTATTGATTACAAAGAATATTTGTGAGAACAGAGGAATCGATTTTCACGAAATAGATAGGGGTGGCGATATCACATACCATGGACCAGGGCAACTGGTTGTTTATCCGATTATTGATTTGGAAGAGTTTAATATAGGCATCAAAAGTTATATATCTATGCTTGAGGATGTAGTTATTGAGACTTTGAAACCTTTTGGGATAAAAGGGGAAAAAGATGGAAAAGCTATGGGTGTGTGGATTGATGCCGGTAAAATAAATGCGAGAAAAATTTGTGCAATAGGAGTGAGGGCAAGCAGATTTGTAACTATGCATGGGCTCGCTCTTAATATAAACAGCGATCTTTCATACTTTGATTATATCAATCCATGTGGTTTTACAGATAAAGGAGTTACATCGATGGAGAAAGATTTAAACAGAAAGTTGGACTTTAAAGAAGTCGCTTTTACAATGAAGAATGCGTTTGAAAATATATTTGGTATGAAGTGGTTAGAACCTTAATTTTTTTTAACCACAAAACGGTTTGAAACCAATTTAACATTCTTAAATTTGTATTCCCAGAAATAACCATACAATTTAACAGTTTACATATGAGTCAAGTAGCCGATATTAAAGAGTTAAACGAGAGAATAGAACAGAAGAGTGCCTTTGTTCAGACACTGGTTACAGGGATGAACAGGGTGATAGTTGGACAAAAGCACCTTGTTGAATCATTGCTTATTGGATTACTATCTGATGGGCATATATTGCTTGAAGGGGTTCCCGGATTGGCAAAAACACTAGCGATTAAAACATTGGCACAGCTTGTTGATTCAAAATATAGTCGTATTCAGTTTACACCCGACTTGTTGCCAGCTGATGTTATTGGTACAATGATTTACAGTCAGCGTAACGAAGAGTTTGTGGTTAAGCATGGTCCTGTATTTGCAAATTTCTTGCTTGCAGATGAAATTAACCGTGCTCCGGCTAAGGTTCAGAGTGCTCTTCTTGAAGCTATGCAGGAAAGGAATGTTACAATAGGCGATAAGACCTATAAGTTACCTGAGCCTTTTCTTGTTATGGCTACACAAAATCCAATAGAACAGGAGGGTACATATCCACTGCCAGAAGCTCAAGTGGATCGTTTTATGCTTAAAGTTATAATCTCTTATCCTACAAAAGAGGAGGAGAAAAAAATTATACATCAAAATATTTTTGAGCCACTTACAGTTGACAATGCTGTAATTTCAACTAAAGATATCTTAGAAGCTCGTAAGGTAGTTCGCGAAGTGTATATCGATGAAAAAATAAGCAAATATATTGTAGATATTGTTTTCGCAACCCGTTTCCCCGAACAGTATGGCATGTCCGGTTTAAAAGATATGATTGAGTTTGGAGCTTCTCCACGTGCCTCAATAAATCTTGCTTTAGCCGCCAGAGCTTATGCATTTATTAAACGCAGAGGCTATGTTATTCCGGAAGATATCAGAGCTGTATGCCATGATGTATTGCGTCATCGTATCGGACTGACTTATGAGGCAGAGGCAAACAATCTTACATCAGAAGAGATAATTAGCGAAATACTCAATAAGGTTGAGGTACCATAAAGATATCTAAGTTGATGGAGACTACCGATCTATTAAAAAAAGTAAGACATATCGAGATTAAAACGAGAGGCTTGTCACGCAATATATTTGCTGGTGAATATCACTCTGCGTTTAAAGGAAGAGGTATGGCTTTTTCTGAGGTTAGGGAGTATCAGTATGGCGACGATATGAGAGATATCGATTGGAATGTAACAGCGAGATATAATAAGCCATTTATTAAAGTTTTTGAGGAAGAACGAGAGCTTACTGTTATGCTTCTGATTGATGTGTCGGAGAGTCTTGGATTTGGTTCCAGATCTGTTTTGAAGCGAGATATGGTGGCAGAGGTTGCAGCGACTCTTGCTTTTTCTGCTATACAGAATAATGATAAAATTGGAGTGATCTTTTTTAGTGATAAAGTAGAGAAGTTTATTCCTCCTAAAAAGGGTAGAAAGCATATTTTGTTTATTATTCGTGAGATTTTAGGGTTTGAGCCCGATAATAGTGGAACAGATTTGAACATGGTTATCAGATATATGACTAATGCTATTAAAAAGAGATGTACAGCATTCTTGATTTCCGATTTTATTGATCAAGAAGATTATAGTAAGGCATTGCAAATAGCAAATAATAAGCATGATGTGGTAGCAATTCAGGTGTTTGATGAGTTAAGTACAAAGCTTGTACCGGTGGGACTTATGAAAATAAAGGATCCCGAAACCGGTGATGAGAGATGGATTGATACATCTTCAAATAGAGTTAGAGGCCATTATGAATTATGGTGGAAAAAATTACAGGCTAATAAAGATTTAGCTTTCAGACAAAGTGGTGTAGATAGTGTATCTATATCTACTGAAGATGATTATGTGAAATCGTTACTTCAACTATTCCAGAAAAGGAGAAAATTTTGAAAAGAGTTGATTTAAATATATTATTTATAAAGGGGGCAATATTTATTGCTCTTTATATCTTTACCGTGGCTCCATTGCTGGGTCAACGTGCTTCTGCTCATGCTACTATTCAGCCGACAGAGATTCTGATAGGAGAGCAAGCTTTGATTAACCTGAAGGTTATAACTCCCAAGGATAAGGTTATTTCTTTTCCGGTGTATGATAAAGAGTTAATTCCGGGAATCGAAATTATTACAATGCTCCCTCCAGATACCGTTATCGAAAACAATGTGATGACACTAAATTTTAAATATATTGTCACATCTTTCGATTCAACTCTTTATCATGTTCCTTTTATTCCAATATTTGATGGTACTGATACTATCTATTCCAACTCATTTGGACTGAAAGTGACCTCTCCCGAGTTATCAGATTCTACTCTTAATTATCTTGAGAAGATTCAAAGAGGTGAGACCGACTCTATCGATTTTAAGCAACTTCAGCTTAATGAGATAAAGCCGATTAAAAAAGCACCTTTTGTTTGGACCGATTATCTTTGGATTTTATGGCTGGTACTTGGGATAGCGCTGATATTGGCATTAATGGGTCTATTGATCTATTTTATAATTAAGAAGAAGAAAAAAGGATATATATTCAAACCTCCTGTGGTATTGCCTGCACATGTTAGAGCTATAAATGAGCTAGATAAACTGAAATCTGAAAAGATTTGGATGCAGGGAAGAGAGAAGGAGTATTATAGCAGGCTTACAGATATTTTACGACTTTACATTTTTGAAAGAGAAGGTGTTAATGCGATGGAGATGACATCGGGTGAAATCATGAATAGTATTCTTCAAATATCTGAAATACAATCTGTTTATGATAATCTTAAGCAGATATTGACTACAGCTGATCTGGTGAAATTTGCAAAATACAAACCATTTCCTGATGAAAATGATTTAAGTATGGTTAATGCATATTTCTTTGTTAATCAAACAAGAGAGCCAGATCAATTACCGACTAAAAAAGAAGTTAATAAAGAGGATAAAAGTGAATAATAATGGTTTTTCTCAATCCTAAATATCTTTATCTGTTGCTTATTCTTATTCCACTGATTGTGTGGTATGTAATTAAGTTGTCTAAAACTCAGGCATCGTTTAAACTTGCATCAACGAATGCATTTAAGGATGTGAAACCTGGTTTTAGGGTCTATATGCGTCATTTGCCGATATTGTTGAGAATATTATCCATTGCTTTAATAATTATAGTTATTGCTCGACCTCAGTCGGTAAATAGCTGGGAGGAGACAGAAACTCAAGGTATAGACATTGTACTTGCTCTCGACGTTTCTGGTTCTATGTTATCGCAAGATCTTCAACCGGACAGACTTCAGGCAGCTAAGAAGGTTGCATCTGAGTTTATCACTGACAGGAATAATGATAACATCGGTCTTGTTGTTTTTGCAGGAGAGAGCTTTACTCAGTGCCCGTTAACGACCGACCATAAAGTTTTATTAAATCTGCTTAACGAAATTGAGTTTGGTATAATTGAAGATGGAACTGCAATAGGTTTGGGTTTAGCGACCTCTGTTAATAGGCTGAAAGATAGTGAAACGAGCTCGAGGGTGGTAATCCTGCTGACTGACGGTACAAATAACAGTGGTCAGATTGCACCATTGACTGCTGCTGATCTGGCTAGGTCATATGGTATTCGTGTATATACAATTGGAGTTGGTACTACAGGTATGGCTCCTACACCTGTTCAGACTCCTTTTGGTATTAGAATGCAAAATATGAAAGTGGATATTGATGAAAAGACACTTACAGATATTGCAGTAATGACAGGTGGCCAATATTTTAGAGCACAGGACACAGAAAGTTTGCGTATGGTGTATGATGAGATTGATGAGATGGAAAAATATCTTATTAGTGTTCAGAATGTTACACAACGTAAAGAGGCATTTCTGCCATTTGCGTTGGCAGCACTTGCTTTGATACTTCTTGAGCTTTTATTACGCAGAACCTGGTTGAGGAATATTCCTTAGGCTTTTTAAATGAGTCTTTTAACGAGATAAATTTTTAAGTCTACTATTATAAAGAATAGATAAAAAACTAATAAGAGAAAATGTTTAGATTCGGAAATCCGGAATTTTTATGGCTGTTTGCAGCAATGCCTTTGCTGCTTGCGCTATATATCTATTTGAACATCAGGAAAAGGAAGGATGTTCAGAAGATGGGCACGCTATCCACTCTGAAGAAGATGATGCCGGAGTTATCTCTTAAGCGTTCATATCTTAAGTTTTGGTTGATATTCGCTGTATTATGTGCAGGAATAATTATGATTGCAAGACCGCAATTTGGAACAAAAGTACAGACAGTAGAAAAAGAGGGTATAGAGCTTGTTATAGCTATTGATGTTTCTAACTCAATGCTCACTGAAGATATAACGCCAAATAGATTGGCAAGAGCAAAACAGATTCTATCGAGACTTATTGATGTGAGAAGTAATGATAAGGTGGGACTGATTGTATTTGCCGGTGAAGCATATGTACAGATGCCACTTACTTCTGATACACAATCTGCTAAGATATTTTTAAATTCGATAGATCCCAGTTTGGTGCCAATTCAGGGAACTGCAATTGGAGATGCTATTAATTTGGGAATAACCTCATTTTCTAGTGATGAGAGTGCTAGTCGCTCTATTGTTATCATTACCGATGGTGAAGATCATGAGGGAAACGCAGTTGAAGTTGCCGCCTCTGCTGCTAAACAGGGTGTACAGGTAAATATTGTAGGAATTGGTTCTCCGGCCGGTGCTCCTATACCATCTTCAGAGTATGGGACTAAGTTTATGACGGATAATGAGGGTAATGTTGTTGTTTCGAGATTGAACGAACAAATGAGCATGGATATTGCTCAGAGCGGTCAAGGAATATATGTGCGAGCCGACAATAGTAATAGTGCTGTTCAGGCATTGGTTGCACAGCTTGATGAGTTGGAGACAACAACTACAGCTTCTCTTTCATATTCTGAATATGATGAGAAGTTTACAGTTTTTGCATGGATTTTGCTAGTAATTCTTATTATAGAGATTCTTATTTATGATAAGAAAAATCCGATATTCCGTAATATTAAGATTTTTAATGAAGATTGATTACAGCTATTTTAAGTAGTTGGTAAAAGTGAAGTTATGCAGACATTTTTTAAGTATATATTGATCTCTTTAATGTTGATAGTGATGCCATTATCAGTTTCAGCACAGAAAGATGTTCGCAAAAATATTCGAAAGGGAAATAAAGAGTATAATATCCAGAAATACTCTGAAGCTGCTGCTTTTTATGAAAAAGCTATTGAAGAAAATGCCTCTTCTCAGGAGGCTAACTTTAATTTAGGGAACACTCTCTATAATCAAAAAGATTGGGATAAAGCAATTGAATCTTACAGTGCCTACAACTCACTTGAGAAAGAGAATCCATTAAACATTGCTGCCGGTATGCATAATATTGGCAATTCAACACTTAGAAAAAAAGATCTTGAGGGTGCTATGGAGGCATACAAAATGGCTCTTAGATTAAATCCTGAAGATAATGAGACACGATACAATCTTGCAGTAGTTCAGAAGATGCTTAAAGATCAAGAGCAGCAACAAGATGATGGACAAGATAATCAAGAGGAGAAAGAGCAAGAAGAGCAGGATCAGCAGCAACAGCAAACTCCTCAAAACCAGCAGGATCAAGAAAAGAGGGCAGAGGAGCCAGAAGGTCCGGAGCAGATGTCACGCGATAATGCGAGAGCTTTACTGCAAGCAATAGAACAGGATGAGCGCGAGACACAGGAGAAAGTTAATCAGATAAAAGCTCAAGAAAGAGAGGAGCAAGCCGAAAATAACAGGAGAAATAATAAAAACTGGTAAGCGATTTTTATTACAATGAATAACAGGAAGCAAATATTTAGATTTCTTTTCTTTTTAATTGGTCTTTTTTCAATATCAACATTAGTTGCAGAAGGACAAGTAGTTTTTAAAGCATCTGCACCTGAAACAGTAGTTGAAGGCGAACAGTTTAGGTTGAGCTATGTCTTAAATGATGATGGCAAAGATTTGAGACTACCCGATATAACAGATTTTGATATATTATTTGGGCCAAGTAAATCCACCAGTTACAGCCAGAGCACGATAAACGGGAAAACTACTTCTGAAAGTTCAGTTACATACACCTATATTTTAGTTCCCAAGAAGAGTGGTAAGTTCACTATTGAACCCGCTTCAATAAATATTAAGGGTAGTAATTACCAATCAAATTCGCTCTCAATTGAGGTGCTGCCACCAGATAAAGACTCTGAATCAGGAGGTGCGGGAGGATCAGGAAGCTCAGGCATTTCTTCTTCAGGATCTGCAACTGTCTCTGAAAATGACGCTTTTATTAGAGTCATACTTTCAAAAAATAATCCTTATGAGCAGGAGGGATTTACTGTAACCTTCAGACTTTATACTACAATTGACAGGGTTAATTATGGAGGTGAAATACAATTTCCCGAATTTGAAGGTTTTATGGTTGAGGAGATTACATTGCCTTCTAATCAGCAGCTGAAAATTGAGAGATATAATGGAAAGAACTACTATACTGCAGATTTAAGAAAAACATTATTGTTCCCTCAAAGATCTGGTCAGATTACAATTCCTTCAGGCTCGATAGAGATGGTGTTTTCGGTCCCTTCGGGTAGAAATGTATCAACTTTTTTCGGTTCACAGGCGCTTATGGCAGAAGTGAGAAAAAAACTTGTGACAAGTCCTATGAATGTTAATGTGAGGCCACTTCCTGCAGGTAAGCCTGCAAACTACGCTAATGCAGTGGGTTCGTTTACTATAAATCCAACAATCAGCTCTACCAACTCTAAAGCAAATGAGGCAATAACTTTACGTTTAGAGATATCTGGTACCGGTAATATGAAGTTGATGAGAAACCCTGAGGTACAGTTTCCTAATAATTTCGAGTTGTATGATCCTGTAGTGACCAATTCATTGAATGTGTCGGGTAACGGTTTGACAGGGGTCAGAGTGATAGAATATATGGCTATACCTAGATATGAGGGAACTTATACTATTCCTGCAGTAGAGTTTAGCTATTTCGATTTAAGTAGCAATTCATACAAAACACTTTCTACATCGCAATATGATTTAAAGATAGAAAAAGGTGCTCCTGTAAGTGGTACATCTGCTAATTTTGTAAATCAACAAGATGTGAAAGTTGAACAGGATATTCGATTTCTTAAGATTGGAGAGCCAAGCTTTGTTTCTATGAGTGATTTCTTTGTTGGATCATTTAATTATTGGCTATGGTATATTGTTACATTCTTAATTTTTGTTGTCTATTCAATCATTAATAGAAAAAAAGCTAAAGAGAATGCTAATGTAGTTTTATTACGAAATAAAAAAGCTAATAAAATGGCAATTAAGCGTCTTAAACTTGCGGAGAAGTATTTGAAAGATCACAATAAGGAGAATTTCTATGATGAGGTTCTTAAAGCAGTCTGGGGCTATTTTAGCGATAAATTGGCTATACCGGTTGCTCAACTTTCTAAAGATAATATAGAGTCGGAATTGTCAAAACAGGGTATAAATGATGATTTAGTAGACAAGTTTATGCAAATACTAAATACATGCGAATTTGCTCGATATTCACAAGTTGAGAGTGATGCAGAGATGGATAAGATTTATAATAATGCAATTGATGCAATTGGAAAGATGGAAAACAGACTGAAAAAAGGGAAGACCAATAATTTGTCATTAATTACAATATTATTGGTATTAACATCACTTTTTAGTTCATCTGCAATTCAGGCACAAGAGGCAGATATTGAAGATAATCAACAGAGTACAACTATTGCAGCAACTGAAAGAGGAGAATATAACGATATTGTAAAATCTGCAGAAGAAGCTTATAGGAGTCAGAATTTCAAAACAAGTATTGATTTGTATGAGAAAATAATTCAAGAATCAATCTCTGAAAATAGAGTTTCTTCACAACTATATTACAACTTAGGGAATGCATACTTCAGAGACAATCAGTTAGGTAAGGCTATTCTTAATTACGAGAGAGCATTACTTCTGAATCCGGGAGATAGTGATATTCGCCATAATTTACGTTTTGTGAATAATCGTAAAATAGATAGAATTACTCCTGCTGGAGATATATTTCTGACTAACTGGTTTAGAGGAGTTCGCAATTTATATAGCTCAAACATTTGGGCTGTAATTGCAATTATCTCTTTTGTTCTGTTTATTATATTATTTGCATTATATCTATTTGTAAATACAATTTGGATTAGGAAAACTTCATTCTATTCTTCAATAGTAATATTTCTATTAATGATAATCTTCAACATTTTCTCTTTTAGTCAGAAAAGGGAACAAATTCGTGAAGATTTTGCCATAATAATGGCTGGTACAGCTGCCGTAAATGCCTCGCCTGATGATAATAGCAATCTGCTTTTTGAACTGCATGAAGGGACTAAAGCGAGGGTTAAAAACAGTGATGGGAACTGGTATGAAATAGAAATTGATAATGGTAGCGTTGGTTGGACAAGGAAAGATAACGTAGAGATAATTTGAACTTATATATATTAAACATGATTTAATTTATGAAGGAATTTATAGAGGGAATTTTACCAATAGAAAGAGACCTTTTTTTCGTTCTCAACGGAAGTGATTCAGTAATTCTGGATAATATAATGTGGACTCTTTCGGGTAGGTTTGTCTGGATACCTCTATTCCTATTTATAATTTTTATTCTATTTTATAAAACACCACGCAAGCAGGGATTTCTTGTCGCTTTGTTCTTAATTCTCGTGTTTGTAGCAAGTGACCAGGTATCATCATCTTTATTTAAACCTTTTTTTGAAAGATTCAGGCCAACTCATCATCCCGATTTTAAAGAATTTGTTGATATAGTAAATAGTTATAGAGGTGGGAGATATGGCTTTATTTCGGGTCATGCAACCAATTCTTTTGGCCTTGCAGTATTCCTATCATTAGTTTTTAGATATAGATGGCTCACTATTTTATCGCTGTTTTGGGCGACACTAAACAGTTACACAAGAATTTACCTTGGAGTACATTTCATCTCTGATATAATAGCAGGAATGGTTGTAGGCACTTTATTGGCTATCTTATCTTATTATCTTTTATTACTGGCTAAAAAGAAATTATTTAAAAACAGTGTCGATATAAGTGAACAACCATTATACAATAATGATAATAGCAAGATTCTGGCTTTATTTATATTGATATATATAGTACTACTTATTAGCTTTAGTTCGTTCTTATCGAATTTGCCTCATTAATTAATGCTATTATAATAGAAACGTAATTATTACGAAATATTATATTAGAAATGTTTGGAATATCTTTATTATTTAGTAAGTTTAGGGCATAATAAGAGTTCAAATTGAATTTTAAAAATAAAAAATAAAAAGCCATGGCAAGAACAATTTCATTTAATCACTTAAGAGAACTGAAAGACATGCTACCCGATGGTAGTATCCGTCAGATAGCTACTGAACTTGAGATGAAACCTGAAACAGTAAGAAACTATTTTGGCGGATACAACTACAAAGAAGGAAGAAGTGCAGGTATACACATAGAGCCAGGACCAGATGGCGGAATTGTTGTATTAGATGATACAACGATTTTTGATAAAGCGCTTAAAATATTGGGACTTGAAGACTATCCGGAAAATGATCCTGTAGAGGCAGAACAAGAAGAACAGGAACAAGCTGAATAGCTAAAAAAAGAACCCAATATTTGCTTTTAAGATGACAAATATTGGGTTTTTTAATTTTCAATCATGCATAATAGAATGATATTCATGTTTAAAAATTAATATTATGGAAGTAGATAAAAAAGAAGGTGACTTAAACGACAATAAGTTGGTAACAGTTGCTATTCATACATATGAGAAAGCACAAATTCTGAAAACAATTTTAGAATATGAGGGTATAGAGTCTGTTATTCATGGTATAAATATTATAGAACCTTCAGTTCCCGGAAGTGTCCGTGTTAGAATTAGAGAAAAGGATTTGCAGAATGCACTTAGAATAATTGAGCAAGTTGATTTCACATCTAAGCTCGATGAAGATTTGGAAGAGTTAGAAATATCAAATAATGAGATATTAATACCAGTAGATTTTTCAGATTATACGATGTCTACATGCGAATTTGGTTTCAAATTGGCTAACGACTTAAACTGTAAAGTGAAGTTGATTCATGCTTTCTTTACACCTTTTTATCCTGCAGCCATACCTTTTAGTGACGCATTTACTTTACCAGCAGCTACAGATAAAGATTTGTACAAAGATGTAAAAAAGAAAACAGAAAATGAGATGAAAGCTCTTCAGACTAAGATTGAAGAGGCTATCTCAAAAGGATTTATACCTAAGGTCTCATATTCAACTGTACTGACTGAGGGTTTACCTGAAGAGGAGATTATTACTTATTCTAAGAAAATGAAACCTGTAGCTATTGTAATGGGTACAAAAGGTAAGAATGCAAAAGAACTTGATTTAATTGGAAGTGTAACTGCAGAGGTTATGGATGGCTGTAAAACGCCAATATTTGCTGTGCCAGAAGAAGCAAAAGTCCGAAATATATCAGACATCAGGAAAATAGTATTTCTGACCAACTTTCAGGAGCGCGAGTTTAAGGCCTTAGATATAATGATTAAGTTCTTTAATAAGTATCCTATAAAATTATATCTTGCACATATAGCAAAAAAAGATGATGTGTGGAATCAAATAAAGTTATCAGGATTTCAGAAGTTTCTTTCTGAGAAGTATCCACACATCGATACCGAATATAGTCTTATTGACCAGGCATCCAATTTAGAGGTATCTATTGAACAATTTGTAGAGGAGAAAAAGATAGATATGATATCACTTTCAAGTTCAAGAAGAAATATTTTTGCAAGAATGTTTAATCCTGGTATTGCTCGTAGAATGTTATTTCACTCAGACACTACGATATTAGTGATCAAAGGATTGGGATAATATTGCTGTAAGACTAGAACGGTTGATACAAAGAAAGGGGCTGTCTCAAAAGGTAGACAGTTTCTTTTTTTATTTAAAATTTTCTGCAAAAAAAAATATAAATCGTTCTTGTTTTAAATGCTTGAACTCATTTTTAAACCTGTATATCTAACTTATAAGATATAGCTAAACCTAAATTCAAATATTCTAACCAAGGGTGGGTTATTCTTTTTCCTCCCAGTTTAGATGAAAAGTAACTAAAAAACTCACCCTCCCGTATTATTAATCAAATCTATGTTTGTCCAATGGGGCATCATATGGACAACGTAGGAAATATGATCAATAAGGTGATTATATTTTTTTAGTGAAAATAGTGGTGAACTTTAAAAATTCCTCTTCAGTTAATAACTATATTCAGAAAGCTGTAGCATATGAATAATCATTAAAAAAGGAGCTGCCCTTTTGGAACAGCTCCGTTTTTTATCTGGTTATTCTTTTTTTATAAGCCTAACTTAGTTTTTACATCCTGTGTAATGTTTATAGCCGAAGGGTTTACATAAACAATTGGTGATTGCATTGTAGAGATATCAAATACATATGCATAATTGTTTGCATCACCTACACTTTTAATAGCATCGGCTATCTTTTGGTTTATCGGCTCTAGCAGTTGTTGTTGGAGTTGGCTCATTTCTTGTTGACTGTTTTGAAGAAAAAGCTGGTATCTCTCCTGGATTGATTGTAGTTGTTTTTGCTGATCTTGTTTAATAGCATCTGAAGATGTTGCAGCTATAGCTTCAAATTCTTGAGATTTTTTGTTGAATTCATCAATCAATGCCTGACCATTTTTATTTATCAGTTCTTGTTTTTGAGATAATTGTGTTTCAATGTTACTCAGTTCTGGCATTGCAGCAAAAACTTCTTGGGCGTTGATGTAGGCAATTTTCACATCTTGAGCAACAGCCGCAATAGGAGCTAGTGCAATAAAAAAGATTATTAATTTCTTTAACATGATTACTATTTTATAATTTTAAATTCTTTAAATAAATTGGTTACAAATATATACGATTTATTTTTAATAGCCTAATATTGAAAGCACTTCATCGCTAATGTCTATTGATGGAGATGCAAAAATTATTGAAGTAGCAGAAGCTCTGTCGATAACCATAGCATAACCATTAGCAACGGCCATCTCTTTTACTGCCTCGTAAATACTATCCTGAATTGGTTTGATCAAATTCTCTTGTTGTTGAAATAACTCACCCTTAGATCCAAAATATCTGTTTCTAAGCTCCTGTATTTCGTTTTCTTTTGCTATAATCTCATTCTCTCTTTTCGTTTTATCTTCTCCACTTAGTAGTGAGATTTCACTTTGGTATTTCTTGTACATTTCATTTACTACTTCAACCTCTTTGTCTATTGTGGCTTGCCATTGTTTAGATAATTCTTCAATTTGATTATTTGCATTTTCAAAAGAAGGTATTCGGTTTAGTATATATTCCATATCTATAAAGGCATATTGCTGTGCCCAGATATTTGTCATTGAAATAGATATGAATAAGCTGATCAATAAAACAATTTTCTTCATAATTTGTCTCTTTAAGTTCTTATATAAGACGGACTTTATATTGAAATGTTTATTATTATCAAGATAAATATTGTTAAATAAATTAGAATTCCTGACCAATGATGAAATGGAACTGACTGCCACCTCTTTCTCTGTATCCGGTTCCATATACTGAGTCGAATCCATATGCCCAGTCTATACCCATTAGTCCAATCATAGGAAGGAATATACGTACTCCGGCACCGGCTGATCGTTTAAGGTCGAATGGATTAATTTCACTGATATTCATCCATGCATTACCTGCTTCTAAGAATGCTACACCATATATAGTTGAATTAGGCTCAAGAATAAAAGGATATCTAATTTCAAGTCCTAATCTGGTATATGCACGAGATTGCATTGCAACAGAATTGTTTTCGTATCCTCTCAAAGCAACAGTTTCCGTTGCAAAACTACTTGTATAACCAGTCATACCATCACCACCCACATCAAATGTTTCGAATGGAGTTAGTTTATTTTTGTTGTAGTGGCCAAGAATACCAAATTCAGCTCTGGTTGCCATTACCGGTGTTCGTTTGACAGTTAATGGTGTTAAAGGAGTAAATGTTCTCATTTTAAGTTTCCACTTATGATACTCATTCCATTTATACTTAGCTGGATCAGTATCATTCATTTTTTCATAATTTCGGCCATCCCATAATGAGAATGGTGGAGCAGCATTAATGCTTAGTGAGAAATCGGAACCTGTTCTTGTATATATTGGATTATCGATAGATGTTCTTGAAAGCGTTAAACCTAGTGTCACACTATTACTTATACCTGTTTGGAATGGGAATTGGTTATATGACCAGTTTTTCAACCCATATCTTTGAAATCCTAGTTGTGCCATAATCTGGAAATAATCATCAGGCCATTCTAATCTTTTACCATAGCCTAAAGATGCACCAAAAATATTAAACACCTGATCTGGGTCGGCAGCATATTCAGCAAGGTCTTGATATCCACCACCATATCCATATCCACCATATCCGCCATATCCACCACCATAACCACCATAACCATATCCTGGATATCCGCCATATCCGTACATGTATGGATTAGTGTTCTGGCGGTAGTAGTCGGTATTTAATCCGGTATATCTAGAATAATATAGATTTACGGAAAAATGATTAGGCCTTTTGCCTCCAAACCATGGTTCTACAAACTGGAACTGATATGATTGATAATATCTACCATTTGTCTGAGCGCTTAATACAAGAGTTTGTCCATCTCCCTGTGGTATTATTCCTCTATGCATTTCAGGATTAAGCATATTTCTGAGAGAGAAGTTATTCAATTTCAAGCTTAACTTACCAACAAGTCCTGTTACACCCCATCCGGCAGAAAATTCAATTTGGTCATTACCTTTGGAAGTTAAAGGATATGTGATATCAACAGTTCCATCTTCAGGGTTCGGGCTAATACCACTTGATATATCAGCAGAAAGTGCCTCAGGATCGAAATGTCCGGTCTGAGCGATTTCTCTTACTGAACGAAGAAGGTCGTCTTTGCTAAATACTGCACCTGGTTTAGTTCTCAATTCCCTGCGAATTACATCTTCGTAAAGCCTGTCATTCCCTTGAATATTAACTTTCTTAATAATGGCTTTAGGGCCTTCAATAACTCTAAGTTCAAGATCTACAGAGTCGTTTTCTACATTTATTTCAATAGGATCGATGTTGGAGAATAGATATCCATTATTTTGATATAGGTTTACAACAGCATCTTCATCAACAACCAGTCTTTCCTCAAGCTTTTTCTGATTATATACTTCTCCATCCTCCATATTAAGTAAGAGAGAAAGTTGAGCTGAAGGATATTGAGTATTTCCCACCCAGTTGATTGAACGAATATGATATAGAGGTCCTTCTTCTATATCAATCTCAACATTGACGGTCTTTTCATCAAATTTATATACAGTATCTCTTATAATCTCTGCATCTCTATATCCTTTTTCGTGATACTTGCTTAATAAATTTTCTCTGTCTTCCTGATATAGTTCATCAACAAATTTTTTAGCACGGAAGAAATTGACAAGTTTACCTTTTTCATTTGTCTTTTTCATTGCTTTCTTCAGTGTCCGGTCGGATAGAGCTTGATTACCAGTGATTTTAATGTTGTTTACTTTAAGCTTATCTTTTTTGTCGACAAAAATCTCGAGTATAACCTGGTTCTTTCCTGTGCTGTCGGGATGTTGTAGCAATCTTACTTCTGCATCACCAAAACCTTTTTCATCAAAGTAATCCTTAATGAAAATTTGAGCTCTGTCTATTTGAGGAGGTGTAATTTGATTGCCTTTTACAAATCCAATTTTCTCCTCTATATCATCTTGCTCACTTTTTTTTATTCCGGTATACTTAATGTCTGTAACACGTGGTCGGTCAGTTAGTTGTATCTCAAGCCAAACGCTATCTCCTTCAATCTTGTTTTGTAAAATTTTAACGTCAGAAAATAGACCCTGACGCCAAAATCTTTTTAGTGCATTGGTAATATCTTCACCAGGGATTTGTATTTGCTGACCTTTAGATAGTCCGGCAAAGTTAATTAACACGAACTCCTGACCTGCATACATAGTTTCCTCTACACCAGTTACTATTATATCGGCAATAAAATATTTCTTAGGAGCTGCTGTATAATTCACATTAAGAATAGCACTTTCATCTACAGTAATTGAATCATTGGTCTGTGCCAATAAATTGGTCTGTGAAAGTAATGTGATTAATAGGAGTAAATTAAATATTCTCTTCAACATTATATTTTTATTTCTTTTCGCTTACTTTTTACGTCGTATTATATCTTTTCACTTATCCTGCCAAATCTTCTTTCTCTTCCTTGAAAATCGATAATAGCTTCACTTAAATCTATTTCACCGAAATCAGGCCAGTAAACATCTGTAAAGTAAAATTCTGCATATGCACATTGCCATAGAAGAAAATTACTGATACGTTTTTCACCACCTGTACGAATTAAAAGATCAGGATCTGGAATACTACGGGTTGTAAGATACAAACTTATGGTTTCTTCGCTTATTTCGTCTATACTTAGAACATTTTTTGAAACATCATCTGCAATCTTTCGTGTTGCATTGGTCAACTCCCATCTGGAAGAGTAACTTAAAGCAATGATTAAAGTGAGTTTTTCTCCTTCTCTAGTTTGAAATATACACTCTTTTAGTGCAGTACTTGCATACTCAGGCAAACGGTCTAAATCTCCAATACTGACAACTTTAACTCCATTTTTTTTAAGATTTTCGGTCTCTTCACTAATAGCATAAACCATAAGATCCATGAGTCCGTTTACCTCATCTTTCGGCCTATTCCAATTTTCGGTTGAAAAGGCATATAGAGTAAGATACTTTATAGATAATTTTGAGGCTGCCTCAACTACCCTGTTTATCGCTCTAACGCCCTCTCTATGACCTTCACCTCTCTCAAGCCCCTTGCTAGTTGCCCATCTGCCATTTCCATCCATTATAATGGCTACATGTGCAGGAATATGAGTATTTTCTATTTTGTCAAATATCGACATAATTTATAAGGCTTATACTTTATAAACCATGACATGGATCTAACCTTGAGCCAAATTCCCATGTCATGAATATAATTGTTAGTGAATACCAATCATTGTTCTTTAGCAAACTGCTATTTATTCCATATGGTTTATCTAAGTTCCAATCAGGCTCAATATCTGTAACATCAAAATCATCTTTAAAGAATTTATGTAGAGATAACTCAAGCCCAATATTCAATCTGTTTTTTAATTTATATTTAAAACCGATACCAAAAGGTGTATTAAGTCTTAGAAAAACATTTTCACCATCAGCATAAGTAATACCTGTACCCACAAAAACATATGGCGTATATGGCTTTGTGCCAATATAAGAGTATTTATCGCTGTATGGTAGAAAATTAAACTCTAAGTTTGCTCCTAAATCTGCATAATTGCGAGAAAAACCTATTTCTTTATCAGAAGGAAATTTATCCCACGATGCATCACTATTTCCAGATACACTTCCTGCAATTAGGTTAAATTTTATTGCCCAATTAAAGTTCATATTATATCTGAATAATGCTCCTACACTTAGTCCTGGATCTAAGAATAGATTATTTTTATTTACATCACCCATATATGACGAAATACCTATTGCTCCTCCGATCTCATATTTATACTCCTGGGAGTAGAGTTTTAGAGTAATGATATTTGTCGATATAATTGCTAAAAGCAGAGTGATTAATTTTTTAATCCTGTGCAAATTTATTAAGTCTCCCTCTCCATACATCATCTATTTGGGTCTGGGTTTCAGATACTCCACCGAATATCCATATATAATTATTTTCATCGGTAATAATCGATGCTTTTTTTCTAATTTCCATTTGTGTTGGTAGTGATTGATTCTCATCTTTCAACTTCCATTCTAGACCAAAATTGTTTGAATAAAACAGTCTGTTTTTACCCAACAAGGTTGTGAACAGATAAATACTATTATCATAGAAGTACAAAGAGCTTTCAGAAATTGAAGTCAACCCTAAATCCAAGTTTTTAGATTTTAATACTGATATCTTACCATCTTTTTCTTGAATAATCCAAATATCGTAGTTAGGAGTATTGTCTTTTTTAAATCCTCCGGCGACTATTATATATTTTGTAGTATATGATGAGGGGCTGTTTACACTCAAGGATGTGAAGTCTCTTACCGGGAAATCATCAATTGAAGTTTTAGTAGCATTTTCCATTTGTTGGAAAGTGGTAAAATCTTCTGTTTTCGCAAACTTATAAGAATTGTTATCATTAATAATTACCAAACTCTTTCCATTGCTATCAGATGGTACAATTCCATAGTTTGCTATAACCTGGTAGTCTGAATTAGTCTGATACCAATTAAATCCGTCATTAGAACTAAATACATTATTAGCTTCATCTATGATATAAAGTCCATTTTTACCCACCTTTAAAGTAGAAAGAAGTATATTTGATGGAAGTCCGGTAATAGATAAGGAAGACCAATTTATAGCATTAGTAGCAGATGATACAGCACTAACAGTTTCATTAGATGTGAAATATGTAATGAAACGGTTGTTGTATAATACAGTTTTCTGCTCAGTTATCGTTTTCGAAATATAGTCATTTGATATTTTTTCCCATGATATGATATTAGGATCTTTATCATGAACTCTTAGTATGAAATCATATTTCTTTGTAGTCTTACCGTCAGGAGCAATTGTTGTAATTTTATACAATTTATTGATATCAACTGAGTCAGATTTGTACCAGTTTACATCGTCACTACCACTAATACTAAGCGTAATATCATATAGGGTTGTGTAAGAATTAGCTCCACTTATATCAATTGCAGCACTGTCTACATGAAACTGAAAGGGTAGTGGCTCTTTATTGAAAATTTTTCCATTAACCTGATCAATTGTGAAAAAGGTACTGTTTAGTATTTTGCTTGTATCTTCTCTAGATGAGAGTTTTAATGAGTAAATTTGCGCATCAGCTGAATATTCTAATTCTATACCATCAGAGTTTAGGCATGAGGTAAATATCAGCATGTTTATAATAACTGACAATGTCAAGAGGAAATATTTAGATTCCATTTGTTTCAATAATATTGTACTCTACGTTTAAGTTATGCAAAAGTATGAAGATTTTTCGCTTTAACCATATTAAAATGAATATTTAAAGAATATTTCGAGTTATTTTGCTCTTTAAGTGAACCTGTGACGAGTTTAGATATTTTTTTACATTAATAATTTCTCCCACAATCTTAGGTGCTTCAACACCCGATTTAAGTTCTAAATCAGAAACTTCAATGAAAGCATCATCCCACATATTATATTGAATGAATGAATTTAAAAGTCTACTTCCTCCTTCTACTAAAACTGAAAATATTTTTTCTTTATACAAATTGGAGACAATCTGTTTAATTACATCGCGACTGAAGTCGATTTCTATAAATTTTAAATTGCTATTTGAGACTTCAACTTTTGGTGTCTTCTCTGTAAAGATTATAGTTGGTACTGTTCCATCAAACAATGCAAGATTATATGGAAGCTTATTTTGCCTGTCTAGAACAATTCTTGTTGGATTATCGCCATACCATTTTCTTGAAGTTAACTGAGGATTATCGAGTAGTGCAGTATTTGTTCCAACCAATATACCTTGAACTTTAGTCCTAAATTTATGGACAATAGTATGTGTAAGGCAATTTGAAATTATTGTTGGTTTTTTTTTGTCCGATGGTTCTCTATAAATATCTATAAATCCATCTCTGCTCTGCGCCCATTTTAATATTATATATGGACGAGAATAAAGTTGATTGATAAAAAATGATCTGTTGAGCTCTCGGGCTTCATCTTCTAATACACCTTCTATAACTTCGACACCATTGTTTTTCAACATCTCTACTCCTTTTCCTGAAACTTTAGGATTTGTATCTCTAACTGCCAAAACAACACGAGGTATTTTCATTGAGATAATCAATTGAGCACAAGGAGGTGTTTTACCATGATGAGCACAAGGTTCCAATGAAACATATAGTGTAGATTTAGGTAAAAGCGTTTTATCTTTAACCGAATTTATTGCATTAACCTCTGCATGATTCTCTCCAAACTGTCGGTGATACCCTTCCCCAATAATCTTATTATTATGTACAATAATTGATCCTACCATAGGGTTAGATTTTGTGAAGCCTTCACTTTTAACAGCTAATTGAAAGCAACGACGCATATATGTCGAATGTTGGTCCATTTTGTTTATCTTTGTTATGACGTGCAAATTATGTTGCAGATTAGTTATTGTTAAATTATAATTGAATGCAAAATCACAAACAACATTTTTTACAAGATATACAACAACAATTAAATGGTTTGTACACACAATCTGAGATTTCGACATTGTATCGAATTATTCTAGAGGAGGTGTCATGCAAAAATAATAATTTATCTGTTCAAGAGTTTAATAAGGCAGAAGATATTGTAAAACGACTAAAAAATAGTGAACCGATTCAATACATTCTAGGGAAAAGTGAATTTTATGGATTAACATTTGAGCTTACACAGGATGTTTTAATTCCTCGACCCGAAACAGAAGAGTTGGTTGAATGGATTATATCAGTAAAGAAAGAACCAAATTGGTCGATTCTTGATATCGGTACCGGTAGTGGTTGCATAGCTGTAACTTTAGCGAAAAAATGTAGCGAAATCACTGTATATGCATGGGATATTTCGGATAAAGCACTTAATATAGCTTCAATAAATGCTGCTTTAAATGGAGTAAGTATTAAAACCTCAAGAGTTGATCTCTTATCTGAAAAGGATTTAAAACAATTTTATGATTCGGATTTAAAGTACGACATTATAGTAAGTAACCCTCCATATATAACAAAAGAAGAGAAAAAAAACATGGAGGATAATGTGCTAAATTATGAACCTCATATAGCTTTATTTGTACCCGATCATGATCCTTTAATTTTTTACTCTAAAATAGCAGATGCATCAAATAAGATACTTAAAGTTGGTGGAAGGCTTTTCTTTGAAATTAATCCAATCTTTGCGAATGAATTAGTTCAAATGTTGAAAATGAAAGGTTTTGACGATGTAGAAATAAGAAAGGATATGTCGGGCAAACTTAGAATGCTTAAAGCTGTAAAATATTGAAATAGTTAAAGTGATGTCATATTATTGATCTTGAAGTATGAACATAAAAGATAATGTTGTTTCGGAAGAAAAGGCTTTAATGCAAATGGCAAGAATATGTTCAAGAAAGGAGTATTCTCCATTTGATATTTTACAAAAACTTCTTAAGTTGCAACTGAATAAGGATGAAATAGAAAGAATAATTGCAAAGCTTAAAAAAGAAAACTATTTAAATGAGGAGAGATTTGCGAGAAGTTTTGTAACTGATAAGCTTCGTTTTAATGGGTGGGGTGTAAAAAAGATTGAAATGCATTTAAGATATAAGCAATTATCGCAAAATATAATTGATGGTGTTTTATCAGAATATTCAAATGCAGAACTTAATAGTTCACTCCAATCAATATTAGAGAAAAAATGGAAACAGATTAAAGGGGAGTCAGATTACGAGAAGAAGGGTAAACTTATAAAATATACATTAGGTAAAGGGTTCAAAATGAGTGATATTATATCATGTATAGAAAGATTAAATCTTTAAGGATATAATATAATATGAAATAAATTCTATGAGTAAGTTAGCCTTATTGAAAAACCTCATTAATCTTTTTCTCCCTAACGTTTGCTCTGTATGTGGTATTGAATTGTTAGAAAAAGAGTCAGGAGTCTGTTTAAACTGTATATGTAGAATTCCTAAGACTTACAATTTTAAAAATGAGAATAATACTGCTGAGTTGCTGATGGCAGGAAGAATACCATTTGAAAGAATAGCTACTTTCTCATATTATACAAAAGGAGGTGTTTTGCGCCCGATAATTCATAACCTTAAGTATCATAATGGCAAAGATATTGGTTTTCTGCTTGGTAAAATGTTTGGAGAGGATCTTTTATCAAGTACTTTTCTAGAAAGTATTGATGTTATTATTCCTGTACCTTTACATCCCAAAAAGCAAAGATTGAGGGGTTATAATCAAGCTGAAATAATAGCTAATGGTATTTCAGAAGCAACGAATATACCAGTTGATACAAATAACTTAATTAGAGTAGTTTACAATCCTACACAGACAAGGCGCAGTAAAACAGCGCGTTGGGAAAATGTGAGTGACATTTTTAATATTAATAATGCCGTTTTTTTTAAAGATAAACATATCCTGCTTGTTGATGATGTTATTACTACTGGTTCAACAATTGAAGCTTGTGGAGTAGCGTTGCAAAAATGCAATAACATTAAAATAAGTGTTGCTACTATAGGTGAGGTTCTTTAAAAAACACTATTTTTGCATTCATCCATAGAACAATTCAATTAAATAATGAAAACAGTAGAAAAGCTAACAGCTGAAAAACTTCTAAAAGTAAAGGCTATTAAATTACAACCATCAAATCCTTTTACTTGGGCATCTGGGTGGAAATCTCCAATATATTGCGACAATAGGAAACTCATGTCCTACCCATCTATACGAAATTTTTTAAAAGTAGAGTTTGCTAGAATAATATTAGAAAAATATCCTCAAACAGAAGCCATAGCAGGTGTAGCAACAGGAGCAATTGCACCTGGTGCACTTGTAGCCGATCTTTTAGACCTGCCTTTTGTTTATGTGAGATCTGCTCCTAAAGATCACGGTATGGAGAATTTAATAGAAGGTGATCTGAAACCAAAACAGAAGGTAGTTGTAATCGAGGATTTAATTTCTACAGGAGGAAGCAGTATTAAAGCTGTTGATGCAATAAGAAGTAACGGTGCTGATGTATTAGGTATGATAGCAATATTCACATATGGATTTAAACACTCCATAGAGAGTATGAAAGATGCACATGTGGAATTGACGACATTATCTAATTATGATGCTATTTTAGATGAAGCACTTGCAACTGATTATATTGATGAGTCTGATTTACTAACATTAAAGGATTGGCGCAAAAACCCTGAAACATGGGGTAGAACAGGAAAATAATGAGATTATGATTGAATTTAGCAGTGATTTAAAAACAATTTATCATACAGATAGAGATATATTTAGGGTATTGTCTGATCTTCGGAATCTTGATTTAGTGAAAGATTTTATCCCTGAAGAAAAGATAAAAGAGTTTATTTTTGATAAAGATAGTGTGTCGTTTCGTGTAGATAATATTGGGAATGTCACTTTTCTTGTAGTGGAGAGACAACCAGAGAGTTTAATAAAATTCAAATCAGTTAAATTGCCATTTGATGTATATTTAGAGATACAATTACAACTAAAATCAGAAGAGGAGACAGAATTAACTATGATTGTTAAATCGGATATTAGTCCTCTTATGAAAGGATTTGTGGAAAAACCAATGAGAGAAGCAGTTGATAGAATATCAGAAGCTCTCACTCATTTACCATACGATCAGATATAAAAAGTTACCGGATGATTTCTTCACAGGAATCATCCGGTTTTTTGGAAAATCAAAAAAGTCATATAAGAAATAGAACTAATTTTCGTTTGTGGTTTTATCTGATTTTAATAGTATTCATTTGATGTGATTACTGGTATAGGCATCTCTGTTAATGTGTCAACATCCTTTGATCTGTTATACCTATATACAACATCATAAATAATATCTTTTGTGTTATTGCCATTCCCCTCTCTCCACTCTTTAACCTTTATAGAAAGTTTTACAGAATCTACATTATTTTGGCGTAATGGGTTTAAATCAAAACATATGAAACCTTCGTATAAACGATCAGTTTGACTATCGTAGGAGTTATGTCTTAATTCAAGTTCAATAACATCATTATTTTTTTCTTCGGTTGTTATCTTGTTTTCAACTAAGTTAATTAAATGAGGTCTTTCACCTCCATAATTGAAGTGGAATGATAGGTTAAGATAATCTCCACCTACCCAAATTGCATTCGTTTTGATTGGATCATTACCAATGCTATCCTCATTATTTATATTTACCTCAGTTATATTTTTTGTTAGTAATTTCCAGAGATCGTTAACCTTAACATAGTGATCAAAACCATCTTTTTCTTCAGAAAGTATTGTGTAGTTTAATAGTACACGCTCTTTCAATGTTGGGTTATATTCTAAAGCAGATGCTGCCGGCCATAATCTTTTTCCGTTATCAAGCTGAAGTGAGTAGTTTTTTTCACCTTCCGGTATAACAGTCGCAATGTCAATGCCAAAATTACCAAGAGATCTTGAATTATCGTCACAACTTATATTAATAATAAATATAGTTGCAAAGAGGATGGATATTATCAAGATTGTCCTACGCATAATACTTAATATGTCTTTGCTTTTATCTGAATTTATTAGTTAGATGCAAAAACACAAAATACGTTGCGCAAGAAACAAATAATATTCATTTCTTAACATAGATTAACCGATTCTTGAATTTTTATGTTTTACTTTTAATGTTTAGGGATGCTTCTATTTCCTTAGCCCTATTGACTGCTAAATGGATATTTGAGCATATATTTTCATCACCAATTAATTGTGGTATTTTTGATTTCTCTATCTTTTCTCTTACTTCACTATTTACACCTGATAAGATAACCTCTATTTTCTCTTTTATTGAGTTGCGACAAAGTATTTCTAGGTTATTAAGTCCGGTTGAGTCGATAAATGGAACCCTTCTCATCCTAATAATACGAATCTTATGATGTTTTCTTGAAAGTCTCATCTTCTCATCAAACTTATTTGCCACTCCAAAAAAGAATGGACCACTTATTTCATAAACTTCAACAGAATCGGGAAGGTGTAGAATCTCATCATCTTTTACAGTGCTTTGTATCTCACTTTGGTCACTTAAGTCTAATTTACCTGTGTAACGAGAAACTTCAGTGCTCTCATTGACACGCTTCAAAAATGCAAAAATTGCCAATACTAGTCCAACAGCAATAGCTATTGTAAGATCAAAAATAACTGTTAAAAGAAATGTAGTTAATAATATAGCTCTTGTAGATTTAGATTGTTTAACAAGTGATGTAAATGTACGCCACTCACTCATATTATAGGATACAACTACTAATATTCCAGCTAAGCAGGCCATTGGAATGTGCTGAGTCAGATTACCTAAAAATAGAACTATCAGCAATAAAACAATAGCATGAATTATACCTGCAACAGGAGTTCTTCCTCCATTATTAATATTTGTCATTGTTCTTGCTATCGCACCTGTAGCAGGTATTCCTCCAAAAAAAGGAGTAATTATATTTGCTGCACCCTGTGCAATAAGTTCCATGTTTGAGTCGTGTTTTTCACCTGTAACTCCATCAGCAACCGTAGCCGAAAGTAACGATTCGATTGCACTCAATATAGCAATCGTAAAAGCAGATGGAAATAGGAGCCTAATGCTATTTAAGCTTATTGGGATTTGCTCTATTTCAGGCAATTGACTCTGAATGTTAAACCTGTCTCCAATTGTTTCAATTCCTGTTATATCTGTATATTTATTTATGAAGTAAACCAATATTGTAATTACCAAAATAGCAATTAACGAGCCAGGGATTTTACTCGATATTTTTGGTGTAATAACAATTATTACAACACTAAATATTGCAATTAATGCAACTGCCCAATTAATTGTGTCAAAACTTTGGATATAAATAGCCCATTTTTCGATAAAACCAGATGGTAACTTTGGTGTAGTGAGGCCAAAAAAATCTTTAATTTGAGTTGAGAATATAGTTAATGCTATTCCACTTGTAAATCCAACAATAATTGGATATGGTACAAATTTAATTATAGAGCCAAATTTAATAAATCCCATTAAAACCAACATCAACCCAGCCATTACAGTTGCAATTGCTAGTCCTTGAAATCCATACTGCTCAATAATGCCGTATACAATTACAATAAATGCACCAGTTGGCCCTCCTATTTGAACACTACTTCCTCCTAAGAATGAGATAATAAAACCGGCTATAATTGCTGTATATATACCTTTTTCAGGTGATACACCAGATGCAATACCAAATGCAATAGCTAAGGGTAAAGCTACTATACCTACAATCAATCCTGACATTAAATCTGCCATGAATTTTTTTTTATTATAGGTTTTTAATGTTTGAAAAAGTGTAGGCTGGAATGATGAAATGAAATTTATTCGCATAAATCTGATAATTGAATTAGATTGTGCAAAAGTAATAAAAATTATACAACTCCTTGCTCAACTAATACACAAACTCTTTCAGTAATCCTATCATCCCCGTAAGGGTTATATCTGATTTTAAGGTCATTGCCGAAAAGTTTAGCGAAAAGATTTGCAGACCATGCTTTAAAACTACCCATAAAAGCATCAATAATATGATAAGAAGATGAATGAGTTTCTCTATCAACCAGCTTCATTAATAATTGGCCCTGAGATCTTGTGAGTTTCTTCATCTTTGGGGTGTACTTATCAGTTAAGTATTTCTCCATTTTATTAAGATGCTGCTGTCTTGCCTTATCATTGGGTAAAGTCTCCATATATTCATATGTTTCTTTTATGATACCTGCAATTTCTTTAGCATAAGGCAATGTCTTTTTTACATCACGAATAAGCTTTAAGTATTGAACCTGCTCTTTTGAACTTTTGAATTTTAATGGAGAATATTTGATAAAATCACCAAGCCACATACATGCTATAGTATCACCTTCTTCTATAAGTGCAGGGTATACATTTGGCATAAGATATATTGTGGAGACCGGGTCTTTCTTATCCGGATTAATATTAGTGGCATAATAATCCTGTGCTTTTACCAGAAATGGTAAAATTATAAATAAAGTCATCAGAAGTAAATAGCCAAGTCTTTTCATAATGATACAAAGATAATCAGTCGTTTTAATTTCAAAAATAAAATCTCGTTAAGTGTAGTTAATTAAGTCTCGAGTTTTAAGAAAGTTAAGAAATAAAAGTAGAATATTAAGCTTAAAATAAACTGATGAAAATAAAATGAACAAGTAATAAAACCAAAAAAAAAGATTTTTGTTCGATCTTGAGAATAAAATAACGTACTTTTGAAATACAAAAAAGTAAAACTATGGAATACTATCATTTAGGAGAACTTGTTCATAAACAAGCCCAGAAATTAAAAAACAAAGTAGCAATAAAGCATCATGATTCAGATGAAAAATGGACTGATTTAACATGGAGTGAATTATCAGAAAAAGTGATGAAAGCCG
Source organism: uncultured Proteiniphilum sp. (assembly GCA_964384545.1). Taxonomy (GTDB): domain Bacteria; phylum Bacteroidota; class Bacteroidia; order Bacteroidales; family Dysgonomonadaceae; genus Proteiniphilum. Next base: position 80,369 of record CAYLKV010000004.1, read on the forward strand.
CACAGGCATTGGCAGAGTTGGGTACAGAACCGGGTAGTAAAATAGGTGTTTATTCACAAAATATGAGTAAATATTTAATTGCAGATTTTGCAGCCTATGCAAATAAAGCTGTTATGGTTCCAATGTATGCAACTGCTTCTCCAAGTCAAGTGAAATATATTGTAGAGGATGCAAGAATAAACTTAGTTTTTGTTGGTGAACAGTTTCAGTATAACAATGCATATAAGGTTAAGCAAGAGAGTTCTATAATTAAAAAGCTCATAGTTTTTGATAGAAATGTTGTTTTAAATCAGGATGACAAGACATCTATCTATTTTGATGATTTCATCGCTATAGGAGAGAACTCTGAATCACTTGCTATCGTCCAAGCAAGAATGAGGCAGTTAAAGAATTCAGATTTGGCAACAATAATATATACATCTGGCACTACCGGAGAGCCAAAAGGGGTAATGCTTAATCATTCCAACTTCATAAAAGTATTTGAAATACATGATATAAGACTAACTTCTCTTAGGGATAAAGAAATTTCAATGTGTTTTCTACCATTGACTCATATATTCGAAAAAGCATGGACTTACTACTGTTTATCTAGAGGTTTTATAGTCGCAATTAATAAGAATCCGGCATTAATAAGAGATAAAATAAAAGAAATTCGTCCTACTCTAATGAGTAATGTTCCCCGTTTTTGGGAGAAAGTTTATAATGGAGTAAAAGATACAATTGACACTTCACATGGACTCATTAAATGGCTGTTTAATGATGCTGTAAAAACGGGACGGCGTCATAATTTAGAATTTGTAAATGAAGGGAAAAGAGCCCCATTGAGTAATCAGATAAAATTTAATATTTATAAACATACTATCTATTACCTCATAAAACGAATAATTGGAATTGATCGTGGTAACTTTTTCCCAGTTGCAGGTGCACCACTTTCTGACAATATTAACGAATTCCTGCAATCAATTGATGTGCATATTATTTATGGTTATGGTTTGACTGAGACAACTGCAACTGTTAGCTGTTTTACATCTACAGGATATAAAATCGGCACCGTAGGTAAGATTATGCCCGATGTTGAGGTAAGGATAGGCGAAAATGATGAAATCCTCGTAAAAGGTGAAACTGTTATGGCTGGATATTATAATAAACCTGAAGCTACCAAAGAGGTTTTTACAGAAGATGGTTATTTTAGAACCGGAGATGCAGGTAAAATTACTGAGGACTCTGAAATCATCCTTACTGATCGGATAAAAGATCTTTATAAAACATCAAATGGTAAGTATATCTCTCCTCAAATTATCGAGACTCGTGTTGGTGAGGATAAATTTATTGACCAGGTTGCAGTAATAGGCGACAGCCGGAAGTTTGTTAGTGCGCTTATTGTTCCTGATTATAAATCTATAGAAGAATATGCTGCTGAACAAGGGATTGCATATGCTGATAAAATGGACTTATTGAATAATAAACAGATGCATGATTATATATTTGGTCGAATAGAACTTTTGCAATCGCAATTTACTAACTATGAGAAGATAAAGAGATTTACACTTCTCCCAGAACCTTTTAGTGTAGAAAAAGGAGAATTAACTAATACTCTAAAATTGAGAAGAAAAGTGATTCTTGAAAGATATGCTAATGAGATAGATAATATGTACAAGGATTAGCACTCATTTTGTCAGTCAGTATGTCAAAGAAATCACTATCTTTGCAACATTTTTAAGTTGAAAATTTGTATTGTGATGGACTATAATTTCAAAAAAATAGAGCAGCAATGGCAGAAATATTGGGTTGATAATAAAACCTATAAAGTAACCGAAGATATAACAAAACCTAAGTATTACGTACTCGATATGTTCCCATATCCATCAGGTGCAGGGTTACATGTTGGCCATCCTCTTGGTTATATAGCATCAGATATTTTTTCACGTTTCAAACGTTTAAAAGGATTTAATGTTTTACACCCAATGGGTTATGACGCTTATGGTTTGCCTGCTGAGCAATATGCAATACAAACAGGTCAGCATCCAGCAGTTACAACAGAAAATAATATTAAAAGATACAGAGAGCAACTAGATAAGATTGGATTCTCTTACGATTGGAGCCGTGAGGTTCGAACTTGTGATCCTGATTATTATAAATGGACACAATGGGCTTTTATAAAGATGTTCAATTCTTACTATTGCAACAAAGCTAAAAGTGCACAACCTATATCTCAGTTAATTTTACATTTCAATGAACTAGGGAGCGCTAATTTAGATGTAGCATGCAGTGATTATCTTGTATTTACAGCTGATGAATGGAAATCTAAAACCGAAAAAGAGCAACAGGAAGTTCTAATGAATTACCGAATTGCATATTTGGGAGATACAATGGTAAATTGGTGCGCACAATTAGGGACTGTTCTTGCAAATGATGAAGTTAGCGAAGGTCTCTCAATTAGAGGTGGATATCCAGTTGAGCAAAAGAAGATGCGTCAGTGGTGTCTAAGAGTTTCTGCATATGCAGAGCGCCTATTGGATGGATTGGATAAAATAGATTGGACTGAATCATTAAAAGAGACTCAGAAATATTGGATTGGACGTAGTGAGGGTGCAGTCATTCACTTTAAAACGTCAAATGATATATATTTTGATATATTTACAACACGAGCTGATACAATTTTTGGCGTAACATTCATGGTTCTAGCTCCTGAAAGTGAACTTGTCGAACAGATGACAACTGAACCCCAAAAGGACGAAGTTGCAAACTATATAGAAAAGACAAAGAAAAAAACTGAACGTGAACGTATAGCTGATAGAACAGTAACAGGAGTTTTCTCTGGTTCATATGCCGTACATCCTTTTACAGGAGAGTTACTTCCAATATGGATCTCAGATTATGTACTAGCAGGATATGGTACAGGTGCTATTATGGCTGTTCCAGCTCATGATAGTCGAGATTACGATTTTGCCAAGTACTTCTCTTTACCAATTGTTCCTTTAATTGAAGGGTGTGATGTTTCCGAAGAAAGCTATGATGCAAAAGAAGGTATAATGATTAACTCAGGATTCCTAAATGGGATGACAGTTAAACAGGCAATACCTGCTGCGATAAATGCTGTTGAAGATAAAGAAATAGGTTATAGAAAAATAAATTACAGACTTCGCGATGCAATCTTTTCCAGACAACGTTATTGGGGAGAGCCTTTCCCTATTTATTATAAGGATGGAATGCCTTATACATTAGATGAGAGTGATTTGCCATTAGAATTACCTGAAGTAGATAAATATTTACCTACTGAGACAGGTGAACCACCATTAGGAAGAGCAAGAAACTGGAAGAGTAGAGATGGATATCCTCTTGAACTTAACACAATGCCTGGATTTGCAGGCTCATCTGCATACTACTTAAGGTATATGGATCCAAATAATAGTAATGAATTGGTTTCAGAAAAAGCTAATAAATATTGGCGCAATGTTGATCTTTATATTGGTGGTACTGAGCATGCAACAGGACACTTAGTTTATAGTAGATTTTGGAATAAATTGCTTTTTGATTTAGGGTATTCATGCGAGGAAGAGCCTTTTAAGAAATTAGTAAACCAAGGAATGATACAAGGTAGAAGTAACTTCGTATACAGAATTAAAGGAACAAATAGTTTTGTGTCTTTTAATCTTAGAGATCAGTATGATGTTACACCTATTCATGTTGATGTAAATATTGTACATAATGATATACTTGATTTAGAGGCTTTTCGTAATTGGAGCCCAGACTATAAAAATGCTGAGTTTATACTTGAAAATGGTAAATATATATGTGGTTGGGCTGTAGAAAAAATGTCTAAATCGATGTATAACGTAGTAAATCCTGATGACATAGTAGATAAATATGGTGCGGATACATTAAGGTTATATGAAATGTTTTTAGGACCATTAGAGCAGTCTAAACCCTGGGACACAAACGGAATTGATGGAGTTCACAGATTTCTTAGAAAAGTTTGGGCCCTTTTCTATAAGGATGGGGTATTAGACTTGTCTGATGAAGACCCAACCAAAAATGAATTAAAAATTCTCCATAAATTAATTAAAAAGTTATCGTTCGATATTGAGAATTTCTCTTTTAATACTTCAGTTTCTGCATTCATGATTTGTGTTAATGATCTAACATCAATAAAATGCAATAACCGAACAGTTCTCAGTCAATTTGTTATTTGTTTAGCTCCTTTTGCACCTCATATTTCAGAAGAATTATGGCATGCATTAGGTAATACTTCGACTGTTTGTGATGCTGATTGGCCAGAATTAAATGAAGCTTATCTTGTAGAGGATACCTTTCCCTATTCAATATCATTCAACGGAAAGTCTCGTTTTGTTATTGAGTTTCCTGCAGATTCGACTAACAAACAGATCGAAGAGGTGGTCCTAAACCATCCAAGTTCTCAAAAATGGATAGAGGGTAAAACTCCTAAGAAAATTATTATTGTACCTAATAAAATTGTAAATATTGTCCTTTAAATATTTTTTATACCTTTTTTTAACATAGAACAAGTTAATGGAAAAAGTCCCTCAATTTAGTTTAAAGAAGTTTTATTGGAAAGACTATTTTTCTATCATTCTAGGAACATTCATGTACGCATTGAGTGTTACCGTGTTTATTATGCCTCATAAGTTTGTTCTTGGAGGTCTCACAGGTCTGGCTGTATTGTTAAATTATGGATTTGGTTTGCCGGTATCTTTGATGGTTCTAATAATGAATACTATACTTTTAATCATTTCTTACAAAGTATTAGGTTCTGACTTTCTTATAAAAACTGTCATTGGAGTTGCATCATTGACAGCATTTTTAGGTTTCTTTGAGTCTATAGACTTTAATCCGATAATGACAGCTGAACCATTAATGGCAGGATTAATAGGCTCTATTGTTGCCGGTTCAGGAGTAGGTCTTGTTTTATCTGTAAATGGCAGTACTGGAGGTACTGATATTATTGTTCTTATTATTAATAAGTTTAGGAATGTAACTCCCGGTAGAACTATGTTGTTTGTGGATCTAATAATTATATCTTCATCATATATAATTTTTAGAAGTATAGAAACAATAGTTTTCGGTATTGTAATTATAGCAGTAATGTCCACTTCTGTGGATTGGGTATTAAATGGTATTCGTCAATCAGTACAGTTTTTTATTGTGTCAAAAGAGTATGAGCAGATTGCTACACATGTAAATATGCAACTTGGAAGAGGTTGCACTGTGCTTGATGGCATAGGGTGGTATACGAAGAAAGAGCAAAAGGTTCTATTATTAATGGCAAAACGAAGTGAATCTAATTCAATATTCCGTTTGGTGAAAAATATAGATCCTAATGCTTTTGTTTCTCAAACTAATGTTATAGGAGTATATGGTAAAGGGTTTGATAGAATAAAGTAAGTTCTTTAAATCTGTTTTATTCTATATTATAGCAATAAAAATGTTGCTACCCTCTTCTTCTATCTTAATTTTTCCTTCTCTGCTAAGCCATCCTAATGCTGCATAAAGGTTTTTGTCTGTAAGTTTTGACGCTTTTTTCAATTCTTTTAAATCCTGTCTTCCTTTTTCATCTAGAATTGTCCAAACTTTTCCTGCGTAAATACCAAATGCTTCTATCATAATTTCTATTATAATTTATTATTTATGTCTGTTAAATTAATTACAAAGTTACTTTTATAATTAAAAGAAACAAAATATAATTTTCATTCTACTAATAACCAAGTTCTTTAATGATTTCAGATACTTGTAATATTAATGAATGTGAGTTGTCGTTTAATATTACAAAATCGGACTGACTAATTTTATCCTCTTCGGATAATTGACTATTTATACGAGCTTTTATAAGTCTAGCACTAGTATTGTCACGACTCGCTACTCTGCTTATTCGTATTTCCTCAGGTGTGTAAATTGTAATAAGTTTGTCAATATATTTTCTAAATCCAGACTCAATAAGAATCGCAGATTCAATTGCAACAATATTAGATCTCAAATGTTTCTGACACCAGTAATTTAATGATTTAGCAACTTCTGGGTGAATTATTGAGTTTGCTATTTTAAGGTTGTCAATATTGTTGAAGATTATTTCTGCAAATAATTTTCTGTTCAGACTATTTTCAGTATATATTTCTTTTCCGAAATGTTTTATTAGATTCTCTCTGACGATAGGGGAATTGTCGTTTAGTTGTTTTGCCACTTTATCAGCATCAAAGACAGGTATGTTATATAGGTGGAGAATTTCACATACAACAGATTTTCCACTTCCAATACCACCTGTTACACCTAGTTTAATCATCTGGAAGAGTTTCAAAAAGAAATTCGACTGTAGTAGGAGAAATTTTAGGGTCTACAATAGATGAGGGTTTTTTTGTGAGTTTTAATTCAACTCTTCCATCTTTATTTTCATTGAAGGTTCTGTAGTCTAGCTCAATAGCGAAATCCTCAGGAGCAATTTCTCTGTATTCTTCAAGTGTAACCGAAAAAGAGACTGTTGCACGAGAAGGGAAGAACTTAACATCAAGATTTTTTGGTAGATGATTTGCCAAAACAGGAACATCAAATGATTGTTCTGTAAATTCAATAACAGGAATATAAATCTCAACTTCTGCAGGTGAAAATTTAATCCCTTCAATAGGATATAAATTGATAGGCAGTTGAGATGTAGCAGTTATATTTTTGAAAATTGTGTATTCAGTTATAGCACTACTTAGATTTTTAAGAGATTCCTTTGAGCCATATGCCATAACTGTAGATGGGATGAAAGAAACGCTGTCGGCAACTAAGTTTGCACGGCTAGTAGTAATTTCTCCATCAAATTTAACCTTTAACTCTTTGCTCTCTAACTTTGAGGTAGCTAAATTGATTGTCATTGGGAAATATCCTCTAATTCTAGTACTAGTTGCAAATTGAGAAGATAATAGTTGACGGAATTGGTCCCCTTGAAGTATTGTTGTGCCATCCTTAGTAGATTCATTAACATCAATTTCAAGAGTGTCTTTTTTTGTAATATCCAGTTTAAAAATCTCAGACCCATTATCTGAAATACTTATATCTATATAATGAGGAAGGGGATTATTAAATATTACATCCTCAGGAATATTGGTATATTTTATAGCAAATCTATATGTACCCTCAACATTCTCTTTTTGAAAGAAAAGCATAAGCCAGAATATGAAAGCCATTAACATAAAAAAAAGAAAAGTGAAAGTATTTTTCCACGGATATGTGGAAAAAAAATCATTCACTTTTGGCTTCCATTCCCTGAATATAGCTTTTATTTCCATAACAGGGGGTGCAATTATTGAGCTGCTACATCTTTTGTAGATGCAAATACAGACGTTTTTTCGAATTTGATTTTTACTCCATCAGCAACCTCAACTAAGAACCATGTATCACCAACCTCTTTAATTTTACCGTGAATACCTCCTGCTGTAACAATTTTATCTCCGGTTGTCATTGCTTCACGACTTTTTTGAAGTTCTTTTTGTTTCTTTTGTTGTGGACGAATCATAAAGAAATAGAATACTGCAATAATTGCAATAAGCATAAAAAGAGTACTGCCCATTCCTCCGGCTCCTCCTGCTGGTAATTGTAATAGTATATCCATAAGTGTTTATATTTGATGTTTGATATATTAATTTTTAAAGATAATATTTTCTTTTTTCATATATTGTACTATTGCATTTAAAATACCATTTATAAATGTCCAACTCTTAGGAGTACTATACGATTTTGAAATTTCAATATATTCATTTAGTGTTACACTAATTGGTATTGAGTCGAAGCTGAGAATCTCTGCAAGTGCAATTTGCATAATTACCATATCCATCAAAGCGATTCTTTCAAAATCCCATTTATCAGTATTCTTTTCAATAAGATCTCTTAATTTGTTTTCACTTAATACTGTTTCATGGAGAAGTTTTAATGCAAAGTTTTTATCTTCCTCATCCTTAAACATAGGTAATAGAGGCTGATCAGAGCCTAAGTCAGAAGAGAATTTTTTAATAGTTTTAAGTACAAATGATTGCACTATCTCTATATCATCATTCCAATAAATACATTCATCTTCTAGTAAATCATCCAACTCCTCATTGCCATAGATAAACTGTTTGAAAATTTTTCTCCAAAACTCTCTGTCTTCATCATACGAAGGATTGCTAATTTGAGAATAAATTAAATAAATGTCTGATTCTAAGATTGTATCCAGTAGATTTTTGACGAATGTCTCATTTTCAGACCACGACATTGGTCGTTCGTTAATATAACTACTTAATTGGTCATTGTTTTCAAGTTGATGAATAAACTTGTTTCTGAGTAATTGAGTGTTAGGATTGATATCTTCATGTGTTGGCAAGAATTTATTTCTTTTTGTTTCAACCCTGTAATCATAGATCTTTGTCAATTCTATCATCAATAGCAACAAGTAATAATATAGATCGTATGATTTTTGTAAACCGAATAGCAGTTCTTTCTCGGCTTTTCTTAAATCTTTATTCGTACCTTGATACCATGAATATACTAGCTGGACTACTCTAATACGAATTAAATTTCTGTTTATCATTTTCTGAATGAGCTTTTTTTTCCCTTTAAATGTACTTAATTTCGGAAATGCAAAAGTAGTTATTTTTTCTGTAAGTTAAACTGATTTAATAGAAAAGGAAGTTTTTAGCCTCATAATATCCTCAAAATTTGTATGTTTGTATTAATAGAGAATGTATATAAATATTTTAAAATCCAAGAAATGAAAAAGATAATTCTTTTAATGTCAATGTTAGTTTTTACTTTGTCTATTACTGCAGAGCAAGTACAACAAGCAATTTCAGTAATACCAGAACCAGTTTCTATTGTCGAAAAAGGAGGCAATTATAATATACCTGAAGAGGTAGTTGTATTTGTATCTAATGGGGAAAAAAGTGACTACCTTAAGAAATTAATAGAGGACAAATTAACAACTGCTCCAGGTAAAAGAGTTAGTTTCACCAACTCTGATAAAAATGCAGACATTGCACTTTTGTTAAATAAAAGAGAAAATAAACAGATAGGTGAAGAGGGTTATGTTCTTATAGTAAATGGAGATAAAGTTACTATTGAGGCAAACAAAAGAGCTGGATTGATATATGGTTTACAAACTTTGTTCCAATTGCTTCCACCTCAAATTGAGAGCGATAAAAAAGAAGATAATGTTGTTTGGCAAATTCCACAACTAGAGGTAATAGATTATCCAAGAGTTGGTTGGAGAGGATTGATGCTCGATGTGTCAAGGCATTTTTTTACTGTAGAAGAAGTAAAAAGATATATCGATAACATGGTAAAATATAAATATAATATGTTCCATTGGCATTTAACAGATGATGAGGGCTGGAGAATTGAAATAAAGAGCTTGCCAAAACTTACAGAAGTTGGAGCATGTCGTACTGAACAAATAGGTTGGTTTGGCAATTTCAGTCAACCCAATCCTGACGCACCAAAAAATTACGGTGGATACTACACACAAGAAGAAATAAAAGATGTCGTAAATTATGCTTTAGAGAGAAATATCCAAATTATGCCTGAGATAGATGTTCCAGGTCATAGCTCCGCAGCTCTAGCTGCTTACCCTGAGTTATCATGTTTTCCAGAAAGTGGAGATCATTTTGTAAGAACCGGTGCTACTTTTCTAGATTGGAATACAGGTGGACGCCCTGAAGCAATTTATGAGAACACTTTAAATCCTGCAAATGAAATAGTTTACGATTTCTTAGATAAAGTAATAACTGAAGTTTCAGCTTTATTTCCATTTGAATATATCCATACCGGTGGTGATGAAGCTCCATATACTTTTTGGGAAAAATCTTCAGATGTAAAAGAACTAATGAAGAGGGAAAAATTAAATAATATGGCAGAAGTTCAGTCATATTTTGGAAAAAGAGTTGAACAAATTATTCTGTCTAAGAATAAAAAGATGATGGGTTGGGATGAAATCCTTGAAGGTGGAATAACTCCAACAACCGGTTTAATGAGTTGGAGAGGAATTGAGCATGGTATTGAAGCCTCTAATTCAGAGCATTTTGTTGTTATGAGTCCAACTAACTATGTTTATATAGATTATATGCAAGGAGATATCACAACAGAACCCAGAGTTTATGCCTCTTTGAGACTCAATCAGACTTATAAGTTTGATCCAATACCTGAGGGTGCTAATGAAAAATATATATTAGGAGGCCAGGCAAACTTATGGACAGAACAGATTTATAATATAAGGCAGGCTGAATATATGACATGGCCACGTGCATTTGCTGTATCAGAGTCTTTATGGTCTGAAAAATCAAATAAGGATTGGCATCGTTTCGTCTTAAAAACAGAACAGCATTTCACTCGCTTTGATTATGCTAAAACAAAATACTCTCCGGCAATTTATGATCCTATTGTTAGCGTATCGAAAAAAGGTGATGATTATTTTGTTAAATTGATACCTGAAATCGACGGGTTAGAAATATATACAAGTTTTGATGCTTCAACTCCAGACAACTTTTATCCAAAGTATACCGAACCCCAACTTATACCAAGAGATGCTGATATAATGAGAATAATTACTTACCGCGAAGGTAAACCGATTGGTCGATTAATGTCAATTCAAGTTGAGGATTTAAAAAAAAGAGTAAGGTAGAAAATTGTATAATAAATAGTAAATCACTATCTTTGCGCGGCTTTTTTGAAAGCTCCCGTGTGATGGGAAATAAGGAAAGCACTTTATTTTGAGTAACACAAACAAATTATTAAAAGATGAAAACATTTGAATTAAAAGGCGAAATCAGAGATGATTTTGGTAAAAAGGCAGCGAAATCATTTCGTAGTCAGGGGTTAATACCTTGTGTGGTATACGGCGGTAATGGAGAAGATAACTTAAACTTTGTTGTAAATCAAAGTGATGTACGTAATCTTATATATACACCAGAAGTATTTCTTGTTAACCTCGAACTTGGGGGCAAAAAAATGCAAGCAATTTTAAAAGATGCTCAGTTCCATCCAGTTAAAGATACTGTAATGCATCTAGATTTTCTTCATGTATTCGAAAATGTACCTGTAATAATTGAGTTACCTGTACGTTTAGAAGGCCTAGCTATTGGTGTGAAAGCTGGGGGTAAACTTTCTCTTGACTTACGCAAGTTGAAAGTGAGAGCTTTAGCTGCAAACTTACCAGAGCAACTCGTTATTAATGTTTCTAAGCTGAGAATAGGAAAATCTATTCAAGTAGGTGAATTAAAATTTGATGGCCTAGAACTTCTTAACTCTAAGAATGCCGTTGTTTGTCGCGTTCAAGTAACACGTGCAACAAGAAGTGATATGAATGCAGCAGATGCTATGGAAGTAGAAGAAGTTGATGAAACAACCGAAGGAGGAGAAACTACAGAAGCGACTTCGGAAGAATAGAAATTGTGTATGAAATATTTGATAGCGGGATTGGGCAATATCGGACCTGATTATGAGCGAACCCGCCACAATATAGGCTTTATGGTATTGGACGCTTTTGCAAAAGCGTCCAATGCTGTTTTTGAGGATAAGCGATATGGTTTAGTGTCAGAAATGAGACTCAAGAATAAATCATTAATTTTGCTCAAACCTTCAACTTATATGAATCTAAGCGGTAATGCGATACGATATTGGATGCAGAAAGAGAAAATCAACAATGAAAATCTTTTAGTTGTTGTAGACGATTTGGCATTACCCTTTGGAACACTAAGGTTAAAATCCAAGGGTAGTGATGCAGGACATAATGGTTTAAAAAACATCCAAGATTTAATTGGACAGAATTACCCTCGTTTAAGATTCGGAATTGGAAATGATTTTCCGAGAGGAGCTCAGATTAATTATGTTCTTGAAGAATTCTCTGAAGAAGAGCAACTTCAGTTACCAGAAAGAATTAAAGCTGCTTCAGAGATTATATCAAGTTTTTGCCTTGCAGGTATAAATATAACGATGAATCAATATAATAACAAATAGTTCAGCTATTTGCTAAAGTTTAGTGATGGAAGAAGTAAGAATTGATAAATGGTTATGGTCTGTTAGGATATTCAAAACGCGAACACTTGCAGTTGAAGCATGTAAAAAGAATCGTGTTATGATTGATAATGTTTCTGTTAAGGCTTCCAGAAATATAAAGGTAGGGGATGTTATTCAGGTTAAGAAGCCACCAGTAACATTTTCATTTAAGGTTCTGCAACTAACTGATAAGCGTATGGGAGCAAAGTTGGTTCCCGAGTTCTTTGAAAATGTAACAACACCCGATCAGTATGAGATACTCGAATTAAATAAAATAAGCGGTTATGTTGACAGGCAAAGAGGAACAGGCAGACCAACAAAAAAAGAGCGACGAGACCTTGAAAATTTCAGTGAAATTATAAGTTTCGAAGATTTTGATTGGGGGGATGATTAATATATCTTCCCATCGTTTTTGTTATAAATAGGGACCTTTGTAATGCTATTCTGTGTTATGCAAAAGGCCACATCTACAATTGCATGATTCTTAATAAGACGCTGATAATGGTCGCTTTCTTTTAGGTACTCATGTAAGTTATTCTTAGCATTTAGCCAGAGTTCATAGCTCATTCTAATAGAATCTGAATCAAAATCAACATACCCTTTTTCTAAGAGTATATGAGCAAAAGCTCCTCCAAAAAGTGTATCTTCAATATTTATTCTGTTGTTCCATCCAGCGCATAAAATAACTACCCTTTCAGCACTTTTCATGCATTTATCTGCCACTGCATTTATATTTGGAAATGTACCTATTAAAAGCTCCTTGCAATCTTTGGCATATTCAATTGCTCTTGTTCCATTTGTGGTGGTAAAAACAATCTCTTTTCCTATAACTCTCTCATGCGTATAGTCAAAAGGGGAGTTTCCAAAGTCTGCAAATTCACATCTTTTTGTATTACGTTCAGCTCCAACAAGATATCCTTTAGACTTATATTCTTTTGCTAATTCACTATTTGATACAGGTAATATAGCTGAAGCACCATTGTTTAATATTGTACACATTGTTGCTGAAGCTCTAAATACATCTACAACTATAACAGTATCGTTATCAGATCTGTAATATGGGTATAATGCTGGTGAAGGGCAAAGGTCAAGTTTCATAGGCTCTTTTTTTACAAAAATACAATTTAAAATGATAAATGTTTATCTTTGCAAGTTGTAGACTCAGGTTATGAAAGAATGGATTAGTAATAATAAATGAAATTGAACGATTACAAGTTAATCTTGGCGTCAAACTCTCCGAGACGTAAGGAACTTCTCTCGGGCCTTGATGTTGAGTATGATACAAGGGTTATTTCTGATGTAGATGAGACATTCCCGGAGACAATTCCACTTGAAGAAGTTGCTGTTTATCTAGCTGAAAAGAAAGCTTCAGCATATATTTCAGAATTAAAACATAAAGAACTGCTTATCACAGCCGATACAGTAGTATTGATTGACAATATAATTCTTGGGAAGCCTGCCAATGAAGAAGAGTCTGCAAAAATGTTACGTGCTCTTTCAGATAGAACACATAAAGTGATAACCGGAGTAAGTCTTACATCTTCAGAAAAGCAGGTCAGTTTTTCTGATATTTCTCTTGTTACATTTGGCAATCTGATTGATGAAGAGGTTGATTATTACGTTTCAAAATATAAACCTTTTGACAAAGCTGGAGCTTATGGTGTACAAGAATGGATAGGATATATAGCAGTTGAAAAGATTAAGGGTTCATATTATAATGTTATGGGGCTTCCAGTTTTCAAGTTATTCAAGGAGTTGAAAAAGTTCTAATCTTCAATAACGATTCTAGTTTTGATATAAAATAAAGATATTTCACATTTAAAATTATAATAAATGCTTACAGTAGAAAAAATTGGAGGCACCTCCATGTCGCAGTTCCAAGATGTATTACAAAATATTATCAAGGGAAATCGTAAAGGTGATGATTTATATAATCGTATTTTTGTAGTGTCAGCTTATAATAATGTAACCAACTGGCTGTTAGAGCATAAAAAGACAGGTGAACCAGGTATTTATAATAGATTTCTCAATGGCGAGGATTATAGTAGTGCGCTCGATTCATTCTGTCAGCGTTTACTTTTAATCAATGATGGATTTGCAGACTATGGTCTCGACCTTAAAGAAGCACGCGATTTTATACGCTTTCGTGTAGATCAGGCCAAAACATTATTGTATAGTCTAGGCAAAGTGCTAGCTTCAGGATATGTAAATCGTACTGATATACACCTAGCTGCACGTGAAATTCTTGCATCAATAGGTGAAGCTCATTCAGGTTGGAATTCGGTTAATATACTTAATAATAATGGTATAAATGCCCGATTCATAGATTTATGCGGTTTTAACGATAACGAGCCCCTCACAATAGATGAACGTATTCATAGAGAATTTAAAGGCATCGACTTTAGTAAAGTGCTTTGTATAGTAACTGGATATACAAAAGGAACAGAAGGTATTATGAGGGCTTTTGATCGTGGTTACAGCGAAGTTACTTTCAGTAAAATTGCTGTTGAGGTTAAAGCTGATGAGGCAGTGATACATAAAGAGTATCACTTATCAAGTGCAGATCCAAAAATTGTAGGAGTTGAAAATAGTATACCTGTTGGTCATACAAACTATATAATTGCCGATCAGCTAGCAGATATAGGTATGGAAGCAATACATCCAAAAGCAGCTAAGCCGTTGGAGTTAGCAGGTATTGATATAAGAATAAAAAATACATTCGAACCAGATCATCCTGGAACAATAATTTCCTCCGATTATGTGTCACCGGAACCGAGAGTAGAAATTGTTTCTGGTTCCAGAAAAGTAATCGCTATTGAGGTCCACGACCCAATGATGGTTGGGGAAGTTGGTTTCGATGGACGAATTATGGGACATTTCGTTAAGCATGGTGTTAGTTATATACTGAAATCTACCAACGCAAACTCTATTACAATGGTTGTTTGGGATAATGATAAAAGTAAAGACCTAATAAATATTCTTAGGGAAAACTTTTATCAGGTCTCTGCTAAACCAATGGCTATTGTTTGTGTTATGGGGTCTAATATAGCATTACCCGGATTTCTATATAAAGCATCTAAAGCACTTTTCGAACGAAAAATAAATATCGAAAGCTTTGCTCAATCATTAATGCAGGTAAACATGCAGTTTGTTATTAAAAGAGAACATTATGAAGAAGCTGTTATTGCTTTGAATAACGCTTTGTGCATTTAATCTTCTTCGTAAGTCTGATATAAAAAATCATTATAAGGAAATCTACTAATGTGGATTTCCTTTACTTTTTCATATAAAAGTGATTTTAGAGATTCAATATTCTCCTTCTCTTTTGCAGAAATGAATATACAGTTCTCTTTCATTTTACTTATCCAAGTTTGTTTCAGCTCTTCTAATGTATAATTTTCACGTTTTTTTGGAGTTAAATCATCCTCATCTTTTACTGTGCAACTAAAAGCATCAATCTTATTAAATACTAGAACTGTAGGTTTTTCTGTATCATCAATTTCAAAAAGTGTTTTTTCAACAACTGCAATTTGTTCTTCAAAAGCCGGGTGTGAAATATCAACTACATGCAGTAAAATATCAGCCTCTCTTACCTCATCAAGAGTCGATTTAAATGACTCTATTAGATGGGTTGGGAGTTTTCTTATAAATCCAACTGTATCGGAAAGTAAGAAGGGCAGGTTCTCAACTGTAACTTTGCGTACTGTTGTATCAAGAGTGGCAAAAAGTTTGTTTTCAGCAAATACCTCACTCTTGCTTAACAGTGTCATTAAAGTCGATTTACCAACATTAGTATATCCAACAAGAGCTACACGTACAAGCTTTCCTCTGTTTTTCCTCTGAACAGTCTTCTGTTTATCAATTTCTTTAAGTTGTAGTTTGAGTCTTGAAATCTTATCAAGAATAATACGTTTGTCGGTTTCAAGCTGAGTCTCACCAGGTCCCCTCATAATAGTTCCACCTCCTCCTCGTTGTCTTTCAAGGTGAGTCCATAATCTTGTCAATCTGGGCAATAGATACTCATATTGAGCTAATTCAACCTGAACTTTGGCATGAGCTGTTTGTGCTCTCATCGCAAATATATCAAGAATAAGACTTGTTCTGTCCATTATTCTTATGTTGAGTACTTTCTCGATATTACGTAGTTGTCTTGCTGTTAGTTCATCATCAAAAATTACAACACCTATTTCATTATCTTCATCTTTTACATATGCATCTATCTCCTCTAACTTACCCTTTCCAACAAATGTGGCTGTGTTTGGGGAGTCAAGCCTTTGAGTATAGCACTTGTTGGGAACTAATCCTGCAGTTTCTGCTAAAAAGGCTAATTCATCCAGATATTCAGAAATCTTCTCTTCATTCTGAACAGGTGTGATAAGTCCCACCAAAACAGCATTTACGTTTTTTATCTCTTGAGTTATAAAGTCTTTCATAAAATTTTTTAAAAATTTACAGGGTGAATCATAGCCAAAAACCAAAACCAGCCATAAAAGAAATCTGAGAATAGTCTTTTAATAATTGATATTTAAGTTCAAAATTAGCTCTCACCCTGAAGCTGAGATCATTCTGGAAGCCAATACCAAAGTTCAACCCAGGACGATGTTTTTCTTTCGGTTGAATTTCATTTATTAAACCATTATTGTTTTGATTAATTTTCCAATTAGAGTAATGAATTCCTGCAATTGGGTAAAAAGATGCAACTATCGAAACAGGAATTATATAGTTTGCATCTGCATCTATCGTCCACATGTTTACGCCCTTATGTTCAAGAAAATAGGTGAAAGATGGAACAAATCTTATATTATTGGTTCTGTAATAATGTAGATGAAAACCTGTCCCCAGGCTATTTATCTCGGTTGCATATCCTGCATGTACTCCTGATCCTAATGTCCCTTCAAACTGCGCAAATGTTTTGGGAAGCACAAGAAACAGAATAAAAGCAATAAGGATTACAGATTTCTTCATTTAATTTATTTTAGTGAACAAATTTATGCTAAATCTTCATATAATCATGCCACTACCCAAACACAAATTTGCCTCTTTATCATAAATAACGCCAAACTGACCTGCTGCGATTCCTTGTATAGGCTCATCTGACTCTATTTTATACATATCACCAATTCTTGTAATTAATCCTTTAGTAAATTCAGGTGTATGTCTTATTTTAAATGTTATCTCCTTTTCATCTTTGAAATCACCCCATATATCTTTTGAAATAAACTCAAAACCTTGCAAGTTAATAAAATTACCAAATTGATGTTTTGTGTCATAACCTTTAGATACATAAATGATGTTTCTGTTTATATCTTTCTTAATCACAAACCATGGACCACCACTCAATCCAAGGCCCTTTCTCTGACCTATAGTATGAAACCAATACCCTTGATGCTTGCCCAAAATATTTCCGGTTTCTAGCTCTACAATTAAACCCTCTTTTCGGCCTAAGTATCTTTCTATGAAATTATTGTAGTTGACTTTTCCTAAAAAGCAGATACCTTGACTATCTTTTCTTTTTGCCGATGGTAGATTTTGTCTTGTCGCAATATTACGAACTTCCGATTTCAATAAATTGCCAATCGGGAACATTAGTTTTGAAACCTGAAGGTAGCTAATCTGACCAAGAAAATAGGTTTGGTCTTTAATATGATCCTTTGCAGTTGAAAGCCAAGTTAGACCATCTTTATCAGTTGATGTAGTCGCATAGTGACCTGTGGCAATTTTATCAAAATCATGTCCCCATTTCTGCTCAAAAACGCCAAATTTTATCAATTTATTACACATCATATCAGGGTTAGGAGTTAATCCCCTCTTCACTGAATCTATTGTATATTTAACAACAGTATCCCAATATTCTTCATGTAGTGATACAATTTCAAAACGACATCCATATTTTTTCGCAATATAGGTCACAATTTCAATATCTTCTTCAGATGGGCAATCTATATATCCGTCTTTGTCTTCCATCCCAATTTTAATATAATAGATTGTTGGATTATAGCCCATCTCTTTAAGTTGATGTACTACAACTGAACTGTCTACTCCACCTGAGACTAATGCTGCAATTTCCATTCTTTCCTTGATTTTGAGCTACAAAGGTAATCAAATCTGTGTAATCTTGAAAAACTACCAACTATCTAAAGAGATAATTAGACGTTATAAATTTGTTTTTATTTATAATTAAAACAGGAGTATAAAAAAAAATAATAGTATCTTTACATTTTCGGAATAGACTTTTTAGAATCTAAATGATTCATGCAAAATCAATCTATTGCTGAGATTTCTACAATATACGCCCCGAAGAGAGTTCGGGAATTCAAAAGAGAAATGAAAAATGATATATATAAATGACTTACAGATGGAATTATTCAACCCTTACAGATTACCAAAAGAATAAGAAAGATGAAATAGCGAAAGAATTAAACTTACATCCCATAATTGCCGAGTTGCTCGTAAATAAAGGCTTTGACACACAAGAAAAGGTTATGAAATACCTTTATCCCAGTCTTGATGATTTACATGATCCATTCTTACTTCCTGATATGGATAAAGCTGTAAAAAGAATAGAGAAAGCACTAGGCAATAAAGAGAGAATACTTATTTATGGTGATTATGATGTAGATGGCACAACAGCAGTTGCCTTGGTTTTCAAATTCTTTCGGGGAATAACGAGTAATCTCGATTATTATATTCCGGATCGGTACGATGAAGGGTATGGTGTTTCGATTCAGGGAATCGATTATGCCGTGAAAACGGGTGTAAAGCTCATTATCTCTCTCGACTGTGGTATTAAAGCACTCAGCAAGGTTCAGTATGCAAAAGAGAGGGGAATAGATTTTATTATTGTAGATCATCATGTGCCCGATGATAAACTACCCGATGCTGTAGCTGTAGTAGATGCCAAACGCCCGGATTCAATTTATCCTTACGATGAACTATCTGGATGCGGTGTTGGTTTTAAACTCGTCCAGGCCTTTTCTCAAAGGAACGGTTATCCTCTGTCTGAGATAGAGCCTTTACTCGATTTAGTAGCAGTTAGTGTAGCTGCTGATATTGTTCCTATTACAGGGGAGAATAGAGTGATGACTCACTTTGGGCTTAAACAACTTAACTCTAATCCAAGCTTTGGTTTGCGTGGGATTATTGAAGTATGCGGTTTGCAAAGAAAGCATATTACAATTAACGATATAGTCTTTAAGATAGGACCACGTATAAATGCTTCTGGAAGAATGATGAATGGCAAGGAAGCTGTAGATCTTATGCTTTCAAATGATATGACTACTGCTCGCGAGAAAAGTCTCAATATTGATCAGTACAACTTGGATCGTCGTGAATTAGACAAAAAAATAACCGATGAAGCTATCGATTATATTGAAAAAAATCTAGATATAGAGAAGCAGACAAGTATAATTCTTTATAACGAAAACTGGCACAAAGGTATTGTTGGTATAGTAGCATCAAGACTAAGCGAGAAATACTACAGACCTGCAATAGTTCTTACAAAATCAAATGATATGATCTCCGGCTCGGCTCGTTCTGTCCCGGGATTTGATGTATATAAGGCAATTGAATCATGTAGAGATATTCTTGAAAATTTTGGTGGCCATACTTATGCAGCAGGCTTAACTTTGCGCGAATCAAATCTACCCAAATTCAGAGAGCGTTTCAATACACTTTCATTTGATGGTATGGAGCCAAAGATGATGTCACCTCAGATAACAGTAGATGCTGAGATTACATTCTCACAGATTACTCCTGATCTTATTTCAAGTTTAGAACTTTTCAATCCTTTTGGACCGGAAAATGAGAATCCTATATTCTTAACTAAGAATGTTTTTGATACAGGAAACAGCAGATTAGTAGGAAAAGCTCATCGTCATATTAAGCTTGAGCTCGTAGATCAATCCAGCAATATATTTATGCCTGGTATAGCTTTTGCACAACATGATAGCTTTAAACGTATAAAAGATGGCTTCCCTGTTGATATATGCTATACAATTGAGGAAAATACACACGGCAACAGGTCTTTCACACAATTGATGGTAAAAGATATTAAGGCATAATGTTTCAAGAAATACTTAGTCGGTATTGGGGGTATTCTTCTTTTAGGTCAATACAGGAAGATATAATTCAATCTGTCTGGGAAAAGAAGGATACATTAGGCTTAATGCCGACAGGTGGAGGCAAATCACTTACTTTTCAAGTTCCGGTACTCGCAATGAAAGGCATTTGCCTTGTTGTTACCCCGCTTATTGCACTGATGAAAGATCAAGTAGATAATCTCAGAGAACGTGGGATTAAAGCTGCTGCAGTCTACTCAGGTATGTCTCGTGATGAGATAATAACCACTCTTGAAAATTGCATTTTTGGAGATTATAAATTTCTTTATGTATCTCCCGAGAGATTATCATCAGATATTTTTCTCGCTAAACTTCAAGAAATGAATGTATGTCTGCTCGTAGTTGATGAGTCGCATTGTATTTCTCAGTGGGGGTATGATTTTCGCCCGTCTTATTTAAATATAGCTGATATAAGAGCTGTATTGAAAGATGTGCCGGTTCTAGCGCTTACTGCAACAGCAACAAAAGATGTTGTTGAGGATATTCAGGATAAGTTGAATTTTAAAGAAAAGAATGTATTCAGGACAGGCTTCTCAAGATCAAATCTGTCATATGTGGTGCGTGAATCAGAAAATAAAATAGATGAGCTTATTAAAATTCTTAATTCTGTACCTGGAACAAGTATAGTTTATGTTAGAAGTCGAAAGAGTACAAAAGAGATTGCAGATTGGCTGAAGAAAAATGGAATATCCGCAGATTTTTTTCACGCAGGTCTTACTCATAGCGAAAAGATTCTCAAGCAGAATAACTGGAAGTCTGGCGATTGTCGTGTAATAGTTTCAACTAATGCTTTTGGTATGGGTATAGATAAACCTGATGTGCGTACTGTTGTACATCTCGATCTGCCTAATTCACCGGAAGAGTATTTTCAGGAGGCGGGTAGGGCAGGTAGAGATGGTAAAACATCATATTCGATAATTTTATTCACAAAAGCAGATTTTACAAAACTAAAGAAAAGAATTTCAGATTCATTTCCAAATAAAGATTTTATAAAACGAGTATATGAAGCTCTTGGAAACTATTTTCAGATTGCTGTTGGATCAGGTTTCTCTAAGGTGTTCGATTTTGATCTATTTGATTTTTGCAAGAACTTTAAGTTGCCACAAATTCAAACTCATAATGCCTTAAAGATTTTAGAGCTTGCTGGTTATTTAGAATATACCGAAGAGATCGATGCACGATCACGTTTGCGATTCGTGATATACCGTGATGAATTATATTCTATCAGATTCAATAATGATGTTGATAGTTTGATACATACAATCTTAAGAAACTATACTGGAGTATTTACTGATGATGTTTATATAGATGAGTCGATGCTTGCCACAAGAATTGGAAAGACCAGGCAAGAGGTATATGATATGCTTGTAACTCTCTCTAAACTTCGCCATATTAATTATATTCCGTCCAAGAAAACACCTTTTATTATTTTCAAATCTGCAAGAGAGGAAAATCATTTTGTCTCAATTCCTGTTACTGTTTATGAAGAGAGAAAAAAGAGATTTGAACATCGAATATTCTCGATGATAGATTATGTAGAGCGACAAAATGTATGCAGGAGCCGAATGTTGTTAATATATTTTGGAGAGACTGATGCAAAAGATTGCGGCTGTTGTGATGTCTGTCTTAAAAAAAATGAGACAGGTCTAACACAATATGAATATAATAGGATAGAAGAAAAACTTATTGACTTATTTAAAACTAATGAATCATTTCGTATTCATGAACTTGTAGAGCATTTTATTGAAGGTTTGGATAACAAAAACATAAGTGAAAAAGTAATAAAGGTTATCCGATTTAAAATAGATGCAGGTGAACTGAATCTGATTGATGATCGAATTACTCTTTGATATTTAAAGGCTTTTTAGTAACTAAATTTATAAAGTGTTGTTTGATATTATCGGCTTGAGCAGAGTCAACCATAAGATATTTATGTTTACCATTTATATCACTTTCAAACGTAGATGCCCCTTTGTCGGAGATTGTTATATGACCTGAAGATGAGATATTAAAGAAAGATCCTCCTTCAACAGCATATAACACTGAAGTTAGATCCCATGTAGGTCTATCGTATGGCATATTTAGGTAGCATTTATATGCTTCTACCATTGGATGCTTGGACGCCCAGGTAAAGTCATTTTCAATACTAATAGCAGGATAATTAATTTGAATACCCAATTCAAAAGGAGAAGTGATTATTTCTGTGGGCCACTCTTCAAAGACTTTTTTTGCTGCTGCAATATCTTTTATAACATTGTATTCATAGGTGTTTGGGTTATTAAAACAACCTGCCATATTTGACAGAAACTTAACCTTTTTTGCAACTAATTCTTTCCCACTCAAAGTTGAAAATTCATCTCCTTCTGTTTCAAGTAAACGTGTAAGATTTGTAGAGAATCCTACAGAAACAATAACTACAGAGCCATCAGGCTGTTTGGATAGTATTTTGCGATAAAGCTTATGTGCATCCGGAATATTAGAATATTCAATGTTAGACATTTTAAATAGAGGTTCACCATTACTATCTTCAAGAAGAACAACACATTTAGCATAGTTTGTTGCATCATTTTCGCTGTCTGCCCCATTACGCACTACTCCTATAGGTATTTTATGTCCGTACCATTTATTCATTATATCAATAAAATGAACTGGATACTCTCCCTCTTTATTAAGCATAACCCCCAACAGGTCTATTCTATTCATATCAATATATTTGTAGAGCATATCCAATGCTAAAGCATCGTCTACATCATTTCCCATATCTGTTTCAAAGATAATTTTTAAGGGTTCTGAATTTCTCTTTAATCTTACTTCGCTGGCTGTTGAACAACCTGTTAATATTACGATCAATAAGATACTTAATATATTAATATTACCATTATTCATGATTAATGTTTTGTTTTATATATAAAATTAAACCGTCCTCCTGGTGCTGCATCACCGTTTAAATACCATTCCATAGGACTATTATTGTCCACCATGTTGTCGATCCATTTAAATTCGAAATCCAAATCTTTTAAATCAGTATCTATTACATTTGAAGGGATTGTGTACATTAGTTTTTCACCATCCATTTCAGTTGAGATATCTGTAATTGTCTTCCACTGATTATCTACAAATTTTTGTAATTCGCCCCCCTTGGCAATTCTGTAATCATAACCAAACCATCCGGTAGCAAATTCTCTGTCAATATCTATTAATAATACCATCCAGTTGCTATCTTTTTCCCCGACAATATTCTCTGTAGTTTCTGCGTAAAAATAGATGTTACTTTTATCTCTTGTCACTTTAAGTAGATGGAAGTCATTTCTTCCGGTGTTGTTTATATATATCTTTTTAGGGTTTGTTTCTGCTCCTTCATGTTCCCTGTGCTCAGTATCTTTTATATAATCTATGTATTTCGGCTCTACTTCCATCCAATCATCTAAACCTTTAATGCTTTTCTGTTTACTTGCTAAAGGCTGCTTATTTATACCCTTGTATCTGCGGATATTATTAACCAACTGCATATAGTAATTATCTTTTAACCCTGCAGTATTTGTCGGTTCAATATCCCTGCTATATTCCGGGTCTGCCTGATCAACAAAATAGGAGTGTTCCGGGTGTCCGTCATAACTATTCCATCTTCCAGCAATCCACTCATTCCAACCGGTTACGAAAACAAAAGGTAGATCTTGCTCAAGGGCATAATCCCATTGCTCCTGAAAATTATAACCATATAATATATCGGTCTCCGGGTTTCCCAATGAGCTATTTCGATAACTTCTTCCCCAATTATCTTTGTTGCCGTAAAAAGCCGATCCTCCCATTCCAGCAGAGGGGTTAGGGTGTTGAGATACTGACACATTAATAATTTCCCTCTCACCTTTATGATTTTTATATACACTCTGTGGGCGATTGAAATCAATCCATGGCCATCCGTTCAATTGCTCAGGTTCATTTGGCCATTGAGATTCTCTATATGTAAAAAATGATTCATATTCAGCACCTTTCGTTTCTTTTGTTCTGCCAATTATCAGAGGTTTACCTTCTAATATAAACCAAGTGGAGGGATAATAGATTGGTGCATCACTTTTGTAAAAAGTATTATAAATTCTCTCCATCGTTATTCCCGATGCAGTGTTTGTGTAATAAACCAAAGTAGGAGGATTTTTTCCTTGATCTTGCAATGATTTAATTGCTTTCATTAAGACTTCCGACTGCTTTTCGTAAATGACAGCATTAGTAGCATCGAGTATTAAAAAATCTACACCGGCATCCGTTAAAAGCTGCATACTTCTTACATGAACCCAGTAATCTTCACCGCTATAATATCCATAAATAGGTTCTCCCCAGAAATAGTAGGAACCAATATTTACAGATCCCCAATTCGGATGGTCTATATATTCAAGTACTTCGGGATGTTGAGGGATAATTTTGCTGAGATCCCATTTAAACTCAGATGTTTTAGACGCTATATCACCTTGCCAGAGAAAATAGAACATTCCAACTTTACGATCATCTCTAAGATCACCTACTTCTGTGTTGTTGGGGAGTTTTCTACCTAATTCATCTGTTCCAGCTAATATTTGAGTAAAACTATTATCAAGTAATGTAGGTTTATCATTTTCTTCAAAAACTTCAATATTTCTATCTTTACAAGATGAGCTCATCAAAAAAACAGATATAAATATTGTCAAGCAAAAATGGATAATTCTCATATGAATTTTATTTAATTAATTATTTAGTGGTTCCAAAGACATTATGCACTGCATCCAGATACTGGTATTCCCAAATTGAATCTGGTTCTAAATAACTGCCCTCCGACCATTCATTCCACGCATTAATTGTTATTATTTTAGGTTCAATATTATATTTATCAATATGATCTTTAGCTTTAATCAGATACTTTTCAAACTTTTGAGGAGTTGAGTTATTGATATATCCAGCCTTAAAAAAGGTGAATCTTGGATTTGCATCCCAGCTGATAGTTACATTTGGAAAATAGGTCATCGAGAAGTTATTATGAAATTTCTCCCACATGTCTGTTGAGGAGTCTCCCCAAACCTCATAATCACCATCAGGGTTTTTCAGATGTGCCCAACAGTAATTGGTAAGACTTTTAAAACCAAAATATTCAAGTACTTCATTCTGGCTTTTAATTGTATCTCCCGGAACTCCTTCAATTGTTCCTGGTAGTGCGTCCCACAAAATACTTTGTAAATGTAGACCTGGAAAACCAGCATCTTTTGTTTTTTGTGTAAAATATTCCAAAGCATCTTTTGTTTGCTCTGCACCTCCCAAACCATTTATCAGTGTGTTTAACTCATAAATTGAAAAGACTGGCTCCCCATCTATTTTTAAATAAGAAGGGTCTTTAAAATATTTATTAATAACTCTGTCTACAACAATATTAAACTGTTCTCTGTCAACTTCTCCATCCCACATAACAGAGTCAATCTTAGGGTTGTCCACATCCCAATAAGTAGTTGCATCATGATTAGCCCACATTAAATAAAAGTTCATTCGACTGTTGTTAGCTTTTAGAAAACCATCATTAATGCAGCTTTCTAAAAATGGCTCACCTTCATACCAGTACCAGTCGAAAATAAATGTATTAACCCCATAAGATAGAGCTGTCTCTATTTTTTTATTCATATCTTCAGGGTCAGCTTCATTGGTGTATCCCCACAATGGTATTTTAGGTTGCTGATGACCATCTTCTTTTGGTTGTGACTTATAAATAATTTCCCATTCTCCCATTTTTTCAGGAAAGAGGAATTCTGCTCGTGGCTCATAATGATAAGCAGGCCAGTAGAAAGTTGCAATTGTATAATCTGGTTCGTGTGAAATGTTTTTATCGGAGCTATTTTTACATGCAAATAATATGAGTGATAAAAATAGATAGATAACAATGGTTTTCTTTGAATTCATTTGTATATAAAATTAATATGAATTTATATTGATTTAACTTAAGATCTTGTACTTAACCGTTAACATTAGCTATTTATGGCTTGGTTTATGGAAAAACATGCACCCAACTTGGCATTTTATACAAAAATAAAAGTATCAAATTGCTTAATTACTTAAAGAATGATATATAAACTGAGTTTTTTGATATTTATAAATTATACTCCAATTATAAGAAACAACTTTAATGCTATTTATTTAGGTTGATAATAAGCACTATATGAGCTTTTAATTATATTCAGTTTTATATTTTTATTCAGAATAAACAAAATTGAAGCGTCCTCCGGGAGCTGTATCACCATTTACATAAAAGTCCATTATATTTCCATTTTCCTGCATATTGTCGTTCCATTTAAACTCGAAATCTAATTTCTTTTTATTAAGTGAAACTACCTCTTTTGCAATCTCAATCTCCAGATGATTTTCTTTTGCAACGTATGGACATTCGGCTATTTTTTCCCATTCCCATCTATTCCCTACGTTTTTCTCAACTACTACTCTCTTGTTATTGGGGCTTTGTCTGTTAACTATTATATCATAACCGTTCCAACCGGTATATTTATTACGGTCAATATCAATAAATAGCATCATCCAGTTTCTATCTTTAGGAGTGGTAAGCCTGTCAGCAGTTTCTACATAGAAATATATATTATCATTGTCTCTAGCAACTTTTGATTTTACAATATCATTTCGTCCTGTTTTGTTTAAATAATATTTATTATTCTTACCTCGGTGTGCCCTATGAAATGTATTTCCTTTATAGTGGTTAAACTCAGGCAATACTTCATTCCATTGATCGATGCTATTTCCAATCCTTATAGTTTTATAATCAGATATTTTAGATGGTGGGGACATACCTTTGAATTTCCTTATATTATCAATTAATTGTAAATAGTAAACATCCCCTTTGTCACCCCAACCTCTGTTTGGTTCAATATCTCTGCTGTGATTCCAGTCGAATTGATCCACGAAGGAGAATGGATCACCAGTCCAAGTATGTTCCGGTAGCCATTGTCCTGCAATATATTCATTCCATCCTGTGATAAATACCAATTCAGGATCTATTTCAAATGCCCTTTCCCACTGTTCCTGAAAATTCCATCCATAAAGATAACCATCTACACGAGGATCAAATCCATTCCTTTTTGAGAAGTTTCTTCCCTGTGCTCCCGGGAGATTAAAAGCACTGCAATGTCCATTAGTTGATGGAGCTGCATTTTGAGCTACTCCAACTGTTGCTTGTTCGAAACTTCCGTCTACATTTTTGATATAACCATGTTGCGGATAGTTCTCGAGCCATCCCCACTGATTGTTTCTGTTAGGCCCATCTACATAATCCGGCTGACCAGGTCTGAATGTAAAAAACTCAGCAATTTCACGATCTTCCTGCGAATCGGTTAAATTATCAGGATATGCCATAATGCATGGTTTTCCTTTCCAATAGAACCAAAGATTTTCGTATCTGCCTGGTTTATATACATCTCTATATAGCTGACGAAGAGAAACTAATGAGTGAGGTACTGCACCGAAAGGAAGCATAAAAGCGATTTTAGGAACATCAACTCCATCTTTCTGCGCCTGATTCCATGTTTTCATTAGAGCTTCATATGATTCTTTCCATGTTAAACTTCCGTTTGTACAGTCGAAGAATACTGCATCTACTTTAGCATCGGCAAGCATTTCGGCATGTTTTCTAAGCACCCAAGGGTCTGTCGTTTTATAATATCCTAGCAAAGGTTCTTCCCAGTAAAAGTGTCCTGGTTTATTTGTACCCCATGCAAAATGATTATAATCTTTCATAGCCTCAGGGTGTTTACGAACAATTACTGTAATGTTTTTTACAGTTTCTGTTGTGTCATCACTATTTTGATGCCATGTCCAATAAAACATAGCTATATATTTGTTTTTAGTATTTCCTGATTCTGAAAAAGTGCGTAATTCTCTTCCGAGAGCATCTGTGGCAGCCCACTGGTCGCTGTTAACATGTTGAGCAGCAATGTTCTGTGATAATAGATAGAGAAGATAAATAAATACTATCCTTTTAACTGATTTGTATATCATATTTATTAAGTTTTTATAGGCGACTTATTTGTGTTATTATCTATTTTTGTATTACTTATTATTTTATGTAATCTAATTCTTTTTAGGGATCCATGTGCAAACATGCATACCATTACTCCAATTGTCAACAGATGCATAATCTATCAGAGTAATAAATCCCTCTTCTCCTACAGGAACAGTAAACTGCAGTTTAGCTTTATTATTTACAGGATCTACCTGTTTGGCATTAATATACCCATTTTCAACTAGTAGTTCTATCGGTTCATTATAATTGGGTTCAATACTTTCGTCTCTTGCCAAAACGACAGGACCATATACTACGGCTTGAAAATTATTACCTGCAATATTTGTACCTTTTGGTGCATCCAGAACTCTGCATCGCATATCCAGATTAAGCGTAATCTTGTCGTCAGACTCCCATTTTTTATTTATTTCAACATAGGTACCTGGAGTGACTTCGATAATTTCATCATTCACTCTAACTTCTGTCTTTTCGCTCCATTTGGGGACTCTTAATTTTATAGTAAATATCTCTGCTTTTTCAAGATCAAGTTCAAAATTAATATCTCCTGATAGAGGATAATCAGTTTCAATGGAAATTGAGCCATTGCGTTTACGAGGTGTTTCAAAATTAAAGTGTCCCTCATTGAAAAGATTAATAATTGGGCCATCTGCAGAGTTCATAACTGCAACATAAGGAATATATGCCAGACCCATAGGACCATTTAAGTTACAGCAGGTCACATGCAGATCGTCGAAATGCCAACCCCATCCTTCATCATTAACTTTTGTGCCATTAAGAAGGTTTACATAACTGAACCCATCCCCGGTTGGTTTCATTGCACCAATCAGTCCATTGTAGGCATATTGCTCAATATAGTCTACAATAGATGAATTACCTGTTAGTCGCAAAATCTGACTGCATAATTTCATCCATGTAACTCCAACACATGTTTCCATCATTCGTGTAATATCGGGATTTGTCTGTTCTAAAGCTGTATTTCCCCATGCCTCACCAGCAACGTATGGATGATAAGGCTGGTCAGATCCTCCATTACCTATAATAGTTATCTCCTTGCTGCTAATATTATTAAACATATTTATTAGCATTGTTTTGTATTTTTGATCACCTGTTTCCCTGTAATATTCAGCTAATCCTTCAAAGAGTGACATCATTTCATATGCTTTTGGATAATGTCCTGCCATTTTATATGGATCAACATTGTTTAAAGCATTCTCAAATAAATTATAGTTTTTGGTGCCCCCGGATTCTATTATATATGTTGCAAAATCAAGAAAACGTTGTTCTCCTGTCATTTTGTAAAGTCTCATAAAAGGTTCTAAGAGAGTGCTCGACTCGATATGACATGGTTCAAATCCAATATTTTCAGCACTCCAGCCAACATCAGTGATTTCTGTTTTGGGATGAGGTCCGATAATAGAAATAATGTTATCTGCCTGCTTTATCAAAGCGTCCAATACTTTAGGATCAGCATCCACCCAATCATAATACTCTTCCAGTCCCAGCATTACATACTTACGCTCCCATAACTCGCTCTCTTCAGGTTGTTTATCAATTACTACACAACTGATACTGCCGTTTTCCTGTTGGGTAGTTAGTAAATCTATTACGGTCTCTTCCATAATTTGTTTTAGTTGAGGATCTTTTGTGTATCGATAAAACATAGATCCTGAACGTACTGCTTTTCCCCACATCTCTCCTAAAGCAAATTGAGGTCTGCCATTCCTGAAAAAATCCACAAATTGATCATATGGCAGATTACCTTTGTTCCAGTGTTCAATTGAGTTCTGTATGTAATCTTCAAAAAAACCTTCAAGTTTAACCGCACCCGGTGGAAGTGGATAAAATATATCATCAACAGCTTCAACGTGTTTCTGTTTACCACACGACAGAAATGAGAGTAATACTAAGTTAAGAATAATGTTGAAAAATACTAATCTTTTCATATGATTACGTTTTAGTTTCAATTTCTTATTGATTAGCAGGAAAAACATTTCACCCCTATTCTCTTAAATAATTAATATTTTGAGGATAGGGATGACAGCAATTATTTAGAGATATTGCTTATTTTTTTACTATAACTACCCAATTTCCGGAACCAATATTTTCTATTACCGTAAAATTGCTCTGCTTTTTATAAACAACAGGTTCATTGTTTATAAATACTTTCTGTTTTGATGAATAGAAAGGCAGATGAAGCTCAGCTGTTGTATTTCCGGGAATATCCACTTCAAGCATAAATTCATCAGAACTATTTTTAAATTTTGCTTCGATATCACCCTTGATTGTAGGATGTTTAATCTCTGCAAATTCTAGTGATGAAGGTTGAGGTTTTATTCTAATTTTGCTGAATCCAGGCTCTAATGGCTCTATTCCCATTAGTTTACGTGGAATAAGGTTAGCAGGTGCTGCACCCCAGGCATGATTCCAGTCCTGATTAGGTTTATATTTGTTGTCCCATGCCTCTAACGAAATTGTAGATCCTACTCTAATCATGTTATACCAACTTCTTTCAGAAGTTGAGCTAAGCAACTCTAATCCGTAATCTGCGTCATTACCATCGTAAATTGCATCTAAAAGGAATTGAGACCCATAAACACTGCAAGCCATATTTCTGGAACGGATAAATTGTAAAACCGACTTAACATTTTTCTCCGGAACCAGTCCAAAAGCTAATGCGAACATATTTGCATGAAGAGATGCATGATTGGTTCCTATTCCATCAACATATACTCCTCTTTTTTTATCGAAAAGCTGCTTGTTAAAAGCTTCTTTCAGTCTGGCGGCTCTATCTGTATAAAATAATTTATCCTCTTGTTCTCCAAGAATTTCGGCAATCTTTGCAATCAAAGTTAAGGCTCTGTAATGGTAAGCATTTACTACAGTGTTTATATCAGTAAATACATAGCCGTCGGTTTCACCTCCTTCTTCCTTTTCCAGTCCAAGAATCCCTGTATGAGGCCAATCTACTATATCTTTCAGGGTACCATTAAAATGAATAGATTTAAGTACTTCGGGTGTTACCTTACCCGTTTTTACGCTTATAAATCCATTTTCATCAGAAAGAGCAGTGAGTGTTTTAGCTTTTAAATCAACATAATAGTTTTCCAGTGACGATTTGTTGGCTGTATACATATAATCATTCCAAGCTATCAGTACCGACTGTAAGATCCATTCTGTTGGCCATGTTGGTTTCTTTATTAGGTACTCATGAGAGTAACGAGCCATGCTGTAATCGCGTGCAACACAATAGTGCGACAACTGATTTATAAGTGCATCTGCCTCATATGGAATTCGTTCACGGTCTCCATCTATATAAACACCCATAAAAGAGGTTGCCTTAATAGAGTATTTACTTAATTCCCATACTTTATTCAAAATTGTGTCAGAACTGTTAAAGTAGGATTCATATTCGTTGAAAGGATAAAAAACTGTCTCTCTTATTAAATCATTTACCTGTAATTTATGCTTGTAATTCTCTATTTCTAAATAACGAAATGGGGTTACTTCTCCAATATATTCAGGCATCAATACTGCTTGGGGACCAGTATTTCTTCTGTCAGGTGTAATTGTAACTACATATGTATTCCACCCTTTTTCTGGCTTAATTTTATATTTTGAATAACGAATAGTTCCTCCGGGAGATCGGTCAATTGTCTCTCCTTTCTGTGCTTCTCCTAAATGTATTGTAATACTATCTGTCCCATTTTCTGAAAACAGATTTAATCTAACTCTTCCAAAGGCATCTTTTCCAAAATCTGCAAAATATCTATTTTCGCCACTTTTCTTAACTGTGACCGGATGCTCATCCTGTTTTTGTAGAGGGTATCTGTCAGTTATATAACCTTCAAATTTATCTGAAGTCTTGAAAAGTGAAACATCGGAAATATTTAATGGTTGTTCCTCATCATCTACCCAAATTTCCACTCTCCAGTAATATACTTTCCCTGGCTCAAGAGGCTTGCCATCATATTGAATGTTTGATGATTGACTGCTTTCAACTTTTCCTGAATCCCATAGATAGTCTGAATTGTTTTCTCCTTTATCATTTTTAAGTAGATCTTTTTTTGAAGATATTATTATTCTGTATGCTGTTTGTGTTGTGTTGTTTTTCACAGATGGAACAATCCAACCGAAATAGGGCTTTGCTGTGCTTATTTCGGTAAATTGGAAATTCTCTCTTCTAGAGACAGCTTCATCTAAAGGAGTAGTGGCTCGATATCCATTTAAAAACACCTGATTCTGCGAGTTTAACATATTTACTGTTAGTCCGTGCGGTGCTGTTTTTTCATCAGAGAAAGCTGATAAACAGATAAACAGGCAAATAAGGTTTATAAGAGTTATCTTTTTCATGTCCATTATATTTATTCAAATTCACTAATATAATTGTTGATTTTCAGACTGATCTGTATCTGACAATATCTTTTATTTAACTCTCAATAGAGTTAAATAAAAGATATTTATATCATTATATGCAAAAATATATTTTAAAGGTAATTATTGTAAGTAAAAAATGATTTAATGACTATGTTTTTTGATACTATTTTTCAACTATAAACTGATATTCTCCAGAATGTAAAATCATTATTACTTTACCATTTTCTTCTCCCAATATTTTAATATCCGCTGTAGAATCAATTGGTTTACCTCCTTCTTTTATTTTATCTAAACTTGTCGACTGTAGATATAATTTTGCATTTGTATTTGCAGGCACTTTGAACTTATAGGAGTATGAATCATCATTAATTTCCCAGTTGCTCTCAATTCTGCCATACATTGAATCATAATATCCTTTTGCCCAGATCATCTGCCCAGTTGGATCAGGTTCGGGTTTAAGTATAAACTGTTTGAATCCAGGATGTTGCTCATCGCGCTCAATTCCCAGTGAGTGATTATACATCCAAGAACCCACAGACCCAAATGAGTAATGGTTAAACGAGTTCATAGAGTTGTTTCCACCAAACCCATTCTCTTTAGTATAAGAATTTAACCTTTCCCAAATTGTTGTTGCACCTTGCTCAACCGAGTATAACCATGAAGGATACTCTTTCTGTTGTAAAATTTTATAAGCTGTTTTTGAATATCCAAAGTCAGATAAAACACGGTTAATCCACGCTGTACCAATAAATCCAGTCATAAGCGAGAAGGGTAGATACACCTGTTGGTCATCTCCTACTGTACCGCTCTCAATGCTATTAATCAGTTGTTTAATAACAAGATTTTTTATCTCTTCATTGCAAATGTCAAAAACCAATGGAAGAACATAAGATGTTTGTGTCCCTATTATCTCACCTTTTCTTTCCAGATTCATAAATCCTGAATGAACTGTTTGTCCGGTCTCCGAATTGAAATATGTTTTATTGAAAAACTCTTTTCTTTCTGCTTGAAGTCCGGTAAACCATTCAACATCTTCATTCTTTTTCAATAGGGAAGCCATATTGCGCAACAGATCCAAACTATATATGAAATATGATTCCCACAATAGGGTGTTGTCATTTTTACCCTGTTCAGGTCCAAGCCAGTCTCCAAGGTTACCCTCAGTTAGTATTCCGGTTACAGGATCTATAAATCCGGTCAGATATTCGATATAGGATTTCATCGCATCATAATGTTCCTCAATCATTGCAATATCATTATATTGCATATAACTTTCCCAGGCTACAGTTATTGCAGCACTTCCCCATAGAATTCCACCAAAACCTCCTCCTACAGGTGCTACATCTGCAAAACGACCATCCTCTCGCTGTGTATCTCGCATAGCCATCATGTGGCGACGCAGAAACTGAGGCATATTTGCCATGTAAGTTGCTGTACGAGAGAAGACAGATATATCACCGCTCCATCCCATACGCTCATTTCGCTGTGGGCAATCAGTTGGAATAGAGATGAAATTACTTCTAGCAGACCAGGTAATATTTTGCCACAATTTATTCACTAAGCTATTAGATGTTTCATAACTTGAAGCAAACTGATGGATAGAGCTAAGCACTTCAGCCTTAACTGCATCCAATGGTAATGGTTTTTCTATACCTGTTATTTCTATAAATCTATAACCGTGGAATGTGAATCTCGGTTGTATTACTTCATTACCTCCATTTGTAATATAGATATCTTGTGAAAGTGCTCCACGAATATTCTCAAGCATTATCATGCCTACATTATCTTTGAATTCAGGAAGATCAGGATACTTCACTTCTGCATAACGAAGTACTATTTTATTTCCAGTTTGTTGCCCTTTTAGGGAGATATGCGGAACTCCTACCAGATTCTGTCCCATGTCATATACATAAACTCCTGGTCTTACCTCTTCCATTGAAACAGCTGTGAGTTCATCAATCTTCTTAACAGTTTCTCCAAATTGCCCTATCAGCTTCATCTCTGAGAAGTTGTTTACTGCTGGCATTCTGTTTGATTCTATTACTTTGTCGTACAAAATGGCATTCTCCTGGTTTACTTCAACTGCACTTTTCCACTCAGAAGCACTGTATGAAGCTTCTGACCAACCTTCTATCAAAGATTGTTTAGTTGCATCGAAAACTTCCCCCTGGAAGAAACTTCCATAAATAAGAGGTCCATTATCGAAATATGACCATCTAGATGGATCGCTTACTATTGTCTCTTCTGAACCGTCGGTGTGTGTAATAACTAATTTCATCAGAAGTGATTGTCTGTCACCAAACAGGTTCCACAGGTAACCCATATAGGTAATTGCACCGCTCCACCAACCTTCACCCATCATAACTCCAATGGCATTTTCTCCATCAACTAAATAGTTGGTTACGTCATATGTTTGGTATAAGTGATGTTTGTTATATTGAGTAAGACCCGGGTTAAAGTAGTCGTCGCCAACTCTTTTACCATTCAAATAGAGTTCATAAATTCCTCGTGAAGTAATATAGAGCCTGGCTTTGGCAACCTTAGCTTCTCCAGAAGAGAATGTTGTTCTTAGCATCGGCATCGATTTTTTACTGATATTGGTTGTTATAAGAGTTCCCGATTTGCCTCCTTCAACAATAAATGCTTCATCTTCTGAAGATATATTATTTACGTTTTCGAAACGACTGCCATTTCCGGTTGGGTCAGAATTGAATGTGAAGAGTATATTGTTTGGAACTCTATAGTTGCGAATCTCTATATTTGAGAATTTAGCCATTTGATCTGGTTTTACAGAAAACCCTATCTCACATAAAAGTGGAAAGCAGATGTAATCCCAACTGCCTCCAATGGGGTTTATTATTACAGATCCTAACCTGTTCATATCCTCATCCCCTCCAATGTAAAAATCAGTTACGCTATACATTGTTTTCAGATAAATAGTGTGCTGATCGTACATGTTCTGATTATTGATGATTGATTTGGGGATTGGTAATGATCGCATTGGCCTATCTTTACTGTCTGAAGGTGAATACCCAACTCTGTATATATTCAGAAAGGCATCTCCTCCATCTTCTAAGTTTGTGATATCTATCTCAACTTCAACATATGAGCTATCCTTCATATTCTCAAGGTTATATATGTTTAAGTTTTTGTTCATCAGTCGAGGGTCGTTGGCCCCAAATATAAATCCTGCCTTCGTAGAGGCACTATTTTTATCTAATTGTATTGTGTAATTTATATTAAATGTGGGTAGGTAATCTGAGTAGAGTACTAAATCTTCGTTTCCACCACCTATCCATTTAGCCCCATCCCAGGCAGCGATAGAGCTATCCATCAGCCCTGTTTCAAACCACGAATCACCTGATAATATTTTATTGTTATGATTCCACACATTTACGGTCCAATTGTATCGGGTAGTTGCTTTAAGTGGTTTGCCCAAATATTCTATGTTTAGGGAATTGTCAGAAGTTACAACTCCACTATTCCACATCTCTTCTCCAGTTTCATCTTTAACAACAAT
The DNA here is from genome assembly GCA_964384545.1 of uncultured Proteiniphilum sp. Lineage (GTDB taxonomy): Bacteria > Bacteroidota > Bacteroidia > Bacteroidales > Dysgonomonadaceae > Proteiniphilum. The sequence goes on from CAYLKV010000004.1 coordinate 116,433, forward strand.
CTGATATTTCGATTGAGATTCTCCTCTTTCTTTAGATGTCATCTGCCAACTGAACCGAGGTTTTTCTACATCTATACCTAATGGTTTCTCTGTATATTCTACTTTTAAAGCAGTTATTTCACTATTTGCACAAGCTGATAGTATCAGTATAAGTGCAGTTATTGATGCTATTCTAAGCATTTTTAAATTCATGGTAATCATATAACTTTAATTCATATAATCTAATATTTACCGATCTCTGGAAATTGATATGGTTTTCTATATTTTGGTTTTAAATATTTGTTAGCTTCTTTACTGTTAAATGATTTTTTCTTATCATCAAACTTCAGTGCAGTTCCACTCATTCTGGCTGCAATATTTCCTAAATGTGCATATTTTGCGCTTAAACTTCCAGTCTCAATCGTACATGCTGTATTTCTGTTTCTTCTTTTTATGCATTCCAGAAAATTAAATACATGATCTTTGTGTTCCTGATGATCGGCATTTACAGTTAATTCGGGTACATTCTGCCTCTCTGGATATACTTGCCAGTCTTCTCTATTAGCAACTAATGTACCATTTTTACCTGTAAATATTAAACCATAATTTTTACCGTATGGACCTGATTCAATACCTGAGTTGTTCTCCCAAGACATTATATAATCATTAAACTGATATATTACCGATTGTGTGTCGAATGTTTCATGTGCACCATTTGGATACAGGAAATTACCAGCGTTAGCCTGTATGCTTTTGGGCATTGATTTTACATTTTTTGCCCATAATGCCATATCTAAAAGATGTACTCCCCAGTCGGTCATTAGTCCACCACCATAATCCCAAAACATTCTCCATGAACCATGGAAGCGTTGATTATTGAATGTGCGATCGGGTGCAGGTCCCAACCATCTGTCAAAATCAACATTCTCTGGTATGCTAGAATCCTCTGCTTTTTTTGAAATAGCAGCATAATTGAAGTTGGCATAAACATGAATACGTGATATTTCTCCTAATACTCCACTATTTAGATAGTCGATCATCTCTTTCCAAAGTTTTGCACTTCTTTGTTGTTGCCCAACCTGAACCACTCTATTATATTTGTTGGCAGCTTCTACCATCACATCGCACTCTGCAATTGAGTTACCAATTGGTTTTTCCACATAAATATCTTTTCCTGCTTTGCAGGCATCCACAAACTGAAGACAATGCCAGTGGTCTGGTGTGCCAATGATTACAGCATCAATATCTTTCCTGTCTAGTACATGGCGATAATCATCATACAGCTCAAACTTTTCCTGTCTGATTGATGTTAAATCCTTTGCTCTTGAGTCAAGTACTGTTTTGTCAATATCACAAAGGGCTAAACATTGTACTTCATCAGAGTTTAAGAAACTCATCAAATTGCTCCAGCCCATATTTCTGCATCCTATCAATGCAACGTTTATTCTATCGTTAGCAGATACTTTAAAATTTGCAGATCTTAAATATGCCGGCATAGTTAAACCTGTTGCAGCTGCAATGGTTGTGTTCTTTAAAAAAGTGCGTCTTGTTATGGTCATAGTTTAATATTGTTATTTTTATTGTAAAGTTAGTGAATTGAGCCTGAAAATCTAATTTATCTTAATCTAAAATTCTAGTATTTACTCTTTCTGCTTAGCTTATATTAAGTTGGCACAGTGCTGAATTAATTAAAAAGGGATTGCAACTCTCTTTTATTCTTAGATTATTTAAATATAGGAACTATAGTTGTTTTATGAAGTTAATTATGAGATCTGTTGTTTATTAGGAATCATTATTTGATTTTTGTACTTTTGCCGTTTATTTTTTATCATAATTTACACAGATGCTTTCAAACACCTCCTATAAATAACAATCGCATTGAAATTGCAGATGTATTACGTGGTTTTGCCTTTATGGGAATTACACTTATACATTTTATAGAACGTTTTAGTCTCTATAGTTTTCCGGAAGAAACAAATAAGTTTCTTTTATTTACGGACAAAGTAATATGGGATAGTCTCTTTTTTGCCTTTTCAGGAAAAGCTTACTGTATTTTTGCATTGCTTTTTGGCTTCACTTTTTTTATTCAGGACAATGCTCAAAAACAAAAAGGTAAAGATTTCCGAGGAAGGTTTGCATGGCGACTAGTGTTGCTGTTTTTTATGGCATGCATAAATTCAACTATATTTCCAGGAGAAATATTGATGTTTTATGTAATAATTGGTTATGAACTGGATGCTGTTAGTCGCCTCTCTACTCGAACAGTCGTTATTGTAGCTGCCATTCTTTTATTGCAACCTTTAGAGTGGGGGCAGTTAGTTTATACCTACATAAATCCTGATTACATAATTAATGCTCAACTTGATGCTCCTTATTGGGAGATAGTTAATAATGCTCAGAGGGATGGCTCGTTTCTTGAATTGAGCAGGACCACAATATTGACCGGCAACATAGCTAATATGGGCTGGATGTTATTATATGGAAGGGATTACTCAAACAGCAACTCTATTTATGGTTGGTATGCTAATTGGCCGCACTGGTCTGTTTTTAAATTCTGAAAAGAATAACAGATTTTGGGTCAAAGTTTTTATTATTTCTACTTTAAGCTTTTTCCCAATATATGGGTTAATTGATATATTGCCCGACTTCATAAATCGCGAAGCTAAACTTGTGCCTTATGCGCTAATTCTCAAATCGATACCTAATTTAGCATATGCAGGAATATTGTTTTCCGGTGTAATTCTTTAATATTACCTGACTAAATTGAGAAGAGTTCTTCATCTATTTACTCCATATGGTCGTATGAGTTTAACAAGTTACCTTACACAATCTCTAATTGAAGCATTCCTGTTTTATAACTGGGGACTGGGATTATATAGATATACCGGTATTACGGGCTGTTTTCTGATAGGCGTTTTAGTATTCTTACTACAATACTTTTTTTGTAGTTGGTGGCTTAAATCACACAAACGTGGTCCACTAGAATCGTTATGGAGTAAAGCAACATGGATTAAATTAGGGAATGATTAATTCCCTAATTTAATGATTTTATTCAAGCAGATAGTACAGTATTAAGCCTATTACCTGTCAGCTTCTGTATATCTTTTATCATAATTCGCTCATCAGGAGCACAAAATGAAAGAGCTGTACCACTCTTGCCTGCACGACCGGTGCGACCTATTCTATGTACATATGTCTCTGCTACATCCGGTAAGTCGTAATTGATAACCATATCCAGGTCTGCAATGTCGATACCTCTTGCAGCGATGTCTGTAGCTATGATAACTCTTGTTTTACCAGATTTGAAATTTGTTAGTGCTCTTTGACGAGCATTCTGCGATTTATTACCGTGAATTGCCTCACAACCAATGCCTTTCTTGTTCAGTGTACGCGCAATTCTATCTGCACCATGCTTCGTACGCGAGAAAACAAGCACTGATTTACTTTGCGTTTCTTGTAAAACCGATAAAAGAAGATTGCTTTTCAATGCTTTATCTATAAAATATAGCTGTTGATAAACACTTTCCACTACTGATGATACTGGTGTAACCTCTATTCTAACTGGCTTATTCAAAATAGATTTAGACAGATTTGCTATGGCAGTAGGCATAGTTGCTGAAAAGAATAACGTTTGCTTTTGTTTGGGAAGCAGGGGTAAAAGTCTTTTTATGTCATGAATAAAGCCCATATCTAACATCCTATCGGCTTCGTCTAGAACAAAGTGGCATATTCCACTAAGTGAAATATGCTTTTGAGATATTAAATCAAGCAATCGGCCCGGAGTAGCTGTAAGAATATCAACTCCTCTCTTAAGCAGATCCACTTGAGGACGTTGATTTACTCCACCAAAAATCACAGCATGTCGTAAGTTCGTATATTTGCTATATTCTCCAAAACAATCATCTATCTGTATCGCGAGTTCTCGAGTTGGAGTAAGAATTAATGCTTTTATTTCTCTTCTTATACCTCTTACTTTTGTTTCATTTAGCCTCTGTATAATAGGGATTGCAAAAGCTGCTGTCTTGCCGGTTCCTGTTTGAGCTATACCCAATATGTCTTTTCCTTCAATAGCAACAGGAATCGCTTGGTTTTGTATAGGGGTTGGTGTCTGGTATCCTTTATTTGATAATGCCTTTAATATAGGATCTGAAATTTTGAGTTCTGTAAATGTCATATAAATTGCATCGGTTAAATTAACCGACAGAGTATTCCTTTTTCTCTTTTTATTATGTTTAATGTCTTAGACAAAGGTACTACTAATGTTTGACTTTACATTATCATAGTTATTTGTGACTCAAATGTTTTTGTTTTTTTGTTATATATGCATACAAATAAATCAATTTTAAATACAAAAATTTGTACTTTCCATAACTGTACAGTTTACTTGAGGTAAATAACTAAGGAAGATATATCATCTTTTTAGTCATACCACCATCGATAACAATGTTCTCTCCATTTATAAAGTCATTTTCCGGTTGACATAAGAATAAGCATGTACGGGCTATATCGTTAGGCTTGCCAACTCTGCCTGAGGGGTGCTGAATATGATCTTGTGGAGTGATAAGATCATAATTATCGGTTTCTATCCAGCCGGGACTGATTGAATTGACAGTAATTCTATATTTACTTAATGAGAGTGCTAATGCATGTGATATTGAATAAATAGCTCCTTTTGATGCTGCGTAAGATTCGGAGTTTGGCTCACTCATCAGATATCGGGTGGAGGAGATATTTATTATTCGGCCATATCTGTTAAATTGTGGGTTGGTTTCTCTATGTTTTGCTAGTAATCGTGAGGTTATAAATACTGGTCGTATGTTTATATCCAGCACTTTATCAAAATCTTCGACAGTTGTGTCGAGTATAGAGTTGAAAATACTTACTCCTGCATTATTAATTATAATATCTATATTTCCCTTTTCTGCTAATAATTTATTAACTGATTTCTCTAATTCAACTGCATCTGAAATATCAACAACATGGAAATTGCATCTATAAGAAGAAAGTTCATTGCAAAGTTTTTCGGCCCCATCTGCATCAATATCGCAGAATGTTACGTCTGCGCCATTTTTGCAAAATAGCGTAACTATAGATTTTCCAATACCATTGGCGCCTCCAGTAATATATACAGTTTTATCTTTTATAGAATTTTCCATTAAACTAATTTGTTTTTCTCCTAGTTGATATCGTCTCTATTTTCAAAAAAATGGGGGATAAATATATGAATAAATCCCCCTATATTATATTTAAATCTTTAAAGGCGAACCGATTCTTCTGCCATTTTAGTTGCAACTTCATTTCCAAAGTTATACAATTTCACAGTTGTTTGTGAAGATGCATCACTTTTTTGTGGAGTTATAACTACAAATTCCATTTTCGTCTTAGCTTGAGAGTTATGATCTATCCAAGTACCGGAGTTTACATAAATCGACTTCCTGTTTTTATGATCTAATGATGTTTCAATTTTCGCAACATGTGTATGACCAAAAACAACGATTCTTACATCAGAATTTGGGTTATTGAAGTATTGAGTTTTAGCTTGTTCATCTGTCTCGTTTTCATTTGCCGAATTTTTTATTGCTTGTAGTGTAGAGATCGGCACAGGAACTCTGTTGTGGGCTTGTCTTTGTTCCCATTTATCCTGAATGCCTTTAAATAGGTCTACATCAATCTCTCCCCCCGGTGTAGTTTGGAAAGGTACCAGATCTTTTACTTTGTATGTTTTGGTAAAACCATCAATATTTGTAACAATCAGCTCTTCATCAAATTTGTTGTTTATCTTAAGATATTCAATTGCCCACTTCCAGAGTACCCAGTATTCATATAGGTTGTCTTGGCTTTCATCTCCCGAACTGTTTTTAGTAATAGTTGGCAGAGTGTCTTTTGCTTCTTTAGGATATCCCTGAACAGTATGCAGAGCTCCAATTCTTGTAAAGAAATATCCAGGAGGTGTTATCGTTCCAGGAGCGATATCCTGATTAGAGAAAGGATCGGGAGCACAGAAAAAGTTGTAGCGATGTCCATGTTCAATAGCAATTTCTGGGTGACCAACAGGTGAGTATGTGCCTAATCCTTGTTCTGGGTCGCGTTTTTGATTTATTCCGGGAAGTATTAGTTCAATGCTTGATTCAGTTACTGTTAGGTCGTGATTACCTGGTACATAAGTCACTAATATTTTACCCTCTTGTATAATACTATTCAATGCATCTATCACTCCTTTATTAGTTGCTGCAATACGTTTTACGAAATCGGCCTGATCTTTTCCTTTATATGTGTCAATTGGTGCCGGAACAAACCATTCATCAAGTAAATCTCCGCCAATTACCAACTCTTTTACATTTGATGAAGTTTTAATCTGTTTAATCAACTTTTCAAGAGGTCCAAGATTGTTTTTACACTCAGCATATTCAAGGTCTGCACCTAGATGTATGTCACTCAGAACGACAATCATATTCCTTTCCTTAGTACCGTTATTAAATGGATCATTTCCCGAATCACTTGGATCTGATTTATCACAAGATGAAACAAAACATAGGAGTACCATTAAAAAAAATGAACTTAATAATTTCATAGTAGTTTTCATTGTAAATTTGTTTGAATTTTCCTACTCATTTAGCTTTTCGGAATCCGCTCTGAGGACAATAGTGCTTATTATTTTTAATTTAATAGCTATATTATAAGTGTGTTATAAGTATGGCAAGGAAATTGAGTAGCGAATGTACTAAAAAATTTACGTATACAAACTTTCGTTAAGACTTTTTTTATTGATTCCTAAACTCACTATTTCTTATGCTGCTCTATGTTTGCGAATAAAATATGTGTGTGGGTAGACATAAGTTAGAAGGTTATAAAAAGAAAAAAAGCTGCCATACTTTTTGTTCTGTTTGGTAGCTTTTTGGTCAGTAGATAAGCAAAAATAAATTGAATTATCTTTACTTGTTTAATGAGATAAAATTATACTCAAGTTTATCTTTTGATATTGTGATAATTCTCATACCGGTTTTTGCTTTTCCCAATGACCTTCCCACAGCATTTGTTGTTATCATCAAAATGTCGTTATATGATGCTTCTGCATTGTCGTGAAGATGACCAGAGAATATGGCGTCAACATTTTGCTCTACAAATAGTTGAAAGTATTTGTCTCTTGTTTCTGCACTTTGATTTGAGTAGGTTACCTCTTCATTGTAATCATTAATAAAGAAGGGATAGTGTGTAAATAATACAATTTTATCGCACTTTTGAGCTTTTCGTAATTGCTTTTTTAACCAATCATATTGTTTGTTCTCCTCTTTGCTGTTTTTATCCGACTTAATAATAACTGAATTAAAACCAATCAATGCAATATTTTCTTTTTTTATTGAAAATCGGTCTTTGCCTTTTCCATATTGACTAAAATAGAAATTAAAATCATCTTCTGCGGCAGGTATGTTAATGTCGTGATTACCGGGACTTAAATATATTGGAATGTTTTTATCTATAAGGCTAGTAATTCGGTTAAACTCTTTTAATTGAGTTGCATCTTTTGCATTATTTACAAAATCACCTGTAATAACAACAACATCGGGCTTAATCTCATTAATTCTTCTTACTGCTTCTGTGTAATTGTCTATATCATGTTTTAGATTTTCATCATCTGGATAGAATCCAAGTTGGGTATCAGTTATTTGAACAACAACTAGTTCATTTTGTGCAATAGATTTAGTGCTGCTTAAGAGTATAATTGTAATAATTAGAAGTAGATACTTGTAAAACATATTAGATGTTTTTTAATTAAATAAATTAGGTCGACAGCTTTTTTAGTGAGTTATTGTGTCATTAAAACCAAATGACCTTTTTTAGATTCAATAGGAATTAATTAGTTTCAAAAATATACCATTTTAATTTAATATCAAAGTTGCTTAAATGCATGGCAATATTTTAAGTTGATTGTAGATATTCTTTTTAAGCAGATAATGTATGAGATCAATGGTATTAAAATTCAGAGAAAATGAGTAGCAGGTTACAAAAAAAACTACCAAACTCAATTAAAGTTTAGTAGTTTTTATTATGTTTAGTTTCGAGTGACCCCGCCAGGGTTCAAACCTGGAACCTTCTGATCCGTAGTCAGATACTCT
>CAYLKV010000005.1:0-105091 GCA_964384545.1 uncultured Proteiniphilum sp.
GGAGAAACTTTAAATGTAAATGCTGACCATCCACCAAATCCAGGAATATATGGTTGTACAGTAAACTGAATTGTACGAGTACATGTATTGATAGACATATCTCTAAAATTATACCATAAAATATCCATACCGTTACTATAATCATCTCCGGTATCTTGATCAGGTATTACCAAAGATAGATCTTCTGGATTAATCCAAACTGTAACTACATCATATGCAGGAGCCCAAACGTTTGGAGAAATAGGTGTAATATCTACACCATAAAGATTTTCTCTATTAACACCAGCAGGTACATCAGAAGGATCTGGTAAACTTGTGTTGTGAGATAAAGTTACAGTATATGAGTCTCCTCCATATGGTGAATTTTCTGTCATTAAGAATTCTCCAACGAAACTACCTGTATCAGCATCGCGATCCCAACCGCAAGCTACAGCATATCTTGCATTGTAAGAATATGCTCTTCCATCCAAACGCCAACCAGTAAATGCTTTGTTGTTAAAACTTGATTCTTCAGTCCAGCCATTCACAACATAACCATCTTTAAGTACAGCATTTGTTGTTAAATATAAAGTTTCACCTAATGAAGGAGCAGTTAAACCAAGTTTACTGTAAACATCACCCATATTCAAAGTTATTTCAAGAGGGAACTGAGTAACGTTATCAACTACCACAGCAGTTTTATAACTGCCATTTGCTTGCTGCAAAACTGCAAGAACCTGAGCATGACTCATGAATGAATAATCGCCCTGTTGTTCTGGAATTGCCAATTTTATCCTATAGTCTCCATCTGTTGATCCATCAGAAAGTAAACCATCTGACCCAGGTATACGGATTAAATCAATTATTACACCTCTTTTAATCTCATCACCAGCTGGAAAAGGAAGACTGCTATCACAACTTACTGCAAAAAACAATACTAACGAAGTGATAAGTGCCAAATATATTTTTTTCATATATCTCATAATTATTAATTATTATTTATCCCAAAAAACGAATGGGGTAGATAAATTTGTTTTTTGACTTATATTCGGATTCAATTCAGTTTCCGAATTAGTTGGATAATAGAGCGATCTTGGGAATGTTGCAAAAGTAGAAAGTGGAACTCTACGGTCAGAACGTTCTGCTATTACTGGGTTTACACCATAACCAGGCTCTTGAGTTTTACTTGAGTCAAATAGTGTAGGATAACCGGTACGTCTGTAATCGGTATATGCATCTACAGGGTTCATGAAATTATGAATCCATTTCTGAGTCATAATTAATCTCAATTTACCATCATTATTTGCTTCATCATATTTTGCAAGAACAGCGTTTACAAAAGCAGTTCTATCAGCTGCTGCAATTTTAGGAGCTGGATTTGCTGAACCATTTTTATCAACTACACTATGAACATGGTCGATTGCTGCATTTATAGCTTCGCTAAATAAAGTTCTTGCATCACCAGTTGTTTCACCTACTAAAGCTAACTCAGCCAGCATAAATTTCAATGAAGCATATGTTATCATTTTATGAGGAGCAATACCTGTTGGTAAAGTAGAAGTAGCAATACGACCACCATTTCCATCATCATATTTTGCACCTGCAGGATAGATACCATATTTAGTATAAGAGTGGTCATTACTACCTGCTGAGTTAGGCCCAATTGTTGCGAAGAATATTGAAACGAAATTACCGTTTCTGTATTCGTAAGGACTCTCAGTAGTTGTTCTTGTACCATCAGGTAACTGATTGTAGAAATAGTAAGGAACACGTGGGTCTTGAATATTTGCTAAAGGATTATCTGTAGCATTGTATGTATAACCCATCATAATTTCATAGAAATATGGGCTAATAAATGCAGTATGCTGACCCGTTAGTGATTCGAAAGCAGGGTGACGCTCTACACTTGGATTAGTTACATTGTTAAACCAGAATTGGAAATCTTCAGTACTGCCAATAAATGCATTCGCTGAAATTAAAGCACTTAATTTGCTTTGCCAGTCAGTAATATCAGATTTAGCTTTACGAGATTGTAATAAAAGTTTCAATTTAACTGTATTGTTCAATTTTCTCCATTTAGCAGCATCTCCTGAATAGAAGAAGTCATCTGTAGAAGGTTTAAGATTATTTGCGGCCTCAGTATTAGTCAAATCATCCATTCCAGATTCTAAAAGCTCAATTAAAGAGTTGTAAATATCTTTTCCAGAATCTGCAGAAGGATAAATTAAACCAGGTACATTAAATTCAGAATATGGTACATCACCCCAAAGGTCAACCATTACAGAAAATGCATATGCTTTAAGAGTTTTTGCAATACCAGAGTAAATTAAATTGCCTTCCGGTTCAGCAAAAGTAATGATTGCATCAAAATCTTTCAATACATAAGTATATAAATAGTTCCATGTATTGTATGGGTTATTTGCACCAGGAGTCATACCATAGTTTTGAACCTCACGTGAAACTTGGTAGTGAGTGTATGAAGATAAATTATCTCCAATGAAATTACCTTGTCCCAATGCTTGAACCATATAATATTCACTACCTGACAAAAGCTGATTCAATTCCGGCACAGTAGGGCTATTAGGGCTTTGATTTATATCGAGGTAATCTTTTGTACAGCTACCTAAATATAGAACCATTGTTAGTCCTAAAAAAAGTCTTATTATTTTTTTCATATGATTTATATTTTATTGTTTGAATACGAAACTTCTTCGACAATTTTCATATTTGTCAGAAAGTTAATCTTGCATTAAATCCTAACCTTCTTGTTGAAGGAGCACTTTCGCGGTCAATACCTTGAACGTTTCCACTACCGAATGCATTGGATCCTGGATCGTAGTTTGAATATTTAGGAAATCCAGGTGCATAATACCAGAAGTTTCTTGCTACTATTGATAGATTTACAGATCCAATGAATGTATTTTGTAACCAATTCTTTGGCAAGTCGTATCCTAGAGATACTTCGCTTAAACGGAAAACTGTAGCGTCAAATGCTGCGAACTCATCTACACTGTTTATAGCAAAAGTAGCTCCTTCTGATGGTGAAAACCATAAGTCATTTTCAGATAACTGAATGTTGTTTTGTATTTTTTTACCATTAGCATCTAACAATGGCTCAAGTGTATTTGGATCTGCAAGAACACCTGGTAAAATTCTTGTACCGAATCTGTCTTCATTAAATTTTGTAACACCACGTCCAAGTAGGTCAGATGCAGGTCCTGAAATAAGAATACCACCAACTCTTGCGTCAAACATTATACCTAAAGAAACACCTTTATAAGTTACAGTGTTGCTAATACCTAATTTGTAGTCTGGATATGGATCTCCTAAATCTCCTAATTCAGGATGTTCAATATATGCACCACTGTTTGGGTTGATAAGCATGTTGCCTTCATCGTCACGTGCAATAACTGTACCTCTTAAGAAACCGTATGGAAGACCTGGTTTTAATGTAGGCTGAGCTTCTGAAGTTGATCCTGTAGATAATGTAATCTGTTCTATACCTTCTACTAAAGAAATAACTTCACTCTTGTTCTTTGTAAATGATGTGAACAATTCCCATTCTAAATCTTTTGTTCTTACAGGAACTAGTGTTAAACCAAGTTCAACCCCCTTATTGTTCAATTCACCAAAGTTAGTATAATATGTTCTTGAACCAGTTGAAGAAGGTAAGCTTAGAGGAGCAATCTGATCTGTTGTAGATCTGTTATACCATGTAAAATCTACACCGATACGGTTTTGTAAGAATTGAAGTTCTGTACCAAACTCAAACTCAGTTGTAAACTCAGGTTTTAAGTTAGGATCGTAAGAGGTTGTAGGAAGTAACATAATTGGTCTTCCTCCAAAAGGAGTATCCTGTAAATATGTACCATCTACATAGTAAGGACCTGCGTCATTACCAACCTTACCCCAAGCTAAACGAACTTTACCAAAGTTAAGTATGTCCTGATTCATTTCAAATGCATCTGTAAATACAAATGATCCTGTAACAGCTGGATAGTAGTAGCTATTGTTTTCAACCGGTAAAGTTGAAGAGTGGTCATTTCTAACAGTAACATTCAAGAAAGCATAGTTTTTATAACTTAATAAAGCATCAGCATAAATAGCCCAAAGTCTTCTCTTAGAAGTAGATTCACCTGCAGTCTGTTCCTGAGTATTATCTACATTAGTTATACCTCTAAAAATAATTTTGTTACCAACTGCATTAGATCTCTCAGTAAAACGTTGGTTAACGTTATGTCCTGCTGTTACTCTAAGATCTAAATCTTCATTAAATTTATGTTTTAATGTAAGATTAAAGTTAGACTCTAACTCTTGAGTAACATATGTATCATTAATAATTTGGCCTAATCCTGGGAAGTCGCTTGGACCTACAGAACCTAAATTAATGATTTGTTTACGATCCATTTGATATTGGTTCCAACCAAACTGATAGTTTGCAGAAAGCCAGCTTGTAATATCATATCCGGCATTTACTGTACTAACAGTTCTATCCATTACTGTATTGATTGTATTGTTTTCCCATGACCAACGTGGGTTATCAACACCACCATATGGCATAAGGTTATCACCTTTTGGTGTTGCGTATGGAAGACCTACCATATCAACATTTCGTGGAGTCACCATAATTCTGTTAAACGAACTTACAGAACCACCATAGTTACCTGCACCGAAGAAAGGTCCATTCTGAACTGTACGTGAATAAGACAATGTACCACCTACGATAAAGTTGTTATCAAGTTTTTGAGTTCCACCAACACTGAATGAAGTTCTTTCGAATTCTGAATGAGGGATATAACCATCCTGAGAAAGGTTAGATACAGTAGTACTGAAGTTACCTTTGTCATTATTGCTTGAAACGTTTACCGAATTGTCAATAATGTTACCTGTTCTGAATAGTCCGCTTACGTTGTTTGGAAATGCTTGATAAGGAATAGTTCTTTCCATATCAGGAAATGCAGTTGCAACGTTTGGATATAATGGAATAGTTTCAATTGTACCAAATTGTGGACCCCAAGAACCATTTGAGTTAGAATATAGGAAGTTTGAACCTTGTCCAAATTTATTTTGATAGTCTGGTAAAGAAGCTATCTCTTCTGTAGTATATGAAGAATTTAATGTAATTTCAAATCCTTTCTGAGAAGGTCTTTTTGTTTTACTACCAGATTTGGTTGTAATCAATACAACACCATTTGCAGCACGGCTACCATAAAGAGCAGCTGCAGCAGCACCTTTAAGAACTGACATGCTTTCGATGTCATTTGGGTCTAATGTAGAAAGACCTGTTCCATATGCACCTGAAGAAGAAAGTCTGCTACCAGTAGTAACTTCAGGGTTACTATAAGGAACACCATCTACCACATATAGAGGGTCGTTATTTCCAAGGAATGAAGAGTTACCTCTAATTAACACTTTTGTTGCACTACCTGCAGTTGCAGAAGATGCACTTACTTGCACACCCGGTATCTTGCCATCTAATGAACGGAACAAGTCAGGTTCAGCTTTTTGAATTGCTTTTTCAGGATCTACAATAGATTGTCCGTATCCTGCTGCACGAGGAGGACGAGTAATACCCATAGCTCCAACAACCACAACTTCCTGAAGAAGTTTACTGTCAGATAATAGAGTAACATTTACTCTTGCACTTACTGGTACCTCTTGTTGTTCATAACCAACATATGAGATAACTAAAGTTCCACCTGCAGGAGCAGATAGAGCAAAATTACCATCAAAGTCAGTTACAGTACCCTGTGAAGTACCTTTAACCTGTATTGTAACTCCTATCAGGGGTTCACCTGAATTATCAACCACAGTACCACGTACTTGCGTTTGAGCTACAACAACACCTATTCCTATAAAGAACAGGGTTAAAAACATAGCTAGTTTTCTTTTCATAAACTCTACTTTTTAATTAATCACTTTCATTTTATTCTATTTCTAGTTCAATTTACATTGTGTTACTTGTGTTGTTTTACGGCAATTGTGTGGTTCACCATAATGTTTAATCAACGATTAATTAACAACATTAACATTTGTATGGAAATAATCTATCATACAAATATAAACCATTTATTTTAAATATGTAATTTAATGTACATTTTTTTATCAAAATATGCCAAATTATAGAAATATGGCAAGTTAAAATTACACTTTATATCATTTAACTAATTATTCACTAAAAGGAACAACTAGCCTTTTAGTGAACAATATTAACAATTGGATAACCCCACAATTTTTACAATAAAATTGCTTGCAAAAATAGGTCTTTAAAAAACAATATGCAACTATTATGCAACATAAAATGTGTTTTTAACACCAAATTGACTGCATCTATTTAAAATAGTTATTACAAATAATACAATTTTGCACCAATAATCATTAACACTTAATTATATTTTAAGAAGATTAGACTTATCCAACTTTAAATTCAATATGTTTTTTCAATATTACTAAATGTCGAAAAACAGAAGGCAAAACAATCATTTCGTCACAATTAAGGTAGATATACTATTTTCTAAAAAATGGATATTTGAGTGATATGTCTACAATATAATGTAGTATATAAATATTGTAATATTGAATAAAAAAAAGGTGGCTTTTTCAAGCCACCTTTCAAGATGATTTTATTTCTAATGAAATAAATTCTTATTTTTCTATACCTAACAGTTCTACATCAAAGATAAGATTTGAGTAAGGTTTGATTGTTCCTCTGTCTACTGATCCGTACGCTAAGTCATAAGGTATATATAATTTCCATTTTGAACCAACAGGCATAAGTTGTAATGCTTCTGTCCATCCAGCAATAACCTGAGTAACTCCAAATGAAGTAGGCTCACCTCTTTGAACGCTACTATCGAAAACAGTGCCATCAATTAGAGTTCCATGATAGTGTACTTTTACTTTATCATTTGCTGTTGGAATTGGACCGTTACCTTTTGTAATGATTTCATATTGTAATCCGCTTGGAAGTGTTACTACGCCTTCTCTTTTTGCATTTTCGGCCATGAAAGCATCACCTTCAGCAATAGCTGCTTCGTATTGAACCTTAAGATCTTCTTCCTCACGTGCCATCTGTTCTTGTTGAGCTTTATCAAATTCAGATTGAACTAAGCTGTTTGCATCAACTTTGCTTATAGCCAAATCTTCATTCTTAAGAGTTGATATTAATCCTGAAAGAAGCTGATCTGTATTAGCTTTTTTATCAGAATCTGCCCCATATAACATTTCATTGAACTGTGGAAGCATTTGTTGAGAAAACTGTACACCGATGCTCAAGCCATGTGCATATGCAGATTTCTGATCTAAGCTAATCGCATCCTTTAAACCTTTGATGAATTCTGCTAATTTTGGACCATTGATTTTGTTAATTGAATCAAGCTTTGCCGCTTTCTCTGCCAGAAAAGCTGACTTCTGCGTTGAGTCGGCTGCAGCTATTTTCATTTCATAATCATACTCGATATTTGTGGTGCTGATTAACACACCTTGTTGCTCTAAAAATTGTGCTAAACCTTGATCGGCCATTGTAACACCGTAAGCATATGATACGCTGTCAACAGAATTTGTAAGAGAAGCTTTTGGTGTTGATGCTCCTCCACAAGAAACCATCATCACTGCCGAAGCAGCCAAAACACTGAAACTTGCTAAAATTGTTTTCTTCATTTTCCTATTTAAATTAAAAACATTTATTATTTTATAATTATCTTAATTATTCTATTCCTAATAACTCAACTTCAAATATAAGAGTTGCGTTGGGTTCTATTGAGCCACCTGCTCCCTGAGAACCATATGCAAGTTCTGACGGAATAAATAGTCTCCATTTTGAGCCAACTTTCATCAGCTGCAATGCTTCTACCCATCCTTTAATAACCTGATTAACTCCAAATACTGCAGGTTTGCCTCTTTGTACAGAACTGTCGAATACAGATCCATCAATAAGAGTGCCATGATAATGACATTTTACACTATCTGTTGCTTTAGGCATAGCTCCTGTTCCTTCAGAAATCACCTCATATTGCAATCCACTTGGAAGTATTACAACACTCTCTTTTTTGCTGTTTTCTTCAAGGAATGCTCTTCCTATCTCTAAATTCTTATTCAACATATTTTCTTGCTGTTTACTAAAATATTCTTGAAGTGTTTCGTTAGCTTCTTCTGGACTCATGGTGGTAGCTTCGTTATTCATTACTTCTGAAAATGCTTTCATAAACGACTCTACATCAATATTTCTCAAACCTGAGTTCATTAGACTTGAGGCCATACTCATCCCAATTGCATAACTTATTTTATCCATTTACTTTAAACTTTATTAATTAGCCTACAAAAGTACTATTTAAATTAGAATGAACACATATTAAAGAGACAAATGTTTGATATTAACATGGGATATACAATATAATTCTCTAAAAATCTAATTATATTTCTATTTCAAATACCTGGTTTTGCGCATATTCAACTAAATATAATAGCTGTAGCAGTTCCTATTCAAGGCCCTATAATCTCTTAATCATCACTGTAGATATACAGAGTTAATTAGGAGTTGGTTAGGAGTTGCTAAGAACTTGCTTAAGATGAATTATTGATAAGAATTAACTATGGATATGATTGTTAAAAACTTTCTTTAATAGATAAAATGTGATTATATTAGCACTATAAAAACTGATATTTATGAAGAAGAGACTTGTAATACTAACGGGTGCGGGTATGAGTGCAGAGAGCGGAATTGCAACCTTCAGAGATTCGGGAGGATTATGGAATAAATATCCGGTTGAACAGGTAGCCACACCTGAAGCTTTTAAGGCTAATCCGCAACTTGTTCTTGAATTTTACAATATCAGACGCAGGGAGCTCCTGAAAGCAAAACCTAACGAAGGTCATTATGGACTTGCAGATTTAGAGAAATATTTTGATGTTTATATTATTACACAGAATATCGACAACCTTCATGAACAGGCTGGTAGCAGCAATGTTATTCATCTGCATGGAGAATTGATGAAGTCGAGGTCTACTAGTGATGAATCGGCAATTTATGATATTGACCCTGAGCAACCCGACTTGCATATTGGTGATATGTGCGAAAAAGGGTTTCAACTGCGGCCACATATTGTGTGGTTTGGAGAGATGGTTCCTATGATGTCTGTAGCAGAAAAATTAGTACGGAAGGCTGATATATTTGTTATAATAGGCACATCTATGAATGTTTATCCTGCTGCAGGACTTCTTCACGATGTGAGAGCAGATGTACCTGTTTACCTAATCGACCCAAAAGATGTATCAACATTCAGAAATGATATACATCATATAAGGATGGGCGCTTCAGAAGGTGTTAAAGAGTTGAAAAAAATGATACCATGATATTATATTCTAGAATTTACAGAAAAAACAGTACATTTTGGGTGTGCTGTTTTTTTTGTAATTTTGAATTCTAAGAAAAAGTAGAGATATAATTCTACCCAATAATAACTAACTGAAAACAGAGCGTTGTGACAAAAAAGATAGCAGAAACACCTATGATGAAACAGTATGTTGAGATTAAAACTAAACATCCTGATGCAATATTGCTTTTTCGTGTAGGCGATTTTTATGAAACATTTTCTGATGATGCTATTTCGGCATCTGAAATATTGGGTATTACACTTACCAGAAGAGCTAACGGATCGGCTCAGTTTGTTGAGCTGGCAGGATTTCCACATCATGCGCTTGATACATACTTGCCAAAATTGGTAAGAGCAGGCAGGAGGGTAGCAATTTGCGATCAGCTTGAAGACCCAAAGAAGACAAAAACATTGGTTAAGAGAGGTATAACAGAACTTGTTACACCTGGTGTATCTATAAATGACAACATTTTAAATCATAAAGAGAATAATTTCCTCTGCTCTGTACACTTTGCAAAAGGGTCTGTTTTAGGAATATCATTTCTTGATATCTCAACAGGTGAGTTTTTAACAAGCGAGGGCAATCGTGAAAATATAGATAAGTTGTTATCTAATTTCTCTCCAAAGGAGGTTCTTGTTGAACGTGGCAACAAAAAGAGTTTTCATGAAACTTTTGGAAATAGTTGGCTGTTGTCGGAGATGGACGACTGGATCTTTACAGAGACAGCAGCTCGAGACAGATTACTTGGTCATTTTAAGACTGCAAATCTGAAGGGCTTTGGGGTTGAACATCTCGAACAGGGTTTAATTGCATCAGGATCTATTTTGTACTACCTCGATATAACACAACACACAAATATTGATCATATAAGCTCTCTAAAAAGAATTGAGGAGGAAAGATATGTAAGACTCGACAAGTTTACTGCTCGTAATCTAGAGCTTATTTTACCTCTAAATGAAGGAGGAAAAAGTCTGCTGAACGTACTTGATAAGACAATCTCTCCGATGGGTTCTCGTCTGTTAAGAAGATGGATAATGTTTCCGTTGAGAGAGCTTAAACAGGTGGAGGAGCGACATAGTGTAGTTGAGTATTTTTTTAAGGATGCCGAACTGAAGAGACTTCTTACTACTAAGTTATCACTTATTGGAGATCTTGAAAGAATAATTTCAAAAGCAGCAGTCGGTCGAATAGGACCTAGAGAGATTGTGCAGTTGAAAATAGCTCTCAATGCCATCGAAACCATTAAGGAGGCTATTATTAAATCAGAAAATAGCACACTGAATAGACTTGGCAACCAGCTTAACCCTTGCCCTGATATTAGAGAACGGATAGAAAGGGAGCTAAAACCAGACCCACCGGCACTACTAAACAAAGGTGGATATATTAATAAGGGTGTAAACAGTGACCTTGACGAATTAAGAGAGATTGCCTATAGTGGCAAGGACTATCTTTTGCAAATACAGCAGCGTGAAAGCGAAAAGACAGGTATCCCTTCGCTAAAAGTGGCTTTTAATAATGTTTTTGGATATTATATTGAAGTCAGAAATACCCACAAGGATAAAGTTCCGGCTGAGTGGATTAGAAAGCAGACTCTTGTAAATGCAGAAAGATATATTACAGAGGAGCTTAAGGTATATGAAGAGAAGATATTGGGAGCAGAAGAGAAAATAATTGCTCTTGAGAGTATGATATATAGCGATCTGGTATCAAGCCTGATTGCGTACATATCAGCAATTCAGAACAATGCTAATATTATTGCCAGAATCGACTGTCTTTTGTCTTTTTCAAATATAGCTCAAGAGTATAAGTATAATCGTCCTAAAATTGAAGAGACTTATGTAATAGATATTAAAAATGGTCGCCACCCTGTTATTGAGAGACAGTTGCCAATTGGCGAACCATACATTGCAAACGATGTATATTTAGATAATGAATCGCAACAGATATTGATCATAACGGGCCCCAATATGGCTGGGAAGTCGGCTCTGCTCCGACAAACCGCTCTGATTGTTCTTCTGGCACAGATAGGATCATTTGTACCTGCTGAATCGGCATCGATAGGAATAGTTGATAAAATATTCACACGCGTGGGTGCATCAGATAATATCTCTCTTGGAGAATCTACTTTTATGGTGGAGATGAATGAGGCGGCAAATATTCTTAACAACCTGACCGACAAGAGTCTTGTCTTATTCGACGAACTCGGCAGAGGAACAAGTACCTACGACGGTATTTCACTGGCATGGGCAATTGTTGAATATATTCATGAGAATCCAGAAGCCAGAGCAAAGACTTTGTTTGCAACTCACTACCATGAACTTAACGAGATGGAGAGATCTTTTAAGAGGATAAAGAACTTTAATGTTGCAATTAAAGAGATCGATAAAAAGATTATTTTCCTAAGAAAACTGGTGCCGGGTGGTAGCGAACATAGCTTTGGTATTCATGTGGCAAGAATGGCCGGTATGCCTCAAAGTATAACAAAAAGAGCCGATAATATATTGTCTCAAATGGAATCTGCTAATAGAAAAGGAGAAGTTAGTCGCCCAATCAACGATTTTGTTGAAAAACAAGAGGGATATCAGCTAAGTTTTTTTCAGCTCGATGATCCAGTTCTTAGTCAAGTCCGCGATGAGATTATTAATCTGGATGTAAATAACTTAACACCAATGGAGGCTCTTAATAAACTTAACGATATCAAAAAGATTTTAAAAGGAAAATAACAATATGGTGGTTTTAACATTAAACTTTATGCATTAAAGTTTGTTCCATATATAAATAACAAAAAATTGCACTTAATTTTTATAATCAATAAAATTTAAATTTATGAAACTAAAAAAGATTTTTTTCGTAAGTCTTCTTATTGCCGCATTTACAACATCACTTAATGCTCAAAGTTACAATTCGGCTTTTGGTGTCAGAATGGGGTATGATAGCGGATTGACTCTTAAACATTTTATAGCTCCATCCAGTGCTACTGAGTTTATTCTCTCTGCATCTCCACGATGGTTTCAAATTACAGGGCTATACGAATATCAGCAACCGGTAGCTGGTGCACCCGGATTAGACTGGTATGTTGGTTTTGGTGCTCATATAGGCAGTATTCACAAGAACAAGGATCAATATGAGGGCACATTCTTACTTGGTGCCGATCTTATTGGTGGATTAGAATATGTATTCCCTAATGCACCATTTAATGTATCGTTAGACTGGAAGCCATCATTCAACTTTACTAATAGTTATAATGACTACTGGTATAGTGGCCTCGCATTAAGTTTGCGATACACATTCAGATAGGAATAAGATACCTCTTTTTATAAAACCGCTTTCATTTGAGGGCGGTTTTTTCTTTAAAAATTGTATACTTTTGTAGTTATGCAGAGAAATGTAACGAACAGTGAATCCGATTTACTAACTAAACTCAACAGTGCACAAAGAGCTGCAGTTGAGTTTTGTGATGGACCTTCTCTTATAATAGCAGGAGCCGGTTCGGGTAAAACACGAGTATTAACTTATAAAATTGCCTATTTGCTTGAGCAGGGGCTTCCACCTTTTTACATACTTGCGCTAACATTTACAAATAAGGCTGCCAGAGAGATGAAATCTCGTATTGCTGAACTTGTGGGTGAAAAAAAAGCAAGAAGCTTGTGGATGGGTACTTTCCACTCTATTTTTGCCAGAATATTACGTAAAGATGGGGAGGCTATTGGTTTTAAATCGAACTTCACAATTTTCGATTCATCAGATTCAAGAAATCTTATTAAGCTTATTATAAAAGAGATGAAGCTCGACGATAATCAATATCGTCCGGGAGGAGTACAGGCACAGATTTCGAGAGCAAAAAACAGTCTTATAACACCTGCAATGTATGCAGCCAACAGTGAAATTTCAGATTACGACCGCAGAGCTAGACAACCTCTGCTGTTTGAAATATATCAACGTTATCAGAACAGGCTAAGATCGGGTAACAGTATGGATTTTGATGATCTTTTAATGTATACTAATATTTTGTTTCGTGATCATAAAGACATACTTGATAAATATAGAAATCAATTTCAATATATTTTAGTTGATGAGTATCAAGACACCAACTTCTCTCAGCATCTTATAGTTAAACAGATTGCTGAAGAGCACCATCGTGTATGTGTAGTGGGTGATGATGCTCAGAGTATTTATTCATTTAGGGGTGCAAATATTGATAATATATTAAATTTTAAATCTAACTTTCCCGAAACAAAAGTATTTAAGTTAGAGCAGAACTATCGTTCAACTCAAAATATTGTGAATGCCGCAAACAGTCTTATTAAACAGAATAAAGAGCAGATTGAGAAAGATGTATTTTCTGAAAATGAGGTTGGAGATAAGATTAATATATTTGGAACATTTTCTGATTTTGAAGAGGGAGTGGTAGTTTCTAACAAGATTGCAAGAATGAGGGTTGAACAACATTATTCATATAGCGATTTTGCTGTTCTTTATCGTACTAATGCTCAATCGAGAATATTTGAGGATGCACTTCGAAAGAAAAATATCCCTTATAGAATTTATGGAGGGAAATCATTCTATCAGCGAAAAGAAATAAAGGATGTTATATCATATTTCCGACTCATTATTAATCCATCTGATGAAGATGCTTTTAGGCGAGTTATAAATTTCCCGACAAGAGGTATTGGAGATGTAACTGTAGCTAAAATATCTGCTGCGGCACAACTGCATAATGCTAGCCTATGGGATGTAATTAGTTCACCTATAGAGTACAATCTTGAAATTAATTCAGGCACCAGAAAGAAGCTAGATCTGTTCCAATCGTTAATTTCAAGCTTTATTGAACAGAAAGAGAATATATCGGCATTTGAAATAGCTCAAGAAGTTATAAAGAAATCGGGGATTTCGCATGATGCTTACAGCGATCTGACTCCTGAGGGGTTGAGCAGGGCTCAGAATATTCAGGAGCTTATAAATGCAATGGAGGAATTTGTCTCCACCAGGCAAGAACAGGGAGACGAAAATATTCTGCTTTCAGATTTTCTTTCAGAGGTGTCTTTGCTGACCGACCAGGATAGTGAAAATGAAGATGAAGCTGATAAAGTGACACTTATGACTGTACACTCTGCTAAAGGACTGGAGTTTGATCATGTATTTGTTGTGGGAATGGAAGAGGATCTTTTTCCATCTTCAATGGCATTATCTGAAGCAAGAGGATTGGAAGAGGAGCGAAGACTATTTTATGTTGCACTGACACGTGCAAGAAAGACCTGCACTGTTACATATGCAAAAAGCAGATTTAAGAACGGACAAACCAACTCTGCTAATATGAGCAGGTTCCTGAGGGAGATTGACTCTGCTTATGTTTCTGAAGATAGCAACCTTACTTTTGGCAAGAAGGAAACAACAGTTAGTGATGACTTTTGGGGCGAAATGCGAGAGAATAGAATTAAAAGGGAGATGCTAAGTCAGTCTGTTACAAATGAAAAGAAACCTCAAAGCAGAGGTAATATTGTATCTGTGAACAGGGCAACACCTTCAGTTCCTTTATCGCAGGAGGCAAAAGATTTGAAGGTTGGCAATATTATAGAGCATGAAAGATTTGGACGCGGCGAGGTTACCGCTATAGAGTTAAGCGGCAACGACAGACGCGCGTTTGTAGAGTTTGAATCAGCAGGAAAGAAGCAGCTCCTTCTGAAATTCGCAAAATTCAATATTATTGAGTAATTTCCTTTATAATATCAGTATTATATATTGACAAGGTGTTGATTATATTTCTAAAAGTGCTTTCTCTCCACTGCTTCCACTAAACATTAAATCTGTTGGATTCTCAAGAAGAGTCTTAATCCTTAAAAGGAATCCAACTGAATCTTTGCCGTCTATCACCCTATGATCGTATGATAGAGCAATATACATCATTGGACGTATTACAACCTGCCCATCAACAGCTATTGGTCGCTCGATAATATTATGCATTCCTAAAATGGCCGACTGAGGTGGGTTAATTAGAGGCGTTGACATCATTGAGCCAAATACTCCCCCATTTGTAATGGTGAATGTACCACCTGTCATTTCTGGAATTGATAATTTTCCGGTGCGGGCCTTTTCGGCTAACGAAGCAATTTCTTTCTCAATTTCAGCAAGACCTAAATTTTCAACATTCCTCACAACCGGCACCATTAGCCCTTTTGGAGCACTTACAGCAACAGATATATCGGTATATTCAAATGTAACAAGGTTCTCACCATCAATCATACTATTTACATTTGGAAATTCCTGAAGTGCAACAGAGGCTGCTTTCATAAAGAATGACATTATTCCTAATTTAACTCCATGCTTCTCTACAAACTTCGTTTGATTTCTTTTACGAATATCCATAATGGGTTTCATATCAACCTCATTGAAAGTTGTAAGCATGGCTGTTTCATTCTTAACTGATACAAGACGTTCACTCAGTTTTCGGCGTAGCGAGCTCATTCGTTCAACTTTAGACTCTCTGCTTGCGGTAGTTTTTAGTTTTGCTGATGAATCGCTCTTTATCAATTTAGAGGTAGAATTAATAACTGCCTCCAAATCTTCACTTCTCAATCTTCTTAGACCTTCAATCACCTCATCTAGTGAAAGATTGTTCTCTTCCATCACTTTTTGAGCTAATGGTGTGATTTTTACATTCTCATATTTTGATTTGTTTTTTACTTCTTCTTTTTCTAATACAGTCTCTTCAGATACAATTTCCTTTTCTGCAGTTATCTCTTTTGGTTCATCTTTTTGTTTTTCTTCTGTAACGGCTTTTTCTGTTTCTTTTGGTGTATCATCATCTGTATTAGTAGAAAAATCTGTATCGATTGTACAAGCAACAGCCCCAACTTCTATCATCTCTCCTTCAGAAGCTTTAAGCGATATTTTACCCGAATCGTCTGCTATAAGCATAAGTGTTGCCTTATCTGATTCCAGTTCGGCAATTTCACTGTTTTTTTTAACAACATCTCCATCTTTTACTAACCAGTGGAAAAGCTCGACATGGGTAATTGATTCACCAGGACTTGGAATTTTTATTTCTATGATTGCCATTTTTAATAGTGATTATATTGAGATTGAGTTTTGATATTTTCTTTTTAATTTATTCAAATGCTTTATTGATAATAACTGCCTGATTTTTCTTATGAAGAGCAGTCAAACCTTCGGCAGTAACACCACTTGCAGGTCGGCTTATCACTTTAAGTTTATAATCTTCAAGTTGTTGTTTAATAAATTGCGCTGCACCCATATTTAAAGGCTCCTCTTGTACCCAAACCAATTCTACATCACTAGGATATTTAGTTAGAAGTGCCTTAAGCAAATTACTATTAAAAGGGTAAAGCTGCTCGATACGCAATATTGAAATGTCATTAATATTTTTCTCTCTTCGTGCAGCCAAAAGTTCATAATATATTTTTCCGGTACATAGTAAAACCCTTTTTACTTTTGAATGGTTGTTCAATCCGCTGTCTGCTATAATCTCATTAAACTTACCTTCTGTAAAATCTTCTATATTTGATACACACTCGGGATGTCTTAACAGACTCTTTGGAGTAAATACTATCAGAGGAGTACGGAAGTCTCTCTTCAACTGACGACGTAAAGCATGAAACAGATTTGCTGGAGTTGTACAGTTTATTACCTGCATATTGTTATTGCCGCATAGGGTAAGAAAACGCTCCATTCTTCCACTTGAATGCTCAGCACCCTGACCTTCATAACCATGAGGAAGATACATGACTAGCCCCGATTTTAACCCCCATTTCTCCTGAGCGGACGAAATGTACTGATCTACAACTACCTGACCAACATTATAGAAATCCCCAAATTGAGCTTCCCATATTGTCAATCCATCGGGGTGTGCAAGTGAATAACCATACTCAAATCCTAATATTCCATATTCGCTAAGCATTGAGTTGTATACACGTACCTGTTGGTGATTGCCGCCTAACTGTTTTAATGGGAAATATTTTGATGTATCATTATCTTCTGTTACAATCTCAGCGTGACGATGAGAGAAGGTTCCTCTTTCTGAATCTTGTCCACTTAAACGAACAGAGTGCATCTCTTTGGCAAGTGATACATAAGCCATTAGTTCGCCCATTGCCCAATCGAAAGAGTTAGTCTCTATCATTTCGGCTCGCTGTGCAAACAGACGTTTTGTTTTATTGAAAAACTGTCTGTCATCAGGAAGTGTTGTTATTCTATTTGCTAAATCGAGAAACAACTCGCGAGATATTGTTGTATCAACCTCTTTTTTAAAATCCTCGGCAACCGGTAGTCGGAGATGCTTATTCCTCTCTGACATGAATGGCTGGAAATTGAGTTTATTTGATCTTATTGATATCTCATATGCATTTTCGAGTATGTTATGGAAATCTAGGACCTTTTTATCAAATTCGGGTTTATCTATTACATTTTCAGTTATTAGTTTTTCTGCATAAATATCGCGCGGATTTTTATGCTTTGCAATAATATCATATAACTCAGGCTGTGTGAATCGTGGCTCATCACCCTCGTTATGACCATATTTACGATATGATAGAAGATCAATAAATACATCTTGATTATACATCTGACGAAACTCAAGAGCAAGCTTTGCTACATAAACCATAGCTTCTACATCGTCGCCATTTACATGGAAAACGGGCGATTGAGTAACTTTTGCTATATCTGTACAATAGGTACTTGACCGTGCTTGCAGATAATTTGTTGTAAAACCAACTTGATTGTTGATTACAATATGTATCGTTCCTCCTGTTTTATATCCTTCGAGTTTTGAGAATTGAATTGTTTCATAAACTACACCCTGACCGGCAATTGCTGCATCTCCATGTACAACTATAGGTAATACTTCATCGTAATTAAAATTGTGGTCATTCTCTAGCTTTGCTCGGGCAATACCTTGTACTAGTGGCCCAACTGTCTCGAGGTGAGATGGATTTGGAGCTAGATTTACTTTTATTGATCTACCATCATAATCTATTTTGTTGCTATATCCTAAATGATATTTCACATCTCCATACTTAATCTCCTCTTCATAATTTTGGGCATTAAACTCACGAAAGACCTGAGAGTAGGGCTTTTTCATTATGTTTGTTAGAACGTTTAACCTACCCCTATGAGCCATACCAAGAATAATGTCATTAACATTATATGCGCCTCCTCTAGAAATTATAGCATCGAGAGCCGGTATAATAGATTCTGAACCCTCTAATGAGAAGCGTTTTTGCCCCACAAATTTCTTGTGCATATAATCCTCAAAACCTGAAGCATCTACAAGTAGATCGAGGATGCGCAATTTATCCACTTTAGTTAACTTCTCCCTGTTTTCGCTCAGCTCCATCTTTTCCTGCAGCCAACGTACTTTATCGGGATTTGTCATATATCTGTACTCAACACCGATTGATGCGCAATAGGTTCTTTCGAGACGTGAAATAATATCTTTTAGTTTTGCTCTTCCCAGTCCAATTTCTTTACCTGCCTCAAATTCTACTTCTAAATCTTTTTCTGAAAGATTGAAGTTTTCTAATGCAAGCGTGGGTGAATAACTTCTTCTGGATCGTACCGGGTTAGTTTTTGTGAACAGATGCCCTCTTCTTCTGTATTGAGTTATTAATCTTAATACCTCTAACTCCTTATTGGAGTTTACTATTGCTCTGTCATTATTGGGTTTTAATGGGAAATGGGATGTTGCCAATTCGAAGCCTTGAAAGAAATAACGGAAGCTCTCATCTACTTCATCTGGAGCCTCTTTATATTTTTTATATAACTCAACTATTGCTTCGAATTCCATAGTTTCAAATTTATTGTCGACATTCATCGGTTGATATAGCTTAATATTTATATATAAATAGTAAAGATGCCTATTTTGTTCATAGCAAACAAAGATTAAATATATATTCAATGGTTAGTAGATATTAATTATAGAATTCTGACTTTTTAATATTAATGAAAAATGTTATATTTGAAGTCTCAAAGCAAACTATCAGTGAACTATTTACACAAATTAATAATAAATTTTATTCGATGACAAAAAGTGCTTTACAAATTGCCAGGGCTAGTTATATACCTAAGATGCCCTCTGAATTAAAAGGTAATGTAAAAATAGTTGAGGGGGAAGCAACTCAATCTTTGGCAGATCAGGAAGAGATTAAAAAACTTTTTCCTAATACTTACGGACTTCCTGTAATTAAGTTTGTTCAGGGAGAAGGAGAAGTTGGAACTTCTGAGCCTTTAAACATGGGAATTATTCTTTCTGGTGGTCAGGCTCCAGGTGGACATAATGTTATTGCTGGTATTTTCGACGGTGTAAAGAAGCTGAACAAAGACAGCAAAGTATATGGTTTTATTTTAGGACCATCGGGCTTGGTTGATCACAAGTATAAAGAATTGACAAGTGAGATAATTGATGAATATCGCAATACAGGTGGTTTTGATATAATTGGATCCGGACGTACAAAACTTGAAAAGGAAGAACAGTATGACAAAGGTCTAGAGATTCTTAAAAAGCTAAATATTAAAGCTTTGGTTATTATAGGTGGTGATGACTCAAATACAAATGCTGCAGTATTAGCTGAATATTATAAATCAATAAATGCAGGAGTACAGGTTCTTGGTTGCCCAAAAACAATTGATGGCGATTTAAAGAATGATCAGATAGAAACATCTTTTGGTTTTGATACAGCTTGTAAAGTATATTCAGAATTAATTGGAAATATTCAGCGCGACTGTAACTCTGCACGCAAATATTGGCACTTTATTAAAGTGATGGGACGTTCAGCGTCGCATATAGCACTTGAATGCGCTCTTCAGACACATCCAAACGTATGTATCGTATCTGAAGAGGTAGAAGCCAAAGAGATGTCATTAGACAATGTTATTGAAAATATAGCAAGCGTAATTGCAAAGAGAGCTGAGAATGGTCTAAATTTCGGAACTGTTATCATCCCGGAAGGGCTGATTGAATTTATTCCGGCAATGAAGAAACTTATCAGCGAACTTAACGACTTCCTTGCACATAATCAAGAAGAGTTTGATCTTGTTCGTCGTTCTGCTAAGCGTGAATACATTATAAGCAAACTTAGCCCTGCAAATGCAGAGATATATGCAAGCTTGCCAGAAACTGTAGCTCGTCAGCTAACACTAGACAGAGATCCACACGGTAACGTTCAGGTATCTCAGATTGAGACAGAAAAACTTCTTGCAGAAATGGTTGGTAATAAACTTAAACAATGGGCTGAAGAAGGTAAATATGTAGGAAAGTTTTCAAGCATTACACACTTCTTTGGTTATGAAGGAAGATGTGCTGCACCATCTAACTATGATACCGACTACTGCTATACATTAGGCTATACTGCTTCATTGCTTGCAGCTGCTGGAAAAACAGGCTATATGTCGTCTGTTAAAAATACTACTTCTAAAGCTGAAGAGTGGGTTGCTGGTGGTGTACCTACTACTATGATGCTTAACCTTGAGCGTCGTCATGGTGAAATGAAACCAGTTATACAGAAGGCTCTTGTTGAATTGGAAGGAGCTCCATTTAACTATTTCAAGAGCCAGCGTGAGAAATGGGCATTGGAAACTGACTATGTTTACCCAGGACCAATTCAATATTTTGGACCATCTGAAGTGTGCGATCAACCAAGCAAAACTTTACAGCTTGAACAAACAGGTAAAGTTAAAGAATAGAATATACTAAATTCTTATATGACTATTCCTAAATAACCGTCACAGGTTTTTTACAAAAACTAGTTATTTTATCCACAAGTTTGAAGGTTAACCTTCAAACTTGTGGATTTCTTTTTATAGGTACCTGTTTTAATATGCTTCTGTTGATGCATTTCCTCTGGTGTAAGTATTTAACATGAATAAAGAGGTCTTATCAGAATATCTTCTTTATGTAACGGTATTGTAGGACGAGAAAATAAAGAATTAAAAAAGGAGCTGTCCTTTTGGAACAGCCCCTTTTTAATTTCAGGTAGTCTAACTACCTTTTATATTTTCATTTAAAAGAATTTGAAACGGTTATCAACAACTCCTAATTGATTTTTAAGAGTTTCAAGTGCTTGCATCTGTATTCTGTATACATTATTATTTTGCATCAATTCTTTTTGAGCTTTTGCATCATATTCTGCAGAACCTTCTGTACGGTTAAGTACATTTGCAACGTAAACCCCTAAATTGCCTTTCATTGGGCCTACGTTCTGTCCTATTGGTCCAAATGATGCTACCGAGTTTATAACTGGTTCGAATCCAACACCGGTAATATTTTGAGTTGTGAAGTTTACAAATCTAACTGTGTCAACAATTGCGTTCATTTCTTCTGCATAATCTTCTAAAGAAGATATATTCTTCTGACTTAAATCAGCAATAATCTTTTCTGCTTTCTTTTCATTGATTAGTCTGCTTTTTATGCTTTCAGACACTTCAGAAAGAGGAGTAATACCTGCAGGAATAAATTCATCTACCCTAGCTACTATTCTTAGATTTGTCAAATCGAATTTTCTTACAGCACCTTTCTCTTTTTCATTAGCAGCCCAAGTGATAACCTGACGTGATCCCGGGATTTGTCCAAGTGAAAAATCATTTGTAGAGTAAGTCATAGAAGGCATTACCATATATCCGTTTTCAGCTGCAAGCTCATTGAACTTATTACTGATTTCTGTATTAGATACTAACTGATTTAGTTTGTTATCTATATTATTTGATGTTTTATCACTTGGTACAACAGGCATATTAACTACTGCCAGTTTATATTTATTTACTGGTTTAGTTTTCTCCTCTACCTGGAAGATAATTACTTGACCCGGAACAGATATTTTTACCGGTTGTCCAACTGATGCTGAAAACACCTCTTTTACCATATTAATACCGAATGGCAGTAGATCGATCTCTCTTGCCCAACCTACATCACCCCCGTTTGAGTTTGGATTAAGACTATTTGCAACTAAAGCAAATGATTGTCCACCCTGTATTAAGTTATAAATACTATCTACAAAGTTAGTAATAATTGAATCCTGACCGGCTATTGTAGAGCTGGGTACAGACAACATACTTAAATGTACAGAGTCGGGAGCAGTAGTTTTATCGATCAATTTATAAATCTGGTAAGTATCTTCTTCTCTTGTAGGGCCATACATATCATTAATAGCCGCATTGCGAACAAAATCGAGCTGGTTAGGTGTAAGAAGATTTTCTCCAACAAATACATCGCGATATGGAGTATCAGAGTAATCTGCTACAACAGTTGCAGGAGAAGATGTAGTTTGTAATTGCGCATATGCTGTTTGAGATTGTTGTTCTATTGTAGCAAAATCTTCATCACTTGGATTAATTGGAGTAGAGAAGTATGAAATCTTTACAAGTGGAGTTTCCATATTGTATGATTTCTTATGCTTATCGTAGAAGCTTTTAATCTCTTTGTCTGAAATAGTAATTGTTGAGTCTGCAACTGTGAAATAGCTCTGCATTACATAGCCTAGTTCAGCATTTTGCTGAGATAGATCGAATGTTGTTTTAGATTCAATATCATTTACAATAATAGAATTTGAAAGAAGATTTACATATTTCTCTTCCAAACGCTGTGTTGTAATCATATATTCTATAAACATCCATATAGACTTATATTGATTTACAATTAACTGTTCTTGTGAATCAGGACTTGTTGTGTTTATTACGTTTAAAAACTCTATAAGTGAATTGCGACTAAATATTCCTGTTTGAGGATCAACAAAGAAAGGTAGTTGTTGTAGAATTGGTGATACAAACTCGCCATGAACTAAATCATTAACCTCTTCTTTAGATACAACTAAACCTAGTTTAGCTGCTTGATCTTCTATGAGTTTACTTCTTACCATTTGCTGATATACAGCTTCGCGAATCTGCAATGTTGTGTTTTCATCTAAGGAAGATTGACCACTAACCATTTTTTGAAACTCTTCGAATTCAAGTATCTTATCTGAATATTGCTTGGTAGTGATAACTTCACCGTTTACCACAAATGCTCTATCCTGAGCTTTTCCCATAAGCATTGAACCTGAACTGAAAAGGTCTCCTAACACAAAGGCGAGCAATGCCACACCTATAACTATAACCAATAGTGGTCCTCTGTTCCTGATATTTTGTAAAGTAGCCATAAAAAAATTTAATTCAAATTAGGGCACGAAGTTAGTAAAAATAAAGCAGATAAAAATAAATTATTTAAGTTAAATTCTCGATTACCATTCGTACTACTTCAATTTTACGCTCTGTAACCTTAAGTATTTTAAAAGTATACTTACCAATAACTATAGTTTCATATGTTTTTGGAAATCTCTGCGTATGATGAAGTATATATCCTGCTATGGTTGAATACTCATCTGCCTCAGGGATCTCAAGTTCATATATATCATTTAAATAATCAATTTCAACCCGTCCGGAGAGTACAAATTCGTTCTCTTTTTCCTTCTTTACGAAACTCGATTTAATATCATATTCATCTTCTATCTCACCAAATATTTCTTCAACAAGGTCTTCCATTGTTACGATTCCCGATGTTCCTCCAAACTCATCGACTACAACTGCTACGCTTTTTCTCTGAAGCATTAGCTCACTCATTAGTTTACTTGCTTGCATACTTTCAGGTACGAATGATATTGCAGCAATATTAGTAGTCCATTCTTCTTGGAAATTAAACATCTCCCACATATGAATGTAACCTGCTATATCATCAATATCATCTTTATAAACTAATATTCTAGAGAGACCTGTTTCTATAAATTTATCTTTTAACGTTTCTACATCTGTATCTAAACTCACTGCAACAATATCAGCTCTTGGTACCATACAGTCTCTGACTTTCATTGAGGAAAAGTCTATTGCATTTCGAAAGATTTTCACTTCAGATTCGATCTCTTCTTCACTAGACATCTCGTTGATACTATTCTTTACATAAGAATCGAAATCGACTCTGCTTAATTCTTTCTTGCCTATATGCTTGTGTTTAGAAAATCGATTCTGAATAATCCCTGGAATTGATTCAAGACTAATAAGCAATAAAAGAGATGAAATAATAATTACAAGCAGATAAGCCAGCCATTGCGGACTATCTGATCTATCAAATAATAAAGTTACAGTAACTGTTGATAGATAGACAAATAATCCCAACAAAATAATTTTTAATATTCTAATACTATTTGTTGACATAAGCTTATTAGAAATCTATCTTTTGTTATTCATATTTAGTCATCTCTACTAATTGCTTAGGTGGAGTCTTTTTGGCCGGTACTCGTTGAATAGTACTGGTAGAATCAACTGCGATTGAATCTGAAGGCGCATCATCTCTTAATGGGAAAACACCTTCATGTGGACGAATTATCTTATAATTTGTCATAGTTTCATTGGATTCGAAACCATAACCTTTAGTTCGCATTTCTCCTCTTCTTATTTCTATATAACTATCGGAGTAAACCCTTCCTTTTTTTCCATCCCAATACAACTCTTCACTATCGAACTCATCACCTTGCATATTTTTGACGCGAACATTACTTTTAAGATACCATAACTCTTTTTCTGTATAGTACCATGCTGTATCTGCTATAACAGTGGCCTCGATTTCAAAATCGGGTGTAAAACGTTCGAAATATATACCTGAAGGAAAATATTGGAATGGCTCTTTAGCCTTATCAAAAACCTCCCATTTATCAGCTATAAGCTTGTATTTGGTTACGCCTGAGTCGGAAATAAGAGTAGTAAATGATTCTGTAACCATTGAAGGTACAACTTCAGGATCGTAAGTGATTGCGACCAGATTTTCGTTTTTATCTTTGCACGATACTAAATAAAGCAGCATAACAACTACTATAAAAGTAGTTGTTATGCGTAATCTGGAGAGTATATTGTGTTGCTTATTCAACACTTTATTATTATTTGATTATCTTAGTCTAACAGTAGTATTTTCACCAATCCATCCAGGAATATGAACTGAATCACCAGCTTTATATCCCATCATAAATGCTGTTTCAGTGTCTAGGAATGCTGCAGAATAACTGTTGATTAAGCTGTTTGCTTTGCTTGCAACGCTTGGATCTACTGATCTTGCTTTCTGAAGTTTATCAACAGCTGCGCAATATACTAGTCCTGATTTTTCAGACTCAGAGAAAATACTGTTTGCTGAACTTGCATAAAGTTGTGCAATTAGAATATATGCTTCTCCGTTGTTTGGATTGTACTGTAATGCTTCATTTGCTGCCTCTCTTGAGCGAGCAAAACTTCTTTGATTAGAGAAGATACCTGCTAACTGCATCATATAATTAGATGATTTTATCTTATCTGATTCCAGACTAGCTGCCTCTGAATAGTATTTTACAGCATTTGTGTAATCCTTATCCTTTAACGACTTGTTAGCAAGACCTAAAGCTGAATTGGCAGTTGGTTCTAAAATGTGCATATATTCAGAAGCTGTGAAATATAGATCTGAATCGGTACAACCAATTGAACCTAAAGCGTTGATTATTTCACTTAGCATCTCTTTATTCTCTTTATTAGGCTCAACCTTATCTGCATAGTATTCATTTAATGTTTTGCAGTCTCCAGCACCACTATTTACGAAACCTTGAACGATACCGGTTTTTACCATTTCCAGATATTCTGCATTTGCCTGATTGTCGGCTGAATTTGCAATTGCTTGATCAACATATCCTACTACATTGAAATAGTCTGCAATATATTCATCTTTTAAATTATTATCGTTTAAATATCTTGAAAGCGATGAAACCATTAAATATGAATATGCATCAAGAGGATACATCTGATCTTTCATCCCATTTACTGCTTTACTTAACCAACCGTAAACAACATTATAATCAGCCTTATCTCCCATTAGTTCCATATAGTCGTAAGCTTTAAATGCAAGGATTGTTCCTTCTGCATCGTCACTTCCAAAATATTTAAGTCTGGTATCGTAAATCTCCATTGTCTTATCAAGTAATGCTTTCTTTTTGTCAGCATCTGTCTCTTTAGCGTATAGAGCTTTGAAGATACGTGGGCCATAAATATAAATATTCTTACTTGATCCAGGGCAATTTTCATATACTGCATTCCATGGGGTTAATGCACTTTCGTAAGATTCAGCCTTTGCAGCAGTTTGCATAAGACTTAAATTTACCCTACAGTTTACGCTATCTTCACCATGTCCGAAAGGAGCTTTAATAGGATCGTAACCAGCTTTTTGAGCGTTTACGCCAGCTATCATTGAGATAGCTAAAATTCCAGTAAATAATAATTTTCTCATATCTGTTGCTATTTATCGTTATTTTTCTGTTCTTGCAGGTTTGACAAAATGTTATATGAATAGTTTAATCAGATTAATCAAATTGTCTTTTAAAGAACCATAATTCATTTACGTTCATATTCAATGATATCTTAAACATATCTTGCCCTACCATAAAGTCGCTATCGGGTTTTTGTTTAGTATAACCAAAACCAATATTAAGCATAGATATATGACCTGTCCTTAAATCGTGAAATGGTAGCCCCAATCCAAAATTTAAGCCATATTCTTTAAAACTGCCAATACCTAATGTCTGGCTGTTTACAGGATCTGTAACATTTACATTTAAATATGAATTTGAATATGATAGACCAGCTCTGAATCTTATTCTTCTGAAGAAGTTTTGATTGTATTTATCAGCAACATATTCAAAACCTGTATTTATACGATAAAGATCATTGAATCTATTATCATTTGTAAGTCCATCAAGTTCTGCAGGGTATAAACTCTCTTTCCACATTTGATATGTTCCATCAACTCCCACCAAGAATTTTGATGTTTGATATGTTAACCCAACACCAAAAGTTTGAGGTATTTGAAATGATTCTCCTTGTAAAGTATCACTACTTATTATTTGTGATGGAGGTAAGTTGGGGCTCTCATATGGATCTGAAACAAAATTCATTATTGAAGAGATAAGATCAGTTTTAGAGATAATCTCAGGAGAGTATACAGCACCAAATGTTATTGAACGTGTTTTATTAATTACATATTGATATTGTAATCCCAAATCATATTTTACATCTCTTATAGAAAAAGATTGTTTGCCTTCGCTAACTAATGCGTTAATAGTAATTGGTGTACTTACTCTAGTATGGGAGATGTTGCCAAATAGATATGATATATTTGCTCCGAAAGAAATATTCTTTATTGGTTCCCATGCAATACCTGCATAAACTTCACTAAGTCCTCCTGCTCCTCTGTATGTTTCTAGATATTGAATATTGGAAAATGAACGACTAGTTCCAAAATTATAACCAACTTTTGAATATGGGAGCAAACCAAAACTTCCTGCAACATTTTTAAAAATAGGAAATTGCATGGCTATATAATCGAGGTTCCCATTATAGAAATCATTACTATAAGTACCATCATTCAAAATTGCCAACTGTCCGGAGACACCCATATCAAAAATAAAGGTTATAGTATCCAGTTCTGTGTATGAAGCCGGGTTGCCGGGATTTACTTGCTGGCTTCTTCGCAATCCATAACTTATACCACCCATTGATTCTGAGGCACCAATTGAAGGATTAGACAAAGTTCCATAGCCATATCTGCCATATGGTGAATTTGTTCCTACTTGTTGCGAAAATGACACTAGGGTAATCGTAAGAAAAGTGATCAACAATGAGAAACGTTTTTTCTTAATATTCATCTGTTTAAGTATATATTCCAATCTCGGCTGCTCAGTTGCATAAAAATTATTTCAGTATGCAAAGATGACATATTTTTATGACGTCACCAACAAAAGAGTATAAACATCCTGTTAAAAAGATTAAAGTTTAAGGTTTATAAAGTTTTTTCACCTCTCCAAACAGTTTGTTAATCTCTATCTTACACTATTTATGTAGCTGTTAAACGAAACTATTTCATTAATAGATTTTCTTTTTTTTTCTCTCAATGGCTGATTACTATATCCAATTGTAATATCTAACCAAACTCTTTTAGAATCAGGAATTGAAAGCAGTTCACGCATAGCTGATTCGTTAAACCACCCTAAAATACATGATCCCAACCCTTCGGCATGTGCCGCCAATATTATATGTGCTGCAATGATTCCAAGATCCATTTGAGCGTAATCTTTCTGTTTTATCCATCCACCTATGCCTGATGATAGATTTACTTTTTCCTCAACTAATACTAGATGAACCGGTGCTTGTTTTGTAAAATGATTCATCCCTAAAGCACGTGCAGATGTTGCATCTGCTACCTTGTTTTTCAGTTCTGGGTCATCAACCACTATTATATGCCAAGGTTGTGAGTTACATGCTGATGGGGCTAATTGTGCAGCTTGTAAGATTCTTTCGATCTTTTCTTTCTCTACAGCCCGTTGAGTGTCATAAGCACGAACACTTTGCCTGTTAGCAACAAAATCAAGAAAATCCATATTTATTTATTTTTCTAAATTGAGTTTAATTTAACGAAATAATTCTGCTTATATATTTCCCAATTATATCAAACTCTATATTCACCACAGTGCCTACTTTAATTTGATGGAAATTTGTAAATTCATATGTATAAGGGATAATTGCAACTTTGAAGCTATTATCTGTAGGTTCAACTACTGTTAAACTTACTCCATTTACTGTAACAGAACCCTTATCTACAGTCATATATCCCTTTTTAGCCATCTCCTTATCAATTTCATATTCGAAAGTGAAATACCAGCTGCCATTTGCTTCTGAAACATCTTTACAAACAGCTGTTTGATCTACATGACCCTGTACAATATGACCATCGAGTCTGCCATTCATCTGCATACTTCTCTCTAAGTTTACTTTACTCCCAACCTCCAACAATCCGAGATTTGATTTCTCTAATGTTTCTTGAATTGCTGTGACTGTATAAACATCATCTTTAATAGATACAACTGTTAAACATACACCATTATGTGAAATACTCTGGTCTATTTTCAACTCATTTGTGAAACTTGATCTTAGTGAAATATGGAGATTACCTTTTTCTTTATTAATTGCAACAACTGTGGCTGCATCTTCTACAATTCCTGAAAACATTTCTATTTCGTTTTTTAAATAATTACCAAATTGAGGATCTCTCTTCTTTTGGAATATACATAGGTGAAGATGAATCGATATTGAATGCTTCATACCATGCATCTATGTGAGGAAGAGCACCATTAACACGCCATTTACCTAATGAATGAGGGTCGGTTTTAGTCCGTCTGAGAATCTCAGCTTCACGAACATTTCCGGCCCAGAGGTTAGCATAACTTATGAAAAAGCGCTGCATTGGGGTAAAACCATCAATTTTTTCTTCAGATTTACCTTGCTCAGTTTTTTTAAATGCATTAAATGAGACTTGTATTCCACCTTGATCTGCAATATTTTCACCTAAAGTAAAAGTTCCATTTGCATGAACAGTATCGATTACAATAATATTATCGAAATAATTTACCAACACTTTAGCTCTTTCGTCAAATCTGGCCGCATCCTCTTCTGTCCACCAATCTGAAAGGTTTCCATCATTGTCGAATTTTCTACCTTGATCATCAAATCCATGGGTCATCTCATGTCCAATTACAACACCAATACCACCATAATTAATTGCATCATCACCATCTAAATAAAAGAATGGAGGCTGAAGTATACCGGCTGGAAAACATATTTCATTTGATGATGGGCTATAATATGCATTTACTGTTTGTGGCGACATATACCATTTGGTTCTGTCTACTGGTTTTCCAAGTTCTTCAATCATTTCATTATATGCAAAATGCGAAAGTCGAACAATATTGCTCCAGTAAGAATCTTTTTTTATTTCTAGTGATGAATAGTCTTTCCATTTATCAGGATATCCTACTTTAACAATGAAAGTGCTGAGTTTTTCTTGTGCTTTCTCTTTTGTAGTACTATTCATCCATTCGAGTTCGCTTATTCTCTCTCCTAAAGATAAGATTAGATTATCCACTAAACTTAACATCCGCTCTTTTGCTTCGGGTGGAAAATATCTCTGAACATAAAGCTCTCCAACTGCTTCCCCTAAAGATCCACTTACAACTTCAATTGATCTCCTCCAGCGAGGTTGAAGTTCTTTACTGCCACTCATCATTTTACCGTAAAAGTTGAAGTTCGCATTAACAAAATCATCACTAAGATAATTAGCTGCTGAATCTATAATTTTCCAACTTAAATAATCCTGTAAAACTTCAATTTGCTCTCTTTCAATAATTGCTATCGCAGTCTTGATAGGCTCAATATGCATAACATTAATACTATCAATATTTTTTGCACCTAACTCTTCGAAGTAATAATCCCACTCAAATGGAGCAATATTATTATTTAATTCAGATACCGGCATCATATGATAATTGAGTTCAGGCATACGTCTAACCTCTTTTGTTACGTGAGCTTTTGCTAGTTCGGTTTCAATCTTCATAACATTAAATGCGGCTGTTTTAGAGTCTTCCTCACTAAATCCTGCATTTTGGAACTGAATTTGAATCAACTCAGTATATCCCTTTCGAAGACTTTGTGAATTTTCATCTTCTAGAATGTAATAATCTCTATCGCCCATCCCAATACCTGACTGATACATATGGGCAACATTCATTTCACTATTTTTATCATCTGGTCCTACAGAAAAACCAAAGAAGGGGTTTGATGCGATTTTACTTACTTCTGTTATTACTTTAATTATATCTTTCTTGCTTTTTGCCTCCTTAATCTGATTTAATATGGGAAGTATCGGTGAAGCTCCATCGTTGTTTAACCTCACACTGTCCATACCCAAAGAGTACATGTCTCCAACCTTTTGAGCATTAGACCCTTCAACATTATTTTGCGAAACAAGCTCCTGTATTAGCTCTTGTATCTGTATTTGATTGTTTTCTATAAGTTTTTCAAAAGAGCCATAACGTGCATATTCATCTGGTATAGGGTTTGCTTTTTGCCAACCTCCAGTTGCAAATTGAAAAAAACTTTCAGCCGGGGAGGTGGTCGTATCTAAATTTGCAATGTCTAACCCTTTTGAATTATCGGATTGTTTTTTTTCAGAACAACTTACACTTAACATCATAACAAATAGTACAGCAAGGGGAATAAAAAAACGATTCATGATTTTAAGTTAGAATATATTTGATTTTGAGAACAAAAGTATAAAAATAAAAGGATACCCTAAATAGATGAAACTTTTTTAAGCGCCTTGTTAATTAACATATCTGTTTTTTCGCTTACCGGAACTAACGGTAATCTCAATATATTCTCTATCATTCCTTTCTGATGAAGAATTGATTTAACACCTGAAGGATTTCCCTCTACAAAAATTAGGTGAAATAGTTCATTGAACTCCTCTTCCATCTTAACTCTTGCATTTAATGAGTTACCTGCTAATGCATTATTTACCAACCACGACATCTCTTTTGGAAATGCATTACCAAATACAGAAATAACTCCTATTCCTCCCATCTCAATAACTGATGAAGTAACGGCATCATCTCCTGATATAACCTTAAAACCTTCTGGAGAATTCTTAATTATTTCTTCTATCTGCTTTAAGTTACCGGAGGCTTCCTTAATTGCGATTATATTTTTACAATCTCTTGCAATTCTGATTGTTGTTTCTGCACTCATATTAATTCCTGTTCTTCCTGGCACATTATATAAAATTAATGGCACTGGTGAAACCTCTGAGATCATACGATAATGCTGATATAAACCTTCAGCAGTTGGTTTATTATAATATGGTGTAACGGATAAAACTGCATCTATTCCGTTGAAATTGGTTTTCTTAAACTCTTCGACTAATGCAGTAGTGTTATTCCCACCTATTCCTACAACAACGGGAATTCTATTATTCACCTCTTTAATTATACACTTTATAACATCGTCTTTTTCTTTACTAGACAGTGTAGGAGTTTCTGCAGTTGTTCCCAATGCAACTATGTAACTGGTGCCATTTTCAATCTGGAAATTTACCAGACGGCGAAGGGCTTCAAAATCTATCGAGCCATCTGTTGTGAATGGCGTTATTAGGGCAACCCCTAATCCTTTTAAATTTACTTCTGACATCAAATATTGAGTTTTACTTACATATTATTCGTAGAAATCATTTTTTAATCGCAAAAAGATTTCAAGTTACAAAGGTAAATAATTTTCAAAAAGAGCAACGCATTAGTAGATTTAAAAAGAGACATCTTAAAATTATTGTCAATTCATTCAATGAATTATATGTCTATAGGAAATTATTTGTACTTTTGCAGTAATTTTATTTTACTATGCACAATTTAGAATTAAGCGAACAAGAAATTATACGCAGACAGAGTCTTGATGAGTTGAGACAGATGGGAATTGATCCATATCCTGCTTCGGGTTACGAAATAAACACCTACTCCATCGATATTAAAAATGAGTTTGAAGATGACGCAGATCGCCGTGAGGTGAGCATTGCAGGACGTATTATGGGTCGCCGTATTATGGGAAAAGCATCATTCATAGAACTGATGGATTCTAAAGGTAGGATTCAAATATATATT
Organism: uncultured Proteiniphilum sp.; assembly: GCA_964384545.1. Taxonomy (GTDB): domain Bacteria; phylum Bacteroidota; class Bacteroidia; order Bacteroidales; family Dysgonomonadaceae; genus Proteiniphilum. The sequence goes on from CAYLKV010000005.1 coordinate 32,877, forward strand.
ACTCGCGATGATTTATGTCCTGATGAGAACAAAGACCTATATAATATATTCTTCAAAAAACTGTTAGATATTGGTGATTTTGTAGGAATTAAAGGATTTGTTTTCCGTACAAAAATGGGAGAGATTTCAGTTCATGCTGAATCTATTACACTCCTCTCAAAATCATTGAGACCTCTTCCCGTTGTTAAAGTAAAAGATGGAGTTTCATTCGACAAATTTTCTGATCCAGAATTACGTTACCGTCAGAGATATGTAGACCTTTTAGTAAACGAAGATGTAAAAGATATCTTTACTAAGAGAACTCGCATTTTTGATGCTATGAGAGAGTTTTTTGATAAAAGAGGTTATCTTGAAGTAGATACTCCGGTTCTTCAGAGTATTCCCGGAGGAGCTGCTGCCAGACCATTTATAACGCATCTAAATGCTCTCGACATTGATCTATATCTCAGAATTGCTAATGAACTCTATCTAAAACGCCTTATAGTTGGAGGATTTGATGGTGTTTATGAGTTCTCTCGCAACTTCAGAAATGAGGGTATGGATAGAACTCACAATCCTGAATTTACAGTAATGGAGATATATATTGCATATACCGACTATAAATGGATGATGGAATTTACTGAGCAGATGCTTGAGCATGTAGCTTTAAAAGTTCTTGGAACTACCAAAGTCAAAGTTGGTGATAATGAGATAGATTTTAAAGCTCCATACAAGAGAGTCACAATGATAGATGCGATTAAGGATCACACAGGAATCGATATCAGCGGTATGGATGAAAATCGACTTCGTGAGGTGTGCAAAGAATTGAATATTGAGATTAATGAAACAATGGGTAAAGGGAAGCTCATTGATGAAATATTTGGAGAAAAAGCAGAGGGCAAATATATACAACCAACGTTTATTATTGATTACCCGATAGAAATGTCTCCTCTGTGCAAAAGACATAGAGAAAATCCGGAACTTACCGAACGTTTTGAGCTAATGGTTAATGGAAAAGAGCTGGCTAATGCTTATACTGAGCTTAATGACCCAATTGATCAGCGTTATCGTTTTGAGCAGCAGTTGAGCCTACTCGAAAAGGGAGATGATGAAGCAATGTTTATTGATCAGGATTTCCTAAGAGCTCTTGAATATGGTATGCCTCCTACATCAGGTATGGGTATTGGAATGGATAGATTAACTATGATGCTAACTGGTCAGACATCTATTCAGGAAGTATTACTATTCCCATTAATGAGACCAGAAAAAAAAGTAAAGAGTGACAAAGTCTCAGACTTTTTAGAATTAGGAATTCCCGAAGAGTGGGTTGACTTAGTTATAAAAGCAGGCTACAATATGGTGAGCAGTTTAAAGGAGGTTAATCCTAACAAACTACATCAAGAGATATGTGGTCTTAATAAGAAGTTAAAACTGGAACTTACTAATCCTACACCAAATGAGGTGAAAAGTTGGACTGAGAAAGCTTCGGAATTGAAGTAGACTGAACAACTGTAATAAAAAATATAATGGATTTAATAGGTAAAATCTGCATCCTGGGAGGTGGTACTTGGGGTACAGCACTAGCAAAAATGGTGCTTATGAACCAGAAGCATATAAATTGGTTTATGCGTCGAGATGACCAGATTGAAGGATTTTATAAGTTAGGTCATAATCCAAGTTATCTGACCAACATTAAATTCAATCTTTCACAAATCACCTTTTACTCAAACTTTGAGAGGGCTATAAAAGACTCTGATACAATAATAATTGCAATTCCATCACCTTATGTGAAACAATATTTCAGAAGGATTTGGAATAGTACCTTCAGAGGTAAATTTATGGTCTCTGCACTTAAGGGAATTATCCCAAGCGAAAATATGGTTATGAGTGAGTATCTAGCCGACAATTTTAAAATTCCTTTTGAAAATATTGGTGTAATATCAGGTCCTTGTCATGCAGAAGAGGTGGCATTGGAACGTCTCTCTTTTTTAACTGTTGCAAGTAAAGATCAAGAAAAAGCCACACAATTGGCAGACGCAATAACATCAAGAATTCTTAAGACTAAGACATCTAATGACGTAGTAGGTATTGAGTTGGCGGCTGTCCTAAAAAATATCTATGCAATAGCAGCCGGGATTTGTCAAGGATTGCAGTATGGAGATAATTTTCAAGCTGTTCTTATGAGTAATTGTGCAAAAGAAATGAGCAAATTCCTTAATACAATTGTTCCAATGGAACGTCAAATCACTGAACAACATTATCTAGGTGATATGCTAGTAACAGGATATTCACAGTTTTCACGCAACAGAACACTTGGAACTATGATTGGAAAAGGTTACTCTGTAAAAACAGCTCAATTAGAGATGGAAATGATTGCTGAAGGCTATTACGGAGCAAAATGTATTCAAGAATTAAATAGTCGTTTAAAAGTGGAAATACCAATTGTTGATACAATCTATAAGATTTTATACGATAAGTTGGAGCCACGTATGGCTATTAAAAACCTAATCAATTACTTTTAATAGAGGTTTATTAGTTTCTTATTCTACTCTGTATCTAAATAGGTACTACTAATTTCTTTAACAAGTATAATTTAAGATATAACTATAATAAACAAATAATTATGGATAGTATTCAGTTAAACATCAAACATCTTGCAGGTTTTCTTTCAGAAGAGGAAATATTACAAAAATCAGAACAGGCATCAGCTGCTAATAAGGCATTGTATGACGGAACTCGTGAAGGAAACGATTTCTTGGGATGGGTTGAGCTTCCATCTTCAATTTCAGAAGATAATATAAGGGAGATAGAAGATTGCGCTACAGTTCTCAGAACTCACTGCGACACAGTTGTTGTAGTAGGTATCGGGGGCAGTTATCTTGGAGCACGTGCAGTAATAGATGCACTTTCATGTTCTTTCGATTGGTTGCAGGAGAAAGATAAAAGAAAGAATCCTGTTGTACTTTATGCCGGTAATAATATTAGTGAAGATTATCTATACGAATTAATGTCGTTCCTTGAAAATAGAGAGTTTGGAATAATCAACATATCAAAATCAGGAACGACAACTGAACCTGCACTAGCATTCAGACTATTGAAAGATATGCTTGAAAAGAAAGTTGGTTCTGAAGAAACGAAAAAACGTATTGTTGCAATAACTGACGAATCTAAAGGCGCTTTACGCACACTTGCAAACAACGAAGGATATAAAACATTTGTTATTCCTGATAATGTAGGTGGCAGATTCTCAGTATTAACCCCTGTTGGATTGCTCCCTATTGCGATTGCCGGAATTAATATAAGAAAACTTATTCAAGGTGCAGTTGAAATTGAGAATGCAACTGCTACTTCAACTTCATTCGATTATAATCTACCTGCAATTTATGCAGTTATCCGTAATGAACTTTATAAGAAAGGCAAGAAAATTGAAATTCTGGCAAACTATCACCCAAAACTTCACTTCCTAGCTGAATGGTGGAAACAGTTATATGGTGAAAGTGAGGGTAAAGAGAACTTAGGTATATTCCCTGCTGCAGTTGATTTTACAACTGATCTTCATTCTATGGGTCAATGGATTCAGGAAGGTGAAAGAACTATATTTGAAACAGTTATCTCTGTAAAACAGCCCGATAATAAAGTAATAATTCCTCATGATGATGTAAACCTCGACGGTTTAAACTATCTTGAAGGAAAAAGAGTAGATGAGGTTAATAAAATGGCTGAGTTAGGCACAAGGATAGCACATGTTGATGGAGGTGTTCCAAATATTTTAATTGAGATTCCGGAGTTAAACGAAAGATATATGGGACAACTTATATACTTCTTCGAAAAAGCTTGTGGAATAAGTGGTTATCTACTTGGTATAAATCCTTTCAACCAACCAGGAGTAGAAGCATATAAGAAGAATATGTTTGCTTTACTCGAGAAACCAGGTTATGAAGAAGCAACTAAAGCTATTAAACAGCGAATTTAATCTAGTAGATTAATAAATATAATTATCACCGGCATAATACTATAGCCGGTGATTTTTTATACAAAGATTAAAGCTATGAGCATCAAGATAAAATGCTTATATTTGAAAAAGAAATGAAAGCTATAATGGAATTAAAAAACAAAATAAATCAAAAATTAATCTCATATTTAGAAAACAATAGATTTACAAATTTTGATCTAAAATCTGTAATTTTTGATATGGATGGAGTTTTATATGACTCTATGCCAGCACATGACAAGTCATGGAAACAAACGATAGAAGAACTTGGTTTAAAATATGAGCCATTCGAATTTTATCTTCAGGAAGGTAGAATAGGAAAATCTACTATTAATGATATATTCCAGCGAAATTTGCAAAGAGATGCTACAGTAGAAGAGGAAAATAATATCTATTCTCGTAAATCTGAACTTTTTCAACAATACAATACAAATGGTATCTTACCTCACGCTGATGATTTGCTTAATCTTGTTAAAGAGAAGAAGTTAACACCTGTTCTTGTAACCGGATCGGGACAACCCTCCCTCCTAGATAAATTGGATCATCATTTTCCTGGAATATTTAATCCTGATACTATGGTTACAGCATTTAATGTTACAAAAGGGAAACCCGATCCTGAACCATATATTATGGGATTAGAAAAAGGGAACAATCTTTTACCAAATCAGGCTATTGTTATCGAGAATGCGCCATTAGGAATTAAATCAGCTGTCGGTGCAGGCATTTTCACTATCGCTGTAAATACAGGTCCGCTTCAAGATAAAGTTTTAACAGATGCCGGTGCAGCTCTTGTATTTCACTCAATAAAAGAGCTATATGAAAACTTCAACCTAATATTAGATAATATAAACAAGATCAATCTATAAAGATATTTTTTGTATATCTTTGCTTAAATCATAATTCATCTACAGAATAATCACATGAATATAAATGATTTTGGTTTTATTAGAGTAGGAGCAGCTACACCTTTGGTTAAAGTCGCAGATTGCAACTACAATATTTCTGAAATAAAGAAGGTTATTGAGCAAGCACTCCAGAATGATGTGCAGATACTTTGCTTTCCAGAACTAAGTATTACATCCTATACCTGTGGTGATCTTTTTTTTCAAGAAGAGCTTCAAAAAAAAGCAATATCATCACTTATTGAGCTTTCAGAATTTGTAAAGAAGATTAAGAATATAGTTGTTATTGTGGGATTGCCTTACCGAATTAAAAACAGTCTTTATAACATGGCTGCAGTTATTTCAGGAGAAGGAATAATAGGTATGATACCTAAAACATATCTTGCCAATAATTACGAATATCAAGAAAAAAGATGGTTTACTTCGAAATATGAATTGTGGGAAAACTCTGTAAAAATAGATGGAAATCAAGTTCCGGTTTCACGTGGAAATACGATATTCTACACACCATTTGGGAACTTTGGAGTAGAAATATGTGAAGATTTATGGATGTCGATTCCTCCATCTTCGGAGCCGGAAATGCAAGATGCAGATATTATTTTCAATCTTTCGGCAAGTAATGAGTTAGTAGGGAAAAACAGATATAGAAAATCATTAATAATTCAACAATCAGCCCGTTCAAACTGTGCTTATATTTACTCTTCCGCAGGGGTAGGTGAATCCACTACTGATATAGTATTTTCAGGTACATGCTTAATTGCAGACAATGGCAAAATTTTAGCTGAATCTAAAAGATTCTCATTAGAGAATGAACTTATCATAGCCGATATCGATATCAGCTCAATACGCCACGATAAACTTGTAAACACCAATTACCACTCTGTAAATTCTGAATTCATAAAAGAGGTTTATTGCAATATTTCTCCTATAACTTCTAACGGATTATTCAGGAATATTAACCTTCACCCATTTATACCTGGTGAAGAGAATAGAGATGAAGAACTTTCAGAAGTCTTTAATATTCAAACCCATGGACTTATCAAACGATTAAAGCATATTCGCATAGATAAAGCAGTGATAGGAATATCAGGTGGGCTCGACTCTACACTTGCTCTTTTGGTTACAGTTAAAGCATTTGAGATTTTGGGTATTCCACTTAAAAATATTCATGGTATTACAATGCCAGGATTGGGTACAACAGAAAGGACAAAAACTAATGCTAAGGCATTAATGAATTCATTAGGTATAACCAATAAGGAAATATCTATAGTGAATGCTGTAACACAACATTTTCTAGATATTGATCAAGATATCAATAAACATGATATAACATTCGAAAATAGTCAGGCAAGAGAGCGTACTCAGATATTAATGGATTACGCAAATATGATAAACGGACTTGTTGTTGGAACAGGCAATATGTCGGAACTTGCTCTTGGCTGGGCTACATATAATGGTGATCATATGTCAATGTATGCAGTAAACTCGGGTGTACCTAAAACATTGGTTGCAACACTAACAAGATGGATTGCCGAAACACAATTAAGGGAGGATTCTAAAAATATAATTCTTGATATATTAGACACCCCTTTCAGTCCTGAATTATTACCTGCCGACAGCCAAGGGAAAATTGCTCAAAAGACTGAACATGTAGTAGGACCTTATGAATTACATGATTTCTTTATGCATCGCATGTTAAGATATGGCGAAAAGCCTAACAGAATTTTATTTATTGCTAATTATGCTTTTAAAGAAAAATACTCATTTGAGGAAATATTGAAATGGCTGAAGATTTTTTATAAAAGATTTTTTTCTCAACAGTTTAAAAGATCTGCTTTACCCGATGGGCCTAAAGTAGGATCAATAAACCTGTCACCTCGTGGAACATGGCGTATGCCTAGTGACGCTGAAGTAAATACTTGGCTAGAAGAACTTGATAAAATTCACTCATCTAATTAATTAAAATGCATCAACTAATATCTCTATTTGCTGAATACACAGGTAAGGAAAATCCAGATATTGAAGCACTTCCAACTTCGGGCTCTAACCGTAAATATTATAGACTGCAACAGGATAACATATCACTTATAGCTGTTTCGGGAGAATCAATAGAAGAGAATAAAGCATTTATATATCTGGCAAATCATTTTCTCAAACAGGGCTTGAATGTTCCTAAAGTTGTTGCTGTTTCAAAAGACAACTATTTCTATCTGCAACAAGACTTAGGAGATACCATTCTATTTAATTCTATTAGAGGTGGTAGGTTAACAGGTGTTTTTAGTCACGAAGAGAAAGAGCTACTTCATAAAACTATTTCAAAACTTGCTGAATTTCAGGTTAAAGGTTCAGAAGGTCTGGATTTTAGCACATGCTACCCTCTTCCAGAGTTTAACCGTCGCTCTGTATTGTGGGATTTAAATTACTTTAAATACAACTTTCTTAAGACAACAGACTTAGAGTTTAGTGAAGATAAACTGGAGAATGATTTCGAAAGAATCGCTGAATTCTTACTTAAAGATAAATCCGAAACTTTTATGTATCGGGATTTTCAATCGAGAAATGTTATTCTTTTTGGTGAAGAGCCATACTTTATAGATTTTCAGGGTGGAAGAAAAGGACCAGTATATTATGATGTTGCCTCTTTCCTATGGCAGGCAAAAGCTAATTTTTCTCATGATTTAAGAGATGAATTAATTCATACTTATATTGATTCACTTAAAAAGTTTCAAGATGTAGATGTTGCTGAATTTATGGAGAACCTTCGTCACTTTGTCCTTTTCCGTACTCTTCAAGTATTAGGTGCATACGGATTCAGAGGCTATTTTGAGAAAAAACCTCATTTTATACAAAGTGTACCATTTGCTCTAAACAATCTTAGGGATTTATTAAAGGAAAAATTTGAGGAATATCCATACCTTGACAATTTACTTAGAGAAATGGTAAATCTAAAACAATTTGCCGATACTCAAAAACGCGAACTAACTGTAAGAGTTTACAGTTTTGCATACAAAAAAGGTATTCCTAACGACATATCAGGAAATAGTGGCGGATATGTATTCGATTGCAGAGCTATAAATAATCCTGGAAAGTTTGAAAGATATAGTAATGTTAATGGATTAGATGAACAGGTAATCAGATTCCTTGAAGAGGATGGAGAGATTCTGCAATTCTTAGAAAATACATATTCATTAGTTGATAAGCATGTAAAAAGATATATTGAAAGGGGATTTACCGACTTAATGATTTCATTTGGTTGTACTGGTGGACAACATCGTTCTGTTTATGCGGCTCAACATGTAGCAGAACATATTCATAAAAAATTCGGCACAAAAGTAACTTTAATTCATCGCGAACAGAATATAGAACAGGAATTCAAGTAATTGTTATAATAACTGTTTAATTTATAGTATCGAAGACACCATAATGAAAGCAATGATTTTTGCAGCAGGTCTGGGTACAAGACTCAGACCTTTAACAGACAATACACCAAAAGCTTTAATAAAGGTGGGAGACAAACCTTTACTACAACATACAATCGAAAAACTAAAGTACTATGGATTTGATGAAATTATTATAAATGTTCACCATTTTGCAGATCAAATTATAAACTTTATAGAAATAAACAGCTCATTTGGTATTCGAATTGAGTTTTCTGATGAATCTAATAAGCTTTTGGATACAGGAGGTGGAATAAAAAAAGCATCTCATTTTTTTAATGATAACAAGCCATTCTTGATCCATAATGTAGACATACTTTCAAACTTAAACCTAAAAGAGTTTTATCTATATCATCAAAAATCTAACTCCATAGCATCGCTTGTTTGCAGTAAACGTAACACTTCACGCTATTTACTTTTCAATTCAGTCAATCAACTCACTGGATGGATTAACAAAGAAACCGGTGATATTAAATCTCCTAATCAAATTGGTGATCTTAAACAGTACAATGAAATGGCTTTTTCAGGAATTCATATATTAAATACATCTATTTTTAATTATATGGTAGATTTTCCTGAAAAATTCTCAATAATCGATTTCTACTTATCCCTCTGTAAATCCCAAAGAATTGGTGCTTTTTACTCAGAAGATCTGAAAATGATAGATGTGGGTAAAATTAATTCTTTAAACGAGGCAGAGAAATTTCTTTATTTATAGAAATTATATACTACTACAACATTTATTTTTATCTATATAATTGTTTAGATTTAACGCGTTTTCGTTAATTTCAATTAAGTATACCCTATTTAATAAATTATTTTACTTTATAGTTTGCATTATTGTTTTGTTTGAGTTTAATTTGTGGTCTATTTTAATTTTTAGAGTGTTTATTTTTTATTCGACTCTCATTATTAAATTGATGGTTAAAACTTTATTTAATTAAGTTAAAATATATCCAATGATAAATTTGATTTTATTAGAAGATCAGTATAAAAAAGAATTATTAGAGAATATAGTACCTTTCTGGCTTTCAAAATCTCAGGACGAGACAAATGGAGGTTTCTTTACTTGCTTAAACAGACAAGGGGATGTTTTTGATACTGACAAATTTGTTTGGTTACAAGCGAGGCAAGTATGGCTTTTTTCAATGTTGTTTAATAAAGTAGAGAAAAAACAGGAGTGGTTAGATTGTGCTATTCAAGGAGCAGAGTTCCTAAATGAACACGGACATGATGGCAATTACAATTGGTATTTTTCTCTAACTCAAGAAGGTAAGCCATTGATAGAGCCATATAATATTTTCTCATATGCTTTCGCTACGATGGCATTTGGGCAACTCAGTATTGCTGCAAATAATGATGAATATGCAGAAATTGCAAAAAAGAGCTTTAATAATATACTTTCAAAAAAAGATAACCCAAAAGATAAATGGAACAAGGCTTATCCCGGAACCCGTCAACTCAAAGGTTTTTCATTACCTATGATCATAAGTAATTTAACTCTAGAAATAGAGCACTTACTCGACAAAGAAACCATTGAAACTATAATGGAGGAATGTATTCATGAAGTAATGAATGTTTTTCTACGTCCAGAACTGGGAGGGATAATTGTAGAGAATTTAAACATAGATGGTACTTTGTCCGACACATTCGATGGAAGATTAGTTAATCCGGGACACGGTTTAGAATCAATGTGGTTTATAATGGACCTTGGAGTTAAACTTAATAGAAAGAGCCTTATTGAACAAGCTGTTAAGACTACAATAAAATTAATGGAATTTGGATGGGATGAAAAATATGGAGGTATTTTTTATTTCATGGATTGTAAAGGTAATCCACCTCAACAGCTGGAGTGGGATCAAAAACTTTGGTGGGTTCACATCGAAGCTCTTATTGCTCTTTTGAAAGGATATCAACTAACAGGGTCTGAAGAATGCCTGTCATGGTTCGAAAAACTACATGCATACACCTGGAGTCATTTTAAAGATCCGGAATTCCCAGAATGGTGGGGATATTTAAATAGAAGGGGCGAAGTTTTGTTAGATCTGAAAGGTGGTAAATGGAAGGGCTGCTTCCATGTTCCGAGAGGTCTTTATCAGTGCTGGAAGATACTAGAGAATATTAATAATAAAGATATATCAGTGTTCGAAAAGAATGAGGTTTTATCGGGTAGCAATTAATTTGCAATTGTTGACAATAATTTAAACTGTTACTAAATAACTATACATTTCAAAATTAATCAGTAATCCAAAGATGGTGATATATTTTTTTAAGTTATCATTATCTTTGGATATTTTAATTTATAACATTCCTAGTCATATGTATAAATCATAAAAAAATACTGTATACAATTTGAATTGTACAAACATTAATGATATTCTACATATCATGACGGATGGATATATAAAGGGGTCAAAGATAATAAAACCATATATTTATGAATAGGACTTTTAACAAAATATTAATAGTCTCAACTATTATACTTTTATCGTTGTCTTCTATTTATGGTAAAACAATAAAAGTTGCCTGTGTTGGAAATTCTGTAACATTTGGAATGGGAATTGAGAATCCGGAAGAGAGATATCCGGCACTACTACAGGTTATGTTAGGTAATGAATATGAGGTACGTAACTTTGGTCATAGTGGTGCAACTTTACTTAAAAATGGATATAGACCTTATTGGAATTTACCTGAATTCAAAGAAGCCCTCAATTATGGAGCTGATATTGTAATTATTCATCTTGGTTTAAATGATACTGACCCAAGGGCTTGGCCAAAATATAGAGATGAATTTATAAGAGATTATATAAATCTTATTGACACATTTAAGAGTATAAATCCTAATACAGATGTAAAGATATCTAGGATGACCCCAATTTTTAGTGGTCACACTCGATTTGAATCCAGCACAAGAGATTGGTACTGGCAGGTTCAGGATGCAATTGAGACAATTGCAGAAATCAGTAGAGCCGACTTGATTGATATGCACACCCCACTCCACAGACGCCCCGATCTATTTCCTGATAATCTGCATCCAACAGGTGAGGGAGCTAAAATAATTGCAGAAACAGTTTATGGAGCAATTACCGGAAATTTTGGAGGATTACAGCTTGCATCTATTTTTACTAGTGAAATGGTATTACAAAGAAATAAACCAATCAGATTCTGGGGGATTGCTGACACGAATGAGATAGTTGAAATAAAATTCAATAATCAAATAAAATCGGGATCTGCTAACAAGTTCGGTAATTGGGAAATCGAATTTCCTCCTTTAGAAGCTGGGGGTCCATACAGTATAAAATTATCAACCGATTCTAAAACAATAACAATAAATGATGTTCTAATTGGTGATATATGGCTCTGCTCCGGCCAGTCAAATATGGAGTTTAGGCTAAATCAATCATCGACTGGTCCCGATGACATCAAAAATGCAACCCTACCTGAAGTAAGATTGTATAATATGCAGCCGATAGCATATACCAATAATATTGCTTGGGACAAGTGTACCCTTGATAAGATCAATAGACTAGATTACTTTATTGAAACCGAATGGGAAAACTCCACTCCAGAAACATCAAAAGACTTTTCAGCAATAGCATATCATTTTGGTAAAACAGTGTATAAAAAAACTGGTGTTCCAATTGGATTAATCCTTAATGCAGTAGGTGGTTCCCCCGCAGAATCATGGATAGATCGTTATACATTAGAACATCAAAATCGTTTTGTTGGGATGTTCAGGAATTGGAACAACAACGACTTCATTCATCCATGGTGTAGAGAGAGGGCTCAACAAAATAGCGAACTATCAGAAAACCCTCTACAACGGCACCCTTATCACCCTTCATATCTTTATGAAGCTGGTATTCAGAGTCTGACAAAGTTTAATATCACAGGTGTAATCTGGTATCAAGGTGAATCGAATGAGCATAATGTTGAATTGCATGAAGAATTATTCCCTACTCTTGTAGAGAGTTGGAGAAATTCATGGAATGATAACTTTCCATTTTATTATGTTCAACTATCCAGTATGGCAATCGGCAGAGAAACATGGGGGCATTTTAGAGATAGTCAACGAAGATTAATGTATGAAATACCAAATTGCGGAATGGCTGTTTCATCAGATCTTGGGGATAGTACAGATGTTCATCCGCGTGAAAAGAAGCAAATAGGGGAACGACTTGCACGTTGGGCATTAAATCAGACATATGGTTTTTCTGATACAACTCCTTCAGGTCCACTATATCATGATTTCTTTGTTGTAAATGATACTGTATTTATCTCTTTTGATTATAGCCTTGGGTTAAAGTCGGCAGACGGAGAGCCTCTCAGATCATTTGAAGTAGCCGAATTTCCGGGTCTGTTTTACCCGGCAATGGCTGAAATTGAAGGAAACGTGGTTAAAGTAAATTCGTCTAAGGTGAAAAATCCAAAATATATAAGATATGGGTGGAACTCTTTTTCAGATGGTAATCTTGTAAACCAAGAGAGTTTGCCGGCATCTACATTCTCAACTCAATATTAATGATTATTGATAATATGATATTCGAAAGTCTATTTATCATTTGTTTATTCATTTGCGGGATAGTGTCTATTTTGTTGGCAGAGAGATATCTGAAACGGACTCTCTGTTCTGGGCTCCTGAAGCGGTGGCTATTCCTTCGGTTTAATACAACACCTCTTCCTGAGATAAATAAGATAAGGAATATTTAATTGAATGGGTAAAAGGCGAAAAGTTTTAAAAAATGAATTGAAATGAGACTATCAAAGAATCTGTTTTTTGCAATACTCTCAATGGCTGTTTTAATCTCATGCTCTAAAAATGAGACTAATAGGTCGTTGAACCTTCTTCCAAAGCCTCAGAAAATAGAGATTAACTGGACACAGAAACATCAAATTAAAAATGGTGAGTTTAGACCTGATATTATTTCTGTAAAAAACTTTGCTTCTATTCCAGAGGCATCAACAAATCAGGAGGAGGCGTATAAATTAACTATAACTTCTGATTCTGTATTAATTGAAGTTACAACTGAAAGAGGTCTATTTTGGGCAAAACAGACTTTACATCAACTAGCTAAAGAGGCAGGAGAGAGTGGCCAATCTGTTCCGACAGTAGTGATTATCGACTGGCCCGCTTTTCGTGTTCGTGGGTTTATGCATGATGTGGGCAGAAGTTTTATCTCTGTCGATGAGTTAAAAAAACAGATATCTCTGCTTTCACAATATAAAATAAATGTATTCCACTGGCATCTTACTGAAAATCAGGGATGGAGATTAGAAAGCAAACTATTTCCACAGCTCAATGACAGTAGTAGTTTCACGCGATTTGACAATCAATATTACACCATTGAAGATGCTCATGAAATTGTAGAGTGGGCCAGCAAACACAATATGATGGTAATCCCGGAGATTGATATGCCGGGTCATAGTGCTGCTTTTGTGAGGGCAATGGGTGTTGATATGCAATCGGCAAAAGGTATGACAATTCTTAAAGATTTGATGGGAGAGATCTGTACAGAGGTTTTCCCAACAGTTGAGTACATACATATCGGTACCGATGAAGTGCAATTTACCAATCCCTATTTCGTGCCTGAAATGGTGGATCATGTAAGAAGTTTTGGCAAGAAAGTTATCTCATGGAACCCTGGCTGGGATTATAAACCCGGTGAGATTGATGCAACTCAGCTTTGGAGCTACAGAGGAAAAGCTCAACCCGGTATTCCTGCTATAGATTCCCGTTTTCACTACATAAACCACTTCGATGCGTTTGGTGATATTGTGGCACTTTATAATAGTCGCATCTACAACGTAAACGAGGGTAGCGAAGACATTGCAGGTTCTATCCTTGCAATTTGGAATGACAGGCTATTACCTACAGAAAGAGATATTATGCTGCAGAACTACTTCTACCCAAATATGATGGCTTTTGCCGAACGTACTTGGAGGGGTGGCGGAACTGAGTATTTCGATAAAAATGGGGTTATCTTACCTACAACCGAAGGAGATCCTGTTCTGGCAGAGTTTACTGATTTTGAACAACGAATGCTATGGCATAAGAAAAAATTCTTTGCGGAAGAAACATTTCCTTATGTTAAGCAGACAAATGTAAAGTGGTTTATAACAGATCCATTTCCAAATGAGGGTGACCTAAGAATGTCGTTTCCTCCTGAAAATGAGCTAAAAGATAGTTACAGTTACAATAATATAAATTATGACGTGCAACCAGCTACAGGTGCCGGAATATATTTGCGTCATGTATGGGGAAAAATTGTTCCTGCATTTTATGATGATCCAAAAGAAAATCATACTGCATATGCATATACTTGGGTATGGTCGCCTAAATCACAAAATGCAGGTTTATGGGTGTCGACACAGGACTATAGCAGATCTGAGGCAGATTTAGCTCCACCTAAAGGAGAATGGGATTACAGAGGAAGTAGAATATGGATTAATGACTCCGAACTAATGGCTCCCGAATGGGAAAATAATCATACTGAGAAATCGAATGAGATTACTCTCAAAAATGAAAATTATATTGCAGGTGATCCGATTGAGGTTCAACTTAACAAAGGATGGAATAAAATCCTTTTAAAACTACCAGTTGGCAAATTCTCTTCTCCTGAGGTAAGATTACAGAAATGGATGTTTACATTTGTTTTTGTTACACCTGATGGCAAAGATGAAATGCCGGGACTGATATATAGTCCAACCAAAACAAAATAGGAAAATAAAAAAACAGTAGACTATGTATTCCGTTTTATATTTGAGAGCACGATTATTGATATTTATGATATTTGCTATAGCCGCTTTTTCGTGTAATCATCTCAAAAGTGATATTAATAAAAGTGATAATATGGAGATAAATTGGGTAGAGTTATCAACTAAAGGAATAGAGAATGACCTCTCTAAAGGAGTTTCAGCTGCATTTGCTGCTATTATAGATGATAAATTAATAGTAACAGGAGGTGCTAATTTCCCCGGAAAACTGGGTTTCGAAGGGGGAACTAAAGCATTTTATGATGAAATATTCATTTATGACGATGCTGTACAGGAGTGGAGTATAATAGGCAATTTTCCTTCACCAATTGCATATGGAGTATCTGTAAATGTGGCTGATGGAGCTTTATGGATGGGAGGGAACAATGCAGATAGTTCGTTCACCTCAACTTACTATGTTTCAATTGACTCTGATAAAAATATTAAAATAACACCATTTATCGACCTACCTCTTACAATGGACAACTTCTCCGGATCTTCTATTGGAGATATGGTTTTTGTTGCAGGGGGAGTTGTTGATGGTAAACCCTCAAACTCAATCTACTGTATCAATATCAAAACTGACTCAGTATGGACCAGACTACCAAATTTCCCGGGGACACCTAGAGTTCAGCCAGTACTATCATCTATTGAGATGGATGGTGATATATATCTATACCTAATGGGAGGTTTTTTTGGTGGTGATGAAAACCTGAAACCTTCAATGGCTACAGATATTTTAAAATATGATGTAAAAACCAAAGAGTGGTCTGTTGCAGGTGAACAGATTGACCCTGAGTCAAATAAACCATTTTCACTTGGTGGTGCAACTGCCATGTCTGTTGAAAATAGATATATACTCTGTATGGGTGGAGTTAATTATGATATTTTCCTTGATGCAATTACCTCTCAATACAATATTGGATTCGACTCACAATTATCTCCTGAACAAAAAAGAGATAAAAACTTAGAATTTTCAAAGTTTTACATGACGCAACCGGTAGAGTACTATAAGTTTAATCATGAATGCAGAGTATTTGATACTCTTACAGGTAAATGGACTATTATAGATAATACTACTGATGCTGCACGTGCAGGAGCAACACTTGTTTATAAAGATAACCTGTTTTATGTTGTACAGGGTGAACTAAAACCGGGTGTGCGTTCAGCAAAAACATTTAAAGGAGAGATTAGATAACAGGGCTAATCCTACCGTTTGGTAAATTCTTAAAAGATAAAGATGAATTAGAACTAAAAACTATTATACAGCTAAAACAAAAATTTAAGTGATGAGAGATAAAAGATATTACCCATGGATGGTTGTTGGACTACTCTGGTTTGTAGCTCTTCTAAACTATCTCGATAGGCAGATGCTGTCGACTATGCAATCGTCAATGCAGTTGGATATTCAAGAACTCGCTATTGCTGAGAACTTCGGACGTGTAATGGGGATATTCCTCCTAATATATGGCTTAATGAGTCCTGTTGCAGGTGTAATAGCCGACCGTATAAATCGCAAATGGCTTATAGTAGGAAGTCTTTTTGTGTGGTCGGCAGTTACATGGGGAATGGGATATGCAGAAACCTATGGTCAGGTATATTGGCTACGTGCACTAATGGGTGTAAGTGAAGCACTTTACCTGCCAACCGGACTGGCAATGATAGCCGATTTCCACAGTTCAAAAACAAGGTCACTAGCTATTGGTATACATATGTCGGGGCTTTATACCGGACAAGCATTAGGTGGATTTGGAGCTACTATTGCAGCAAATTATTCATGGCAAACAGTTTTTCACTGGTTCGGTATTGTAGGGATAATATATGCTGTTATTCTTATATTCCTGCTGCACGATAAAGAGGGACATGCAGGTACAAAAACAGCAAAATTAAATGTAGACCCTCAGTCCGATAAAATTAAAAAAGAATCTGTATTTAGTTCTTTCGGAGTAATTCTGGGAACTCTTTCGTTCTGGATTATGCTATTTTATTTTATGGCTCCAAGCTTCCCGGGATGGGCTACAAAAAACTGGCTGCCAACACTATTCTCTGAAAATCTAGGTATTGAAATGGCTAAGGCGGGACCATTAGCTACTATTTCAATTGCAATTGCATCATTTATTGGAATTCTCATTGGAGGCCCTTTATCAGACAAGTGGGTACAAAAGAACATAAGTGGAAGAGTTTATACAAGTGTAATTGGTCTCTCACTTACCATTCCCTCTCTAATCCTTTTGGGATTAGGCAACAGTTATTTTGCATTAATTGGAGGAGCGATGCTGTTTGGAATTGGATATGGAATGTTCGATACCAATAATATGCCAATCTTGTGTCAGATTATTCCTCAAAAGTTTAGAGCAACTGCATATGGAATTATGAACATGATGGGAGTATTTGCAGGTTATGCTGTTACACTTATGTTGGGCAGTTCTACCGATGCCGGCAATCTTGGTGCTGACTACAGTAAACTCTCAATTGTTGTATTAGTAGCAGTGGTTTTAATGCTTGCACTGGTAAAACCAAAACCTGAACTAACCTTTCCCGAAAAAGCGGAGGATAGTGAATAACAGAAATTTAGCATAAACAAAAAATAAAATAAAAATTAATGAGTATGAAATTAGAAAAAATTAATGGTTTGATTGTAGCACCTTTTACTCCTTTCGATAAAAAAGGTGAAGTCGATTTAGGTCCCATTGATGCCTATGCAACAATGCTACAAAGGAACGGACTAATTGGAGTTTTTATCAATGGCTCTTCCGGAGAGGGATATATGCTGACTGTTGAGGAGAGAATGAAAATTGCTGAGAAGTGGGTCTCCGTTGCTCCAAAAGGATTTAAGGTTATTGTACATGTCGGTGCAACTTGCATAAAAGATAGCTATCAATTAGCAAAACATGCTCAGGAGATTGGCGCATTCGGAACAGGTGCAATGGCATCTCCATTTCCAAAAGCAGGTCGTGTAGAAGAACTTGTAAAATATTGTGAGGAGATAGCTTGCGGGGCTCCGAGTCTTCCTTTTTACTTCTATCATATTCCTGCTCTGAATGGTGTATTTTTACCAATGCTGCCCTTTTTAAAAGCGGCAGACGGAAGAATTCCTAATCTTGCAGGTATTAAATATACTTTTGAAAGCCTATACGAGTATAATCAATGTATGCTTTATGAGAATGGCAAATTTGATATGCTTCACGGACAGGATGAAACAATTCTTTCAGCACTTGTTATGGGTGGCGCAAAAGGTGGAATCAGTGGAACCGGAAGCTATATTGGAAAATCGCTGGTAGGTGTTATTGATGAATACAATAAAGGAAATGTTGAAGGAGCCTTGATACATCAAAACTTCGCTCAGGAGGTGATTAATGTTATTGCTCGTTTCAGAGGAAATATTGTTGCAGGCAAACGAATCATGAAACTTATCGGAATAGATCTAGGTATCAATCGAACACCATTCCAGAATGTAACCGCTGAAGAAGAAGCTATAATTAAAAAAGAGCTTGAAGCAATCAGGTTCTTCGAACATTGCAACAAGCTCTGATAAATATACTAAATTCTTAACTATTTGATGAGGTCTGTCAGTTTAACAGCTTGGAAGGTCATGTGTGCTACACTACTTTCGTAAAGAATACCAACTGTCTCCTCATCAATCATAGTTAAGCATGTATAACCCCATCCATAATCCTCATCAAGCAACACCTGATACTCTACAGGGAATGTAAGACCCTTATCAAGACTTGCTTTAATAGTTATCATATTTCTTCCTTCTGTCGTATTAGGATTTGAGAAGAGAAGTATATCCTTTCCCAATATATTTTCTTTAGCCTTAACAGAAATTAAACTTGCCATGCAAACAGGCTCAGGTAATACTTTACGTGACGATGGATGCTCTTTCCATGTCTTACCCAGATCTGTAGTTATGTTAACCGCACGACTGCCTCCTCTGTTGTCTCTCATATTCAACATCAACACACCAGGCTCTATCTCGGCAACCTGCGCTTCAGTTGTATTTTCTCTTGCTGCATTATGTATTTTCCACGTTTCACCTCTATCTTTACTATACATTATTCCTGCATGTGGCATTCTAACTGAATCTATATACTGTATTGCAAAAACCAAAGTGCCATCCTGCATAGTTATACCATTTCCGGGTCCTTGAAGTAGGAAATTCCATGATGGATCTTTTACCTGTTCAGTAATATTAATTGGATCCGACCAAGTTTTACCATCATCATCACTTTTACTTAAAACAAGCTGTGCTGTGGTCTCTTTACTATTTCCTGACATTGAATTTGGCCAAGCTCTACCATTTCCCATTCCATGAGTCCAAGCAGCGATTACCCAAATCGTACCAGTAACTTTATCAACTAAAATTGCGGGGTCACCTACACCATTCTGGGCTTTAGGCATCCCATCATATTCACCAAAACTTAGTGGCAGTCTCATCTTTTCCCAAGTTTGACCTTTATCGGTACTTCTGCTTAACCCCACATCAACATACTCCTGAAGATCGGCACTATTATTATATCTAACATCGTAAACCCCCAAAAGTGTGCCTTCATTCGAAGTTGTTAAACCGGGTATCCTGAACGAAACAGAACCATCATCACCGGCATGTCTCACACCTATTCCCAATCTGTGCTCTGCTTTTTCTGTCGCAAACGATAACGGTGCATCTTTTCTGTCGAGTTGAGCACCAACTAATTCCACATCTATTTTAGATAACAGTGAACTATTTGGCTTCATCTGAAGACTCACCCAAAAATAGTTTACACCTGGGAAAAGTTTGTAGTTGGGAGCGAAAACTACCTCTCTTTTGGGTGAAATTACCTCTTCAACCTTTATTGAATATGATGGATTAGCTTCTAATGTTTTTGAAGGAGAATGGCTTGAAATATACTGACTAACGGGTGCATAGTGAACCTGACTTAATCTTGCAGGGGCCTCAGTACCACTATAAAAAAGTTTTATAGCAGCAATCTCATAAATATTTACGCTCTCTGAGAATCGTAAATTTATCTGATTTAACTCCTTTGAATTTTTAGCGTCGACACGAATGTAAAAGAGTACATTATCTGTTCTATCAATTAAAATTGGGGTTTTAGTCTGCTTTACCTGAACAATATCCTCTGCTTGGAGAGACAGAGCGAAAACAAACAAATTTAAAAGAAGTAGTAATGAGAATATTTTTTTCATATCACCTGGTTAGTTTATTTAATTATTTAATAATTCATCCTATATTATTCAGTAAATATAGTAAAACAATTTAATAAATCCTGTGCTCTATATGTTATTTCAACAATAATTTTGATTTCTTATCTGTTAAAGCGACTCATTACAAATCTCTTCTACTATTTCCGGGTTGACCAATGTTGTAATATCTCCAAAATCGCTTTTCTCTCCTTCTGCAATTTTTCTCAATATTCTGCGCATTATTTTTCCAGAACGAGTTTTAGGAAGTCCAGTAACAAACTGAACCTTATCCAACTTTGCAATTGGTCCTATCTGATCTGAAATCAGCTGATTAATCTCTTTTACAAGATTATTGCGGTCACGCCACAGTCCAACCTCCTTTAATACTACATACCCATACAGCGCATTTCCTTTTATATAATGAGGGAAACCTACAACAGCACTCTCTGCAACCATCTGATGCTCATTAATAGAATCTTCTATCGGTGCTGTACCTAAATTATGACCCGACACAATTATAACATCATCTACCCTGCCTGTTATTCTGTAATAGCCCACCTCATCTCTCAGAGCCCCATCACCTGAGAAATATTTTCCGGGGAATTGTGTAAAGTAGGTATCAATATATCGCTGATGATCTCCCCATATAGTTCTTGCAATTCCTGGCCAAGGATAATCAATACAGAGACTTCCGGTTTTTTGATTTACCTCAATCTCATTTCTCAGCTCATCCATCAAAACAGGCTTAATTCCTGGAAAAGGGAGTGAGGCATATGTTGGTTTTGTTGGTGTAACAAATGGGATTGCAGAAATAAGTATACCTCCTGTTTCTGTTTGCCACCATGTGTCGACCAAAGGACAGCGCTTATTTCCAACATGATCATTATACCAATGCCACGCCTCTTCGTTAATCGGTTCACCAACAGATCCAATCACTTTGAGTGTATCGAGCTCGAAACTCTGTATATATTCAATTCTCTCTTTTGCCAGAGAACGAATTGCAGTAGGTGCTGTATAGAACTGATTTACCTTATGTTTTTGAACTACCTCCCAAAATCTGCTATATGTTGGATAAGATGGAATGCCCTCAAAAATTATTGTTGTCGCTCCATTTAACAGCGGACCGTAAAGAATGTATGAGTGACCTGTTATCCAGCCGATATCAGCAGTACACCAGAAAACATCATCTGTTTTATAATTGAATACATTCTTAAATGTATAAGCTGAAAAGACCATATATCCGCCAGTTGTATGAACCATTCCTTTTGGTTTACCCGTTGATCCAGAAGTGTACAGAATAAAAAGTGGATCTTCAGCATCCATAATCTCAGCCCTGCTAGTCGTTTCTGCCTTATCTATAAGAGGTTGAAGCCAAATATCTCTACCCTCTTGAAATTTAATCTCTTCGTTTGTTCTTTTTACCAGAAACACCTTCTCAACACAAGGACTTTTAGTCAGCGCCTCATCAACTATCCCTTTAAGGTTGATACTCTTTGCTCCTCTAAATCCCCCATCTGCAGTTATCACAAATCTACTCATACAATCATTTATTCGCGTAGAGAGAGCACTGGATGAAAAACCTGCAAATACAACACTATGAATAGCTCCAATTCGTGCACAAGCCAGCATAGTATATGCAAGTTCGGGAATCATCGGAAGATATATACATACCCTGTCGCCCTTCTTTACCCCCAGTTCTCTAAGCACATTAGCCATCTTAGAAACCTCTTTATAGAGCTCGTTATATGATATATGTTTAGATGGCTCCTCAGGATTATTTGGTTCAAATATTATAGCTGTACTGTCCCCTTTATTTGCCAGATGCCTATCGATACAGTTCTTAGTTATATTAAGCTTGGCATTTTTAAACCAAGTAAACTCAGCTTTTTGCATATCAAACTCAACAACCTTATCCCATTTCTGGTACCAAGTAAAATTATTTTCAGCTATCTCTCCCCAAAATTTCTTGGGCTTCCTAATTGATTTTCGGTAGATTTTAAAGTACTGCTCTAACGACTCTATTGAATAGTTACTCATTGCTGTGATGATTTAAATGTTTTTCGCATTATTACCTTGTATTTAACACAGGTTTAGGTTGAACATATAAAAGATATGAAAAGTTTGATTTAATCAATTAAAAAAAATAGCGGTCAGATTTATAATCTGCCGCTATCATAGAATGTTCTATAAAGATTGTGTTTGTTAGTCGAACATTTTTTTGAACTTATTGAAAACCTTTTTTTTAGCTGTTGATGAAGGAGCGAAGTTTTCTGACTTCTCCAACTCTTCCATCACTTTTCGCTCTTTGCTTGATAGGTTTTCGGGTACATAAACATTTACATGAATTAATTGGTCACCTTTTCCATAAGAGTTTACAGATGGTAATCCCTTGTTTCGCAACCTTAAAACTTTACCCGATTGTGTACCAGCATCAATTTTAACTTTAGCCACACCATCAATTGTTGGCACTTCAACTGTACCACCTAATACTGCTGTAGGGAAACTTAAGAAAAGGTTATATATTACATCATTCTCATCGCGAATTAAGTTTGGATCCTCCTCCTCTTCTATTACAATAAGCAGGTCTCCGTTAATACCACCTCTTCGAGCTGCATTACCTTTACCAGACATTGATAGTTGCATACCTTCTCCAACACCTGCCGGAATCTGAATTGATATTATCTCATCTTCTCTAACTATACCTTCACCACTACAGTGAACGCACTTTTTTGCAATAGATTTTCCTTCACCATTACATGTAGGACATGTTGATGAGGTCTGCATCTGTCCAAGTATTGTATTTGCTACACGAGTTACCACTCCCGAACCGTTACAGGTAGGACATGTTGATAAAGAAGTCCCGTTCTCTGATCCGTTGCCATCGCAATGCGAACAGCTTACATATTTCTTTACCTTTATTTTTTTCTCAACTCCGTTGAGGATCTCTTTCAGGTTTAATTTCACCTTTACTCTAAGGTCGGACCCACGGTTTACTCTTCTGCCTCGCTGTGATCCACCGAAACCTCCGAATCCGCCAAAACCACCAAAGTGTCCGCCAAAAATATCTCCAAATTGCGAGAAGATGTCATCCATAGACATACCTCCGCCATAACCGCCGCTAGATGCTGAGTTGCCTACACCAGCATGGCCAAATTTATCATACCTGGCACGTTTGTTCTCATCACTGAGAACTTCATATGCCTCTGCAGCTTCTTTAAATTTCTCTTCTGCATCCTTATCACCCGGATTTTTATCAGGGTGAAATTGAATCGCCTTTTTTCTGTAAGCCTTCTTTATCTCTTCAGCCGAAGCAGATTTAGGGACCTCCAGTATTTCGTAAAAATCTCTTTTTTCAGCCATATTATTCTCCTACAACAACTTTAGGGAAGCGTATAATTTTGTCGTTTAGTCTATAGCCTTTCTGAATACAATCAATTATAATCCCTTTTTGAGATTCATCCTGAACAGGAACAGTAGTGACTGCTTCAAATGTATCTGAGTTGAATGGGAGACCTACAGCCTCAATCTCATCTACTCCGTTTTGCTTCAGGAAAGTGATAAATCTTGAGTATATAAGGTCCATTCCTTCAAGCATTGCATCTTTATCTTGCGATAGATGCAGTGCTGTTAGAGCACGCTCGAAATCATCAACCAGAGTAATTATATTATTTAAAACCCTTTCACCACCACTCTTTATAATCTCAGCTTTCTCTTTGATTGTACGTTTGCGAAAGTTATCAAACTCAGCATTTAGGCGTAGGAAGCTATCGTTAAGTTCATTGTACTGCTGCTGTAACTTTTCTAACTCCTCTTTTGAATCTTTGTTTTTATCCTCTTCTGACACCTCTTCTGTCAAATTGTCCTGTTGGTTTACCTCCTCCTGAGCTAAATCCTCCCGGATAGTATTTTCCAACTTTTCTGAAGTCTCGTTATTATGCTGGTCTAAATTTCGTTTCATATATAAATTAATTTTTTCTATCTCTATTAATTATACATAGCAAATAGTTTGCCACAATTTCACAGGAACAGTCCACACCACTCATCAAATATCTCAACCTGGTGCCAGTCATGCTCTTTTAGGTTTTGTCTTATTCGCTTTATAGATTTTTCTCGTCCCAATTGAGATTTAGAAAAAAATTTGTCGGCAAAACAGATTATCTTCTCCTCCAGACTCTGAGGTCTCATATCTCTATGAGGGATTGGCAAATCTCTCTGTATAATTGTATCCAAGCTCAAGCCTGTCCCTGTATGCCTCTCACAAATAAGGCCATGCTTAGGATAACCCTCTCTTGTTAATAACTCATTTCCAAGGTAGCCATGACATATATAAGGCATATCACCCACACAAGCTATTCGGGGAGCATTGGTTTTGAAAATTCCTATATCGTGAAGCATGGCAGCCTCCTCCAAAAACTTAACATCTACTGCTAATTCAGGATGTCTGTTTACAATATCCAAGCACTTTTTAGTCACATCTGTACAATGCGATATATAGATATCATAAATTTTAGTCCCCTCTTTATAATACTTATTAATTATTGAAAATGGATTCATAAATGGCAGTTTTCTGACTGCAAAGGTAGTCAAAAATCTAAATTATAAGAAATTGATATACTCGCTAAATGAAACCCAAGCCACCCAATATAACTTTTTGTAATTTAATACTACCGGCTTAATAGTGTATAAAACAAGAACGGACAAACTTATAATTAGTTTATCCGCACTTAATATCTATATGTTTTCTAATTTATCCTTGCCTGATTCTTATAAACTCCCTATTTATAAGAGCAATAAAAGGAGAAGGTAAGGCCAAAGTAATAGTTTGAGAAGGGCTAAGTCCGTTCTATTAACTGAGATTTTCTCTATTCCCTACAATGGAACAACATACTTTTTCATCGCCTCATCCTGTAAAGAAACAGGAACAGCCTCTTTTACCTCACTTACAATTAGGTCGATAAGACGCTCTCTAATAAACTCTTTTCTGGTAATAAGACTAATCTCACGTACGGGAGTTGAGTTTTTGAAAGGGCGTACATTCTTCTTTTGCTCTTCAGTCAGGTTAGCAATTGCCATTTCAGGAATAACTGTAAGTCCTTCATTCTGATCAACAATATTTATCAATGTATCAATACTTCCTGCTTCGTAAGAGAAGATAGATTGGTTGGGGCCTCTCCTTTTCTTAAGATTACATAGATGAAGAATCTGAGTTCTGAAACAGTGAACCTCATCTAGTAACCACAATTTTGCACTGTTAAGATCATTCTCATCCAGTGATGTCTTTGCATATAAAGATTTCTCATTTGGAGAAACATATGCAAAGAACTGCTCATAATAGATTGGTTTTTCAATTATTGTATGCTCTTTTAGTGGAGTTGCAAGAATTCCTCCGTCAATCGAATCATTTGCCAGACCAGTTAATATCTGATCAGTGGTAAGCTCCGATATAATAATACGAACATCATACTTGTTGTCGTTATGCACCTGCATAAGTTTGGGTAGCAGATAAGGAGAGATAGTAGGAATGATTCCCAATCGGAAAACACCTTTAATTACACCTTTCTCTTCGAGGATAATCTCCTTAATATTATTTACCTGAGCTACAGCTACACGCGCCTGCTCAATAATTCTTCGACCAATCTCTGTAGGCTGAACCGGAAGCTGAGAGCGATCAAAAATCTTTACACCCAGTTCATCTTCCAGCTTCTGTATCATCATACTAAGAGTTGGCTGAGTAACAAAAGAGGCTTCTGCCGCTTTTGAAAAATGGCGGTGGGTGTCAACCGCGATTATATATTCGAGTTGTTGAATATTCATTTTCTTATTTATAATTTGAGAAATATTTCATAAACTGTACTCTTTCATACAAATATGGACTCTTAATATTTGCATAATTAAGTTTCCCCCTAAATTCAGCTATATTAGAATAGTTGTTTTGATACATCCACTCCTCAATGCAGGTTAACATATTTGTAACAGTATCTATACCCTGCTCGTATAATACACTGCATAATTCTATTCCTCCGGCTCCTGCCAGAATTCCTTTAATTGCATCTTCCCATGAATGTACTCCATAAGAACAGGCAATATCAAAATCGGGTACTCTTCCCGAAACAATTGCTGTCCACCTTAGTGTATCGCTAAAATCGGCAGGATTACTAAATACGGGACCCGAAACAATCTCCAATTTATTTATATCAATATCGAGTTGATAAAAACGGTTAAACAGCACCACTCCGGCTGCTCCAACTGATTTTAATTTTGACACCAAACCGGGAAGATTGCTTATATTCTTAGACATCTTTATTATTACAGGAATATGAATAACCTTTTTCATCTCTCTTACAATATTAACATATGTATCTTCGAGATATCTGTCATCAAATTCTCCTGCGTTTAACACAAAAAGGTTCAACTCTAATGCATCTGCTCCGTTATCTTGAATTGTTTTGGCGAAATCTATCCATTTAGCCGATTTATAGCAATTGATACTCGCTACAATTGGAACGGTACATTTAGCTTTTGCAGAACGAATTAGATCTAAATATTTTCCCATATGATTCATCTCAATATAGGCATTAATATAATCTCCTGCTTCCGGATAATCAGCAATCTGAGTAAGCTTTTCTGAATGGTTCTCTATTTGCTCCTCAAATAGCGATTTAATTACAATTGCTCCAATTCCAGCATTTTCGAGTTCTTCAATTTTATCAATTGAGTTTGTTAATCCGCTACTTGCTGCTATTAGAGGGTTTCTAAGTTTTAATCCTGCGAATTCAGTATCTAAAGTAATCATGTGCTAAACAAATGTTTTTCAAAATTCAATACTTCAACAAAAGTATAAATTATTATTGACAAAATTTATACGACATATAAATAAATTATTACAATTAATATAAGTCGGAAGCTAATTTTGGAAAATAAAATGGGTTAATAAACTCTCTCACCAAAAATCAGAGTGCCAATTCTCAAAATTGTACTACCCTCTTCAATGGCAATATGATAGTCGCCGGTCATACCCATAGAGATCTCCTTGAAATTAGGGTCATCATTGAAGAATCTACTCTTCAGCCTGTTGAAACAATGCTTCAAATTCTGAAATTCGATTCTTACTTTTTCAGTATCATCGGTATAGGTTGCCATTCCCATTACTCCGCAAAAATTAATATGAGGGCAGGCTTTCCATGTTTCTTTTGATAAAAACTCGAAACATTCATCAGGTGTGAAGCCCGACTTAGTATCCTCCTCTGCAATATGTATCTGCAGCAAACATGAAATAGAGCGGTTATTTGCTCCAGCATGTTTATCAATTTCAAGCATCAGACGCTCGCTGTCTACGCTGTGAATCATTGAAATAAATGGGGCTATCTGCTTAACTTTATTACGCTGCAGACCTCCTATAAAATGCCACTCAATATCCTTTGGCAGCTCATCATATTTTTGGACCAACTCCTGAACACGACTCTCTCCAAATATTCTTTGACCCACATTATAAGCTTCCATTATCTCTTCTGATGGATGGAATTTTGATACGGCTACAATCTTTACCTCTTCCGGAACTGACTCTCTAACTTTTTTAATATTTAATTCAATGCTCATTCTGACTTTTACTTGCTTTATCACCTGAATATGGGAAAACATCCATAATTGCAGTCTCTGTAACTGAGGCAATTGCATAATCAATCATAGTCTTCTTCATTTCTGCCTCAATTATCTCAACTGCCTCCTTTAAAAGGGTTGCTTGTACAAGCATATTTACTGCCGTTTTCTTCTCAGAACCACTCTTCTCATCTAGAGTGATAAAATAGAGTTTTGCTCTAAAATATCTATCTCCTGTTTCGTTAAAAAAAGAATCGGTATATTTAACTCGTTTTATATCCGAAACTGTAAATTCACCTGAAATATAGGGCTTTATCTCTTCAATAATTCTTGCCTCAGCCTCTGTAAACGATAATGCATCTACCAAATAAGGTTCTGTTACTGTCTTCTGGATGCCTGTTTCAAGCATCTTATCATATCTTAATTTGCACTCAAACCAGTTGTACATATATATTCCTTTTATTTTTTTATTGATACAAAGATAAGTTTTTTTTCTATCACTAATTAATTATAAAACTATACTTAGAGCTTGACTCCTAATTACTATTTTTGCCTTTATTATAGAGCCATTTAATAGAAAAAATGATCAAGATTAAAAAAAATAATTTTTTGATGATACGTTCTCACCTCTTCAATCGTCAATAATTATGAGTATGGACATTGCTGAATACAAAAAAATAGTGACTAAGATACGCTCCACACTTTTATCATTGGCGCGTAACATAACAGGAAACATTGAGGATGCAGAAGATGTGGTTCAGGATGTATGTCTAAAAATTTGGCATCAGCGTGATCAATTCTCTAAGTTAGAAAATATTGAAGCTTATGGAACTACTATGGCAAGAAATTTAAGCATAGATAAGTTGCGTATCAGAAGACCTTTTATTGATGAGATTGAATTAGTGAACCGCGAGAGCAATATGAAATTACCAGATTCAATGCTTGAAGAGAAGGAGGTTAATGAGGCTATAAAAAAGATTATTAAAACGCTACCTCCACTGCAACAACAAATATTGCAAATGAAAGATATTGAATGTTACGAAACAGGTGAGATTGCAAAGCATACCGGAATTGCTCCTGAAGCAGTACGTAACAACCTCTCAAGAGCACGTAAAAGGGTAAGGGATTTATATTTATTGTACTATCAAACAAAGAAAGAAAATGAATACAGATATACGCAAGTTAATTGACAAATACTTTGAAGGTGAAACCACAACCGGAGAAGATGAGGTTTTGCGAGACTTCTTTGCAAATGAGGATGTACCACACGACCTGAAGATACTTGCTCCATTATTTAATTTTATGAATGACGAATCTTCGGCTCTCAGGGTTTTAAGAGAGATAAAAGATGAAGAGAAAAATAGGGCAAAAAGGAAATCTTTATTACAGAAGAACATAAGGTATATTACCTCTATTGCAGCCGTTATGCTTATTGCAATTGTGCTGGTAATACAAAATGGAAAGGATAAATCGGTAGATACCGAAAATTATGTATGGGTGGATGGAAACAAAATAACAGATATTGAGACTGTTCAGAAATATGCCGAGATATCATTCGGAAATATTGAAACGGACAGAGATCTTATAGATGAACAGTTGAGTTTTATGTTGGACTAACCATCTTTTTATTTCATGAATTTAAAAAAATAAAGATACAGAATGAAAACAAATATTTATCCATTTTATCTACTCCTTTTAATTATGCTGTTAGGTTCTAACGTAAGTTTGAAAGCGCAGGAGGATCTAAAAATAAACAGTATCTACGAAAAATATGGAAAACAGAAAGGATCTACACTGGTAGTACTCTCAGGTAAATCTCTCCACGACCATAAACTAGATAAATATAAGGGTATCACGCTAAATGCTGACAAGGATATTATAAAAGAGATTCAGATATGCCTGGAATCGGATGTAAAAAAGGCTAAACAGATAAAGGAAGTTATCAGCGATGGCATTATAACCTCCGGATTTTATCAACTATCAGATAAAAACAGCAAAACAAATAGATATATATTATACAAAATAGTAGATGGCGGTAAAGCTACACTAATATATCTTGAGGGTGGTCCCGAATCTGAAGAGCTAATTAATCAGCTGTTTATAAAAAAGAAATAGAACAATTATTTAATAGAAACATCAATTTTATACAATATGAAAAAAATAGCAACTCTAATTATTTTATTTTTGCCATCATTATTTTTGGCAGCTTCAACTATACAGACTAACGACACCACATTTCAATATAATAACAAACAGGTGGTAATTAGTGAGGAGAATGATCAGTTGAATATAAAGGTTTTTCATCAGGATGAGTCGGGTAACCTCATTGAAAGTGAAAAGGTTTATGAAGGAATTTATACGGAAGAAAAAAGCATCGAAAGACAATATGAGAGCTTTGAGATTTCTATACCTGATATCTTCAAACCAAAAAAAGATAGAAGACCAAGCAGTTCACACTGGGCAGGGTTTGGAATTGGATTTACAAATTTGCCTAACGGACTAGACTACAAAGGGGAACTCTCTTCAATAATAAATGCTAGTCGCTCTCTACAATATAATCTGAACTTACTTGAGGGTTCGCAACGAATTGGCAATAGCAATTTTACTGCTATAACAGGTTTTGGTATACAGTTCAATTCAGTTTATTGGCAAAATAATAAGGCTATAGAAGTGCAGGACTACAAATCAGTTATTACCACTACCGATCCAAACAGTAAGTATAATAAATCACGCACTCACTTTACATATCTGACATTCCCTCTACTGTTTGAAACCAACTGGAATGTGGGAGGAGGAACTAACTTCTTTTTGAATGCCGGTGCGGTTGCAAAGATTAAAACAAGATCGACATCACGCATTTGGTGGAGTGATGAAAATGGAAAACATCATAAGGCAAAACTACCGGGGGACTTAAATATCAGACCTGTAACACTAGATCTGTTATTGCAGGGTGGAGTGAATGATTTAGGATTCTTTATGTCTTATAGCCCATTCTCTCTTTTCAGAAATGATAAAGGTCCTGAAGCAAATCAGGCGACAATTGGACTGCAACTCTATTTTTGAGAAATATATCATTTAATTTAATACTTTTGCAGTATTAGATTAAATAGATGATAGGAACTTTAGTAAATACTGCAGCAGTAATAGTAGGTGGTTTAATTGGTCTGGTTCTGAAAAAAAGAATGCCTGACCGTATTACTACAATATATTTTCAGGCAATAGGACTGTTTACTCTGGCTATCGGAGTGTCGATGTCTGTGAGTATGGAGAAGATACTCATAGTGGTTAGTAGTCTTGCAATTGGATCGCTTATTGGAGAATGGTGCGACCTTGAGAAGGGGGTTGAAAAACTAAGCGACTATCTCAAGAAGCGATTTAAGATTGGGAGTGAAAAATTTTCTGAAGGTTTAGTCACCTCTTTTCTTCTTTTCTGCGTGGGCTCGATGACAATATTGGGAACTATACAGGAGGGAACGGGTGGTTCACCGGATCTACTTTTAACTAAATCTACAATGGACTTCTTCTCTGCAATTTTACTTGCATCTGCTATGGGTGTGGGGGTAGTTTTTTCTTCTGCCCCACTTTTTATTTTTCAGGCTGCCATTACTCTATTAGCAAGATATGCAGCTAACTTTTTTACTGACGACATTATTCTGGGCCTTACCAATGTGGGTGGCATTTTATTGATTGGTTTAGGCATTAATATTTTAGGGATCAAAAAACTTCGTATAATGAATATGCTGCCATCGCTTGTAATCGTAATTTTGTTCATTTGGTTATTCAAATAAATCCATTTCGACTAAATGCAGGAAAAGGAAAAAAGATTAGGGTTATGGTTATTGGTTTTTATTGCTTTGGGCTCTATGATAGGCTCAGGCATTTTCAATTCGCCTAAAGATCTTATAAGTGTGGCCAATCCTCAGGGAACCATGATTGCATGGCTTGTTGGTGGATTTGGAGCCTTAATGTTAGCACTGGTTTTTGTATATCTTGCTGCACGTAAACCTGAATTAAAAAGTGGCATCTATTCATATGCCCGTGACGGTTTTGGCGACTTCATGGGTTTCAATTCAGCTTGGGGATATTGGTCTGTAGGCTGGTTGGGAAATGTTAGTTATCTGGCTCTATTTTTTAAAACTCTCAATGATCTTTTAGGTATTCATGCAATATCACCACTCCATGCTTTTATAATTGGCACTCTGCTATTATGGCTATTCTTTTTTATTTTGATGGCCGGTATCAGAGAGGGGGCAATTCTAAACTTCATAGTTACTACAGCAAAACTAATACCTATAATGTTAATTATATTTTTAGGAATAGCATTAATTAGAAGTGATCTGTTTTTTATTGAAAATTGGCAGAATAAGCTGGCATCAACGGGAGATCCAACTTCGTCTTTACAGCAAATAAAAGGAGCTATGGCAATCATACTCTGGTGCTTTGTGGGTATGGAAGCCGCTTCAGTTTTGTCGGGAAGAGCAAAGAGTCAAAAGATTGTAAGGTTATCAATAATAATCTCTCTTATTATTGTACTTTCTGTGTATATGCTAATCACCTTTATTGCAATGTCATCTGTACCAGCAAATATTTTAGCTGAATCTGAGACACCACTTTCAATGGTTTTGCAGCAATCTGCTGTTGGTGCTGGAGGAGGTGTAATAATTAAACTGGGAATTATGGTTTCGGTATTAGGAGCAAGTCTTTCATGGATTATGCTATCTGTTGAAACTCTATATTCTGCTGCATTAGATGGTGTTATGCCTAAAGTTTTCACTAAAGTAAATAAAAAAGGTACTCCCGTAAATGCGCTGTTACTTACTCAATGTTTTACTCAGATATTTTTACTATCGATCCTATCTCCTCAATTAAATGACACCTATCTGGCAGCAATTACGATTGGAACTACTTTGGTGCTTATACCCTATCTGCTTTCATCTCTTTATGCTGTTAAAGTTGCAATTAAGAATAGAAAAAATGAATCTTTTGTCTACTTGGCAATTGCCTTGTTAGGAACTATTTATTCATTATATGTAATCTTTGCAGTAGGCATTCAATATCTTTTCTTATCTGTGCTTTTCTATGCAGTTGGATCTCTACTTTTTATAAAATCGAGAAGGGAGCAAAAGAAACAGCCCAAACTATGGGAATGGGCTGTTATTATAATATTGCTTACCGGTGCTGTATCTATTATTAGTTTGATACTTTCCGGAAAAATAGTACTCTGATCTATCTGTTAAAAGTGTATCTTAAAGTAGCACCTATACGAGTTGGGTAACCGTTTTGCACAAACTTATTTACAACTCCGGTTGCCATATCAGATGCTTCAAACAGGAATGAATGATATTTTGTATTGAAAATATTCTTTCCCCATAATTCTAAAGCAAAAGCACCTTTTTCCGCAGAAACAGATCCATTAATCATACCATAAAATGGCTGATAAAGTTCTTCACCATTATCATCTGTGTTCGACTCAGTCCAATAGATCTTTCCTGCACCTGAATATTGAAGGTTTGCAACAACTCTTTCAATAAAAGATCCGTAACCAAAGTTATGAACATAGCTTGTGCCTACGCTTACAGTGTGTTGTGGAGCAAATGGGATATAATTTCCATTGAAGTTTGTTAAAACCGGATTTCCATTAGAATCCTTTTCCCCACTATCGAATTCATAATTGCTGAAGGTAGCTTTGGCATAACCATAATCACCATAGAAAGAGAGATTTCTTAGTGGGCTATATTTTAATGTTAATTCAAAACCTTTGCTTTCTGACTTACCTGCATTTTCAACAGTTCTTCCGGATGTGCCCTGGCGAGTTAACTTTATTATCTGTATATCATTTACACGTGAATAGAACAGGGCATATGTTAGAGATAACTTATTGTTTAACATCTCATATCTACCTCCCAATTCATATGTCCAGCTTGTTTCAGGATCGTAAGATAACATATCTTCTAATGTTACAGCTTCTGCACTGCCTGAACCTGAACCCGGTGTTCCACCTGGGAACATTCCTGGAGGCATTCCACTCATAGCATTCTTCATAATTGATGCTGAAAGAGCGTTTTGAAGTACTTCTGAAAACACTTGTTCATTATAGCCTCCTGTTTTATACCCTTTTGAAGCAGATAGATAAATTACAGAAGAGGGTGAGAACTCATATTTTAGTGCAAACTTTGGAAGAAACTGTCCGAAATCTCTGCTAAATGATCCCTCTAAAAGTGTATCACCTTCAACAAATACCGGAGGTATCGGTCTGTTTGGTATTTGGAATTGGAGATTGACATCACCACCATCACTTTCAGTTGAGAAATCAATTCCTGAATGTTCATAGTCGAATCTTATCCCTACTGTTGCAGACAGACCCTCCAAATTGAATAGATTGTTGAGTGTTGATTGATGAAAAAGCGCAACTCCCTTCGATGGTTTTGTATAAATACCAGGCAGATCTATTCTGTCGTTTGCATAAACTATTCGTAGTGGTGCACCCATTCTTTGCATAGCAGCATCGAGATGACCCTGCATTGCTACCATTCCATCCTCTTTTATTGCAACTGGTGTATCAATTGTACGTTTATCATAGAACCCAAAAGTTCCTACCACCCAACTATATCTGTTGCTTGTTGACGATTTAAGTGTAACCTCTTGACTAAATGAATGTTGCTCCTGAAACTGATTTATGGAGAAAACAGATTTAGATGTGTAATCTTGATCCATTTTCATATCATCCTTCAAATATTGATACCCTGTTGTTGAGTGAACAGTGAATCCTTTTCTTTTCCAATTGAGTGAAAGTCCGTTCGTTAAAAGGTGACGATCGTATGATGATGGCTCATTAAAGTTAGATGCTGTTGAGTCAATATGCATATATGGAAATGCGCCCCCTGAAACATAGTCGTAATTACTAAATAAAAGAGCTTTAAAATTAGGTGTAGCTTGCCATTCGAATTTAACTCTTGCCCCTGCATTTTGTGAATCATCTACCTTATCATTTGTATAGCTATTCATAAAATAGCCATCATCCTGTTTATAATAAGCAGTAGCTGAAACTCCAAGGTTTTCTGATATTTTGCTGTAGTTAGACCCCATCACAGATAGTTGTCGGTAATTACCTCCACTCAACATGAAACGTGTTCCCTGATATGAGAGTGGTGACATTGTATATACATTTACAATTCCTCCGATTGCATTTCTTCCATATAAAGTACCTTGTGCTCCACGAAGGACTTCGATACGCTGAATGTCCTGAAATTCAAAATCGAAAGCTGAAGGATTAAAACTAGGAACATTATCAACATACATACTTACAGTTTGTGAACCCAAGCGAGCACCAATTCCTCGTATATATACAGGTGTTGAAACTTTTGACCCATATGTTGGAATAAAAAAGTTTGGGATATATGAACTTAGGTCAGGAAGAGACTCAATCTGTGTAGCTTGCAACTGTTGTGGAGTAACTACCGAAACAGCATTAGGCATATTTCGAAGATTATTTGTCTCTTTAACTGAAGTTGTAATTACAAACTCATCGAGATAATATACTTTTAAAGTATCTTGAGGATTCACATCCTCTGAATGATTTTCTGCCAGATTGACTTTATCTGAACTTGTAACTCCTGAAAAGGCAGAAAAGCTAGTAAGTAAAACAATTAGCGCTGAAAAAATCTTTTTATTCATCTTTTCTTTAATTATGAATCAATGTTTTATTCTATATTACAAAGTAATAGCTAATCATTATGCTATACAATCACTATAATTAGTGATTTTTTTCATTAATAGTCTACTTAAAAATGAAGTATACAGCTAAAATAAGAAACACAAAACCTATAATATGATTTAGTTTTATAGATGTATGAAAAGCTACTGATGAAAATACTATAAAAACAACTAAGGTTATAACTTCTTGAATAATCTTCAATTGCAATAAAGAAAACACTCCTCCATTTCCTTCAAATCCTATGCGATTTGCAGGTACTTGAAAACAGTACTCAAAGAATGCTATTAGCCAGCTAATTACTATTATGCCAAAAAGAGGCAATCTATTAAACCAGCTAAATTCTGCTAATTTAAGATGGCCATACCAGGCAAATGTCATAAAAATGTTTGAGAACAGCAGAAGTCCGATTGTAAGTATGTAGTTCATAATGTGAATTAAAAAAATTTCGCAAAAATACAACATTTTAGAATACAACAAGCTTTTAATCTTCAAATTACATTCCTTTAAGTATTACTTCAGTGAACAGCATGTCTAGAGTTTTGTTATAGTTAGTAATTTTGTAAAAACATTAAAATGAAGAAAGCATTACTTATAGTAGACGTTCAGAACGACTTTTGCCCAGGAGGCTCTTTAGGAGTAGAAGGAGGCGATTTGATTATTGAGAAAATAAACCGATTAACAGATAGATTTGATCTGATTATTTCTTCGCAGGACTGGCATCCTGAAAATAGTGTTCATTTTGAAAAATGGCCTGTGCATTGTGTTGCAGGTACTTTAGGAGCAGAGTTTCATCCAGATTTAAGAAGCGATAAAATTACTGTTATGCTTAAGAAAGGGACAAATAATAGTGATGATGGTTATTCTGCTTTTGAAGCAACTAATATAGATCTCTCAGAATTTATAAAAGAGAATAATATAACAAACCTTTATATCTGTGGTCTCACAACCGACTATTGCGTAAAAGAGACTGCATTAGACTCATTAAATTTGGGGATTCACACTTTTGTGGTAACAGATGCTATTGCAGCTGTAAATGTTATTCCGGGTGATGGGAATAAAGCATTAAGTGAAATGTATAGCAGTGGTTGTATTTTAGTGGAATCTGCTGATATTAATTAATATATAGTTGCATTTATCATATCTTTGTAGTTAAGATGATAAAAGATATAAATCTTCGAAACGTAAATGTAACTCGCTATATTGTGCCTCTTCGAGAAGGGGGGTCATTACCTGCTTTGGCTGAAGCAAATGATGGATTTAAGTATGTGCTTAAATTCCGTGGTGCAGGTCATGGAACTAAAATGCTCATATCCGAGCTTATCGGAGGAAAGATAGCTTCTGCTCTTGGGCTTAATATTCCTGAGCTTGTTTTTGCATGGCTTGATGAAGATTTTGGGCGAAGTGAAGGTGATGAAGAGATACAGGATTTATTGAAAGCAAGTGTAGGTCAAAATCTTGGTCTTCACTATCTTTCAGGAGCTTTGGCATATGACCCTACAATTGAAATTGATCCATTTATTGCCTCTAAGATTGTTTGGTTTGATGCTTTTATTACTAATATTGATCGTACATTTAATAATAGTAATCTCCTCTGGTGGCATAAGGAACTTTGGATAATTGATAATGGTGCATCATTATACTTTCACCACTCATGGAAAGATTTTGAGAAACATTCATTAAATCCTTTTCCATATATCAAAGATCATATTCTATTATCTAAAGCTTCTATGCTAAATGAAGCCGACCTGTTTGCTCATGAAGCTTTATCTGAAAAACTTTTTAAGGATATTGTGAATATTATTCCTGAGAATTGGCTCATGTGGGATCATACAGAAGATAGTCCGGAACAGATAAGAGAAATCTATTTTAATTTCTTAAAAAATAGGTTTCAGCATTCAGATAACTTCTTAAACTGTGCTAAAGATGCAAGAGGATAAATTATATCATTATGCTGTAATTCGACTTGTTCCTAAGGTTGAGAGGGAGGAGTTCATTAATATTGGATTGATTCTCTTTTCAAAGAGGGATAAATTTATACGACTAAAATATCATCTGTGTAAAGATAAATTCAAGTTAATGTGCTCTGATATCGAATATGAGGATATTATTAACACCCTTGAGACATATAAGCAGATTGCTGAAGGGAATAAAGATTTTGGCCCTATTTCAGAAATTGATATACCAGAAAGGTTCCGATGGCTTGCCGCAGTTCGGAGTTCAATAATTCAAACTTCGCCTACTCATTTAGGTAAAACCAATAACCTGGAAGAGACATTTGAACGTCTTTTTACTGAGCTTGTTTTGTGAATAATAAATTTAATTTCACTACTCTTTGAAAGTAGACTGTAATAAATAGATAAATATAAACACCAAGGTTGATTTATTTCACTTAATCCCTACTGAAATTTAACTCTTTAATTGGTGTAACTCCAATACCGGGCAAATCGGATGCAATAATCTTACCTTGTTGAAGTGTAGCTCCGCTAAAACAATCATTATCGATTAATAATGCTCCATCAAGATCTGCAAAATCCATCCCGGCATATAATTGGGAAGCAGCTGAAATAGCGCATGAGGTTTCGGTCATACATCCCATCATTATTTTCATACCCAAAGATTTTGCAAGCATACGAATTTTCCATGCCTCATGCATTCCGGTACACTTCATTAACTTTATATTAATACCTGAGAATACTCCCTTTAATTGCTCAACATCTTTCAATCTTTGTATTGATTCATCTGCAAATATTGGTAGAGGACTTTCTTCGGTAAGTAGTGCAATATTATCGAGATCATCTTTTGGCATTGGTTGCTCAACCATCACAACTCCCTGATCTTTTAACCAATGTATCATATCAATTGCCAGTTTCCTGTCTCTCCACCCCTGATTTGCATCTACAGCCAGTGGCAAGTTTGTTACAGATCTAATAGCTCTGATCATACGTTTATCATCAGTACCTCCTACTTTTACTTTAAGAATATTGTAACTGTCCTTTACTTCACTGGTTTTTTCTCTAACCACTTCATCAGTATCAATTCCGATAGTAAAAGTTGTGTCGGGCACATCAAATTTATTTAATTCATATATTTTGTACCAAGATGAACCTGTTATTTTACCTGCCAGGTCATGTAGTGCGATATCAACTGATGCTTTTGCTGCGCTATTTTTTATTTCAATTAAATCAATATAATTAACAATCTCTTCTATCTGTGTTGGATCAGTGAAACTAGACAAATCTATTTTCTTTAGAAAATTTATCACTGATTCTTGCGTTTCGCCCAGATAAGGGGGTAACGATGCTTCACCGTATCCAACCAACCCATCATATTCTATTTTGGTGAGCACTACAGGTGTAGTTGTTCTTGAGAATCCTGATATTGTAAAAGTATGTTTTAACTGCAAGTTATATGGTGCCCAGGATAGTTTCATTTTATCAATCTTAGAAGTTTTTTTTAATACAACTGAATTGAGGTTTTTTTGCACTACTCTGTAATCGGTATGACTTTTAGAATAGGGCAAATAAAAAGATGTTGCTGCTGCAACTAAAGATGATTTTAAAAATTGACGTCTGCTGCTCACAATTCAGATATTGTTTCTACATTAATATATTGACCATTTTCGATATATCTTTTAGCTCGAAGATAACGATTGGTGTTAAAATTATCATATAGAACATCTGCAGGATTTAAACTATTTATCCTTATATAATCTGAAGCATGAATAAAATGATTATCACCTATATAAATTCCAACATGAACAACTCTCTCATCAATAGGCTCATTATTTTCAAAAGATTCATTATCAATTGTCCCTTTTGGACCCTTTGTTCCGAAAAACATTAAATCTCCTGGTTTCAGCTTATGAAACTCGCCTATTGAATCAATTAACAAGCCATTGCTCACCTGTTGCGAGGCATCGCGTGGCAAGTTTACACCATGCATAAGATATACAATCTTTGTAAATCCACTACAATCCAAACCTTTTGAAGATGTACCTCCCCATAAATAAGGTATGCCCTTGAACTTTAATGCAGTTTTTACTATACCTTCTCCTGACAAATCTACACTTTTACTCCATTTGTCGTATGTTAGTGCATCTGATTTATCTATATATGCCTCACGACCATCGGGATATACTACATTATAAAATTCTTGGTTTTCAGATTGGTAAACTAATGTATTTCCAATCACTAAATCTGAAACAGGATTTGAAGTTGCATTTGGTTCTTCGTATGAAGTTGCATAAACCGAAATAATACAGACTTTTTTTTGATTGTCGTAATTTACTATTTCGTCTTTAGTTAGTGGCTTCACTGAACCATTTATCCACCCTATATATTTATCTGGTGTTTGTATTCGACGCCAGGAATTTTTCTCCT
This sequence comes from uncultured Proteiniphilum sp., assembly GCA_964384545.1. Classification (GTDB taxonomy): domain Bacteria; phylum Bacteroidota; class Bacteroidia; order Bacteroidales; family Dysgonomonadaceae; genus Proteiniphilum. The sequence continues at coordinate 72,812 of CAYLKV010000005.1, forward strand.
CAAGTATCTTCACTTTAACACCGAGAAGTGTTTGTGTTACCATTTCGGAATTATAACGAGGAGCATATCTAATTGTGCCAACCGAATTATAGATTATACCCTCTTTTTTATCGCCAAGATTCTTGTCGGGTAGAAGTCGTATAGAGTCAATAACATCGGGATTTTTCCCTTTTGCCCTACTTACCAACTCTTCATATGCATCTCTACTAGTTGTTGAACCTATTAATACTGAAATATCACCCTTTTGATGAATGTCAATTTCAAAAACCTCAACTCTCCTATCAGGAGCATATTTACGTTGAATATCCTTTATGATATGCTTGATACTATTGTCCTGAGCCATAAAACTATTCATTGAAAAAATCCATAAAAAGAAGATGACAAAACATCTGTTCATACCTCTTTATTTTAAATTATAGCGAAATATACAACTATTCTTCAATATTATTTATATAATTAGATGAAAATGGATCACGACTTTGGCAACTACATAAAATCATTATCTTTGTCACTAAAGTAAAGACTAAAAGAGGCATATTATGAGACACTTACTATACATAATTGTAATAAGTTGTGTAAGTTTAACATCATGTTCAAATAAATCGGACAACAGGCCATCTAAAAGAAATGAAACAATGATTATATATAATCCTAAAGATAACCCTGAAGCGGCTAAACTTGCCAAACAACTTGAACTAAAAGGTATTTCAGATAAACTTGTACTTAAAGCAATCGCAACTGTTCCTAGACATGAATTTGTAGATATAAATCTAAGAGAGTATGCATATCTCGATCGCCCTCTTCCTATAGATAGAGATCAAACCATTTCGCAGCCTTATACAGTTGCATACCAGTCGGAACTTCTAGAATTAAAGCCTGGAGAAAAGGTGCTTGAAATAGGAACTGGAAGTGGCTATCAGGCAGCCATATTATGTGAAATGGGGGCAGAGGTTTATAGCATAGAACGATATGAAGTGCTTCACAATAACTCTAAAAAGAAACTTAATTCACTTGGTTATTATCCAAACCTTTACTTTGGAGATGGGTATGAAGGGCTACTGGAACATGCTCCTTTTGATAAGATTTTGATTACAGCAGCACCAGAGAAAATACCTGAGAAATTATTACAGCAATTAAAAATTGGAGGATGGATGGTAGTACCTGTAGGAGACAGGAGAGTTCAAAAAATGATAGTAATTATTAGATCCGGAAAGGATAAATTTGTAGAATCATCGCATGGTGAATTTATATTTGTTCCAATGGAAAAGGGAACAGAAAAATAGTTTATTCACTATTCTCTGCTCCCTTAACATATGATTAAACACTCTCAAAGAGTTAATACAATCTACTCACTTCCTTTGCTGTAATTTGGAGCCTCTCGGGTAATCATTACACCGTGAGGGTGACTTTCTGTATATCCTGCTGATGTAATTCGTGTGAATTTAGCGTCGTGTAGTTTTTCTATGCTATCTGCTCCGCAATAACCCATACCAGCACGCAAACCACCTACCATCTGATAGATAACCTCGTTGAGTGTACCTTTAAAAGGAACTCTTGCTTCAATGCCTTCTGGAACTAATTTTTTCACATCATCTTCAACATCTTGAAAGTATCTGTCTTTTGATCCCTTTTGCATAGCTGAAAGAGAACCCATTCCACGATACCCTTTAAACTTTCTTCCATTGAAAATAATCGTTTCTCCTGGAGACTCTTCTGTACCTGCAAGCATAGATCCCATCATAACTGATGAACCACCAGCAGCTAGGGCTTTAACAATATCACCTGAATAGCGTAAACCTCCATCAGCAATTAATGGAACACCTGTGCCTTTTAATGCTTTGGACACTTCATAAATTGCAGAAAGTTGTGGTACTCCAACACCGGCAATTATACGGGTTGTACAAATAGAACCTGGTCCAATACCAACTTTTATACCATCTGCACCAGCTTCTAAAAGGTACTTAGCTGCTTCATATGTTGCAATATTTCCAACTACAACATCTATCTGTGGAAAAGTCTTTTTGATTAGCTTAAGCATATCAGCAACACCTTTCGAGTGTCCGTGTGCTGTATCAATAACAATTGCGTCTACACCCGCCTCTACAAGTGCTGTTGCTCTTTCGAGTGAGTCACTTGTAACACCAATTCCGGCTGCAACACGTAGTCTGCCTTGCTCATCCTTACATGCAAGAGGTTTATCCTTAGCTTTTGTAATATCTTTATATGTAATAAGACCCACTAATTTGTAGTTTGAATCTACAACAGGAAGCTTTTCAATTTTATGTTTCTGAAGAATATGAGCGGCATCATCAAGGTCGGTAGATATGCGAGTAGTTACCAAATTATCCTTTGTCATAACCTCACAAATTTTCTTTTCCATAGCTGTTTCAAAACGAAGATCGCGATTAGTAACTATACCTACCAATAGATTATTTTCGTCAACTACAGGAATTCCACCAATTTTATACTCTGCCATAAGACCCAAAGCATCAGAAACAGTCTTGTCAGGAGTGATACTAATTGGATCTAAGATCATCCCATTTTCAGCACGCTTAACAGCTTTCACCTGTCTCGCCTGCTCCTCAATACTCATATTCTTATGTATAACCCCAATACCACCCTCTCTGGCTATAGCTATAGCCATAACAGTCTCAGTTACAGTATCCATGGCAGCTGAAACCATTGGAACATTTAGAGTTATATTTCTTGAGAACTTTGTTACTAAACTAACATCGCGGGGAAGCACCTGAGAATAGGCCGGCACTAGAAGAAGGTCGTCAAAAGTGAGTCCTTCTAAAACTATTTTATCTGCAATAAATGACATAAGCTTTACCTTTAATTTTTTATTGCATGCAAAAGTAACTATTTTTTGGGATTAAATAGTTTAGTTGATGTTAAATAACATTGTTACTAATTAAGATTGAAGGATATTCATCTTCTTAAACACTTTGGTTATGTTGTCAATTGCGTAGTCTATTTGCTCTACAGTGTGAGTTGCCATTAAAGAGAATCTAATCAGAGTATCTCCCGGAGCAACAGCAGGTGAAACAACAGGATTAACAAAAATGCCCTCTTCGAAAAGCAATTTTGTAATAAGGAATGTTTTATCGTTATCTCTTACATACAACGGAATTATTGGAGTTGATGTAGGCCCTAACTCAAACCCTCTATCTTTAAACTGATTAATAGTATAGTGAGTTAACTCCCATAGATTCTTCACCCTATCGGGCTCTGCTTTTAGAATATCTAATGCTGTTGATGCTGCTGCAGTTGCACTTGGAGAAATACTTGCACTAAATATATTTGTACGAGCATTATGACGAAGATAGTTTATAATCGCGAAATCTCCGGCAACAAAACCTCCAATAGAAGCCAACGACTTACTGAATGTTCCCATTACAAGATCAACATCATCGAGTAAACCGAAATGATCGCAAACTCCTCTTCCGCTATATTTTTTACCAAGTACACCTAAACTATGAGCTTCATCAACCATTATGTTTGCATTGTACTTATTTGCAAGTTTTACTATCTCTGGCAGATTTGCCAAATCACCTTCCATACTAAAAACACCATCTACAACAATCAATTTTACGCTCTGTGCACTACAACGCTTTAGTTGTTTTTCCAGAGACTTCATATCGTTGTGTCTGAATTTAAACTTTGTTGAAAAAGAAGTTCTGAGTCCTTCTATTATAGAAGCATGATCTCTCTCGTCCCAAATTATAAAATCTTCTCTACCTGTTAAACAGCCAAGGACACCTTCATTAACAGTAAATCCTGTAGAAAAAACAATTGCCTCATCCTTATTCATAAAATTGGCAAGTTTTCTTTCTAACTCTATATGTATATCGAGGGTTCCGTTAAGAAAGCGAGATCCCGCCATACCCGTGCCATATTTTTTTGTAGCTTCAATTGCAGCCTCTTTTACTTTTGGATGATTTGTCAGTCCTAAATATGCATTAGAACCGAACATCAACACTTTTTTCCCATTAATTATTACTTCAGTATCCTGATCACTTTCGATAGCCCTAAAATAGGGATAGATTCCTGCTGCCTTAGCACGTTGCGGGGCATCATATTTCATCATTTTTTCTCTTAGCAAATTCATTGGAAGAAAATTAATAATTTGTTTCTGTCTTAAATGACATTATAGCGTACAACTTCTATGAAATTGGTGCGCAAATTTATATGAAATATTTTGTTAAAGCACACACCTAAATTTAAATATGGCTATCACAAAGATATAGCAATTTCTGTAAACTACAATGAAATGCTCGCTTTCAATATATTTGAACAGGTGTCTGATTGAACTAATAAAAAGTCATATAAACAGATATATAATATGATAATTTTTAAACATTTTTTTTCAGCAAACGTTTTAACATGATATGAAGAAAGCGTAAATTTGAAGCAATTATTGTACTATTTATATAAAACAAAAAAAACGAAAATTATGGTAAGTAATAAATTAGAATCAGCAATTAACAAACAAATAAATGCTGAGTTATGGTCGGCCTACCTTTATCTATCAATGTCGGCTCATTTTTCAAACAAAGGTCTTCCAGGTTTCGCAAACTGGTTTAGAGTTCAGTTTTACGAAGAACAGGATCATGCATTAAAGTTCATGAACTATCTTATTTCAAAAGGCAACAAGATTGAATTACTTCCTATTAAAGAGGTAGAGACATCATGGGAGACTATTCTTAAAGCATTTGAAACTACATTAAATCATGAGAGAGTTGTAACCTCATTAATTAATGAACTTGTTTCAATTGCAAGAGAAGAAAACGATTATGCAACTGAAAATATGCTTCAATGGTTCGTAAGTGAGCAAGTTGAAGAGGAAGAGACAGCACAAGGTATGATTGATGCTCTTAAACTTATTGGTGATAATGGATTTGGAGTGTATACAATGGATAAAGAACTTAGCCAAAGAAAATATACACCAATTGGAACAGGTTCGCCATCTTCTGCAGGTGAATAAAACGCATAATAAATATAGGAAACTAGCAATTTGTCTGCTGCTCGACGCAGTAGGAATGGTCTCACTTTACATACCAGTAGTGGGACCATTTATTGATGCTCTTTGGGCTCCCGTAGCTGCAGGAATCAGTTTCAAAATGTTTGGCGAAAAAATTGGCAAGTACACTTCACTAATAACTTTTATTGAAGAAATATTCCCTTTTGCCGATATTGTGCCATCATTCACAATTTTCTGGTTCTTATTTGATTTATTAAAAATTGGAAGTAAAAAAAATAATTTAAACAATATTACCATAACATAAATTTCGCGACAAATAATAACAATATGAAGTATAATAGAAGTCTGCTGTTAATCTATTCATTTTTAGTCCTTATATCTTGTACAACTCATTCGGAGAAGAATAATTCACTTTTGTGGAAGATTTCCGGTAATGGACTGGACAAACCATCTTATCTTTTTGGCACACATCACTTAGTTCCTGTTTCATTCCTCGACTCAGTTGCAGGCGTTCATAGTGCATTTGAGAACACAGAACAAACTGTAGGAGAACTCGATATGAGCAATATGGCTGCAATGCAAATGAAGATTATGGGTCATTCTTTATTACCTGAAGGAATTAATTACGACTCTCTATTATCACCCGAAGAGATTACACTTTTAGACAGCACGCTTCAAACCCTTTTGAATGTAAGTTTGGATGAGCTTGGTGCACTAAAACCATCAATGCTGTCGAACTTAATCTCTATTACATATTACCAGAAACATTACCCTTCAATTTCAAGTGAAGCTAATATTGATCAATACTTTCAATCAGAGGCATTAAATCATAACCGACCTGTAGTTGGATTAGAGAATACTGAAGATCAAATTGATTTACTGCTAAACTCTCAAACAATAGAAAGGCAAGCCGAGATGCTTATTTGTATGGTTCAAAATCCAGATTTACTTATAACCCAGATGGATGACCTACAAGAGGCATATTTTTCACAGGACTTAAATAAGATCTACAATCTTTCTATAAGTGAGATACCCAACGATCCATGCCCAAGTACTGAAGAAGAGAAAAATGCACTTAATAGAGATCGCAACAAAAAATGGCTAGAGAAACTCCCTGCAATAATGTCTGGAAGATCATCTTTCATTGCTGTTGGATGCATGCATCTGCCTGGTGAAGAAGGGCTTATTGAAGGACTCAGAAGCAAAGGCTATACTGTAGAACCTATAAGATAGCAGTGAAACATAAACAGTAAGAAAACTATTTTCTCTCAAGCAACACCACATTCTCAACATGGTGTGTTTGAGGGAACATATCTACCGGTTGCACTCGTTTAACCTGATATTTCACATCCAACAGGTTTAAGTCGCGTGCTTGTGTTGCAGGGTTACAACTTACATATACAATTCTATTAGGTTCAGCATTAAGAATTGCATTAATCACATCATCATGCATTCCCGCACGTGGTGGATCTGTAATAATCACATCAGGTTTACCATGAATGTTTATAAATTGCTCTGTTAGTACATCTTTCATATCCCCTGCAAAGAAAATAGTATTTTCAATGCCATTAATTTCGGAATTAACATTTGCATCTTCTATTGCTTCTTCCACATACTCAATACCGACAACTTTTTTAGCATTGCGTGAGACAAAGTTCGCAATAGTACCTGTACCGGTATATAAGTCATAAACCAACTCATCACCAGTTAACTGCGCAAAATCTCTTGCAACTTCGTAAAGATGATAAGCCTGCTCACTATTGGTTTGGTAAAAGGATTTGGAGCCAATCTTAAACTTAAGTCCCTCCATTTCCTCAAAAATATGATTACGTCCACTCCAGGTAATAACCTCCTGATCAGTAATTGTATCATTCGCCTTCTGATTTACAACATATAATAAAGAAGTTATCTGAGGAAACTTCGTAATGATATACTCCATCAATCTATCTCTTTTTTCTTTATCATCCTCAAAGAAGACAACAATTACCATCCACTCACCAATAGATGTATTGCGAATTATAAGATTACGCATCATACCTTCCTGATTGCGAAGATCAAAAAAAGTGTAATCATTCTCTAGACAGAACTCACGAATAGAGTTTCTTATACTATTGTGCAGATCATCCATAAGCCAGCACCTGTTTATATTTAGTACCTTATCAAACATCCCCGGTATATGAAAACCCATCGCATTTTTATGTCCAAACTCCTCTTGCGATAAAATCTCCGCATCTGTTAGCCATCTTTTATTAGAGAAGGTAAACTCTAGCTTGTTTCTATAGAATGATGTTTTAGAGGCTCCAAGTATATAATTAACCTCAGGAAGATCAATTTTTCCAATTCTCTCAAGATTATCTACAACCTGTTTATGTTTATATTTCAGTTGTTCTTCATAAGGCAGACACTGCCATTTGCATCCCCCACAAACACCAAAATGTTCGCAAAAAGGTTCTGATCTCTTTTCAGAATAGCTTTCAAAACGTACAACTTTACCTTCTGCAAAACTGCTTTTCTTACGAGTAATCTGAATATCAACAATATCTCCGGGAACTGCATATGGAACAAATACAGCCATGCCATCAACTTTGGCTATTGCTTTTCCTTCAGCTGCAACATCAGTGATTTCTACATTTTCAAACAAAGGTTGTTGTTTTCTTTTCTTTGCCATTCTGTTAATTTATTAGTAATGCAAAGATAGACATTTTCTATATTTTTATTCTATCTGTCAGAATAGGGAAGATGATATATTTCAGAATTAATTATCATAATTTAAATAGAAAAAAGAGTTATTAAATTCGTCTATTTATATAAACTAAATGATTGGAACATTAGTTTACATCTATTATAAGACAGAAAGAAATAGTCGGACTTTATTGATCAGTAATAAGATAGATAAAAAAAAGCCGAATTATTTAATATATTCGGCCTTTTAATTAGTTTAAGAAATATACTTCTATTTAGTCTCTATCTTAATAGTTCCCTTTTTCAATCCTTTTGCAGTTGCCTCAAGAGTGATAGTTCCAGGAGTTTTTGTCGACTCAACAATTGCAACTAATTTACCATTAAACAGGTGCATTTGTGGCTGATGAAAGATATCAAGACTAGCAGGATCACCATTAGCTCCTGCACGATAAATTCCCGCACCATTTACATTAAATTTCACAAGTTCATTTACATTAGGACAAGGATTCCCATCTCTATCAACAACAGAAACAGTAATAAACGAAAGGTCTTTTCCATCAGCAGATATCACATTTCTATCTGCTTCGAGAACCAGTTTGTGAGGTTTTCCGGCAGTACGGATCTCTTTTTCTGCGACAGCATTACCATCTTCATCAAAAGCAACAACTTTAACAACTCCCTGTTCATACTTAGTATCCATCCACATCAAACGATATCTTTTTTGTCGTTCAAATGCTTTCTGAGCCTCAGCAGTATAACTTCCTTCAAGAGCTACAGACATATCTTTTGTCTTAACACCCTGACTTTTTCCATTAATAAATAGCTCTGCCGAGGGGTAGTTTGTATATACAAATATAGGTGTAGTCTCACCTTCACGACCCTCCCAATTCCAGTGAGGAAGAATATGAAGTGTTTCCTCTTCTTTGTTCCAGTGACTTCTGTAGAGATAGAATCTATCTTTTGGAATACCTGCAAGATCAACTGCACCAAATAGAGAGCTGTGACTTGGCCAGTTACTGTAGTAAGGGGTTGGCTCGCCTAAGTAATCAATTCCTGTCCAAATAAACTCACCCATTGTATAATTCAGATCTTCATGATGAATAAAATCATCCTCTGGAAGATTTGACCATGCAGCATGTTCAACATCATAAGAAGAAGCCTGATGATCATCATAAAGTGCCATAGCTTTTCTCTCTACTGGAAATTTGTAAACACCTCGAGAGCTAAATGTAGATGTTGTTTCAGATCCAAGAATCAACTGTTGAGGCAACTTTTCATAAGCTTCCTGATAGCGGAAAGGACGATAGTTGAATCCCGGAATATTCATTACAGAAGCCATTCCATTTGAGAATACATTGTCGGGGCGATCCATTCCATTTGTTATAGGACGAGTAGGATCTTCTCTGTTAACAATATCCTGCAGGTATCGTGCAACCTTAGCTCCCTGAGGATGGCTCTGCTCTTCCACCTCATTACCAATACACCACATAACAACGCTAGCATTGTTTCTAAAGTTATGAATCAGATTAATCAGATCCTTCTCAGCCCATTGATCGAAATATTTATTATAACCATTTCTAACCTTCGGGATTCTCCAACTATCAAACGATTCTGCCATAACCATCATACCCATCTCATCGGCAATTCTTACAAAATCGGGTGAAGGCATATTATGAGCAGTGCGAATTGCGTTAACACCCATATCCTGCATAATTTTTATCTGACGACGAATTGCAGCATCATTTACTGCAGCACCCAGAGGACCCAAGTCGTGATGCAGACAAACACCCTGAAACTTCACTTTCCTGCCATTCAGGAAAAATCCTTCATTTGGTATGATTTCAATTTTACGAATACCAAAAGTAGAACTGTAATTATCCAATATATAAGCCTCATCAGCTGTGGTAGAAACTGCCCCCTCCTTACTTTTCTCTCTATCAATTCTTGTTAATACAGAATTTAACTTGTAAAGATTAGGTTGCTTAATATCCCATAGTTTTGGATTTTCAACTATCAGTTGCTGCTCCATCTCTCCGAGATCGAACTTTGTAAGCTCGCTTTCGGTTGTTGCTACTACATTACCTTCTGGGTCGGTGATATATGTTTTTAATTTCAATATTTCTTTTTCTGAAATACCATCACCCACCTCAATTTTGGTGCGCACATTTACACGAGCAAACTCTTTATTTATTTCGGGAGAGGTAATATAAGTTCCCCAAACCGGTATATGATACTCGTTTGTAGTTATAACATGTACATTTCTGTATAATCCGGCACCTGGATACCAACGTGATCCCTCCTCAAAATTTTCGAGCCTCACGGCAACAATATTATCCTTTCCATCACTGTTAATCAAATCAGTAACGTCGAAATGGAAAGTGTTATATCCATATGGCCAAAATCCTGCTTCCTTACCATTTACAAAAACTCTTGCGTTACTCATAGCACCATCAAATTTTAGAGTAACTCTCTTACCATCTTTAAATCCGGGAACAGAAAAGTTGTTTCTATACCATCCTACACCGGTAAAAGGAAGACCTCCGGTTCTGCCATAATGTTCAATTGATGAAGTTTGCCCATCCTGAACTATAGCCATTCTGTGGATGTCATTACTTTTATCGAATGGACCATAAATTGCCCAGTCGTGAGGAATGCGAACAGATTCCCATCCGCTTGTATCAAAATTAGTTTCAGACGACTTAGGGTCATCTATGCGGGTAAACTTCCAACCCTCTTCTAATTTAACTTCATTTCTTACCTGAGCCTCTACTGTGAAAAATAGGACAGTGAAGACTACCAATAGATTCAGTTTTTTCAAAATACAAACATTATTAATTAATACTATAAAGGAGGCACAGAAAATGCCTCCTTTAATAACTTGTTTTATATAACTTTATGTAAGAGGTGACAGTTATGAGAAAGAACAATTTGGTTTCGCTACAACTTCAAAGAAATCATTTCCCTTATCATCAACTAAAATAAATGCTGGGAAATCTTCTACCTCAATTTTCCAAATAGCCTCCATTCCCAACTCCGGATATTCTATACACTCAAGACTCTTAATGCTCTCTTGTGCTAAAATCGCAGCCGGTCCCCCAATGCTTCCTAAATAAAAACCTCCATGCTTTTTACATGCTTCAGTAACCTGCTTGCTTCGATTACCCTTTGCTAGCATAATCATACTGCCGCCATGTGATTGCAAAAGATCAACATAAGAGTCCATTCGACCAGCTGTTGTTGGCCCCATCGATCCTGATGCATAACCTGCAGGAGTTTTTGCAGGACCTGCATAATAAATTGGGTGATCCTTAATATATTGAGGCAATCCTTCACCATTGTCTATACGCTCTTTAAGTTTTGCATGAGCGATATCGCGACCAACTATAATTGTTCCGTTTAGCGACAAACGTGTAGATACAGGATATTGTGATAACTCTTTAAGAATCTCAGTCATAGGACGATTCAAATTAATCTTCACACCACCTGCTTCACCTGTCTTACGATACTCTTCAGGGATTAGACGAGCAGGATTATCTTCCATTTTCTCAATCCAAATACCATCCTTATTAATTTTAGCCTTAATATTTCTGTCTGCACTACAAGAAACACCCATTCCAACTGGAACTGAAGCGCCATGACGAGAAAGACGTATAACTCTTATATCATGTGCAAAATATTTTCCACCAAACTGAGCCCCTAACCCCAACTCTTCTGATGCCTTTTTAAGTTTGTTTTCCAATTCAATATCACGGAATGCCTGTCCAAGTTCATTGCCTTCTGTTGGAAGATTATCGTAATATTTAGCAGTAGCCAACTTCACAGTCTTCAGATTCATCTCTACAGAAGTACCTCCAATTACAAATGCAAGATGGTAGGGAGGACAAGCTGCTGTGCCAAGAGATTTCATTTTTTCAATAAGAAATGCTTCTAGTTTTCCTGGTGTGAGCAAAGCTTTAGTCTCCTGATATAGATATGTTTTATTGGCAGAACCACCACCTTTAGCAATACAGAGAAATTTATACTCATTCCCCTTCACACTATAAATATCTATTTGCGCTGGAAGATTTGTTCCTGTATTTACTTCATCATACATGTTTAGAGCAGCATTCTGAGAGTAGCGCAGATTCTCATTAACGTAAGTATTGTATACGCCTTGCGACAAAGCCTCCTCATCATCACCGTTAGTCCATACATTATTACCTTTTTTTCCCATGATTATTGCAGTACCTGTATCCTGACAGAATGGTAGTATTCCTTTTGCAGAAATCTCAGCATTCCGAAGGAAAGTTAGAGCTACAAACTTATCATTCTCACTCGCTTCGGGGTCATTAAGAATTTTAGCTACCTGTTCCTGATGCTCCGGGCGAAGAAGAAACTGTACATCGCGGAAAGCTGATTGAGCCAAAAGAGTAATACCCTCCTTTGAAACTTTAAGTATCTCTTCGCCTTCAAACATAGCTGTTGAAACATGCTCTTTTGTTAAAAGATAATATTCAGTCTTATCTTCCGACATAGGAAAAGGCTCCTGGTAAATAAATGGTTTTGTTGCCATAGATGAATCGTTAATAAATTTATTTTGTTTATAATTATTCTCCTTGCTATATGTATGTTACAAAAATACAAAGAAAAACTTCATCTAAAAAGTTGTATTAAAATAACTTCACAAAAGTTAGACAATTCCTCAATCTATCATAATACACATTAACTTATATTCTGCTCATTTAGATTTACATTTTAATTAAAAGGGATAGGTCTTATTAAACTATTTTACTATAGCTAGTTAATGGGACTTATCATATCTTCAGGTCTCACCCATCTATCGAATTCGTCTTCAGAAACATAACCAAGTTTAATAGCTTCTTCTTTTAATGTAGTACCATTCTTATGTGCATTGATAGCAATCTCTGCAGCCTTATAATAACCAATCTTTGTATTGAGTGCTGTTACAAGCATAAGTGATTTATTTAACAACTCTTTAATTCGAGGTTTGTTAGGCTCAATACCGGATACACAATGAATATCAAAAGAAATTGCTGCATCACCCAATAATTGTACACTCTGTAGAAAGTTAACTGCCATTAATGGTTTAAACACATTTAACTCAAAATGACCTTGCATACCTCCAACTGTAATAGCCATGTCATTACCAATAACCTGTGCACAGACCATAGTAATTGCCTCTACTTGAGTAGGATTTACTTTACCCGGCATTATAGAAGAGCCCGGTTCGTTCGCTGGAATAATAATTTCACCAATCCCGCTTCTGGGACCAGATGCAAGTAATCTAATATCATTTGCAATTTTATTTATTGACACAGCAATCTGCTTTAGTGCACCATGCGTTTCAATCAAAGCATCATGTGCTGCAAGGGCTTCAAATTTATTACGAGCTGTTACAAATGGTAAAGAGGTAAATTCAGCAATATATCCGGCAACTGTCACATCATAATCTTTAGGGGTATTCAAACCAGTTCCCACTGCTGTCCCTCCTAATGCTAATTCGGCAAGATGTGGGAGTGTATTTTCTATTGCCTTAATTCCATAATCAAGCTGAGCGGCATAACCACTAAATTCTTGCCCTAATGTTAGTGGTGTCGCATCCATTAAATGTGTACGACCTATTTTTACCACATCTCTCATTTCTCGTGCTTTTCTGTCAAGAGAGTTTTGCAACTGCCTCAATCCCGGCAATGTTACTTCAACAACTTTTTTATAACAAGCAATATGCATAGCAGTCGGGAATGTATCGTTAGAAGATTGTGACTTATTTACATCATCATTCGGCTTCAATATTTTTTCTCCCTCGCCAATAATATATCCTGCAATCTGTTGTGCCCTGTTGGATAAAACCTCATTCACATTCATATTTGTCTGTGTGCCCGAACCGGTTTGCCATACAACCAATGGGAACTGATCATCATGCTTTCCTTCTAGAATTTCATCACACACCTGAGCTATCATATCGCGCTTTTCAACTGGCAAAACACCTAACTTGTGATTGGCAAATGCAGCACCTTTCTTCAGATAAGCAAAACCATATATAATTTCAAGAGGCATTGAGGCAGGCTTACCTATTTTAAAGTTATTCAAAGATCTTTGTGTCTGTGCACCCCACAATTTATCGGAAGGTACAGCCACTTCTCCCAAAGTATCTTTCTCAATTCTGTAATCCATAACTATAGTATTATTTAATTATTTTCGTACAACTTTATAATTATAACGTACAATTTCAGCAAATGCCTTTACTCTTTATACATTAAAAGAAATCATTTACCTGTTGTTGGTTTTTTTTGTACTTTAGTGGTCAATATACTAACATAAACTAAATCGACCATAAAGATGAAAAAAATGCTTTTTATTTTAACTGTATGTTTGTTAGTTGCAACCTCATGTACTAACAAAGGACAAGGTCATGAACAAACACAAGAACCTGAATCAGTTGTAGTTTACGATGCAGACACTCTATTATCAATTGTCGAGACAAATATCGATCGACATATCACATTTACCGGTTATGTAACTCATACCTGCCAACACTCCGGCAAAAGATGCTTCGTTACAGGTGAGGGACAAAAACACTCTATTCGAGTAGAAGCTACAGGAGATATTGTAAGTTTCGACAAAGAATTAATCGGATCAAAAATTAGCATAAATGGCATTGTGCGTGAGCGTCGTTTAACACAAACTGAAATTGCCGATATGGAGGTCAGTCTCAATGAGCAAATTAAAGAAGATGGTATGTCAGAAACTTGTGCCGAAGAGTTGGCAAATATAAACGACATGAAAAAATGGATGGAAGCAAAAGGAAAAGACTTCTATTCGATATATTACATCGATGGGTTAAGTTATGAAAAGATTGACAATTAGTCCAAAAATAAGAAAATGGATTATCATAATCCACCGAGATCTTGGATATCTAATGGTTGGCCTATCTTTAGTATATGGTCTGTCCGGTATACTTCTCAATCATATAAAAAATAATAATTTTGAATATAAAATAGACAAAAGAACAGAAACTATTGCTCCAAACCTTACTACACAAGAACTTCAAGCTATTTGGCTATCGGATAGTCATAAACCAAAACTAAACAGTGTTGGTGAGAGCAAAGAGAAGTATCGTTTATTGATTGATGGTGGAATTGGCTATTATGAAATTCAAACAGGTGCTCTTTATTATGAGACAAGTAAGAAAAGACCATTTGCATATTGGATAAACCGACTTCATTATAATAGGGTAAAAGGCTGGACACCGTTAGGAGATTTTTTTGCCACATCTTTAATACTATTGGCGCTATCCGGATTATTTATGATAAAGGGAAAGAATGGAATTGCAGGAAGAGGAAAATGGTTTCTTATATTTGGCCTGATGTTACCTATTTTATATATAATTTTTAGTTAGTCTTTAAAACTTTCGCCAGCAACAGACCAACAAATTTATATGAGGTAACAACTCCTGTTTGTAAATTAAGTATTCTTTATTTAAAACAGTTATAAATAATAAACCAAATTGATTACCTTTGTCCACTTAAATAAGGGTTGTCTAGATGCGTCTATCTGAACTTCAAACAGGACAAAAAGCATACATTAAAAAAATACATGGTAATGGTGCTTTCAGGAAACGAATTCTTGAGATGGGATTTGTACGTGGAGAAGAAGTAAAGTCTATACTGAATGCCCCCCTTAAAGACCCAATTAAATATGAAATAATGGATTACGATGTATCGTTACGACGAAGTGAAGCCGTAATGATAGAAGTTTCCATGATTCGGGAAGAATATAAAAATGGCAATTCAAAAAAAGACTTCGATAGTCATATTACCCTCGAACCCGATTTTATAAAGATAACCAGAGAGAGGGAAGTTAATTCTTCAGAGAAGAATATTAAAGTTGCCCTAATAGGCAATCCCAACTCAGGTAAAACATCAATATTTAATCTCGCTTCTGGTTCACATGAGCATGTTGGCAACTATAGCGGTGTTACGGTAGACTCTAAAGAGGGTATCCTAAATCATAATGGTTACCGTTTCACTCTTATCGACTTACCTGGTACCTACTCTCTATCTTCTTACTCACCAGAGGAGCTTTTTGCAAGAAACTATATTACAAACGAAAAACCTGATGTTATTATCAATGTAGTTTCAGCATCAAATTTAGAGCGAAATCTATATCTCACAACAGAACTAATAGATTTAGAGGTTCCGATGGTTATCGCACTTAATATGTATGATGAGCTTGAAGTTAGTGGCAGAAAATTTGATTATAATAAGTTCTCTAAACTTATAAAAATCCCTATTGTTCCCACTGTAGGTAAAAGAGGTGAAGGAATTCCTCAACTCCTAGAAGAGATAATAAAACTGCATAAAGAGAGTGAAAACTTCTTCATACATATTCCTTACGGTAGAGTTTTAGAAAAATCTATTAGTGTTCTGGAGCGTGAGTTGAAAGATAAATTTCATCCGCAACGAGGAATGCCTCTAAGGCATGTCTGTATTAAACTTCTAGAGGGAGACAAGGATATAATTAAGCATATAAAAGATTTGCCGGGAAGTAATCATATACTTTTCCGTAAAAATAAAGAGCAGGAATATATAGAGAAGCTACTAAGAGAAGATGCTGAATCGGCTTTAACCAGTGCCAGATATGGTTTTATTTCGGGTGGACTACAGGAGACGCTTACCGAAAGAACTCAGATTGCAGACAAGACCAAAATCATAGATACAATTGTAACTAATAAATATATTGGCTTCCCATTATTTTTCGTCTTCATGTGGATAATGTTTGAAACAACCTTCAAACTGGGCAACTATCCAATGGAGTGGATTGAGTCTCTTGTCTCTTTCTTGGGTAATTCAATAAGAGATAATATGGCAGAGGGTCCATTAAAAGATCTTTTAGTTGATGGAATTATTGGTGGAGTTGGAGGTGTGATTGTATTCCTGCCCAATATTGTGATACTCTATCTCTTTATATCCTTTATGGAAGATTCTGGCTATATGGCAAGAGCCGCCTTTATAATGGATAAGTTGATGCACAAAATTGGTCTTCACGGTAAATCTTTTATCCCACTTATAATGGGATTTGGATGTAATGTGCCTGCAATAATGGCTACTCGTACAATTGAAAGCCGCAGTAACCGCATGATTACGATGCTAATTGTACCATTTATGTCATGCAGTGCCCGTCTGCCTGTATATCTGCTTTTAGCGGGTGCTTTTTTCCCTGATAATGCAAGTCTTGCACTTTTGGGATTATATGTTTTTGGCATATTAATAGCTTGTCTTACAGCAATATTGTTTCGAAAAACCCTCTTTAGGGAGGAAGAAACTCCATTTGTAATGGAGTTGCCACCTTATCGCAAGCCAACAATAAAATCGATACTCACACATATGTGGGACAGATCGAGTCAGTATCTCAGAAAAATGGGAGGCCCCATTCTAATTGCATCAATTATAATTTGGTTCCTTGGATATTTTCCACAAGAAAGAAGCTGGTCGGATGAAGTGATAGGAAAATCAGTTCAAGTAGAGGAGCAATATAAAAACAAACTTATTGATGCTTCACAATATGAGGTTCTGCTTACTGAGATAGAGCAGATTAAAAACATTCAGCATCAGGAAAACTCATATATTGGGAAAATAGGTAAATTTATGGAGCCGGTTATGCGACCATTGGGATTCGACTGGAAAACATCTGTCAGTCTGCTTTCCGGAATGGCAGCTAAAGAGATTGTAATTAGCACTATGGGAGTTCTTTTTTCTGGTGATGCAGAGAATCAGCTGTCACTTCAGAAACGACTTCAATCTGAAACCTACCCCGACGGTACTCATGTATTTACACCATTGGTAGTTATTTCACTGCTACTATTTGTACTAATCTACTTCCCCTGTATAGCAACAATTGTTGCTATAAAAGAGGAGTCCCATTCATGGAAATGGGCACTGTTTAGCTTGTTTTATTCAACTGGTCTTGCTTGGCTGATTTCATTCTTAGCATATCAGATAGGCAGTTTATTCATTTAAAATTATGAACATACAGCTATTTATAGTAATTATAATTGGTATAGTTGTAGGTATAATCCTAATACGAAATATCTATAATTTCTTTTTCGTCAAAAGAGAAACTCCTTATTGTGGAGGATGTAAAGGATGTGAGGCTATAAAAAAACATTGATATCACTCTACAAAAAGTCCTTTTTTATTCTCTTTACATTTCCAAACTTTCTACATTTTTTTAATTAAATTTTTAATATATAAAAGTTTATATTCTGGTATCTACTGATTTTTACATTATTACAACACATACAACCTTAAATAAATTGAACTTCAAATTTTATAAATCTAACGCAAATAATTATATTTTACAATATTTACATGTTTTATTAAAACAATTTCATTTAAATATGCGTTTATTTAATTGAAATTGTAATTAAGGGCATTTGTTTAATTTTAGTATAATTCAGTTATAAAATATCTTTATTTAAATGTGACTTCCATAATACTGAATAACTAAGATTTAATATATCTGTAATATCAAAATTTTTTTACATGTCTGCACAATATGGGTAGATGACAATTATTTTATTCAAATAAATAAACAACCCTAAGCTATGTCTCTAAAACGCAGATTAAATAGTAGTAATTCAAAAGTTAAACCTAGAATTACAAATACTAATATAACAGTAAAGCCGTTTGTAGTAAAAGATGTTAAGCCTATTATTGCAACAACTGACACGGTGTCTAAACCCATTGTGATTAATAATTTTCAACCTACTTTTATTAAATCTGATTTAAAATTAAGGAGACAAAAACAGAACCTTAATCGAATAGATATTATTAAACAAAGGTTTGAAATTAATTTTCCAATTATTGAACTATTCAAAGGCACACCTGCCTCTCAACTAAAAGTTCCATATACCAATAATCTACAGCCAGAAGATACTGAGATATTCACTATCAATGAACCATTAAATGGTAAGATATATCTGCCGCGGTATAAAATAAAAAGCCATAAGGTTTCAGATAAACAACAATTGCTAATAAAACTCACTGAATCTACAGACGGAGAAGGTGGCTCATTAAATATACAATTACAAACTATCGCACCTCCTGAAATTGCGGCCGTTGCTACAGGAATGTCACCTGCAGATATTAATCCTATTTTCGAGATCAGTTATACATTACCAAATTCAGGGTTAGTAATAACTGAACAATTCACAGAAAAAATAAAAACTGAAGATGGATATGACATCACAGCTCGCATAAGCAGCACTTTTAAATATAATCAACTAGTTGCTGCAATGCTTGATGGCATATACGGTTGTCAATTAGTAATTAAAAGAGAGTTTAGTTTTGGTATTCCTGTTAAAGTTACTCCTAGTAATAATGATCTCAATATAAATCCTCAGCTTTATTTTACTGGTAAAGAATCTTCCACAATAAATGGTAATGTTTTTACAAGAATAAACTTGTCGATAAAAAACTGGGAATCCTTTTCTAATGATCTGTTTAAAGCTTCTCCTTCACTGCCACCCTGTGGTTTAAACACCAACTCTTCAAGAACCTGGCTAGATATATTTGATGGTGCAGGAAAAAGATTATATGGATATTGTGCATTTAATACAAATGAAAATCTCAGAAGCTTCTCTTTTGCTATTTCAGCAAATCAAACTTTACCATTAAAAGTTTATATAACATTAAATGACAGAGAACTGAATAAAACTTATACCTCAAATATTATAAGTCTGCAGGCAAATCCTATCCCATTAACTGAAGAAGTTCACCAAAAATTGTATACAATTACTGTAAAAGAATTTATTCAGGAAGAACCATTTCATTTACCGGAACTATTATACCAATACATTTATGGAAACACATCACGAACAATAGTAAATGAAGGTGGATTTATTCAGCATAATGTAGTGTTTAGTAGAATGGAACACATTTATTTACAAGACGTTTCTAACCCATACAGTTTTTATTATCTTCCCGAAAGATTTATCTTGAGCAGTATAAATTATCCTCCATTCTCACCAAATTTTAAAGTTAAATTAGTTGGCAAAACAATAGATGATATAAGTGCATATATAAGTTACGAAGCAGATGCATATACAGACCCTGAAAGAATTATAGATGCATTTGATAAATTACAAAAGACTACTGGATTGGAAAATGATAAAATAAAATTCTCCCCTCTTTCTATTTCAGGAGACAAATTGCTTTATAAATTATCTGTTCCAGGAGAAATAGGCTATAAAGAGAGAAATGAGAGTTTACTTACTTTAAATAATATTAAAGATTCACTACAACCAATCAGTTTACCTCTTTTCCAGGATTTGTTTGACAATCTTACAACTGCTCAAACTACATCTATGTTGATGGGGCATATAGAAGTAACAATATTAGGAAGATCTCAGCCGGCCATTGTACCTGTAAGCATAAAACTAACAGATATATACAATGAAGTATTTTTAATTGAACAAGGCAAAACCCCTATTATTCACATCGGCATTCAGAATAATAGTGATAACACTTTACAAGCACAGGGGTTAGTTGCAGAAATACAAAATGGTGAGAACATTCTCTCCTGCTCAAAAGCAAATCTGCAACTACCGCTCATATTAAATCCCGGTGAGAAAACTGAATTTATACTTATCCCAAAAGGATTAGTTGAAAAAACTAATAATATTAAAGTAGTATTAAACTGGGAAGGTATACAGGATCAACAAGGGTTTCAAATATATCGAGAGTATTATGACTCAGCAGACTTTATACAAGCGACTAATGGATCAGTAAGCACACTTCAATTGGATAATATTACAGGAACATTGACATTACCTGAAAGAGAGATTCCTTTAAATATAAAAAAGATATATACCCCAAATTTAATAGAATCGGGAACTAAAATCTCTTTTCTAGCTTTTCTCTCAGAAGAAGTCGATTCTTATAATCCTGAAGACTTTATTTTTAGGTGGGAAGGGCTAAAAATTATACCAGATAAAGATAAACTTTTTGAAACTATAGTCGACACTTCTATTGGTGCAAACTATGAATTAAATGTAAAAATTAGTCTATTCATTAAATTTAAAACAGAAACTACTTCTATTAGATTACTTAAAGTTGAATTTAAAAATGAGATTGATGGTCCATTAATAAACACAGTAATGTTTAACGATACGGATCAAATAAATGAAGTTTCAGGTACGATAGAAAAAGAAGCCGTTCTAATGATGCCTATTAAAAATTATGTATTAGGCAGTCCTAATTCGGGAGAATATTTTTATCGAATAACCCTTATTAAAGAAACAGATACGCTGGGTAATACTCAAATAAGCGAAAGCCAATGGCAGTCAAAATCTGGTTCTTTGGAAATAACTACTAATCAACTACCCATCTGATTATAATTATTTGAAATGCAGTTATTAGATTTTACTGATTCAATAGATAATGAGCACTTTTTAGTATTTAAGGAATACGAAAGTAAAGAGATCTGTGTGCTTTCAAAAAGTCTTCAGATTTATAATCATACTTCCGGAAAACCTGCATTTTTATTTGAGATAGTAAGAGGAGTTACCCCTTTTAGCAAACCAGCACCATACGCCTTATTAGAGATGCAGCTTGAACCTTTAAATCTTGCTGAATCAATATTGAACGATATTTCTGAAAAGTGGCCAGAACATCCAGTAAAGTTTGTTGATATAAATTCGGGTTTCTTAATTCTAACTCTTTATAATAAAGTTGATAATGATCAAAACTCTGGCAATGAATTAAGCGTTCCTATACCCTTGATTAAAATACCTTTATCACGTCTGATAATCGTAGAGAAATTCGATATAGAATCTATTAATTTATTTTTGTCAGTGTTTGAGGAAGGCATTCTTTTAATGAATGCCAAAGGGTGGTATAGTGTATACGGATATGCTCCTCTCGTTGAAACGTTTGTGAAATTCAATCCAGCGGAACTAACGAATTCGATAAAAAGCTTTATATCAAGTAATGAAGGTTATATAAATTACAATGATCTGTTTTATCTCTTCAGAGATAAAATAAATTTATTACCTATCCTTACAACGCGAAATGAAACAGGTGATTCTTTTGTGTCAAGTCTTTCAGACAGATATCTAGAATATTTCTGTGAACCAATGCCTTTACTAAATAAAGACAACGAAATTAACTTCAAATTCAATGAACTTTCAACAAAGGAAGGAGAATTTACATGGGATTTGCACAAACCACAAATTGTAAAACGATATATTTATTATTCTCTACAAGGTTTGGAATCGATGATTAAAATGATTCAAGAGGGAAATTTTCCTGAATATACTCAAACTCGTATTGTTGAATCTTTACCAACTGGATTTACACCAATTTCGGTATATCATCCATTTTTTATACTTCCCGTGGGTATCAGACAGATAGGAATTAAAATAAGTGCATCACCAGTAGATAACCATAGGTTTCAGGCAATAAATGAAACAATAACTTTTGATTCAGGAACGGTAAAAAAAACAGCAATACTTAAATTCTCACCTCATGAAAAAATGGAATTCAATGTATTACCATTTGCTATAATAGAAGAGAATGGAATTTCAAAAGAGATATATGGAGAAAACTTCATTAGCAGCAATAAAATTCTATTTATACAAGAAAATCTGTTTCCTCTGAGTTTTATCACTTTTAAATGCACCGAAGCATTAATGGATTCTGCACTAATAAGATTAGAAATTATCAGTGAGTTCGAAAAAGATCCTTATCCTCCCACAATTTTTTCAAAAGAAAATTCAAGTATTATGTATGCTTTCTCTAAAGGACATATTGAAGAATTGAGAGCAAACATTATAGCAATTGATAGTAATAATATTTCTGTATCTAAATCCTTCAGTCTCCATAATGATCTGAAAATAGATTTCACTTCGTTTGACAGTTTTGGATCTCATGCAGTTAATATAAAATTAAAACCAGGACATGACGAACTGGTTGCAATAGAACTATTACCCGAATACTTAGAAGAATTGAATGAAAATATCTCTACACTAGCCTTGTCAAAAGCAAAACCTGAGCAGAACTGGTATTGGTATACACCTTCATTATTTAAATCGGGATTCAGATACAGACTACCATTGACTGAAACAGAATGGAGTGAAGTTTTATCATATAATATCAACGAATTAATAATTCCTTAATTCAACTCTAACATGGCAACAGAAGAAGTTTTCGAGGATTTAGTATTTTATCCCAACACATATGAGGAGGGACAATATTTCTATTACTCTAAAGTAGTTGGAGCACAAAAAGATGGAAATGGGAGCCCAATGATATCACTCATTGGGGCTGGCAATAACTGGTTTTTACTGGTTTCTTCGGTTTGGCAAGCTGATTCTTTAAGCTTAGAACGTCTTACAAATAAACTTATATCTGAAAAAAAAATAATTAATAGTTATGAACTGAGATTAGCGCCTATTGAGGCAAAAAAAGCAGAGCTTATTTTAATAACACAAGAAAAAGAGCAGGTATTGTCAACATCAACAACTTCTGGTTACTATCCTTTTTCAGCTGTTTTTAATGTAACTATAAATAATGAACAACAGAAATTAATAGCGCCTGCCTTTACTGGTCAGTCAGGAACTTTGATAGTTCAATATACAGGTTTAATAAATTCTTCCAAGCCTGTTATTGTAAGAGGAGATGTAACTACATGGTTTATCGACATAGGAACAGATTTTATCAAAATTGTTAAGTAGCAGAAAAAAACCCTTTAAAAACTTATTATTATGCTTTACATAAATAATCAAAGAATCATTGAAAACATTGTTATCTATGGAGATGACAAACAGTTCAATCTATTTTATCCCATCCCTGAGAAACCAACATTTATGGTTGATGAAAAAGGTCATCCGGTATTTAAATTTATTAAGTATCGTTTCCCAATCGATCGGGCAGATGGAAAAAAAGGTGGAGGTTTCGTAGTATTTGCAACAGAGTTTACAATCCCTGATGAGAAAATGGCAATTATTAAAAGTAAACTGCAGGAAGAGGTAAATGCAAAGGCACAACGGCTTAATATATCACCTGTTCCTGAAGCAAAAATTGGAACAGTGAGGTATAACAGAGGTACATCTCGTCTCTTATTTGAAAAAAATGATTTTATAGAGCGTATGTTTGATGCTGGAAAACCATCACTGTATGGTAAAAATGTTTCAACCTTCAGTTTAGAATTATCTGTAGAAGGAGCAGCTCTTTTTGAATCTGCATTACAAGGCAATGGTGGATTTGTGAGTGTAGTTTATGAATTATATCATGATGCTAAGTTGCCTCCAATAACTGTAGTAGGGACTTTTCATGCTGAATCTTTTTACTCATTTGTACAAGATATTAATATAGAAGAACGAATTTGCGCCGAAGATGACTACAAAGAGACTTTAACAGAAATAATGAACAAATCAGAGAGTAAGAGATTAACAATCGATCCCGGAAGTGCTCAAATTGATCCAAAAGTAATGGACCAGTTACGAAGCTGGGCTCAAAGCACTCTTGATGATGCTGCAGAACGACTGATGATAGAGGCTTTACCAGTGGAAGATCCTGCAGAAGCAAGAAAATGGTATCAGGAAGAAGATATAGAAAATGTTCGTAAAGAAATTACGAAACATCGAATCTCAGATTTCACATTATATTATACCGAGGAGTCATATATTGAAGTAAATATAAATCCCAATGGCCCTTTGCCAAATATAACTACACTAACAGATAAAGAGGGAAACCCAATTATTTGGTCTGATTATGCCCAGGAAGTAGATCTTAATGATAAGTTCTTTAAGCAGATAAATGCAACTGTGCAAGTTAATGCTCCATTTGATGAATTGCCAATACATAGTGTTGAAGTGAAACTGATGTATAAAGGAGAGCCAATGGACGTATTGGGAAGTGAGGTTAACGGTGAATATAAGTTTACCAAAACAGATGATGTTGCCAGGTTTGCAACATATATAAAAGATGATGATTATAATTACACTTACAGTTATCAGGTTAACTATAAAGGTGCAGCCAAAATATTTCAGTCCGAGGAGATTCTTACCAACGAATCGGTGCTTACAGTAAATATTGATGATGTAGGAATTTTATATGTGCAAATTACACCTGGAGATATTGATTTTAAACAGATAAAACAGGCGCAAATCCTAATGGAATATGAAGATAGTTCAAAAGGTATTGAAAAAATATCTGACCAGTTTATTTTAACTGAATCAACTCCTGAGCATGTCTTTAAACATATCATTTTTAGCAAACGAAATAAGCCTTATAGGTATAAAATAAATTATAAGTTAAACGATGGTAAAGAATTTGAATGTGAATGGCAAGAAGGAAACTCTAATCGTCTTTTTATAAACGACCCCTTCACTCAAAGTAAAACAGTTGGTTTTCGTGCTTCAGGTGATTTGGAAAATGATATTGTCAACATTTTTATAGATGCAATTTATAAAGATGAGCCCAATAACTACACTGTTAGTAAATCAATTTCTCTTAATAAAGAAAATCCCTTTTACGATTGGTATATTCCTATGATAGACAAGGATATAAATGCTATCACATATAATGTAACAATTTTAAGAAAAGATGGTACTCAAGAAGTAATAGCCGATGTAAGTACAGAGTCTTCAACCATAATTGTTGGCGAAAATATTGAGAATCTTTTACAGATTACTATAATGCCAGATTTACTTGACTTCGATACAGTTTTAAAGTTGGCTCATGTACAATTGGAATATACTGATGCAGATAAAGGAGTTTACGAACGCAAAGATTTTACTTTTAAGGCAGGTGCAATAGCTCCAGGAAATTGGGCTGTAAAAGTAAAGAACAAAATGAAAAAGGATTATAATTATAAGGTTACTTATTATTTACAGGATAACACTAAAAAAGAGTTTTCAAAAGAGGGATTAACTGATTTGACATTATTCTTAGAATTACCATTAAATTAAAATCAATATGTTATACTTAGCACCGCCTTTTCATATTATAGATGGCATAAGTATATTCAGAGATCATGAAGATGAACTTCAGTATTACTATATGCCATTGTATCCACATCTCACAACTATAAAAGATAGTTTAACAGGTGTGGAAGTACCGCAAATCCAATTAATAAAATACCGGGGAGAAGCAGGAAATGGAGGTTTCTTGAATTTTGATGTAAACCTGGGTATTTCGGATGATAAGTTGCAGGAGCTTACAACATCTATCAAATCACTAGAGCAACTAGATGGAAATCCTCGTCTAGCTCCTGTTCCTCTTCTTGATGGATCGGTTAAACTTATGATGCTGGGTAAGCAATCACCTGATCCCACAGATGACACTAATGCACCTCCAGTTAATGATAACGCTCCTGGTCCTGATTTTGTGATAAGCATGCAACACTATGCAAAACCTGCATTATATGGATCAAATCAGGCAGCTTTTTCTGTACAACTTGATGAAGCAGGAGTTGTTGTACTTGAAAAGGCAATGCAAGGTGAAATGGCACCTATAGGAGTTGTTTATGCTCTTGATTATATGTGTTTAAGAGATGGGTATAAAGTATCTGTTACCGCCGATTGGAATAGAGTTCAAAAACATTTGGATGAATCTTTCTCAGTAGATATTCTTGTTTATAGCTCTACTGTTGATAAAATTGTTGATGAGCTAATTGAGGAAAGAGTTATTGATATGCAAATAGACAAATTGTTTATTTCAGATGACAGCACCTCTTCAATGGAGGCACGAATGGATGAAGCAATAAATCAGATTAAAGACATGGTGCTTGAGAATTTCTTTGAACCTTCTTTAGAACCAATCGAAAAAAAGGGTGGTGATACAATTGACGATATTGGAAGACTTGCAATGATATTGCATTCGGGGGGTACTTCAGAAATGAGAATGTTTAGCTATAAAAAAACTGATATTACACGTATCGATAAGAAAAAGTTGAATGTAAACTTTTCAGAGCGTACTGCAGCAATAAGAAGTATTTATCCTCAAGGTCATCTCGAAGGTTTGTTCTCAGTGCTACGTCAGCCGGGTATAGATTTATCTCGTTTTATAATTCCAGTTGAATTAGACAACCCTTGGTTTCAGAAGCGTAAAGTGAATATAATTGCAAGAACTGATTTTGAGACAAACAACATAGAATCGTTAAATGTCACTTTAACTTATGATGGTATATCTAAAAATGTACTTCTCGATAATTCAAAGACAAGCGAACAGGTACATTGGTTAAGCAAAATTGTTGATGACAGGATGGTGTATGATGTTGTCTGTCAGTATATTGTTAATTTCAAGAAGACAGATAGATTGGAGCGACCAACATTTGTGAAATCTGAGCCAGAAATAATAAAAGTTGAAAACTATGAAGTACGGCCACAAGATATTTATGGAAATACACCCATTGCTATTTTAGCACTCAATTTTCCTTGGGATCTTTTTAGTCATGTGGAAGTAGCTATTAAA
The DNA here is from genome assembly GCA_964384545.1 of uncultured Proteiniphilum sp. Lineage (GTDB taxonomy): Bacteria > Bacteroidota > Bacteroidia > Bacteroidales > Dysgonomonadaceae > Proteiniphilum. The sequence goes on from CAYLKV010000005.1 coordinate 99,956, forward strand.
TACACAGATGAGGAGAATGAAATAAGAACGGATGAGCATTTTATTCTAAACAGTGAAAAAACCGAGATTAATTGGCATCTTTTTTCTCTTAATCCTGCAAAGAATGTTTTCACATATCAATTAAAATTCCGTGGTATTGATCAACGTGATATTATTTTACCTTGGCAGGAATCAATAGAAGAGAACATAATTATCAGAGATCCTTTTCCTGATAAACGAATAATCAACTTCGTTCCTGCAGTAGATTGGAAAGAAATAAAAAACATATTTGTTGATGTTACATATATCGATAAAGAAAATTCAGTCAGAGAAAATCATAGTATAAGTTTTAATGAAACTGATAGCAATCCAAAGACTGTTTCTATACAACATTTTAAAAATCCGGAAGCTCGTATTGTTACATTTAAAATCACTTTTATTAATTCCAATGGAAATGTACTTGAGGTGCCTTCTTGTCAAACACTTTCAGAGCGTATATTTATTACAGCAGCCATGCGAGGTCACAAAATAATATTGATTGATCCTTCAGGAATCGCATTTAAAGATAACAATATTAAAGAGGCTAAACTTCAAATACGTTATGAGAATGAAGAAGCAACACTCTCATTTAACGACAACTTTTCTTTTGTGTCTGAAAATGATCCTCCAAGATATTTTGAATATGACTTTGTTGATTCAGAAAATTCATTCGCCAGTTATCGTTTAGAGTTCCTTTTTGAAAATGGTATGAAAAAAACGGCTAACTGGAAAGATGTAAATAATGATTTACTCACATTAACTGTTTTTTAATGAATTAAAAACCATTATTATGTTAGAATTTGGCAGTAAAACAATAACTATAGACGGGGTTACAGTTTTTAGTGACCATGCCGACCCGGATCAATTTTGGTATTTACCAGGTCCTGTGCAATTGTCCCGACGTCAACCAGATAACAGAGCTGCATTTACTTTTATTAAGTATGGCAACGTTGACGGGAATTCAATAAAAGGCAGAGGCTTCTTAATGGTTGAAGTGAACCTGAAGTTGGATGCAAATATTGAAAGAAAAATTATGTCGCGTATATCTTCAATGGCTAAAGGCAGACCAAAACTAACAGCCGTACCTTTTGATGACGGAACTGTTGAATGTATAGCTTTAGACTTACAAGGTGGTGGCGGCACTGTTGCCGAAGTAGCTGCAGATGGAAGCTTCAGAGCAGTTGAGAATATCTTGGGAGGTGCAGTCCCGTCACTTCATGGCGATAATAGCGCTGCTTTCAGTTTATCACTTACCAGTGAAGGCGCCACCATTTTAGAAGATGTATTTAAAAAGAAAGGAACACCTGTTGGTGCAGTTTATCATCTAAAATATACAGGACTCACACCCGCTTTGGAAGTGGAAATTAAAGCAAATCTTAAAAGAATATATGATCACTTCAGTGCTGGTTTGGAAGCTCAGGTTTATTTCGTTAAAGCAGGTATTGATGCTGGGTTCGAGAAACTAGTTGAGGATAAAGTAATTGAAATAAAGGTGATTAATTATTCTACTGCTGAGGACAGAAGTGCTAAAGAAGATTGGGCTCTAAGCTTTTTTAAAGAAAACCTTTTAAATGAATGGTTCCGTCCAACTCTGACTCCCGGACAACTGGCAGGGGGTATTGCTCAGGCTGAAAACCTTAATGATGTTAGGGCACGTGCTCAAGCTATGCGACCTCAAGCTCCTGCCGCACCGCCAGCTCCAGTACAATCCGCATCTACTGGTGCAGGAAGTACACCTTCGGCTACAACTCCTGCTACAACTACTCGCACCCCTCGTCCGGATGCCAATACCGGTGTTCCGGAAACTACTAGTGTAGTGCCAAACCCACCGGTTACAACAGGAAATACGGCAGCACTCTCCGAAACAGTAACTGCAATGCCTCCTGCAGTTCCTACTCCACCACCTGCTCCTGATGTTCCGGCACCTAAATTGCCAAATGCAGCAAATAATGCTCCGGATACAGCTCTGGTTTCATTTAAATTGAAACTAATAAAACAGATAGAGGAAAAAACTCTTACTTTCAAGTTTACTCGTGCAGAAGCAGTACAAAAAACCTATTCTCCTCAAGGTTTTTTCGGGCTGTTCGCGGAAGATCTAAAAAAAGAAGGGCATTTTTTTCAAGTTGATGGTGATGATGCATTTTTTAGAGAATTTAGAGTATCAATAGAAACCCCTTTTGAAAAGGAAAAGATAGGTCTTGCTTCTGCTCATGTTCAATTAAATTATGGGAAAACAAACGACATAGACAAAAAGCACAAAGATTTTATTATAGATAAAGATTCTCAACAAAAGTTGGATTGGCTGGTAAAAACAATTCCTGGTGTTAATTATTATTCTTACTCAGTTCAATATCATTTTATACCCGATTCGGAGTGGAAGAGTGAAAAGACAAGTTATTCTTTTCCTGAAAAAATTACCGAGGACCGTACTTTACTGATTCATCCTTTTGACAATCTGTTTTTTCTGGATGTTACAATTTCTGTATCAAATGTAGATTGGTCACAAGTTGCTGAAGTATCAGTAAAGTTAATTTATGAAGCAAAAAATGGATGGATTCAAGAAGACACTTTGTTCTTTTCATCAGTAAAATCTGAAAACCAACAATGGAAAATCCGCACAGAGGATATAAGTAATAAATCTTATAGCTATTCAGTTTCTTATAGAATGATAAATGGTAATACATATAATATTGAAGTACCAAAGACAAGTATAACACAAATAGCTGTAGTAAACCCGTTAAAGGCTATATCTATTGAGTTTATTCCACTTTTTACTCCCAATGTTTTTAAAACAATATTTATCGACATTAATTATTCAGATGAAGAAAACAACCTCTCAATTAAAGAACGATTAAAGTTAGATGGTAACAATACAGATCCTGTGAAACAAATTTTGCATGTTATAGATGAAACAAAAGGCGAATTTACATATCAAACTACATTTGTGGGAATCGACAACTCATTAAAAAGAAATGAACCCATAAAGACTACGGAAACTTTAATAGCATTAAGTAATTAAATTAAAAACAGATTATTATGTCAAAATATGCACTGGTAGTAGGTATAAATGATTATTCTTTGCAAGGATCTACTTCATTAGCTTTTTGTGTAGCAGATGCAAACAGTATTTATCAGATGCTGATTGCTGCCATGGGTTTTGAAAGAGAAAATATAATATTGCTAACAGATAGTCAAGCCACCCGTAGAAATATCCTTAGTTCACTTGCATATTTACTTTCGAACGCAAGCGTAGGCGATACAGTACTTTTTACCTATTCGGGACACGGAGGAATATTTCCTGCTACTGATTCACCCGAAAACACAAGGTTCTATCAATCAATAGTACCTTATTCAGGCGATTGGATTTATGACTACCGTCTTTACGAGATGGCAACTGAAGCAGGCTTTAATCCTAATGAAGTAAACTTTACTTGTTTTATGGATTGCTGCCATAGCGGAGGTATGCACCCTACAGTAAATTCTGAACAGTCAATTGCACGAAGTGTGCCATTTAGAGCAGATGTTGCAGCAGAAATTAGAAGAATACAAGAGTTATGGCCATTTGGAATATGTCTTCCTGATGGCAGTAATGAACTTTTCCCTAATGTAAGCAATGCACGGGTAGAGAATAATGTATTAGTAGATTTAGATGAAGATGAAAATAAAAATTTTGTGGCATCTGCACAGGCTACCCTAATAGCTGCTTGTAAATATTATGAATTAGCACTTGAAGATAATATTGCTGGTCATGGATATCTTACAAAAGCGTTATTAGATTTGGTGAACAGCTCTAATTTCCGAATTTCTTATACAAGTCTTATAGAGGAACTAGTGAATAGAGTTTCACAATTATCTAACAACCTGCAACATCCAACATTACGTGGGCAGCAAGCCAGAATGGGTAATATTTTTCTTGAGGGTTGGAATACATCAGTTTAAATAAAATAAATATTATGGCAAAGAGAGCACTTACAGTAGGGATAAATAAATATACCATATTAGACCCAACAGGTGATAGTAATCTAAATGCATGTGTAAACGATGCAAGAAGTATATATCATTTGCTAAGAAATAATTTTGGATTTGATGATATATATCATCTCGAAGATTTTTTAGCAAGTAGAGATACAATACTCACAACTTTAAGATATCTGATAAGAATTAGTGAAGCTGGAGATACAATTGCTTTTTATTTTTCCGGTCACGGGGCAAGAATAAGAGCAGATTTATCTAATGCTGATTGTGATACATATTATGAAGCGTTAGTGCCCGCATCTGGTGCATGGATTACCGATAGTGATCTGAAATCAATTACAGATGTTTTATATCCTGATGCAGTTAATTTTACAGTAATTACCGATGCATGTCACTCAGGGGGTTTGCATATGGCCGACTCAGCTATAAAATGCCGAACACCAATTTATGCTTCTGATTTATTATCAACAATGGTACAATTCCTCTCAACACTTATTCCTTGTGGAATTTGTCTGCAAGTGGCTAGTGAAATCGCAAATAATGTTAGTAATGTTACTGAAGACGATGGAAATATCGATTTGGATCCCGATCCCAATAAAACTTTAATAGCATCCACTAAATCCACTTTAATCAGTGCATGTCATTTCAATGAATTATCATGGGAAACCAGTTTAATTGGACATGGTTTATTTACACAGGCTATTCTCGATACAGTTAATCGAAGTAATTTCCAAATGAGCTACCATGATTTTATTACCAATTTGCAAACCAATGTTGCTGATAAAATGCGTAGATATATACATCCTTCAAGACCTAATGTGACTCAAACACCACAATTGTTTGGTCAAAGAAATAGAATGGAGGAGTCTCTTTTAGCTGGCTGGAGTTTTACTCCGGTTAATCCTTAATACTTTGTTTTTTATATGTGTGTTCCTGTTTTTTCACATTCTAGAGATAGATAAATTTAAATAATTAATGGTATAAATTTAAGTATTGCCAAGCCGCACTTTATACAGAGTACCCATTTACCAATTCCTAATCATCCATCTTATTATACAGAGTTGATTAGGAGTTGGTAAGGACTTTGTAAGAACTAAATCAGGAATTAGTGCTTGATATTTCGGAGAGCCTGAATGGATGTAA